>FR900076.1 GCA_000437755.1 Roseburia sp. CAG:303
ATTATGAGTTTCGCAATTAACTAAAAGAGATAAGAAAGGTGTAAGGATGTCATAATGAGTGAGAAAAAAAAGATTATATTTGCAACAACAAATGAAGGAAAAATGAAAGAAATCAGGATGATATTGTCAGATCTGAATGTGGAACTCTTATCATTAAAGGATGCCGGAATTAAGGTGGATATAGAAGAAAATGGAACAACATTTGAAGAAAATGCAATTATCAAGGCAAAAGCAATCTGTAAGCTTACCGGAGAGATGGTTTTGGCAGATGATTCCGGACTGGAAGTTGACTATATGGACAAGGCACCGGGAGTATACTCTGCAAGATATTTAGGAGAGGATACTCCGTATTCTGTCAAGAATCAGGCAATCCTGGATAATCTGAAAGATGCAAAAGGAGATGAAAGAAGTGCAAGATTTGTCTGTGCCATAGCTGCAGCATTTCCGGATGGCAGAGTGGTAACAACACGCGGTACAATAGAGGGCCTGATTGGTTTTGAAGAAAAGGGAACAAACGGATTTGGTTATGATCCGCTGCTTTATGTGCCGGAATATGGTATGACAACAGGAGAAATGCAGCCGGAAATGAAGAACCGGATTAGTCACAGAGGGAAAGCATTACAATTAATGAAGGAAAAATTAGGATATGAAAATTTTAGTAGTTAGTGATACACATGGTTATACAGATAAATTTGATGTAGTTCTGGAAAAAGAACAGCCAGTTGACATGCTGATACACTGTGGTGATGTAGAACGGGATGAGGATTATATCCGGGCAGCAGCAGGATGCCCGGTATGTATGGTAGCTGGAAATAATGACTGGGGGTCGGATTTGCCGCAGGAAATCATAACAGAGATAGGAAAGTACCGGGTATTTATTACGCATGGACACCGGTATTATGTTCCATTTGAAATGGACAGGCTCAAAGCTGCGGCAAAAGAGAGAAATGCCCAGATTGTAATATTTGGACATTCCCATATGCCGTATCTTCAAGAGGAGGATGGAATTACATTCCTGAATCCTGGAAGTATATCCAAACCTCGTCAGGTCAGTTTTGAACCAACTTATGCCATTATGAAACTGGATGACAGAGGAGAAATGAAATTTTTCCAGAAAAGTTTTCGGGATCTTTTTTGAAAGAATTTGAAAAAAATTTGTAGAACCATATAGAATAAATGCCGAAAAGCCTTGATTTTAAAGGAAAAACAAGTATTTTGAAAAAAATCAAAAAAAGTTTCAAAAAAGTGTTGACAAAATGGTAGGTATGATATATAATACATCATGTCGCTGCGAGAGATAAGGAAACAGAGAAACGAAAAACTTAAGCAGTACGGCATGAATGCCGGGGTGTGGCTCAGCTT
>FR900077.1 GCA_000437755.1 Roseburia sp. CAG:303
CATCCACGCTTTCACTGCCACTGCACCGATAACCAGTACTATGCAGCCTGCTATGGCAGCCTTATTGATTTCATTCTTTTTTATCTTTCCTTCTTCCTTTTGTACCTCCTCTGCTTTGCTTAATTGTCCGGTAACTCTTTTCATTACCAGCTGATATATTTTTGCTTCCCTGGTCATTTCTGTGGTATCTTCCCAGTCACTCAGATATTTTTCATAAATCTCTTCATAACTCATATCCGGATGCAATTCCTTATACTCCCGCAACTGGCTTTTCAGTTCAATTCTCTGCGGATCTCCAAACATCAGCTCTTCCGCCGGATCTTCCGTATTCGGAACATATGCAGGAAGCTTCTCCACAAACTGCAGGATTTCCTTATCAAAATCCAGATATCGCTCATAGTTCCCATCAGCCGCAATTCGATTGAGTAGATTTCTAATATCATAATCTGGATACTTTTCACTCAAACACTGAATACCTTCGTGAATATGTTCTTTTATATTCTCATCTTTCTCCAGCTGTTCTGAAAATGCAGTTGAATCAAACATATTCATAACTGTGTCTGCTTCAATTGTTTCATTTTCTACCGAAAAATAGCAGTTTCCGGGATGAAGCACATATGCATTTATTATCTGATATCCCATATTTTGCAGTTTTTCACTTTCCGCATTTTGTACCACATAAATATCCAGTGTATTTTCGCACTCATTTACTTTAATATAATTAATTGCATATTTTTCTCTTTCTTCCCACAATGCTTGTAACTCCTGATACAAATCTTCCATACTATTCTCTGTTTTCATGCAGTGATATCCCTGTATCTCCAGCTCATCCTTCCATTGATCTGTCATCACATACACACAGATACACCCTGCTTTTTCGTCATAATACATTCCGCCATATTCATTCTCCGGTACATTTTTTCTAATGTATTCTGCTTTTTCCCTGATATCTCTGCTCATCTGCATGGTTCGTTCAAAATAATCTTCCAGTTTTTCTTTTTCTTCTGATAATACAATTTCTTCCCCGGTAAACCTATATTTCAGCCGGATCGGACCAAATGCTGCTCCACTCATGCTGAACTCTTCTGAGAACTTACAGTCCCAGTCCGCATATCCATCTTTTATTACCATAGGCTCACGTACATTTCCAAAGATTCGTATTCCATGCTGTTCTAGAAATCTTATCGCCTTGTTCCCGATCGTTTCTTCCCGATACTGTTTATTCAACTCATAAATAGTATCTTCTGACACAACCTCATCTGTAACATCTATTTCTGTAATATCTACTTTTGCCTGGGCATACAATGGTAACAACAACACACCAGTCATAATACTGACTGCACAAATAAATTTTTTCATAAAAATCTCCATTTTGATATTTTTTAATCAACGATAACATACATAACACTAAAATAATAAAAATTTCAAAC
>FR900078.1 GCA_000437755.1 Roseburia sp. CAG:303
CAACGATTTTCTCAATTCTCCAAACTGGAATTGTTAAGTATCAATCGGTGTTACCGTTTTCTTCAATGTTTGATGGTAATATTCATAAGCCATTTTAGTAAAATGTTCACATTCTGTTTTATAGAACTGTGTATCGGCAGTGTTAAGGCGTTCCTCATCTTCATCTGTCAGATACTCTGGTATATCCCAATATTCTGTTAATCTGGTATCATCTTTAAATTTTTCCAGAACATCATAATATGTGTCTGCCAGTAATTCATAAAGACTGGTATCATCGATGCGCTTTAGCCCACGCATGGCATAGCAAAAACATTGGAAACCCCAGTTGCAAAAAAACTGGATAAATCCTCCGTTATTTATGTCCACAAATAGCTTCCATAAGGCAGCAATTTCTTGTTCATCTTCGTCCAGTTTGTTCCAATCTCCATTTGAATTTACTAACTTTGAATTAAATTCGATAGAATAATTATCCCATAATTTTCCGTAATCATCCATACTGCTATTCTCCTTTCATACTTCCGATTTGTTTGTTCCATAAAATTCATTTTAGTCGCTTTCAAACTTGCTGGCGGCGAACAGCATTTTATGCTGTTTGCGGACGGCAAGTCCACAAGGGATAGCCGCTTTAGCGGCGCAAGGGGGTGTAGC
>FR900079.1 GCA_000437755.1 Roseburia sp. CAG:303
CAAGATTATTTCAAATTTTATAATAATCTGATCACAGAAGAATATTATGAAGAGTTAGTGAAAAAGTCAGCAGTAGAACGGTGTGAATGGTTGGTACAACAAAACAAATCGCTTCTTATTAGAGATAAGGATTGGGATAAAATTTTTGGGGATATCGAAGAAAATGAGGAGGTGTTTGCAAGATATTATCCAATGGTGCGGGTAAGAGTAAATAGCAGAGATGTGCAATATTTGGTATGTGCAATTGTATTGAATGATGAACTGTACAGTTTTTTACAAGGAAATAGCAGATAAATCAAATAAGATTAATGCTGAAGAACATAAATCTCATTACAAGGAAAGAATAGCAGCATATCATCACAAAAAAGCCGGGATAAAATCGAGGAGCGTGGAAACGTACCGATGCCGTCTTATCGTCTTATCCAGAAAGAAGCCGATAAAGCGGTTAAGAGGAAAAAAGAATAAAGATGACGGGAAGAGTCTGCGGGCTAAAAAAAGGCCTGCAGGCTTTTTTTACTTTATAGGAAAGTTCGATTTTAGATGCACACTCTAAAAAAATAGCCCGCTAAAAAGCGGGCATGGAAATGAGACGACACTGCTTAGAAGATATAAAAGCCTTCTACACCAGCCTCATCGTCAAATAAGTCGTCTTCATTTAAGAAATAATCCATGTCAAGAAGGTCATCCTCACTCATATTGCGAATGTCCTCAGATGTCATTCCTTCCGGTGGATTATCCAGATATTTTTTGCGTAATTCCTCGATATTGGTGTTCAATGCGATCCTTCCTTTCTATGGGAAGATTATACCACAAAAAATCATGCAGAGGAATACTTTCCGGGAGATTTGGACATGGCTCTCTCATAGAGTTCTTCGAGGGATACGCGTTTGTGGTTGTAATAGAGTTCAAGTAACTCCATTTTATGCCCGCATGCAGGACATTCCAAAGGGTCATAACCAAAAGAAGTAAGAATTGCAGTTCTCCATTGATTGAAACTACGATAAATGCGGTGTTTCTGTTTTGGAATTGCATGGGAAAGTTAAGATTGCCGCAATGAGGACAGCCATACATGGCACCCCCCAAAAGAAGGG
>FR900080.1 GCA_000437755.1 Roseburia sp. CAG:303
TACTGGGCTTCCACCAGTTCCAACCAGCTGGTCAGCAGGCTGATCCGCACCGCTTCTTCCAGAATCAAGGAACAGATGGAGGAACTCCTGCTCGGAAATGAAATCTCTGTCACTTTTGATGAACAGATTGTCTTCCACCAGCTGGATCAGAATGAAAATGCCATCTGGAGCCTTCTGATGGCAGCCGGTTATCTTAAACCGGAGGACCTTGAATACCGGGGATTGTTACTGCAGCCATGGTACCATCTGAAAATTACCAATCTTGAAACTACTGCCATGTTCTCTGAAATGTTTACCGGATGGTTTCAGGGAAACCACTCTTCCTATAACGACTTTATCCGGGCCCTGCTTCAGGGCAGCATAAAGCAGATGAATCTTTACATGAACGATGTCGCACTGGATACGTTCAGCACTTTCGATACCGGCAGCCGGCCGTCTGCAAGAACCCAGCCGGAACGCTTTTACCACGGCTTTGTCCTTGGACTTCTTGTCGATCTGCGGGAGGAATACCTGCTGAAATCCAACCGGGAAAGCGGCTT
>FR900081.1 GCA_000437755.1 Roseburia sp. CAG:303
ACAGCATTTCTTACCAGGTCTTTCTGAATTGTGTTTCTCCTATTTGTCATTCGTCCTCCTTATTAGGATTTATTCTTAATTAGGATTATATATCAAATTTACTTTATTGTCAATACAAAACAGGGAATATTATCTCCATTTCTATTCTCCGGTTCTTCAAAACTCCTTGTTTTCCATTATTTTACACCCTGTAAAGCAGGAAATTATACCGATTCCAAATACAATAAAAATCTCTCCTGACACAAGAACAGCAATGTTCAGCTGGTCAATCCATCTGATTTTATTTATAATACCTGCTATATCTATTACTTTGGAAATTCCTATAATACCTGCTATAATAGCACCGCAGATAATCAGAATCACAACACGACTTTTTTCAATGCCAAATTTTATCTGCATTGGCAGAATGATAAACACCAAAGCTTCTATTGCTATAAAAAACCGAACTAACATTGGTATGTCCGAAACGATATTTATTTTATTTCCATGCAGAACTCCCATAAAAAAATACAGTACAACTGCTAAAATCCATGACATAAATATGCCTGCAACGCAGAAGATATATTTTTCTATTACATATATTCTTGTAGTTACAGGAAGTGTCAGTAAAAACCGATATCCATTATCAAGTTCATCATAAGACATTGTTCCTATTATCATAATAGTAGCCACCGCCGGCAGGTAACTCACAATAAATGTCCCTTCCTGCGTATATGCAAGGAACACAGACAACAACATTAAAATCATCAGAACATTTTTCCTCTGCATAATTAATCGAATATCTTTTTCAAATAATCCTGCCATTATTCATCTCCTCCTGTCATCATCATAATCAGTTCATCTATTCCACCATTTTCAATCACTATTTCCGGATAATTTTCCCGATAAAATTCTTTGCAGCCAGTAAAACATGCGTATCCATATGTTTTCTTCCTGCTTTTCAAAACATAAGTTTTGTCCAGATATTCATACTGTTCCTCTGTTACTTTCAATATGCCATACTGCTCTACAATTACATCTGTATCCTCATGGAGAATAATTTTCCCATCATGGATAAGATAAATATCATCACATAAATTTTCCAAATCGGAAGAAATATGTGATGTAATAAGTATGGAGCACGGTTCCTGTTTTGTCATATATTCCCGCAGTATATCTAATATCGCTTCTCTTGCTTCCACATCCAGTCCCGTAGTCGGTTCATCCAGAATCAGCAATTTTGCTTTATGTGTAATTGCAATAAGAACTTTAAGTTTTACTTTCATTCCTGTGGAAAATTCTGCAATCTTTTTTCCTTCCGGCAGATGAAATTCCTTACATTTTTGTTTAAAATAATCCCTGTCAAACTCCGGATACATCTTCATAAGTATATGTTCAATATCAGAAATATTAAGATATGAACTAAAGCCTGATTCAGAAAGTACTACTCCTATCTCCTGTTTCTTCTGTGCTGACAGATGCCTTGCATCTGTCCCTAATACTTTTACTTCCCCACCTTCTGGCTTTACAAGCCCCAGCATCATCTTAATTGCTGTAGTTTTTCCTGCTCCATTTTTTCCAACCAGTCCGGTTATGATTCCCTGCTGAATATGCAGGGATGATACGTCAAATATATAACTGCCATAACTTTTTTTCACATCTTGAAATGTTATCATATTAACCTCTTTCTATCAGTTTCTGAACAATTTCCAGTATCTCTTCTCTGTCCAAACCCATTGCTTCTGCCCGGTCAATTATCTTCTGAAACTCGTCTTCCACTGTCTTTCTTCTTGCTTCCATCGCCAGCTGCCTATCTGCTGCCGTCACATAAGTTCCTTTTCCATGAATGGTTGTAACAAATCCGGCAGCTTCCAGTCCGTCGTAAGCTTTTTTTACTGTAAGAGCACTTATCCGAAGTTCTCCTGCAAGCGTCCTTACAGAAGGAAGAGCTTCGTTTTCTTTTAATCTGGAATAAATAATTTCCGATTTAATCTGCTCCATTAACTGTTCATAAATTGGTACCATAGAGGAATGATTTAAAATAATATGCATATTATCTGTCTCCTTTAACAGTAAACAGTATATAACAGTTTGCTTCTTCTGTCAACTGTTATATACTGTTTATTCTCACTTTACTGTTTAATTAGAAGCACTTGAATACATATTTAACGTTTTTCAAAAAACGGCTGCCTGGCCAAATCGGTCTAAGCAGCCGTTTTCTTATAAACTGTGAACAAAATCTTATTTCACATATTTTTTCTTTCTGGAATATATGGTTACACCAGCTCCACCTGATATAAACAATGCAACAAACCACATCCACAGATTGCTGTTATCTCCTGTCTGAAGACCATCTGCATTTTTATTGCTATCTCCATTGGAATTCGTCAAATCTGTTACCGTTCCATTTTCCGGTTTCGTAGCATCTGCTGTTGTTCCGCCCAGCTTTGTGGCGTCTGTCATTGTTTCATTCGGTTTTGTGGCATCTGTATTTGTTCCATTTCCCGGTTTTGTGGAATCTGCATCTGTTCCATTTCCCGAATTTGTCGAATCTCCATCTCCCGGTTTGACAGGTGTCGTTGTTCCGGTGGCAGGAATTTCTTTTCCTTTTACCGTATAACCGCAAATCTGGCAGATTTTATCGCCCGTATATCCGGACACTGTCGCGGTAGCATCTTTTGCATTTTCTACCTTCCAGTCATGCTCTGATTTATCGCTGACAGCCCCGCAGCTGCATTCGTGCCAGTGACTGCTTTCGTCCATTTTCCACTCACTTCCGTAGCTGTGCTTATGCGTATCGTCCACGGTCACTGTGATATTCAGCCGTTCACTATAATCCATGCCGTCCCTATAAGCTGTTATACGATATTTCGTGTTTTCTGTAATGGTAATCGGATCGGTATATACTTTACGGCTCTCACTGTTCTGGCAAGGGCAGGTATCATCCGTTGTATAATAAATGGTTACATCTTCCTCCGCAGAAATAATAAGCTGTTCGCCTTTGTCCACGGTAATGTAATTCTCTTTCGGAGAATCTGCCGTATATACGGTTGTGCCAATCTGGGCGGTCGGTCTGAGCGGCCGGTTCTCATCAACAGTAATATCTAAAGAAAGTGTCTTTGCAAGACTTGTTCCCTCCACACGGAAGGTAATATCTGTCAATCCCGGAAGCTCCGTATTCATGCCAAACACTGCTTTTCCAGTTTCATCCGTGATAGCTGAACTGTCTGCAAGCCCGGCAATGTCTGTGTTTCCGATGACAGCTTCCAGTGTTACTCCCGGCATATAATTACCATCCGCATCTTTTACACGAACCGTAAGTTTGCGTGTCACTCCGGCTTTGGCAGAAATCACACTCTCATAATTCAGAATAATTTCCGCAGGACGTGCAGAGACTGTAAGCTCTTCACTCTGATAAGAAGCGAGTGCTTTTCCTGCATAATTTTCCGCACCGTTAATGGTAAAGGAAATGGTGCTGCCTTTTTTGAATCCGTCTTTCTTTGTAATATGCAGAACCTTTGAAAATCCGCTGTCCACGGACTGCCATGTTCCTGTCATGCCTTCCGGAAGTGTAATTTTCTTTGTGGTATCCATATACTGGCTGAACATTACCTCGATATAGTCCGGATATGCTTTCGCAGATACAACCTCCGGTAATGCTTTGGAAATCATTGCGGTTTTCAGTCCCAGTCTTGGCGGAGGAACTTCCATCCATTCCGTGTATGCAGTTTCATATCCGTCTTTTTCAAAACGCACCTGCCACCATCCCGTGGTAACATCCCACGCGTATCTGCCGCTCTCATCCGTAATCTGAGGATTTATCTGGTCATAAGCATCTGCATCCCAGATTTTCGCATTTGTTCCCTCTGCATCATCTGCATACCACACAGTTGCTGTTACTCCGGCAAGTGTATTGGATTCCACCGCCTCATATACCATACCGGACGGGTCAACCAGACCTTTTTTATGTGCTTTTTTACGCGTTCTCCGCATAATATCTGCCATATCTGTTTTTTCACACCGCTGTTTTCTTTCCCTCGTCTGTTTATCCAGTTTTTCCAGAAGACTCTGGATTTGCGCCGCACGTCTTGCACCCACGGCATTTGTCGCTTTGTCCCAGACAAAACTTATAATATCCGATGCTCCGGTTTTATCAACCACACCGCCTACGATAAGGATGGAATTTGCAATCGAATTTGCACCAAAGCGGAAGGCTTCATTATCAAGCAGAAGCTGAAGGCTCTGTGCCGTAAACCGTTCCCTCATAATGGCATTGGAACAAAGCGGTTTATCTGCATAGCGGTTTTCAAACAGCTTTAATTCATCCACATATCCCTGCATTTCAGATGCCCGGACTGTGAAATCCACCATTGATTCGGCATCCTGTCTTACGCCATCAATGGCATTTATCGTATTTACAACCTGCAGGCTGCCACTGACACCGTCCAGAGCACCCGCTTCCAGAGTTCCACAGGACGGATTGCTCTTTACTGCATTGGCAAAATCATCATAAGCATCTGTCAAATCGGAAAAATTATCATTTCTTATGGACTGATTGATATTGTCAAGTGCGCCTGCCTCGAAATCTACCTGATTGCCATTTTCATCGATAAAGGTGAATCCTCCGCTGACACCGCTGACGCCACCTCCGGCACGTCCCAGAACGGACAGCGGTGCTGTTTCTGTCTGTGTTTCTTCTGTATCATCTTTATACGCAGTAAATGTACTTCCATTTTCACATACGGTAAATCCATCTTCCCGCAGTTCATCAGCGGTACGGGTATTTTTGCTCTGCGTAATTCCGATTTCTGCATATACCTCATCCCATCCGCTGTATTCGGTCAAATCTTTTTTCAGACCATAGGATTTGGAAAGTCCACTGATGGCACGGTCAATAGCTTTCTCAAGATTATAGGCTGCTGCCTGTTCGCTCTCAGAAAGTCCCAAAAACCAGTCGGTCTGAGATACCCGGTATTTTGCACCGAAAATATAAGCAGATGCATCCTCAATCTCCGGAACAATTCCTTTGAGTTTATCTTCAAAAGCATCTCTTGCTTCTGCAATCAGTTCCCTGCGTTCCGCTGTGACTTTCGCCGCTTTTTTCTCAATCTGTGCAGCCGTCGATACATCATAAGTAAAATACTCGCTGTCATCGTTCCAGTCCAGTGCAAAATCTTCCGCAACCCTGGTTGTTGCTTTCATTTTTCCGGAAAATGTATAGCGGTTCTGTTCTTTTCCCGGAGTTGTAACTTTTTCTGTCTTAATCAGTGACATTGGAACATATTCCACATCTCCGTTTGTCATGCCCACATAAGTGATTACATCGGTCGGCTCGGTTTCTGCAAGAAATGTTGCTGCAAAATACAGATATTCACCAACATAAACCTCCGTATAATAAGATTTCTTTATATCCTGATCCGATACATTGAATAAAAACTCTTTATTATCATTCCAATAGAAATACCATGTTTCAAGTCCTGATTCTTTTATAACATAGGATACCGTTGTCTCACTTTTCTCACTGCCACAGACAGCCTCCAGCCGGAACTGCTGTCCGCTGAGGATATCTTCCGGCAAATCATAAGTCAGACGCAGTGTTCCGCTTTTGTTTGTTGTGCCGGAAGCAACTGTCTCACCATCCAGACGCAGTTCTACTTCAGAATCCGGTGCTGCAGTTATATTTGCAACATTTCCGGTGCGTTCCGTAAGAATCTGTGATTCCGGTTCTAAACAAAGTCCCTGCACCTGAACTGTTGTACTGCCAACCGGCGCTGTCACATTTTTAACCGTTCCCGAAACGGAAACACTCTGCCAGCCCGGCTTTGTAAATATCAGCCGCATATACAGCAATCCCTCGGATTTCTTTACCGGAATTGTTAAAATATCATTCTCTAAAGTGTAATCCGTTCCCTGCTTTAATACTTCATCCTGGGTATAAATAATATCCGGTTTTACACCATTCGGCAGTGCCACTGTAACCGTGCCTGTTTTTCCGTCTGCAAAGCTGTAATAAACTCTTGTACGGAGACTCTGACCGGCAATTATCTTATTCTGGCTGGCGATTACATTGCATTTGTCCTGATTCAGAACATCTGAAACATTCGTTTTTAAGATCGGAACATTCAGTGTTATCTCCGCCTGATTGTCATCTGTTATCTGGACGGACTTCTTTGCATAATCTCTGCCCGCTTCCAGTCCCATGGCTTTCAGCCCATCGATGGAAGAAACGGTGGAAAAACTGTCGTTTGCATTAAATGCAGCGACGGTATAAGTTCCTGCTTTCAGGGCATCCGTAAGAAACAGCCCGTTACTGGTAATTGTACCGTGGCATACCATTGCGCCGTCACCGGAAAATACCAGGATATTGTTATCCCCGGCAAATTCACTTTCTGCCGTGATACCGGCTTTGCCCCACGGTGTCAGTGATACCTGAAATACACCACTGCTGCGGTCTGCTGTCACACTTGCACCGGTGCAGGAAATTCCATCCGCATCTATGCTCAGTGTCAGTGTATCCGCTGTTACGTTCTGTGCCAGTGCAATATACGGATATTGCAGCGTATAATCACTGCCTTCGTTCAGAACCGTACTGCCTTCCGCCAGTGTCATGCTGAGTTTTTCAAAACTGCTGACGGTCACATTCTGAAAATCTACAAGCATCAGACGATTGGAAGGAATTTTTTCTTTTTCTGTAAATGTAATTTCGCCCAAATCCCAGTCTGCACCGATATCTGTCTTAATAAAATGTTTCTCATAATATGCATCCCTGCTGACCTCTGCTTCAACTGTTGTCCCCTTGTCCACCAGTACGGAAAAGCTGCCCTCTTTTATCTGCACCGGCACTTCCCTTCCGTTGACATACAGCCTGATTTTAGCATTATCCGGTATCATCCCGGAAACAGTACAGGTTTCATCTGAAATTGCTTCAAACTGATAAATATGTTCAGGGTCTCTGTTCGGATCATTTACCAAAGCATCATAGAGAAGTTTCATCATGGATGTATCTCCATTGGAATCTTTCTCATATGCCCGTATAATAATATTGGAAGCCTCATAAGAATCACTAAATGCGGTATAATACTGTTTCTCTCCTACGCTTACCTGACCATCATATAAAGCCTCCTGCAGCATGATATCGCGATTCCGGAATTCTACGGTCAACGGCTTGTCAGGAGCGATGCACTCAAAGGCCTCCCTGCCGACCAGATTGACTGATTCCGGCACAACAATCGTTGTTCCTTCCAGTCCTTCACAGGATCTAAAAGCTCCCTCGCCAATCATTTCCACACCAAAAGCAAGATTCACTCCGGTAATGTCCGTTCCCGCAAAAGCCTCAGATCCAATTTCACTGACACTTTCCGGAATATCCAGTGTTCCCTCTATCGGGCAGCCGGTAAAAGCATATTCTCCGATCGTTTCCACCCCCGGAAGAATGGTAAGTGATTTTAACTGTGATGTATAATCCTCTCCATCCCCCGTAAAAGCAGAATTTCCAATCTCCCTGATATTTTCCGGAATGGTCACGCTTTCAAAGTAATTGTTCCGGAAAGCTTCCGCCCCGATTACCGTTACCTTTGGCAGCGATACTCCTTCGTTATAAACCGATACCGGCAATGCCGTGCAGCGGCTGAATCCGGAAAGCACCCTGAGCTGGCTGTTCTCCGGCCATGTCACATTGCTAAGCTGTTCACATTCGTCAAATGCTCCTATTCCAATTACTTCCAGGCTTGCCGGAAAGGAAAGGGACGTCACTGGAATCTGTCTGAATGCTAATTCTCCAATCTCTGTAAGCGAAGTGCAGACGGATAAATCCAGATCTGCCAGTGAAGTGCAGGATTCAAATGCTTCTTTTCCAACCGATTTTAAACCTGCGGACAGCTTTAAATCCGTAAGTGCGGTATCTCCATAAAAGGCTTTTTCCCCGATTTCAGTAAGATTCCGGCATCCGGAAAGGTCTATTTCAGAAAGAGAGGTGCAAAATGCAAATGCTTCCCTATTTATGACCTTTACTGATTCCGGCAGTTTTACCGATACTAACTGACTGTTCTCACCGAACAAACTGTCCTCCACTACTTCCAGATTTGTACATGCAGTAAAATCTGCTTCCATAAGCTGTGGGCAGGCTGCAAAAGCAGCCCATCCAATCTCCGATACGGATGCAGGCAATGTTACAGAAGTAAAACCTGTAATTTCAAATGCGTATTCTTTTATCGTAGTCAATGATACACAATCCGCAAAATTTACATCCGTAAGATTTTTACATCCACCGAACGCACTCTGACCAATTTCCTCAAGTGTTGAAGGCAGTTTTACCGAAGTAAGTGCCTCATGGGCATGACTATAGTTATCAGTATTAAAAGCATAATCTGCAATTTTCGTTACCGGCAGACCTTCCAGTGTATCCGGTATCTCTATTGCCGTTACAGATGTATCACAGCCGGTAATGGTAACAGTTCCATCATCCATAATTTCATACGTTACTTTTCCGCCGACCGCGTCAAAAGAACTGCTCTTTGCTGCCAATCCGCTGACCGGCATGATTCCGATAACCAGACACACTGCCAGCAGAATGGATATCAGCCTTTTCTTTGCAATCTTCATCCTGCATACCTCCTTCTTTTTATTTTCTTCTGCTGCTATTGATCCAGCTTTTTGCGTCTGCTGTGCATTGTATAGCTGACTACACCTGTGCAGGACAGGACTAATACGGCAATCCAGATCATCATATGGTTTTCATCTCCTGTCTTAGGGCTGCCGGCTGTCTTGTTTCCTGTCGTTACTGCTGTAGCTGTTTTATTTCCTGTTGTCTGGCTGATAGATGCAGTTGTTTCCTGATCCGTTGTCTCTACATTTGTTGCAACAATTCCATACTGGCTTAAATGGGATGTTTCAAATACAATATTGCCATTTTCCACCGTTGCCGGGATGGTTTCCTTTATTTCATCATTTAAAATATACACTACTTCATATTTATTGTATCCCTTTAAATCATCCGGCATTGCAATGCTGATTTTCATTTTTGTATCGCTGATTTTTACAACGGAATCCCCATTCAGCACATTAATATCTGCAATGAATTTTACATGCTTATCTGCCAGTTCTTTTTTGATTCCTACCTTTTTAATATCCACTTTATAATCTTTGTTTATTCCGTCTGCAAATTCAATGTTTGTTTTCACATCTCCTGTACCCTGGATTTCCTTTACAGTATCTCCTGCAGGCTGTTTCGGTGTGGTCGGTTCTTCCGGTGTCGTTGGCTGTTCTGATGTGCCCGGTTCTTCTACATTTTTTGTCCAGCTTGCATATAAAATCAGATTTTTATACATATTATCTACTAATGTATCTCTTTCATATATGGATTCGCCTTCGTTTCTCCAGTATGCCCAGTACAGATAATTCACCTTTGATCCGCTTCCATCGCTTTTTGTATTCCAGCCATGAAAAGTATAACCTTCTCTTACCGGCACATACTGGAAGACGGACATATCGGTTCCTGAATTTGCTCCGCCCACATAATCATATTTTTCCGAAGCTTTTCCATCAATCGTTCCGCCATTTGCATTCAAAGTTACCCAGGTATAATCGCCATCAAAAGAATTTTTCTTATATGTTGCCGTTACCTGGACTGCATCCTTATCTGCAAAATAACTCGAATCAACAGAAGTTACAAAATTTCCATCCATTGCCCAGCCCACAAAGGTATATCCCGGTCTTACTGCTGTATACTCTGATAAATCCACGGTTGTATATTCACTGGATTTACTTGTTAATCTTAACTTCTTTTTCTCACCATTTAATGTGCCTCCAAATGGGTCGAGTGTCAGATAATACGTTCCTGTTCCCTGCATTACCTTGTCTGAAAAGACAGCCTGAATCATATAACCATTGGAATAGCTTTCATCCCCAAATGTGCCGCTGTAATTAAAATCTGTGATTGGGATTTCCTCATCGGCTCTTTCATCCCCAAAGATACCTTTTCCCCAATATTCGAATTCATTTCCATTGCTGAATGGAACCATTCCTGCCGTGAGTTCGGACAGCTTAACGGTCGTCTCCTCATCCTCAACATTGAACCGTATCATTTTTCCATATTCCTCGCCATTGATATCTCCATCCATAACGTCCATAATCAGGGCATATTTTCCGTCATCGCTGATGGTCGCAGCATCTGCGGTCACCGTGCCGGCAAGCCCGAGCATTGTTACCAGCCCCGTCATAAATGCTGTTTTTAAATTAATTTTCAGGTTTACCTTTTTTAATTTTCCACTATACCTTGTTTGAGTATCCATAAATTTTTTCCTCCTTGTTCCTAACTAATATGATGCATCACCTGCTGGTCTTATTATAGACACCAAGATAGTCAAAGTATATAAGGGAAGTCCGCCAAATTACCAGAATAAGGGATGGCGGACTTCCGCCATCCCTTGAAATTCAAGGAAAATCAACGTTTTCACTCTGTATTTGTGTCTAAGACCAGTGTATTACAGATTACTTGCTATC
>FR900082.1 GCA_000437755.1 Roseburia sp. CAG:303
ATGGGAGTGTCATATTCATCCAGAAGGATAATGACTTTTTGACCATAATAGGAATTTAATATGGAAGCCAGGTTTTTTAAGGCATCCTGAGCAGTGACATTATCCATATCGTATGTGATACGTTGATATCGTATGGAATCTGTTTCAGAAAAATTTTCTTTTAGGAATGCATACTGCATATATAAATCTGCCAGAATATTTTTTATTTTTTGTATAGCTGCTTTACAGTTGTTTTCTTTTACTTCTGCAAAACTTAAAAAGATAACAGGATAAGTTCCCTGAAGCTTTCTGTATTTTTCATCTTTCCAGATGGAAAGACCTTCAAACAAATCGCCTCTGTCTTTATAGTGGTTGGAGAAGAAACAGCGCACCATATCCATGTTTAATGTTTTGCCAAAACGGCGGGGACGTGTGATTAAAGTAACATCATCGCCGTTTTCCCACCATTCACTGATAAAATCACTTTTGTCAATATAATAATAGTCTTCCGTTCTTAATTTATCAAATCCCTGTATTCCAATACTAAGTTGTTTTTTCATGCTGCACACCTCATTCCTT
>FR900083.1 GCA_000437755.1 Roseburia sp. CAG:303
CAGCAGCAGATTGAATAATCATCGCCCCATACAGGCTTCATAACGTCATCGTTCTCGTACTGGATTGAGCTTGTTGTTACAGAAATCTTAGCAGCATATTTCTTGAAGTTATCAGGAAGTGCAGCTGAGTATAATACTGTAAGGTTTGGTTCCGGTGAAGGTCCCATGTTCTCTAAAGTATGAAGGAATCTGTAGTCGTTCTTTGTAACCATGTGACGACCGTCAACACCGATACCACCAACTTCAAGTGTAGCCCATGTAGGATCTCCTGAGAATAATTCGTTGTAAGATGTGATTCTTGCAAACTTAACCATTCTGAACTTCATAACCATATGGTCGATTAATTCCTGAGCTTCTTTTTCTGTGATTACGCCATTATCTAAATCTCTCTGGATATAGATATCAAGGAATGTTGATACACGTCCTACTGACATAGCTGCACCGTTCTGAGTCTTGATCGCTGCAAGATAACCGAAGTATAACCACTGGCATGCTTCCTTTGCATTCTTTGCAGGCTGTGAAATGTCATAACCATAAGCAGCTGCCATCTTCTTCATTCCTGCTAATGCCTTGTACTGATCTGTGATTTCTTCTCTCTGACGGATAACGTCATCTGTCATTGTTCCATCGCCACAGTTAGCATAATCTTTTGCTTTCTGTTCCATAAGGTAATCAATACCATAAAGAGCAACTCTTCTGTAATCGCCAACGATACGTCCACGTCCGTATGTGTCAGGAAGACCTGTGATGATGTGGCTGTGACGAGCCTTTCTCATTTCAGGTGTGTAAGCATCAAATACACCCTGATTGTGTGTCTTGTGATACTCAGTGAAGATCTTGTGTAATTCAGGATCTGGTTCATAACCATAGTTTTTGCAGGATTCTTCTGCCATCTTGATACCACCGTAAGGCATGAAAGCTCTCTTTAACGGCTTATCTGTCTGAAGACCTACGATCTGCTCTAAATCTTTCATGGATTCATCAATATAACCAGGGCCGTAAGCTGTAAGTCCTGAAACAACCTTTGTTTCCATATCAAGAACTCCGCCTTTAGCTCTTTCTTCTTTCTGAAGTTCCTGAAGTCTTCCCCAGAGCTTATCGGTAGCTTCTGTAGGTCCTTCCAGGAATTCTTCATTACCGTCATACTGTGTGTAGTTCTTCTGGATGAAATCTCTTACGTTGATTTCTTCTTTCCAGAGTCTTCCTTCAAAACCATTCCACTGTTCTTTTTCTAACATGTCTGATTTATCCTCCTTGCATTAAATAGTTTTATTATATTTGCACACAATGTTGTACATTGTATACATCAATTACCAGAGTACGAAGCTCCTGCCCGTACCCGGTAACATGATTTCTTTTTACAATGTCATAGTAACACTATCCCGAAATAAAATCAAGTGATTTATGGCAAGTACTAAAAGAAATACATTATTCTTCCCCAAATATTTCACGCAGGCTGTCA
>FR900084.1 GCA_000437755.1 Roseburia sp. CAG:303
GTCGGGGGTTCGAATCCCTTTGGGCACATTGTCCGGGAAAACAATCCTGGAGGCCTATGGTGGGTATAGCGCAGTTGGCTAGCGCGCCAGATTGTGGCTCTGGAGGCCCAGGGTTCGAATCCCTGTATCCACCCTCTTACGAAAGTAAGTTTATCGCCAAGCACAGGCCTAGGGCTATCGCCAAGCGGTAAGGCACAGGACTTTGACTCCTGCATCTCGTTGGTTCGAATCCAACTAGCCCTGTTAGCAGGACGAAAGGAAAAGAACTGCGAATAGAATATGGGATACTAGCTCAGTCGGTAGAGCACTTGACTTTTAATCAAGTTGTCCGGGGTTCGATTCCCCGGTGTCTCATTACTGGAAAAACCTCTCAAATGCTTTTAAGTAAGTATTTGAGAGGTTTTTGCTATATAAAATTATTATTTTGAGAAAGTCAGATGGTAGTCGGAAAATGAATCTGAATAAATTGTTAGAAAAAAAGAGATTATTTGAGGGAACATTTATCTCAAAGTATATTTGTCGGTAGTATATACTATATTCCATGGAGCATCAACGATAATAGACAATAAAAAACTCCGGTAACAGACCGGAGTAAAAAAGGATAGGAGTTTTATGAAAAAATTTATAAAAAAATTTATATAAAAAGGATTTTTTCAGGCCTGGTAATTACCTGTTCCTTATGGTCTATAATATACCCAGAATTTATGGTGATTCTGTGAAAGAAATGCGAAAGAAATATGAAAACTTGATAAGATTGCAAATATCTGGTATAATAAAGATATGATGAATGAGGAAAGAAGTGCAGAGAAAAGAAAACTGAATATTTTGATATTATCATGCAGTACAGGAGGCGGACATAATGCTGCAGGACGTGCAATGGAGGAGTATTTCAGGCAGCAGGGGCAGATAGCTGACTTTCCGGATTATCTGGCATTTGCAGGACAGAAGGTGTCAGATACGGTCGGAAGAATTTATGTAAAGACGGTGCAGAAAGCACCACGGGTATTTGGGATGGTTTACCGGCTGGGAGATGCAGTAAGCCGGCATGTGAAACATTCCCCGGTATATTATGTAAATTCCATGATGGCGGAATATCTGGATAAATGCATTATGGGGAAAGAATATGATGTCGTGATTGTGCCGCATTTATTTCCGGCGGAAACATTGACAGGAATGAAGAAGAAAGGAAAGAAAGTGCCGCCTGTCATAGCGGTGGCAACAGATTATACCAGTATTCCGTTCTGGGGAGAGACAGACTGTGATTATTATGTAGTTCCTTCAGAGGAAGTCGGAAAAGAATTTATCCGGGCAGGAATTCCGCAGGAGAAGTTGCTTCCATTCGGGATTCCAGTTGCACCTGCGTATGCACAGGAAACAGACCGGGAAGAAGCAGTGGGGAAGATAGAAGAAGAATTGCCAGAAGGAAGAAAGCTGAAGCCGGGGAAAATATATCTGATTGTCGGAGGCAGCATGGGAGCCGGGAATATCTGCGGACTGGTCCGGGAACTGGACAGGCAGAGTGACAGAGAGGATAATATTCTTGTGATCTGTGGTTCAAACCAGCAGATATATGATAAATTGCAAAAAGAATATCAGAGGGAAGGAAAGGTACAGATTCTCGGCTGGACGGATAAAATGCCGCTGTTTCTCCATGCGGCAGATGCCCTGTTTACAAAACCGGGCGGTCTGACTTCGACAGAAGCTGCGACTGCAGGATGTCCGATGGTACACATAGATCCGATTCCGGGTTGCGAAACTGCCAATATGTCATATTTTGTACGGCATGGTTACAGTATAACAGCGAAAACCAGTGAAGGTCAGGTGGCAGCGGGAATCCGGCTGGCACATGATGACAGTATGAGAGAACGCATGAGAGAGAATCAAAGGAGAGATTTCAAAGGGGATACATCACAGAAAATATTGCAGTTTATAGAAAAGTGCAGGTGATACAATGAAGAAAATAATATGTATTCTGATCGCATATCTTAGTGGAAATCTTTTATTCGGGCAATATATCACAAAGATAATAGCCGGAAGAGATCTGGTAAAGGAAAGCAATGACAGCAATCCGGGTACGGCAAATGCCTTTATGTTAGGAGGAATGGGTTGCGGAATCGCAACACTGCTCTGTGATTTGCTAAAAGGCTTTTTGCCGGTTGCATATTTTCAGGATATGTTTTCGGATTCGGTGCTGTTTTCGTTCTTGATGATAGCACCAGTCTTAGGGCATGCATTCCCTGTCATGCATGGATTCCGGGGCGGAAAAGGAATCGCCGTTTCCTTTGGAGTGCTGCTTGGAGTATCAGAGGATTACAGGGCATTAATAATACTGATATTTTACTATCTGCTTTTCTCTGCACTCAGAGTTGCACCGCACAGCAGAAGAAGCATCATTACCTATCTGTGTTTTACAATTACCAGCTGCATTCTTATTGCAGATAAATATATCATATATGGATGTATGGGTATTGCCGTCATCGTCATCTGGAAGCATAAAAAAGCAGAGATGGCACAGGTCAGGGAAGGATAATCATACAATGTATTTACCGGGAGAAATCCCAGTATATTTTTTAAATACCTTAGAAAAATAGTAAACATCATGAAAACCTGTCTTATCCGCAACCTCGCTGATCGTATAATAACCGCTCTGGAGATATTGCTTCGCCATCATGATACGCAGTTCATTCAGATAATAAAAAATAGTTTTTCCCGTTGTCTGTTTAAATTTCCGGTTAATATAGTCAAAATTGCATTGAAAAATGTCGCTGATGGAATCTCCGGAGATATCTTCCATATAATGATCCTGAAAATAATTCAGAATCCTGTGAATTGTTGCGGATGAACCCGAAGCAGCCAGAGAACTTCCGGATAAAATATCGCCGGTAAAGCTTCTCGAAGCCTCGATGAGAAAATCAAGAAAGAGACAGGAGGTTTTCAGACGGTGTCCTTCTAAAGATTCCAGAAAGGCAGTTTCTGTCGCGGAAAGGCAGTTCTTCAGGTGAATCATCGAGGACTGCGGCATATGATAATATTTTGGCAGGTAGAGGAGTTCGTTTTCATGGGAGGATTCACAGCTGAAAGAGGAAAAACGGAGCGCTTTCAGGGTTTCTTTCAGATCAGGGAGATGTTCCTGTGTACAGGAAAAATCATTGCAGGAAAAATGAATATAATAATAGGTACAGTCAGAAGCCTTGCTGCTATAGTGTTCAAATGCAGGATCCAGGATCAGAAAATCTCCGGGAACAAGGTGGTAAGAATTACTTTCCGTATCATTTTTTTCTTCCAGAAACATTTCGCCATCCAGAATAAAATACAGGATATATTCATCCGGTCTGCGGCGGGTATGTACATAAGGCGGGGTAATTCGGACATGACCGGCAAGGGAGATCTGTGGAAACTGGGAACAAGTTATTTTATAATAAAAAGAATTCATGGCAGTGTACCTCCGGAAATAAAATATAAATCAATCATAGTTTCAGTATAAATGAAAATATACAAAAAATCAACAGATAGTCGCTAATTTGCAAAAAACAGACAATACAATACATTTACTAAATCTGAAATTCAGGTATAATAAACGCATAACATGAATTTAAAATACAGGAGGGTAAAACGTATGGTTCTATTAAATGATAACTGGAGATTTCATTTAGGGGATGAAGAAAATTCGTATGAAAAATTTCACAAGGATGCGGACTGGAGAAAGGTAACGATTCCTCATGACTGGTCAGTGGAATATCCGAAGAGAGAGGAATATTCCAGCGGAACCGGTTATGTTATCGGCGGAACTGCATGGTATCGTAAAACATTCCGGATCGAAGGAGAGAAGAAAAAAGGAAGAACATTTTTATGCTTCGATGGAATTTACAAGAACAGCCAGGTCTGGATCAACGGCTATTATCTTGGAAAAAGACCGAACGGTTATGTGTCTTTCCGTTACGATGTAACAGATTTTCTTGTATATAATAATGAAGAAAATGTGATCGCAGTCAAGGTAACACATGAAGATATTGCGGATTCCAGATGGTTTACCGGTTCCGGAATTACAAGAAAAGTTACCCTGCAGGAGTATGGCATGGTATATCCGCAGGAGTACGGCATATTCTGTCATGCAGAAGAGGTCAGCGGGAAATCGGCTCAGATTACAGTGGAGCATCAGCTTTGTCTGTCAGAAGAGTATGAACAGGACAATGCAGAAATTAAAGTCCAGTCCATGCTGTTTGACCGGGAAGGAACGCTGCAGGCCGTATTTGAAACAAATGCAATTATCCGGAAAGGTGAAACTGCAGAAGTAACTACGGGAGGTGTGTTAAAAGAGCCTAAACTCTGGTCGGTTAAAGAGCCGAATCTGTATACATTGAAATCAACAGCAGTAGATTTGATAACAGGGGATACTTATTATTTAGGAGAAGAAAAAGTAGGCATCCGTAAGATTGAATTTGATCCGGATAAAGGATTTTTCCTGAATGATAAACAAGAGATATTTAAAGGTGTATGCCTTCATCATGATGGAGGAGCATTAGGAGCTGCGATGACCAAAGGGGTCTGGAGGCGCAGATTAAGAAAATTAAAAGCAATGGGCTGCAATGCCATAAGAATGAGTCATAATCCGCATATGCCGGAGTTATATGAACTCTGTGATGAACTGGGATTCCTGGTTATGGATGAAGCATTTGATGAGTGGGAAGGCTGTAAGAACAAATGGTTCAACGGACATAATGTATATCCGCCAAAACATCAGGGATATTCCGAAGATTTTCCAGAATGGCATGAAAGGGATCTGACTTCTCTGGTGAGAAGAGACAGAAATCATCCATGTGTCGTTATGTGGAGTATCGGAAATGAGATTGATTATCCGAATGATCCGTATAATCACCCGAGTTTCCAGGTAATGACGGGAAATAATGATGCAAATAAGCCGGAAGAAGAGAGAAAATACAATGCCGGACGGCCGAATATGGAAAGACTGACGGTAATATCAAGAGAACTGGCTGGTATCGTGAAGAAAAGCGACAGGACACGTCCTGTTACGGCAGCTGTAGCATTTCCAGAGTTATCCGCAGAACTGGGATACATCGATCATCTGGATGTGGTTGGTTATAATTATAAAGAACATCTTTACGAAGAACATCACAAGAGGTGGCCGGACAAACCATTTACCGGAAGCGAGAATGGGCAGCAGTACGATGCATGGAAGAGTGTTATGAAATATCCTTATATTTCAGGACAGTTCTTATGGATTGGCATTGATTACCTCGGAGAATGCGCCGGATGGCCGGTTCATTCCTTTACATCGGGTAACCTGACCACGGCAGGTTTTGAGAAGCCACGTTATTACAGCAGACAGAGCTGGTGGAGTGATGATAAAGTCCTCCATATCTGTACTGGAAGAAAAGAGGAAGGCGAAGGAGAATGGAAAGAAGTATCCGACAGCTGGAATTATCTTCCAGGAGAAGAAATAGAAGTCAGATGTTATACAAACTGCCAGAATCCGAAGCTGTATGTGAATGGAAAAGAAGTTGCAGATACACAGAAAGTAGATTCTTCCGAACTGGGATATGATACCTGGATTGTCCCGTTTAAGGCAGGAAAGATTGAAGCTGTGGCAGAAAATGTACATCATGTTCTGGAAACCGTCAATGCACCGGTACAGATTCAGTTAGAAGAAGCCGGATGTGAAGATATTGTACAGATCGAACTTACTGTACTGGATGATATGGGAAGAAGAGTGATATCGGATCAGTCAGAGATCCATGTTGCCATCGAGGGCGACTGTGAATATCTGGGCATGGACAACGGAGATGCGACAGATGTAACAGAGTACCGTTCCCATTACAGACATTGTCTGGAAGGAAAGATGATGATTTATTTAAGAAAGCTTTCGGATGAAAAAGTGAAGGTTACGGCATCGAATCCGAAATTAAGAAAGGCACAGATTGAAGTTTAAACCATAAACGAATACAGGAAAGAGGCTGTTTATCAGCCTCTTTTTCTTGCGTGGTATTCTTTTAATAAAGCTTTTAATTTTTCTCTGATATAACGGTATTACTCACTCCTCCGGAAGATAAGATAAAAGCACAGACAGGTCAGAAAAAGGGAAATCAGCAATTTTACCAGCAGCAGGAAAATACCTGTCTCCGGAAGAATTGTGCCGTTTACAACATAGATGACTGCACCTGTTCCCAGAGTTACACCGAGATACTGGAAAAATCTGCGGAAATAGGAAAGCGGACTGTCATGGAAACGTTTCATATAAATAATGTATGATTCAAACCAGAAGTTCGTCAGGATATTGCTGACAAAAGTTCCGAGCAAAACTCCGGAAACACCATCTGTAAAATTATAACATCTTATTATAACAGAAACGGAAAGAAAAGAAAATGAATATTGGCATTGACATGAAAAAAATATTGTGCTATTATGACTGCAATATCGAAAAAGCGATGATGAGAAGGAGTACTTTCCGGTAACATCCCAGAGAGAAGATGGCAGGTGTAAATCTTTATGAAGCCGGTTAGGAAGCAGTCCCGGAGCAGCAGAGTCCAAAGGTGCAGCTTAGTAGATTCTGACGGGTTCTCCCGTTACAGAGAAATGGCATGATAGTGTCAGCAGAGTGCAGAAAGAATTACTTTCTGAAATTAGGTGGTAACACGGACATGGTTCGCCCTAAACATTTCGGATGATTATTTACGAAAAGATAGTCATGCGCAATGTTTAGGGCATTTTTATTATCAGGAAAGGAAAAAGATAAATTATGAGAACATTTGAGAAATCACACAAATTAGATTATGTATGTTATGACATCAGAGGACCTGTCATGGATGAGGCGCAGAGAATGGCTGCACAGGGAATGGAGATTCTGAAGCTGAATATCGGAAATCCTGCACCATTTGGTTTTCGTACACCGGATAAGGTAATAGAGAAAATGTCAGAAAATCTGACCAATACGGAAGGATATTCGGATTCCAAAGGACTGCCGCAGGCAAGGGAAGCTATTTTAAAATATTGTAAAAGCAAATCCATTCCGTGTGAATCCATAGATGATATATATACGGGAAATGGCGTGAGTGAATTAATCACAATGTCCATGCAGGGGTTGCTCAATTATGGGGATGAACTCCTTGTTCCGTCTCCGGATTATCCGCTGTGGACGGCATCCGTAACTCTGGCAGGAGGTACTGCCGTACATTATCACTGCGATGAAGCACAGGAATGGTATCCGGATATTGAGGATATGAAGAAAAAGATTACACCGAAAACAAAAGGAATTGTAGTCATTAATCCGAACAATCCGACCGGTGCGGTATATCCGAGAGAAATTCTGGAACAGATAGCAGATTTGGCAAGGGAACATGAACTGATTTTATTTGCGGATGAAATCTATGACAGACTTGTCATGGATGGAATTGAACATACGGCACTGGCATCGGTTGCACCCGATGTTCTGACCTTAAGCTTTAATGGTCTGTCAAAATCACATTTAATAGCAGGCTACCGCTGCGGCTGGGTATGTCTGTGCGGGGATAAGTCAAAGGCAAAAGGCTATATTGAAGGTCTGAACCTG
The DNA here is from genome assembly GCA_000437755.1 of Roseburia sp. CAG:303. GTDB lineage: Bacteria > Bacillota > Clostridia > Lachnospirales > Lachnospiraceae > CAG-303. Next base: position 7,565 of record FR900084.1, read on the forward strand.
CTTTCCTCCATGCGTCTTTGTTCCAATGTTCCGGCACAGTCCTTAATTCCGACTGCAATGGAATGTCTGGATGAAACAAAGAAGCTGCTGGTTCCGGGAGGCAGAGTCTATGAGCAGAGAGAATGTATCTACAAAGCATTGAATGACATTCCGGGAGTATCAGCAGTAAAACCCAAGGCAGCCTTCTATATCTTCCCGAAGCTGGATGCGAAGAAATTCGGAATCCGGGACGATGAGAAATTTGTACTTGATTTCTTAAAGCAGAAGCATATTCTGGTGACACACGGCGGCGGCTTTCACTGGGAAGAACCGGATCATTTCAGAATCGTATATCTGCCGGAAATAAAAGTATTAAGTGAATCCGCAGAAAGATTGAAGGAATTTTTGCAGGAATATCAACAGGAGAATTAAGAGAGGTAAAAGATGAAGTACGGAAAATTTTTGGAGGAAGGCGGTACGATTGGATTTGTTGCACCATCGTTCGGGTGCAATATCGAGCCATACCGGACCGGATTTGAACAGGCACAGAAAAAACTGCAGGTGCTTGGTCATAAGACCTGGCTTGGGCCAAACTGCTACGAAGGAAAGGGAATCGGTATCAGCAATACACCGCAGTTATGCGGAAAAGAACTTCAGGAAGCATATTTGTCCAAAGAATCCGACGTGCTGATTTCCTGCGGCGGTGGAGAGCTGATGTGTGAAATACTCGATTATGTCGATTTTGACCGTATAAAGAAAGCAGATCCGAAATGGTATATGGGTTATTCGGACAATACCAATATGACATTTCTGCTTACCACACTCTGCGATACGGCATCTATATACGGACCATGCGCGCCGGCATTTGGAATGAATCCGTGGCATCCGGCGATTGACGACGCATACCAGGTATTGACCGGTAAGAAGCGTGTGCTGAACGGATATGACGGATGGGAAAAAGAGTCGCTGAAAGATGAAGAGCATCCGACTGAGCCGTATCATATCACGGAAGAAAAAGTTCTTCATACTTTTGCCGGGGCAGAGAAGGTAATACATGCGCAGATGCAGGGAAGGCTGATTGGTGGATGTATGGACTGCCTTGTAAATCTGACCGGAACAAAATATGATAAGGTAAATGAATTTACAGAAAAATACAAAGAAGACGGATTCATCTGGTTCCTGGAGTCCTGCGATCTGAACGTTATGGCGATACGCCGGGCAGTCTGGCAGATGAAGCATGCAGGCTGGTTCCGGTATGTAAAAGGATTTTTAATCGGAAGACCGCTTGTGTTTGGACAGGAAATGATGGAACTGGATCAGTATCATGCCGTCATCGATCTTCTAAAAGACTATAATGTGCCGGTTATTATGGATGTGGATCTGGGACATTTACCGCCAATGATGCCGCTTATCTGCGGAAGCATGGCAGAAGTCAGAAATGATGGAAATCATTTGGAAATAGAGATGAAGCTTATATAAATAAAAATAAAACCTCCGAAATATTTTTGAAAAAATGGACAGACTCTCTGGTAGGAATAAAAAATAATGCTTAGTGAAAAACTGTATCAATACAGGTATTGACGAATGAAAGAAAATTAGTTAATATTAACTAGGGTTAGAAATAACTAACCAGAGAGGAGGATTTATGTGCAGAGAGGTATTTGAAAATGCAAGAGTGATCGGATTGGAAACACTGGAAATCCAGCTTGCACTTCAGTGTGCACCTGTAATCGCAGGATTGAAAATATCCAATCTTCTGATTATTCCATCTTCACAGGAAGAAAAACTGTACCATATTTTCAGAAACAGTGAGATATCTTTTTTCCGCCTGCTGTGGGCAGATGGAAAAAGCACATTTCTGCTGTATCACAAAGAAATGCTGGAAGCATATTTTATGCAGTGGGAAGTCAGAACTATTCTGAAAGAAGCAGGATATGGAAATCTTTCACTGGATGCGGTTCTTGCCACATTTCGTCACCGGTTTGAAAACTGCCGGAGAAATAGAGGGGAATTTCCTCATGAGATGGGAATCTTACTGGGCTATCCTTCCGAGGATGTATCAGGGTTTATCGAGCATAAAGGAAGAGATTTTCTGTATTCCGGATACTGGAAAGTATATGGAAATCTTCAGGAAAAGCTAAAATTATTTCATAAATATGAAACGGCAAGAAGTACACAGGTAGAATTACTTGCATGCGGAGTATTTATGGAAGATATTATAGATATTTATCAACAGGAATGGCAGCAGAAAGCTGTTATATAGGAGGTTTAAAATGAGCAAAATTCAGGTAGTTTATTGGTCACAGACAGGCAATACGCAGGCAATGGCAGAAGCAGTTGCAAGAGGAATCGAAGCAGCAGGCAAGGAAGCAGAACTTGTAGAAGTAGGAGCGGCATCACTGGATGATTTAAAGAATGCATCCGCATTTGCAATGGGCTGCCCGGCAATGGGAGATGAAGTTCTGGAAGAATCAGAGATGGAGCCATTCGTAGAGTCAGTAGAAGGATTTGTATCCGGAAAGGCGGTTGCGTTATTCGGCTCTTATGACTGGGGTGACGGACAGTGGATGAGAGACTGGACAGAACGTATGACAGGAGCAGGAGCAACTGTTGTAGGCGGAGAAGGACTTATCTGCAATCTTGAGCCGGATGACGAGGGAATCGCAGCATGCGAGGAACTTGGAAAGAAACTGGCAGCAGTTTAGGGATAAAATAATAACTCAAACTTCGCACATAAATTTTAGCTATACACCTTGAAAATTCAATATCTGGCAGTTATTCCGTTGTCAATGTTCAGCCTTTATGCAGCCTGCAGTCGTATTTTCATCCAGATTTACATCTGTGGAAATGAGACAGAGCTATTCCTTTCATATTTAGTAGAAAATAATTTAATGCTTTTTTAGTAGATTTTTCCAATAAAGTATGCTATATTATAGCTGTTTATAGATAAACAAATGTGATAAAAGATCAATAATTTGCAAAGGAAGCGAAAACTATCATGGAAAAGCTCAAAAAGCGTATAGCTAACTTAAAGG
>FR900085.1 GCA_000437755.1 Roseburia sp. CAG:303
AGCAAGGGATTTTTCCCTTGAACCCTTTGTTTATTATATGTGGGGGTGCTTTTTGCCCCCCACTCAAGATATGTTGCTAAAATACAGTTTAGATTTACCATACATACAAACTTGACATTATCTATCTCGTTCTTCAATAATATGAATTATGTTTTTCTCATTAATAATATTATTTATGTTTTCCTTAAGAAATGTTGGTTTGATTTCTTGTAATGCTATTTCTTCTAATGAGAGCCATACTAACTGTTCCCCGTTATCAGTTTTGCTCTTACACATTTTTAAATCTTCATCCACAATTTTCATATAATAATAAAATTCTATTGTATGGCAATCAAGTCCATCAATTGTACCACCTACACCCTTAAAAAAATTTTCACATACTACTGCGAGATGTTGTGCACATGTATGCATACCCGTTTCTTCATAAATTTCTCTTTCTATACATGCTTTAGAAGATTCACCTAAATGAACGCCTCCACCAACCATGTAATAATAATCTCCAATAGCACTTTTTACAAATAACATTTTATTATTATTGATGATAATTCCACCTACTCGATATCTAAACCAATTATTCCATTTTTCAAATCCGCAATCGTATTTCATCTTTCTCCTCCATCAGTTTCGATTTGTTGTGATAAAATATAGTTGTAACA
>FR900086.1 GCA_000437755.1 Roseburia sp. CAG:303
CAGTGTGTAGTTTTGAATGAACAGAATATACTTTTTGGAAGTACATTTTTCATTTTATAAGGCTCCGTGGTCAAGCGGTTAAGACATCGCCCTTTCACGGCGGTAACACGGGTTCGATTCCCGTCGGAGTCATTTCCATAAATTTCATATTGACAGATATGGTATTTATGTTTATAATATAAATATGATATGGCGACATAGCCAAGTGGTAAGGCATGGGTCTGCAACACCCTGATCATCAGTTCAAATCTGATTGTCGCCTTTTTTGCCCCATAAACATTTTGTTTATGGGATTTTTTTTGTTTTAAAGCAAGCATTTGATGAGATTATATACAAAAGGAAATGAGGAAGCTATGGTTGATCTGATAAAAAAACAGTCTTCAGCAAGAATTATAGCCCTGGGTTTTGCTTTGCTTATATTTGCAGGTTCGGTATTGCTTATGCTGCCCTGCAGCAGACAACCAGGAGTGGAACTCCATTATATCGATGCATTATACACTTCGACCAGTGCAGTCTGCGTGACAGGACTGATTGCTGTTGATGCCGGAGATACCTTTACCGTATTTGGTCAGTTTATTTTGGCATTATTAATACAAATCGGCGGGCTTGGAGTAACAACCATCGGGGTTGGGATTATGCTGGCGATGGGAAAGAAGGTAAACACAAAAGGCAGAATGGTGCTGAAAGAGGCAACAAATTTTCACTCCGCCAAAGGACTGATCCGTCTGGTGCATAAAATATTCCTTGTAACTATTATCTTTGAACTTTTGGGTGCAATACTCAGTTCTTTTGTATTTTTGAAAGATTATCCGGGGCTTCGTGGAATTTGGATTAGTGTGTTTCATTCTATTGCGGCATTTAATAATGCAGGATTTGACATATTAGGGAATTATCAGAATCTGCTTCCGTATCAGAATAATGTCTGGCTGAACCTTGTTACCTGCGGGTTGGTATTTTTTGGCGGCATTGGTTTTTATGTTATATGGGATCTGTGGGATAAGAAATGCTGTTGGAGAAAACTTTCCATGCATTCAAAGGTAGTGCTTTCCGTCAGTCTGGTATTGACTGCGGTGGGAACTGTATTGATAAAAATGACGGAATCTGTTACATGGCTGGGTGCATTTTTCCACAGTATATCGGCGAGAACGGCAGGCTTTTCCACATATTCCATTGGCGGATTTTCCAAATCAGGACTGTTTCTGCTGATGATACTTATGTTTATAGGTGCTTCGCCGGGTTCAACCGGCGGTGGAATAAAAACCAGTACATTTTTTGTACTGCTGCAGGGAATTAAGGCTGCAGCTACGAATTATTCCGAAAAAGCATTTCATTATGCGATACCGAAAGATACATTCAAAAAGGCGGCTGTTATTACGATTATGGGTATCAGTGTGATTATAACAGGGACATACATGATGGGAATCATGGAGCCTGGCATTTCATTTCTGGATATTCTGTTTGAAGTGACCAGTGCATTCGGAACTGTAGGGCTGTCCACCGGCATCACCCCGCATTTAACAGACGGAAGCAAAATTTTATCGGTTGTCATTATGTACATAGGCAGGTTAGGACCATTAACAATAGCGACTTTATGGCATTTTTCAAAAGGAGAGCGGGTTAGTTATCCAGAAGGAAATTTAAACATAGGATAAGGAGGAAGAAATGTTTCACAAAAGTAAAATGCGGGAAATGACGTATGGAATCATTGGACTTGGAAAATTTGGGGAAGCACTGGCACTGACATTGGCAGAGGGCGGAGCAGATATCATCGTAGTGGATCAGGATGAAGAAAAAGTCCGTGAAATGAGAGAGTATACCGAAAATGCATATGTAGTCCAGAATCTTGAGAAAAAGACTTTGCAGGAAGTAGGACTGCAGAATTGTGACATTGCGATTGTTTGTATCGGGGAACATCTCGACACTTCGATTTTAACGACACTGAATCTGGTTTCCATGGGGATTCCGAAGGTAATTGCGAAGGCAAACGGGCTGGAGCATGGAGAAATACTGACAAAGCTTGGGGCGGAGGTCGTATTTCCGGAAAAAGATATGGCATTACGGCTTGCCACCCGCCTGGAAACATCCAAAGTCCTCGACATTATCCAGTTAAGTGAGAAAATCAATATTTCAAAGCTGAATATTCCGGAATTTATGGTCGGCAGAATGGTTGTGGAAGCAGATCTGCGATCCCGATTTGGCTTAAACATCATCGCCATTGAAAATCATTCTTCCGTAATCGAACATATTCGCCCGGAATATAAGTTCCAGAGCGAAGATATCCTGTATTTATCGGGTGCAAAAGAGGGATTTGAACAATTAATCCACTGGATCGAAACACGATAAGTATTTTGCAGATTAAGGCTGCAGAGGAAGAAGAAATCCAGCCCGGAACAGATGATCTTCCGGAAAAATATCCAGGGAACTGTCATGTTCCTTCAGGATTTTCCGGACGGATTCGATGCCGATTCCAACGGCATCATTTGTTCGTTTGGAAGAAATAAATTTTTCGCCGCGGCAGTGCAGTCTGCCATCATAAGTATTTTCTATGGAAACCATCCACATATAACCATTTTCTTTTGCATTCAGAGTAATCTCTTTTTTATTGCCGGAACCGGAAGTCTGTCGGGTACAGGCTTCGATGGCATTTTCCAGTAAATTTCCCAAAATAGTACAAAGTTCAATCTGATTCAGCGGGCAGTGTTCCGGCAGAGAAAAATGAATAGAAATCCTGATTTCATTACTTTGAGCCATGCCATAGTAATAGCGGAGCAGTGCATCCACGGTACTGTCCTCGCAAAAACTGCTCATTCCGCTATAGATGGCTGTCTGATTGATTTGCTGCAGATAATCAAGAATATCCTGCTGGCCATTTTGGGCGGCAAGTGTGCTGAGTGTATGGATATGGTGCTTCAAATCATGTGCCAGCCGGCGGTTTTCTTCTGTCTGTAAGGTCAGCTGTCTGGTATATTCCGTCTGCATGGTTAACTGTCTGTGCATCTGCCTGTTTTCTTCCATAAATGCAAAATTAGCGACGTAGGCATTGACAATATCACGCCAGAGAATATAGCCGATCATTAAGACATAGAACAGGCTGCACCACCCCATGAACCAGTCCGAGTAGATTGGCTCATAATCGGGAAGAATCAGATCCCATACAAAGCCTGCCGAATATACGAGAGCAGAAAGAAAGACCGGAAAAATCTGTGTGTCCGTATCACGTAGACAGGTAAAGGCTGTAATGAGCAGATAAGCGGCTGCACAAAGCTTGTATACAAATACCACAAAAGAAAAAAGCTGTATGACAGGTGTGGTAAGTACCGCAGAACACAGTGCATAAATAATGGAAATAATACAGAATGTCCAGCTGAAGCAGGCACTGCAGATGCGGTAAACAGAAGGCACATTACAGATGCGGTTATGCAGTGAGATGACCAGAGCCGGGATTGCATAGGTAACAGCAAGTGCAATCGCTGAAAATGGTATGACAGGAAGGCATAAAATAGTATGAATCACAGGTAATGCATAAAATATGGCGCAAATCAGGCAAAGTGCGGAAAAGGTACAGGCATTGCGGTATTTCATGCGAAGTCCCAGATAAAATGCAAGCAGGGAAACAGCTGCGGCAAGGACTACGACGATTACACTCAGAATCATGCGTATGGCACGATAAAAATTGACGGAATAAGTATAGCCGAATGCGGGCGGATATATCATTCCACTGTAAAAATGCGTCTGATCACTTACGGCAATCACAATTGTTACAGTGCCGCCTGCCGTAAAAGTACAGGTGCGTTCCTGCGTTTTGGCAGAATAGGAATCAGCGGAAGGATTTCCCACCTGTATGGCAGGAGAATCATTGACATACAACCGGTAGGAAGAATAAATTTCCGGAAGCATTAAGGAGTACGAGGCTTCTTTTTCCGGAAGTATGATGCGAAGAACATATGTTCCTTGACCATGCGGATTGGATCGTCTGCCATCAAGGTCAAAATGTGTGTGTTCCCCGATGGCAGTATAGGTCATATAGTCAGAGTTATCCGGCAGCTCGTCCGGTGTCAGCAGGCGGTCAGGATAGAAACACCAGCCACGGATAAGAAAACGAAGGGAATGGCTGGACAATTCACTTTCCGACAGATAGAGAATGCCATTGGCAGGTTGCAGCCCGGCATGGGTATATTTATTATCATGAAAAAATAGCCCGATAAATATAATAGAAGAAACAAAAATACAGGCAATGGATATAATGAAATGCTTCAAATCAGTGTGTTTCATGGTGAGTTCTCCTATAACGACAGAATGCGGCTGTGCAGGTTCCGGTAAGCATTACAATGCATATGGCAGCAGGAATATGCCAGGATTTATTTCCGGCAGATGCGGAAACTACGGCAATTTCCTGTGTTGCGTCCGTAACTCCGTCCGTTTCGGAATAAAAAGTCCACGTCCCGGTGTGTGGGAGTAGAAAGGAAGCTGTCATGGTAACAGAATCCGTTTGTGCTGCATATGTTTTAGAACCGGTTGCATCTTCCAGATAAAAAGCATCCGCCTCCCGGGTATAAGGAACGGTAAGGATCGAATCATTCAGAACAGATAAATCCTCACAATTCAAGGATACCGATATGGTAATGCTATTCTGGGCTGGCTGCTTTATGGTAACAGAAAACTGATCGGAATCTTTCAAAGCATAATTGCGGAAACTGTCAGAAGAAAATGTAAGTGAAACTCCATTTTTTTCAAAGACGGCATTTCCCGAGGACAGCATAAGACGGAGTCGCGTGCCGGATATAATATCAGAATCTGAACAAAAAAATTCTGTCATTCCTGCAGCAGGGGCAGTGGTAGTTTCCAGTTCGGGTAAACTAACCGAATTGCCTGAAACCGAAGCTTCCTGAGTCATGGAAGGTGACTGTGCAGACAGGGTTTCCTGCGGAACTTGCAAAGCTGTAGTTTCCTGCGGAAGAAAAGATGACTGTGCAACCGAAGAGTCTTGCTGCTCCTGCGAAATCGAAGTTTCCTGTGTTATGGAAGGGAGCTGTGCAGCCAGGGCTTCCTGCGGAACTTGCGAAGCTGTAGTTTCCTGCGGAAGGGAAGATGGTACGGAAGTCGGCTGCGTGGTCTGGGATTCCTGAGGAATTTCCGAAGAGGAAGTCTCCTGCGGCTTTGAGGAAGATGATTCTTCCGGGGCAGGCTGGGTGTAATCCGGCGGGTTATATCCGTCAGAATTTCCGCCGTCACGGTCTCCGTCAATATGGCCTTTGATGTGAATCGTATCGTCATAGTCGAAAATCAGGGTATTTGTTTTTCCACCCGGATATTCTGCATACAAAGAATAGGTATTTCCGTTGTGCAGTCCGAAAGCCCCGATTGCAAGCATATTTGACATTACCATAATATAATATTTTTCTGTAACGTCCACAAAATCCCCATCATTTTCTTTAAGAAAGATCTTTGTCTGCTCAGTCATTTCGTCGGTCAGATCTACCCAGGGAAAAAGAAAAGACTGGGAATAACTTTCATAGAAAAACATATCCAGCTGCGGATTTTCCGGCTCCTGAACGGTAATATAATAATAAAAAACAGGTAATTTTCCGTCAAAACTCATGCCATCGTCGAATACAGGCGTGCCGGTCAGACAGTAAAGTCCGGTTTTCTCTGTGCTCGGTTCGGGGTAATTTTCCGTAGGACTCCAGTTTATTGTAACCGGATAATACTCCTCATAACTGCTGGAATCAAAATCGGCATTTTCTGAGAATACAAGTGTGTGGGGGAGTACGGCTTCTGCAGAAGAAAGGTCAGTATGTAAAGCAACGGCTGATACACCGAGATTCATGCCTGCCGGAACTTCCGCAGATCGAAGAATAATGGAATTCTGTGAAACAGATTCCGTTGCGGACAAAGGATTGCATAGCTGTAATATAAACATAACAGATAAGAAAACAGAGGTTAATTTTTTCATAAATCTTTTATTCTCCTATAGAATCGTACATATAAATTTTCCAGTTCTGAATCGTCTCTTTCTTGTTGCGGATACTGATCTGAATCCGTTCATTATTATCCAGAATAAAGAAGACATCCCGCACACCTGTGATATGCTGCATATTTACAAGAATACTGCGCATGGGAGAAAGAAATCTTTTATCGGAAAGAAGCGGTTTAACCAGATCGTTATAAGGCATCTTTACAGGAAAAATTCTTTTCTCCGTATGAATATAGGTTGTACGGTTGTGGTAATCTATGTATAAGATATCTTTCAATATAATGGATACCGGAACATTTTCGCAGACAACCTCAAACATATCGGAATGGTCTGTAAATTCGCAGAACGACATTGCCTGAAGAAAATCCGCTTTGTTAAAAGGTTTCAGGAGATAGTACACGGCATGCACACTGTAACTGAGTCTGGAATATTCTTCGGTACTGCTTAAGAATATCAGCCGGCAGTTTTTGTCGGAACGGTAAATCTCTCTGGCGACCTCCATGCCGGTCATGCCGTCCATGTAAATATCCAGAAATACAAGATCGAATCTACCCGGTTCAAAGTCCTTTAAAAACTGCTCTCCGGAATCATATTCATAAATCTTGCAGTCAAAGTGATTTTGTGACATATAATCGGACAGTTCCTGTCGAAGAATGTCTCTGTCGGTTTTTAAATCATCTAAAATAGCAGTATTCATTACAAAGACTCCCTTCTGAAAATTATATAATAG
>FR900087.1 GCA_000437755.1 Roseburia sp. CAG:303
ATGTTCTTAACGTAGTCAGCATGTCCTGGGCAGTCAACGTGAGCATAATGTCTCTTTTCTGTTTCGTACTCAACGTGAGCTGTAGAGATTGTGATACCTCTTTCTCTTTCTTCTGGAGCTTTATCGATGTTTTCGAAATCTGTTGCACTGTTACCAGCAACTCTGTCAGCTAATACCTTTGTGATAGCAGCTGTTAAAGTAGTTTTACCATGATCAACGTGACCAATAGTACCAATATTACAATGTGGTTTGCTTCTTTCAAACTTTTCCTTAGCCATTTTTAAATTGACCTCCTTAAATTTTAATTCATTTATAGCGGGGGATGGGTGCAGTCCCATCCTCCATATATACGGCTATTATGATTATATTTCATAATAGAAATATTTTCAAGCCTTTTTTACATTTTACGGGCATAAATTGAAATTATTTTGCCTTTGATGCAATAATCTTATCCTGAACTGACTTAGGTGCCTGCTCATATTTCTCAAAGAACATTGAGTAGTTACCACGTCCCTGTGTCTTAGAACGAAGATCTGTTGCATATCCGAACATTTCTGAAAGTGGAACGAATGCTTTGATCATCTTACCACCGCTGATATCGTCCATACCTTCGATACGTCCTCTACGGGCATTAATATCACCGATTACATCACCCATGTATTCTTCCGGCATAGTAACTTCTACCTTCATGATAGGCTCAAGAATAGTAGCAGCTGCCTTAGCCATAGCTTCCTTGAATGCCATAGAACCGGCAATGTGGAATGCCATTTCTGATGAATCGACTTCATGGTAAGAACCATCGTATACAGTTGCGTGTACACCTACTACCGGGAATCCTGCAAGGATACCTGACTGTGTAGCTTCTTCGATACCTTCGCCTACTGCTGGGATATATTCCTTAGGAATAGCACCACCGACAACTTCTGAATCAAACTTGAATAATTCATCACCGTTTGCATCCATAGGCTCAAAACGAACTTTACAGTGACCATACTGACCACGACCACCTGACTGTTTTGCATACTTGCTGTCTACTTCTACAGTCTTTGTGATACATTCTCTGTATGCAACCTGAGGAGCACCAACATTAGCTTCTACCTTAAACTCACGAAGAAGTCTGTCAACGATGATATCAAGGTGAAGTTCGCCCATTCCGGCGATGATTGTCTGTCCTGTTTCTGCATCTGTATGAGCTCTGAATGTAGGATCTTCTTCCGCAAGTTTTGCTAAAGCTTCACCCATCTTGCCCTGAGCATCTTTTGTCTTAGGTTCAATAGCAAGCTCGATAACTGGTTCTGGGAATTCCATGGACTCTAAGATAACCGGATGCTGTTCATCACAGATTGTATCACCTGTAATAGTAAATTTAAGACCTACTGCTGCAGCGATATCACCTGAGTAAACTTTATCGATTTCTTTTCTGTTATTTGCGTGCATCTGAAGGATACGACCTACACGTTCCTTCTTGTTCTTGTTTGCATTTAATACATAAGAACCTGAGTTCAATGTACCTGAGTAAACTCTGAAGAATGCTAACTTACCTACGAATGGGTCAGTCATAATCTTGAATGCAAGTGCTGAGAATGGTTCTTCATCCGAAGACTTTCTCTCAACTTCATTGCCATCTTCATCAACACCCTTGATGTCAGGAATATCTGTAGGAGCCGGCATATATTCTACAACTGCATCCAGAAGCTTCTGAACACCTTTGTTCTTATATGCTGTACCGCAAAGACAAGGAATTGCATCACCTGCAATTGTTCCTTTTCTTAATGCAGCCTTAAGTTCTGCAACGGTAATTCCTTCTTCACCTTCTTCAAGGTATTTCTCCATTAAGTCCTCATCTAATTCAACACACTGTTCAATCAGTTTGCTGTGATATTCTTCAGCCTGCTCCTTTAAATCTGCAGGAATTTCACCAACCTGGATATCATCACCCTTATCACCATTGAATACATAAGCCTGCATTTCAAATAAGTCGATGATTCCCTGGAAGCTGTCTTCCTTACCGATAGGAATCTGAACAAGAACCGGGTTCTTTCCAAGCTTTGTAATAAGCTGGTTACATGAACCAAAGAAATCTGCTCCAAGCTTATCCATCTTATTCATGAATGCCATACGAGGAACATTGTATGTGTCAGCCTGACGCCATACGTTTTCTGACTGTGGTTCAACACCGTTCTG
>FR900088.1 GCA_000437755.1 Roseburia sp. CAG:303
AACAGTGTGTAGTTTTGAATGAACAGGAAGGAAGCAGTCCGTAAGGGCTGTTTTTTTCTTTATAGGAAAGTTCGATTTTAGATGCACACTCTAAAAAATAGCCCGCTAAAAAGCAGGCATGGATATAATATAGCTATACCATTTATCACAGGTCATACATTTACGACATATAATAAATGGCATAAAAAGTTGCTTTTAAAGAGAAATTTTAGAATTTTTATAAAGTTTTTGTATGACTTCTGGAAGGTCTGCCTTTTGTGCAATTCGTAACTGGCGAATTCTGCCGCAGAAAGAATTCTGATAGTAATCACCACCTAATACCACTTTTTCCACACAGCCAAGAACCGGAACGGAAAATAGAAACTGCTGTAGCTCCCCATTAATATACAGGCGGCTGACATGGCTGGCGGCATCCATGGTTATGGCAATATGTGTCCAGGTGTTAAGTTCCAGGGGTGGAATTGCGATATCATGCCACTGCTCTTCGCCTTTATCATCGGCGATACGGAAAACTGCCCGCAGTGGATCGACATAGGGACAAAAGCCCATAAATCCAAAGCGGTAACGGATAAAGAAAGCACTTGCCCAGCGATTCTTTTTCATAGGATTGATCCAGAAAGATACGGTATAGCTGGGAGATACTACGGTGTTCGGAAGAAGAACGGTATGCTCCATTTCCTTTCCGGATGGAAATAAGATACCAGAATCAAACGTCAGGGGTTCATCTTTAAAACAACCATTGTATTCTGGATGATTTGTACAGCATAAATCGGAGGTAAGTGGCCATAAATAGTGTTCCACCTTTGTATTGGCATATTTCATGGCAAAGGCTTCAAATTCATCAACCGGCAGCGGTTTGGAATAATAATATCCCTGTATAATTTCACAGCCGAAAGTAGTAATCAGATTTTTCTGAGATTCGGTTTCCACACCCTCAGAGATTACTTTCATATGCAGATCCAGTCCCATGGAAATAACATTGCGGATAATGGCATTTGCTTTCTGTGTACTTCCGGTCATATCAATAAAAGTTTTATCCAGTTTCAGACAATCCGCATCGACATCTTTCAGCATGCCGAGGGAAGAATAACCGGAGCCGAAATCATCAATGGAAATCTGGAAACCAAGTTCATGGAAAGATTTCACTACATCACAGATATGCTCCATATTTTCAAGAAAAATATTCTCTGTAATTTCCAGATCCAGTTCGTAAAAAGGAATATCATATTTTCGGGCAATATTGACAATCGTATCAACAAAGTCAGGATCATCAAAATGGCGGCGGGACATATTAATCGAGATAGCAAGTTCTGCATAATGAAGATTTTCATTTTTCCACTTCCGCTTTAATTTGCAGATTTCTTCAAAAATATAATAATCAATTTTGCAGATTAAGTCCGTCTTTTCCAACTGTGGAATAAAGTCGCCCGGCATAATAAAGCCATATTTCGGACTAATCCAGCGCACAAGAGCTTCTGCACCCCAGAGAGAGCCGATAGAAGCATCCATCTGAGGTTGCAGGTAAGGTACAAATTCACCTTGCGATATGCCTTCCATAATTGTTGATGTTGTAATTTCAAGTAAGTCTGGCTGCATAAGAAATTCCTCCTGTGTATAATGATTTCTCCATGAAGTTTGTTTACGTTCACAAAATAAGCAAATTTGCTTATGATAAAATTTATTATATAACACTTTGGCAGGAAACTCAATAGAAGAAAATGAAAAGATGTTGACATTCTTCTGGTATATCGGGTATACTGAAAGTATATACAATAAAGATAAATTACAGGATATCAGGGTAAAAGTCTTTTGTCTGTAAAAAATAATGGCAGTATAGGAAAGGCAGGATTAGCAGCATGCTAATGATAAGTGCAATCGTAATATTTTCTGTTATAAATATTACGGTAGGGATCTATTTTATTGTGCAGGGAATGAAAAACAAATTATCAGCAGGAAAAATTGCGAAGATTCTGACATATAATGCGGCACAGTTTGTATTCTGTATTTTGCTGTACAGGGCATGGAGGCAGACGGAACAGCCTGCCGTCGTGATAAGCTGTATCGTATGTCTAGTTCTACAGAGTTTATCTTTTATTCCATTGAAAATTATGTTTGATCGTATCATTGATAAATTAAGCATAGAAGAAGAATATGAATTTCTTTTGAAAAAAGAAGAAATCGATAAAAAATATTTTGAAATGATGAAGGAACATGAAGAACACGTTGCAAGAATCCGGCATGATTTTATTAACCAGGTAGCTGTGGCAGGAAATATGGTAGCAGATACGGACAGCAGTGCGGTAGGGTATAAATTACTTGATGAACTGAGGGAAGAAGTCGAATCTACCCGTACCACTGTTTATTGCAGTAATAAAATGATAAATATTGTTGTGGATGTAATGCATTATCAGTATGCGGAGAAAGGGATAAAACTGAATGCAGATATTGTACTGCCCACCATACTATATCTGGATGAAATGAAAATATGCAGCATTATACAGACCATGCTGAATGAATGCCTGTCCATTCTTTCGCTGGCACAGATGGAAAATCCGAAGGTGGATTTCCAGATAAAGAAGGCGGATGGCAAGATTATGTTCATGGCAAGATGCCCGGTGGAAAATATCAGGGAACATAAAAAATGTGAAAGAATTATACGGACAAATGAAAAATATTTCCATAGAATTTTAGAGGAACAGGAGAGCGGAGTTTATAACAGAATGAATAAGGGGACTGTCGAAATTGTTGTTTCTGTAAAAGATCAGAATGGAACATAGTCACAAAGGAGAACTTACATGAGTGAAAAACGAATTGCGGTGTGCGATGATGAAAAGATAATTGCAGACCATCTGGCAGAGATAGTCAGGAAGTGTATTGCGTCCATGGATATCAATGCCCCTGTTACCGTAGATGTTTTTTACAGTGCATTTGCACTGGATGATGCGGTAGACAGCGGAAATATATATGATCTGATATTTATGGATATTATTTTAAAGAAGGAAAACGGAATCTACCTGAGTGATAATATTTTGAAAAAGATGAATCATGTAAAGATTGTGTTCGTGACAGGATACGTTGCCTATGTGGAGGATATTTTTGATATTGAGCCATTTGCCCTGCTTGTGAAGCCGATAAAAGAAGAGAAAGTTTTACATATACTGGAGAAAGCCTTTCAGGCGATAGAGAGTGATTCGAGGAAATATATCAGGTTAAAAACCAGGGACGGCGTGTTTAAAATCGATATAGACACTATCTGTTATGTGGAAAGCAATAGAAAATATGTGAATTTTACGGATATACATGGAAATGTATATGAGGTCATCATGACAATGGACGAGGTGGAAAGACTGGCAGGACAGACTTTGCTGCGCTGCCATAGATGTTATTATATTAATCTGGACAAAGTTTCACAGCTACATGGGAAAAATGCAGTTTTTGATGATGGAAAAGAGATTCCAATCAGCAGAAGCTTGTATCAGGAAATCTATCAGAAATTTATGGACAGATTGGAAAGTTATTGGGATAAATAAAATGAATATGTTACAGTTAGCGGTAAATATTGTGTTAATTCTTGAGATTGCGATAGGAGAATATATTTTGGTTCTTTCCTTCCGATGTACGCAGAAACAGAAGTACAGCACCGGAGTTACCATTGTTACTCTGGTAATTGCAAATCTGTTTTACATGAGTATCAAAAAATATGCACATTTTATGGTTACATTTTATATTATGTATTTTGTCTTTATGATACTTATTTCTCTGATTTATTTTACTGGAAAATGGCATCAGCGACTGATGGGAATTATTATTTATACGATTGCATCTCTTTTGCCGGAAATGATAGATATTCAGATTCTGCTAAGCATGGGGTATACATTGGATGTGGTAAAAAACCCACCGGCAGAGCTGAGCCTTCTGCTACATACGATCGGTGTATTTCTGGAATTATTTTTAACACTGATCATTCTATGGGCACAAAAATCGGTAAAATATGTGATGCAGATAAAAAAAATCCTGCCGGTACTGTTGTTATTCGGAATACAGTTTATTATGATTCTGACCTATATGATCGTATGCCTGCAGGGACATTTAAAGGTAGATTATATGACTGCAATTTATCTGTGTGTGGAAATGTTTGAGAATTTCTATATATTCCAGGTATTAAGTGAGCTGGAAGTGAGGGAGCAGACAAAAGGAAAACTGGAAGTTATGCACAGGAGAAATCAGGAGGTTGAGCAGTATTACCAGAAACTGACATCAAATCTGAGGAATATTACGGAACTGAAAGAAGAGTATGAAACGAAATTAAAGAGAATTTATCAGGAGTTTGGACTGGAATACATTCCGGAAGTTCATGCAGAGCAGGAAAATGATGCAGGGGATATCCATATAAATTCCGTGGCGGAAAATATTCTGCAGAAGAAAAAAGAAGAACTGGAAAAAGAAGGAATAGACTACAGGTTTGAGTTTACAGTGCCGCAGGAGTTTTCCATGGATATCATGGAATTATCCAGCCTGTTAAATAATCTGCTGGACAATGCACAGGAGGCTGTCCGGGAATACCGGAAATGTGCCGGCTGTGAAAACAGGGGATTTATTTTGCTGCAAACCAGAGTTTCAGACGGTTATCTGATCTTAGAAACGGAAAACAGCAGACTGGACGGCAGAAAGCTGGAAATGAGGGATGACAGGACATATCTTTCTTCCAAAGAAGAAAAGGGACATGGATATGGGTTGCAGATTATCCGCAAAATCGCGGAAAAATATCAGGGGAGTATGGAACTTCAGGAGAATGGGGACAGATTTAAAAACATAGTGCGAATCAGGATGAATTCACTGCCTGTTTAAAGGGAACCATTGGTTCCTTTTTTTTGACCGTTCATGTCTTTTTTTGGAAAAAGAAAAAAAAACATATATAATAATGAAAAAGGCAGGAGGTGGCATTATGGATAAATTTGCAAAAAAGCTGGCGAAGATATTAAAAGAGAATGAAGAAGTATCCGTATACGGAATGGCGAAGGAAACAGGATGCAACAGAACCTGGCTGCAGAAAATACTTGCCGGTGAACGGGCAATGAGTATAAAATATATCAGACCGGTATGTGAATATCTGGGGAGATATTGCAGAAAAGGTGCTGTAAGTGAATTATATGAAACTTTTATCAGGGAGTGTTTCGGAGATAAATTATATTGTCAGGTTATGTATGTGAAAAGACGCATGGAGGAGATTGAAAAGAACAGAAAGACAATATCAGAGCAGGGAAGAGATGATCAAAGTAAAAGAAATGAACTGTTGAAAGAAAATAGCATGAGTCAGGATGAAAAAAATATATGCAAACAGGTGCTTGGCATCCTGGATAAGGAAATGAAAAAGGCAGAACGTGAAAAAAGAACGGCAGGTGTACAGGCATGTTTCCCGGTATCCTGGGAGTATCTGCGCCGGATATTCCTGTATTACTGGAACAGTGAGGAGTATCAGTGCAAAAAAGAGTGTCATATTACATGGGGAAATGCAGAAAAGGAGGACTATGCAAAAATAGAAGAAGTACTTGCTTCCTATGAATTTTTTCAGTACCAGATAGAAGTTTTTCGTAGAAATTACAGCAATCCGGCGGAAGAAAGCATGACATTGTATCCGTATTATATCATTACGGATAATTGCATGCTGCTGTTTAGCAGGGATGGCAAAAACTGTGTACAGATTACAAATGAAGATAATATTCAGGCGGGACGGAAATTATATTATGAGATGGAAGAAGATTGTGAGAAACTGACCAGACATCTGGATCTGAATTATTATTTTTCCAGAATTCTTCCGGGTTTAAATCAGGAAAATATTTATCTGGCAGGGGAGGAAAGCTGCCTGAATAAAATTATTTCGGGGTATGGCGGAAACAGGATTTTGCAGGATTATTATGAAAAAATAAAGGCTGCAAGTGTTCACAGGGTTATGACCGTGGATGAACTGATGAAATACAAATATTATTATCCGGAAAGACTGGCTGAACTCTATCATTATTATAAGGACAAGGAAGAAGAACAGATTAATCTGATTGATACGGAAAAATATGAGTTCTGCAGAGGAATTGTCATGGGAATCATGCCGGGCAGCGGAATCCAGATCATGAATGTTGCGGACACAAATCACTGGAACGAGAAGATGATATCCTATGCATCTGCAGATATCACGGAAGTATTTTATCATTTCTATCTGTACCTGATTAATTCGGATATTTGTATTAATAAGAGAAATACATTATTGATTATGGAAAACTGTATGGATAAAATTGAATATAAAAAGCTTGAAATTGTCTGAAAAGAGTGTTAAAATTTTGCTATGTAGAAAGATTTGAACGAAAATAGCAATAGGAGGACGTGATTCGTATGGAAAAGAAACAAGTTTCAGACATGGAACGAAATAATAAGATAGCTATGTTATGCCATATAACAGAAGCGGTGTTGTACATAGGTACATTTCTTGGGGAACTGGCAGCAGGAAACAGAGATTTACTGTATGTGTTAATTGTAGCAGTGCTTGCAGGAGGACCTGTGGCGGCGGAACTGTTTTTCTGGACGAAGAACAGGGAGACACAGGCAATTAAGCATCTTGTGGCAGTCGGGTATGCCGTGTTATATTCGTTTGTAATATTTACAACAACAAATGCCGTGTTATATGTGTATGTTATTCCGATCGTGTTTGTCGTATGTGTTTATAATGATATTGCTTATATTATTAAGATATGTACGGGAATCATTATTGAAAATCTTATTGTCGCCATCGCAGGAATGATGAATGGCTCTTTTGGATTTGTGAATTCCGGTTCCAGCCTTTCACAGATAACAGTTATTATTCTGGTTGCAATTTATTCTATCATGACAGTAAAGACATTGCAGAATAATAATGACCAGAAGTTGGGAATTGTAGAAGAGGCAAATAAGAAAACAGAAGAACTGCTTTCTAATATGGAACATGTTGCAAATGCCATGAAAACAGGTATTGATGATATTTACGAAAAGATTGATAAATTAAGTGAAGCTTCAAAAAGGACAAAGGGTGCAATGAGTGAGGTAAGTTCTGGTATTATGGAAACTGCGGAAACGGTTCAGAAACAGTTAGAGCAGACGGAAGAGATTCAGAAGAAAGTAGATCATGTAAGTAATGCTTCAGATGCAATCCATCAGAGCATGGATGAAACCATGCGGATACTCCAGAGTGGGGAAAATGATATCCGGATTCTGGTTGAAGAGGTTGAAGTATCGGTGCAGAAAGGTGATAATGTCACAAAACAGCTGCAGGAACTGGATGAATACATGGATAAGATGAATTCGATCGTGGAACTGATTCAGGGAATTACTTCCCAGACAAGCCTGCTTGCCTTAAATGCAAGCATTGAAGCTGCCAGGGCCGGAGAAGCCGGAAGAGGATTTTCGGTTGTTGCAACTGAGATATCAGGAATGGCGGTTCAGACAAAAGAAGCAACCGTACAGATAACAGAACTGATACAAAATGTAACCGGTGCAATTAACAGTGTAGTAGAAGTGGTTCGTGATATGATAGAAGGTATTAATCATGAGAAAAAGTCAACACAGAATACAGCGGACAGTTTCTGGTATATTAGGAAGAATACGGATGCAATTCGTGATAATATAAAACAGCTGGCGAAAGATGTGGAAGAATTAAATCGTGCCAATACGGAGATTGCATCTTCTGTACAGACAATATCTCAGGTGTCAGAAGAAGTGGCAGCACATGCAGCACAGACATTATCTGCGGAAGAACAGAATATGCAGCATTTAAATGGTATTAATGACAGTATGCAGAAACTGCAGGAAATAAGCAGATTATAATTATAGAAGAAAACACAGAAACTGCTGGCGGGAAAAGAAAAGCCCTGCCAGCAGTTTTTTCTGATATTCTATGTAAGTTTTCCTTGACGGCATAATTAAATTGAGGTATCCTGTTTTTGATATTGTCATAAATACTTTGCATTTATGACAATATACACTAACAAATTATAGCGGGAGATTTTGGGGAAAATGGAAGGAGAAAAAAGTGGAAAAACAGGAGATTTTTATCACTATTTTTGACGGAAGCGGAACTCCGAAGGAAATAGACTTGAATAGATTTTCAAAAAATGTAATTACATTTGGACGAAATACAGAGAATGATATTATTCTTGAATCGCCGATTGTGTCCAAAAAGCATGGGTATTTTCTGTTAGAAAACGGCATATGCAGTATCTTTGATCTGGACAGTACCAATGGAATCTACATAGAGAATGTGAGAGTGCAGAAGGCAATACTCCAGACGGGAAATGTTATTAAAATCAGGGATTTTGTAAACGATGACCATAATACGGTTACCATTGTTTTTGGAAAAGAAGGAAACAGTTCCAAATGGAAAGGAATTGATATCAGCAGAAGAGATAAGATTACGGTAGGACGGGATAAAAACTGTGATATTGTATTAAACAATACAAGTATATCCAAAATCCATGCACAGATACAAAGAGAAGGAAACCAGTGGGTGATGTATAATCATGGCGGTCAGAATTCGATTATTGCAGATGGCGTTATTGTAAATAAGAAACAGGTGCTGAAGGATAAAGATGTTATTATTATTGCCAATGCCAAGCTGTTATTTTCTTCAAACGGAATAAACTATACGATATATGATGAAGGAATTAATCTGGAAGTAAAGGACATTACCAAAACGGTATCTTCCTCCAAGGGAAAAATTAATATCGTAAATCACATCGGACTGAGTATTGGATCCGGTGAATTTGTTGCGATTATCGGAGGCTCCGGTGCGGGAAAATCTTCGTTTTTAAATTGCATCAGTGGTTACAGCAGACCGACAACCGGTCATGTGGAGTTAAACGGAGATGACTTATATGAAAATTATGAAGTTTTGAAAAAAGTAATCGGATATGTGCCGCAGTCAGACATTGTTTATGATAATCTGACGGTAAAGCAGATGCTTCATTATGCGGCAAAATTAAGAATGCCGGATGATACTTCAAAACAGGAGAGAATCAGCAAAATTCAGGAAGTTATCGAAACAGTGGAATTAAAGGGGCATGAAAGCAAACTGATAAAGAAACTCAGCGGCGGACAGAAAAAGAGAGTCAGTATTGCCATTGAATTATTGTCCAGTCCCAAGCTGTTTTTCCTGGATGAACCATCTTCCGGTCTGGATCCCGGAACAGAAGAAAAGCTGATGGAAACCCTGAGAAAAATGTCCCGTATGGGAACTACGATTATTCTGATTACACACAATACAATGAATATTCATCTGTGTGATAAGATTATTTTCCTCGGAAGGGGTGGCAATCTGTGTTATTATGGAGAACCGCAGAAGGCAGCAGAGTTCTTCGGGGTGGATAATCTGGTAAAAGTCTATAATATGACATTTGAGCAGCCAGAACTGTGGAAAATGCATTATCTGGATGTTTGCGGACAAAGAAGAGAAGACACTGTTGAGAAAAGCATGAAAAACATGAATATTTCAGCAAAAGTAAAAACAGAAGGTTCTCCGGTGCGGCAGATGGGACAGCTTATTTCAAGGAATCTGAGGCTTATTCTGAATGACAAAAAGCGGCTTCTTATGCTGCTTCTGCAGGCTCCATTGCTGGCATACCTGGTATATCTGGTGTCAAACGAAGAGGTCTTTAAACAATATGAAATTACCAAAGGTATTATGTTTGCACTTGCCTGTTGTGCGTTCTGGGTGGGTATTCTCAATTCCATCCAGGAAATCTGCAAAGAGCGGACCATATTAAAGCGGGAATATCTATCCGGTCTGAGTCTTGGCAGTTACATCGGAAGCAAGCTGGTAGTCATGGGAATTATCTGTGCGGTGGAGTCATTGCTTTTATCCCAGACATTTTTGTATTTGGTAGAAGCACCGGATGACGGAGTATTTCTGACGTTCCGTGTGGAAATATTTCTGACGACGTATCTGACGGCAATGGCGGCGACAGCAACGGGACTGTTTATATCTGCATTGGTAAAGAATCCGGATCGGGCAATGACGATCGCACCGATTATTCTGATGCCGCAGATCTTGTTTTCAGGACTGGCATTTTCGTTGCAGGGAACAATTGAAAAAATCTCAAATCTTGTCGTATGCCGCTGGTCAATGGAAGGATTTGGAACAACGGCTGACTTAAACGACCTGTCATTGAAGATACAGAGTACCATACCGCAGGTGGCACATGAGAGTGAAAAATACTATGAATATACAGCATTACACCTTGTTTTTTCATGGGAAATTTTAATCTGCTTTATCATTGTATTTAGCGTGGCAAGTTATCTGGCAATCAGAAAAATGAAGAAAATATAGAAGGAGCAATAGAAATGGAAATCGTAAATCACTATGTTTTGGAACGGGTAATCGGAGAAGGCGGTTTCGGCAGGGTATATCAGGCAGTCGACAGTCGGCTGAACTGTAAAGTGGCGTTAAAGCAGTATAATAATCCTGACATTCTGGAAAAAGAAGTATCATTTTATAATGAGCTGGCAGGAATCGCGGGAATCTTGTCAGTGAGAGACCGGTTCATGGAAAATGGACAGGCATTTCTTGCCATGGATTTTGTGGATGGAATGACGCTGGAACAGTTTATCAGTCAGAAAAACGGAAGGCTTTCCGGGCAGGAGGCAGCAGAAATCATAAGACAGGTGCTTATTGTGCTGAATCAGATACATAGCAGGGGTTATATCCACTGCGACCTTGGAACGGATAATATTCTGCTGGACAGACAGGGAAATGTAAAAATCATTGATTTTACTTCCATGAAAAGTGATATGCAGAAAAATAATCCGGAAGAAGTGCAATTAAAAAACGGATTTTCCGCATATGAGCAGTATATAACAGATGGCACAATGGGAATGTATACGGATATCTATGCAGTGGGAGCAGTATTATACCGGATGCTGACCGGAGCCATGCCGCCGTCTGCAATGCAGATGGCACAGAATCCGGATCTTATAAGGCAGAGTAATCTCGGACCGGTAATGTCCGAGAGAATAGAATTTATCGTAAAAATGTGTCTTGAAACAGAACCGCAGAAGCGTTTCCAGACGGTTGCAGCATTATACAATGCATTATTTAATGAAAACATCAATGAAGCATTATACGAGCCGGCAAGGATATGGATGCAGCCGCAGACACAGAATCCACAGGTGCAGAATCCACAGTCACCGTCCGGACAGGCATTGCAGCAACCGGAAAACAGAAAGGATATCAAAACATTTACTTCCGCACCGGTTCAGCCGCAGAGAAATGATATGGTCACGGTTAACCCGGGTTCCAGTATGAATGTGGAAGGAAACACAAAAAAGAAAAAGAGCAAAAAGAAAGCAGTTGTATTAAGTATCTGTGCCATTTTTCTGGTGGTGGCGGTCATTGTTACCGGCCTTATTGTTTCCAATATCCGGAAAGAAAATGAGAGTGATGACACATCACAGGAAGCTATGGATAAAAAACAGGACGATTATGAGCAGGCAATGCAGTTATGTAACCAGTCCAATTATGATGATGCGGTAAAGATTTTTGAAGAACTCGGCGATTATTCAGACAGCCTTTCCAATCTGAACAAGATTGCGGACAAGTACATGGAACATTCTATGACGGACAAGGCAAGAGATATTTATGAATATCTGAGCGATTATGATTCACAGGATGTAGAAGATGATTTGAAAGAATGTGATTTTGTGGATGCATATGATAAGTATAATGATGGAGAATATGCGGATGCAAAGAAAGAATTTGATAAGCTGAAAGACTATACAGGGCAGAAACAGAAAAAATCCGCAAAGGAAATGGCAGAAGAATGCGTTTATCAAATGGCATGTGAGGACTTAAATAATAACGAATACAGTAATTTTGAAGAGGACAAAAAAATCTTTGAGAATAATAAAGATGATGCATCCATAGCAAGAATGGCGGATAAATATAAAGATGGCGGATACTATCAGGAAGCCATGGATATCTATCTGGAACTTCAGAAAAAGAACGGAACAGACTATGGTTCAAGAATCAGGGAATGCCAGACACTGTTGCTGGAGCAGCAGAAATATGAATCTTATGACAGTAATGCATCAAAAGTATATGACAGTTCCCTGGGAACGTATCTGAATCATATGTCCGCACAGGATGCCGAATCAGAGTTATCCAGAATGTATGGAACTTACTATAAAGAAGACGGAACAGAATTAACTATTGCAAAAGCAACGATTAATAATAAAAATTACGGAATAGAAAATATGACTGTCGGAAGCAGCAATGGATACGGAATCACAGGAACAATGTATTATCAGGGGGAAGAAAGCAACATGTTTGTATTTGAATACACACCTGATTATAAATATTCCTACACGGAAAATGAAAATGCCTTTGAAAGAACCGTAAATAAGGTAAATCTCAACGGAGAAAATTATTATTCCTGGGTGCCGAAAAAAAAGAGTTAAGACAGGGCATCGCATACTGGCTGGAATTCAGTTTTGGTCGTAAATGCTTTGCATTTATGACCCACGCACCATCAGGTGCTTCCTTTGGTATGCGATGCTTTTTGTTGTCCGTTTTTCACGTCATCAGGTGCATTTCTCAGGTGGTTTCGAAAGTGAACAAAAAAGTGAAAAAAAGTTGTTGACAAAAGTAAAATTATGTATTATTATATACAAGC
>FR900089.1 GCA_000437755.1 Roseburia sp. CAG:303
TTTCCTCTTCCGATTCATCAACTGCTTCAGAAAATAATCTTCTTATTAATAATAAAAAACTGGAAGCAAACCTGAATCCAAACTATACGTTTGAAAACTTTGTCGTTGGCGGTAACAATAATTATGCCCATGCCTACGCACTCGCTGTTGCAGAGTCACCTGCAGAAATGTACAATCCTCTGTTCATTTATGGAGGTGTAGGACTTGGAAAAACGCATCTTATGCATTCCATCGGTAATTTTATTCTGGACAAGGATCCTTCCGCCAAAGTCCGCTGTGTTACAAGTGAGATATTTACAAATGAATTAATCACAGCGATCCGCAGCGAAAATCAGCAGGCAATTGTTGAATTCCGGAATAAATACAGAAATATTGATGTCCTGCTCATTGATGATATCCAGTTTGTTATCGGTAAGGAACGTTCCCAGGAAGAATTTTTCCATACCTTTAATTCACTTTATGAAGCGAATAAGCAGATTGTAATATCTTCTGATAAACCGCCAAAAGATATGTCAACACTGGAAGAACGTTTAAAATCCCGCTTTGAGATGGGCTTGACCGTTGACGTATCTGCACCTGATTATGAAACCAGAATGGCCATTCTTCTGAGAAAAACAGAAACAGAGAACTATGATATTGATAATGAGATTCTTGAATATATTGCAAACAATATCAAGTCAAACATCCGTGAACTTGAAGGTGCATTAACAAAGATCGTAGCTTTTTCAAGGGTTTCAAAAACTCCGATCGACTTAAATTTTGCAAAAGATGTTTTAAAAGATATTATTTCTCCGGATGCAAACCGTGAGATCACTCCTGAACTTATTATCAATACGGTAGCTGAACATTTTCACATTTCTCCTGCTGACATGGCTTCCAGAATCAAGAGCCAGGATATTGTTTTTCCACGTCAGATTGCAATGTATCTCTGTCGCCATCTTACCCAGGGGTCATCTTTAAAATCGATCGGTGCACTTCTCGGACGTAAGGATCATACTACAGTTATGCACGCAATCGAGAAAATACAGCACGAGATAGATACAAATGAATCAACTAAGAATACTGTTGAAGTCATCAAAAAGAAGATTATACCGAACTGATCCTGTATACACATTTTGTGGATAACCTTTCCACATGTTTGCACTTTATAGGAAATTTCGATGTTGATAACTTTTTTGGGCTTTTGCCCCATTTTGATCCATATGTTGATAACTTTTCATTTTTCCATATGATTCTAAATGTTATCTACATCGTTTTCAAAACACGAATTTCTTATATTTCAAGGCCTGAGAGTAGTTTTCAACATTTTCACAGCCTATATTAATACTACTACGAGAATATAAAATATATATTTATATATGGAAAACCTGAAAGGAGTTTTTTACACATGCATTTAGTTTTCAACAAATCCAATTTATTACAGTCAATCAATATTGTACTGAAAGCCGTTCCTTCCAGAACAACGATGCCTATTTTGGAATGTATCTTAATTGATGCTTCATCTGACTGTATCAAATTTACTTCAAATGATACGGAACTTGCTATTGAAACGATTGTTGAAGGTGAAATTATTTCCAAAGGTATTGTCGCTATTGATGCTAAGATCTTTTCTGAAATTATACGAAAACTTCCAGATAGTGAAATTACCATTACTACAGATGAGAATTTTAAAACAACCATTACCTGTGAAAAGGCAACATTTAGTTTAGCCG
The DNA here is from genome assembly GCA_000437755.1 of Roseburia sp. CAG:303. GTDB lineage: Bacteria > Bacillota > Clostridia > Lachnospirales > Lachnospiraceae > CAG-303. Next base: position 1,713 of record FR900089.1, read on the forward strand.
GAAAACCAGGAGATGATTTTTCCTACCTTCCTGCTTTTGAAAAAAATCAGTTTATATATTTATCACAGTTTACATTAAAAGAATTAATCAGACAGACAATTTTTTCTATCGCTGATAACGATACGAACAAATTAATGACCGGTGAATTATTTGAAGTAAAAGGAAATCTGCTTACGGTTACGGCACTTGACGGACACAGAATTGCAATGAGAAAAGCTGAATTAAAAGAAACTTTTGATAATATCAAAGTAATTGTTCCTGGAAAAACATTAAATGAAATTAGTAAAATACTTTCCGGAGATACCGAATCCGATATCCGTATTTTCTTTGAAAATAATCTGATTGCGTTTGAATTTGATCATACGGTTGTGGTATCCAGACTGATTGATGGAGATTATTTCAAAGTCGAACAGATGATTTCCAGTAATTTTGACACGATCATTAAAGTAAATAAAAAGGAATTTTTAGACTGTATCGACAGATCCACTCTTCTTGTAAAAGAAGGTGATAAGAAGCCAATTATTATCAACATTACGGAAAATGAACTTGAATTAAAGATCTCATCATTTTTAGGTTCTATGAATGAACATATTGCAATTGAGAAAAACGGCAAGGATATTATGATTGGATTTAATCCGAAATTCTTAATGGATGCACTGAAAGTAATTGATGAAGAAAATGTAGATATTTATCTTGTTAATTCAAAAGCACCATGTGTAATTAAGAATGAAGATGAAACTTATATTTATCTTATTCTTCCTGTAAACTTTAATACTGCATACTAGAATTTGAAAAGGAAAAGGAAAATGGAAACAATTAAGCTTAGAGATGAATATATTAAACTGGGTCAGGCTTTAAAAGCTGCAGGATTTGTGGAATCCGGTGTAGAAGCAAAGCTTGTAATCCAGGACGGACTGGTTAAAGTAAATGGTCAGACTGAAACTCAAAGAGGTAAAAAGCTTTATGATGGTGATGAAGTGCAATTTGAGAATCAGAAAATAAATATTACAAAATAATTAAATGTATAAATATACAGCACTATTGCATAGTGCATATTTATACATACGGGAGCTTTAAATGTATATTAAGACATTGGAACTGAGTGATTTCAGAAATTATGATAATCTAAGTATAAATTTTGGTCAGGATACAAATATTCTTTACGGAGATAATGCACAGGGAAAGACAAATGTTCTTGAGTCGGTCTATCTGGCAGCAACTACACGTTCCCATCGTGGCAGCAAGGATAAAGAGATTATACGGTTTGGGAAAGAAGAAGCCCATATAAAAATGATTGTTATGAAGAATGAAGTTCCGGTAAGAATTGATATGCATTTAAAAAAAAATAAGCCGAAGGGGATTGCGGTAAATGGAATTCCCCTGAAAAGGGCAAGTGAATTATTCGGGATTCTGAATGTTGTATTTTTTTCTCCGGAAGACTTGAATGTTATTAAAAACGGACCAGCGGAAAGAAGAAAATTTATTGATACAGAATTATGTCAGCTGGATAAGATTTATCTCCATGACTTAATCAGCTATGGAAAAATACTGAACCAGAGAAACCGCCTGCTGAAGGATATTGTATATGCAAAAGGAGGACATGAACTGTTCGATACACTGGATATCTGGGATATGCAGATGGCTCAGTATGGAGAAAATATTATCGAAAAAAGAAAGTGTTTTGTTGAAAAAATAAACCATGTCATTACGGAGACTCACGGAAGTATCACGAATGGAAAAGAAAACCTGCAAATCCGGTATGAACCGGGGGTAAAAGGGAATACTTTATATGATGAGCTGAAAAAGAACCGAGACAGGGATTTGCGGATGGGGAGTACAATGGCAGGTCCGCACAGGGATGATATCGGATTTTACAATCATGATATAGATATCCGCAGATATGGAAGCCAGGGACAGCAGAGAACCGCCGCATTATCTTTGAAGCTTTCCGAGATTGATTTGGTAAAAGAGGCGATAAAAGACGTCCCGGTTCTGCTGTTGGATGATGTGTTATCTGAATTGGACAGCAGCAGACAGAAACAGCTTTTAGACAATATTAATGGTATTCAGACAATGATTACCTGCACCGGTCTGGATGAATTTGTTGAAAACAGGTTTCATATCGATAGCGTATACAAAGTTACAAACGGAACAATAGAAAGGAGCAGAAATGAATAATAACAATAATAATAATTACGGTGGAGACCAGATACAGATTTTGGAGGGTCTGGAAGCCGTAAGAAAGAGGCCAGGAATGTACATAGGAAGTACATCTTCAAAAGGACTTCATCACCTTGTTTATGAAATTGTAGATAATGCAGTAGATGAAGCTCTGGCCGGCTTCTGCTCTACTATTGAGGTAGATATTAATGAAGGTGATATCATTACGGTAAAGGATGACGGAAGAGGAATACCGGTGGATATTAATACTAAGACAGGAAAACCTGCCGTAGAAGTTGTATTTACAATCCTTCATGCCGGCGGAAAATTTGGCGGCGGCGGATACAAGGTTTCTGGCGGACTGCATGGTGTAGGTGCGTCTGTCGTAAATGCATTGTCTGAATGGCTGGAAGTAAAAGTATGCAGAAATGGAAAAGTGTATTTCCAGCGTTATGAACGCGGTCATGTAGTAAATGAACTGCAAGTTGTTGGTGACTGTGAGGAAAATTTTACCGGAACATCTGTTACGTTTAAGCCGGATCCACAGATTTTTGAAGATACGGTATATGATTTTGAAACCTTAAAAACAAGACTCAGAGAAACTGCATTCCTTACCAAAGGGTTAAAAATCATTCTCAGGGATAACCGTGAAAATGAAGAAAAGAAGGAAAGAGTATTCCATTATGAGGGTGGTATCAAGGAATTTGTTACCTATCTGAACAAAGGAAAAACTCCGCTTTTTGAACAGGTTATTTACTGTGAGGGAATGAAAGAGGACATTTATGTTGAGGTCGCAATGCAGCATAATGACTCTTATACGGAGAATACATATTCTTTTGTTAATAATATTATTACTCCGGAGGGCGGAACACATCTGGAGGGCTTTAAGAGGGCATTAACAAAGACTTTTAATGATTATGCAAGAACAAATAAATTATTAAAGGACAGTGAGCAGAACCTGACAGGAGAGGATATCAGGGAAGGTCTGACAGCAATTATCAGCATTAAGATTCCGGAACCGCAGTTTGAAGGCCAGACAAAACAGAAACTCGGAAACAGCGAGGCGAGGGCAGCAGTAGAAAATGTTGTAAGTGAACAGCTCAGGTATTTTCTGGAGCAGAATCCGCAAGTGGCAAGAAGCATCTGTGAGAAATCTATTCTTGCACAGAGAGCGAGGGATGCTGCGAGAAAGGCAAGAGATCTGACAAGAAGCAGAAAAACTGCCCTGGATGGAAATGGATTACCTGGTAAGCTTGCAGACTGTTCCGACAAGAATCCTGCAAATTGTGAAATCTTCATCGTCGAAGGAGATTCCGCCGGCGGATCTGCAAAAACAGCACGAAGCAGGGCAACACAGGCAATTCTTCCATTGAGAGGAAAAATACTTAATGTTGAAAAGGCAAGGCTTGACAGAATACTTGGAAATGCGGAAATAAAGGCAATGATAACAGCCTTTGGTACGGGAATCCATGATGATTTTGATCTTGAGAAATTAAGATACGATAAAATTATTATTATGACGGATGCCGACGTGGATGGGGCACATATTGCAACCCTGCTTCTGACATTTTTATATCGTTTTATGCCAATGCTCATCAAGACAGGACATGTTTATCTTGCAACACCGCCTTTGTATCAGGTTACAAAAAATAAAAAGGTGTGGTATGCATATTCAGACGAACAGTTAAATCAGATTCTTACCGAGATTGGCCGAGATAACAACAATAAAATACAGCGTTATAAAGGACTTGGAGAAATGGATGCGGATCAGCTCTGGGAAACAACCATGGATCCGAAAACCAGAATTCTGAAAAAGGTTCAGTATGATGAGAGTCTGAAATCAGAAATTGATTTAACATTTACAACGCTGATGGGTGACCAGGTAGAACCGCGCCGTGAATTTATTGAGGCAAATGCAAAATTTGCACAGAACTTAGACATATAAACAGGGAGGATGAAAGTAAATGGATGAAAATATCTTTGATAAGATTCATGAAGTAGATTTGAAAAAAACTATGGAACAATCTTACATAGAATATGCAATGAGCGTTATCGCAGCGAGAGCACTTCCGGATGTAAGAGATGGCTTGAAGCCGGTACAGAGAAGGATCCTGTTCTCTATGATTGAACTGAATAACGGACCAGATAAGCCGCATCGTAAATGTGCCCGTATTGTCGGTGATACCATGGGTAAATATCATCCTCACGGGGACAGCTCCATATACGGTGCGTTGGTTAATATGGCTCAGGAATGGTCAACAAGATATCCGCTGGTGGACGGACATGGCAATTTTGGATCTGTGGATGGAGACGGTGCAGCCGCAATGCGATACACGGAAGCAAGATTAAGCAAAGTATCCATGGAGATGCTGGCGGACATTAACAAAGACACCGTGGACTTTGTTCCAAACTTCGATGAAACAGAAAAAGAACCTACGGTTCTTCCGGCAAGATTTCCAAATCTTCTGGTAAATGGTACAAATGGTATTGCCGTAGGCATGGCAACCAATATCCCACCGCATAATCTGAAAGAAACCATCGCTGCGGTAGTGAAAATTATAGATAACAGAGTGCAGGAAGACAGGAATACGGATATTGACGAACTTCTTAATATTGTAAAAGGTCCTGATTTCCCAACCGGTGGTGAAATCCTGGGAACAAGAGGAATTAATGAAGCTTACCGTACTGGACGTGGGAAGATAAAAGTCAGGGCAGTTACCAATATTGAAACAATGGAAAACGGGAAATCCAGAATTATTGTTACCGAACTTCCATACATGGTCAATAAGGCAAAGCTGATTGAAAAAATTGCAGAACTGGTTAAAGATAAAAAGGTTGATGGAATTACGGCATTGCGTGATGAATCAAACAAAGAAGGTATGCGTATCGTCATTGAACTGAGAAGAGATGTCAATGCAAATATTATTTTAAAGCATTTGTATAAGCACACTCAGCTTCAGGATACCTTTGGTGTTATTATGCTTGCACTGGTTAATAACCAGCCAAAAGTGCTGAATCTGAAGGATATGCTTGATAATTACCTGCATCATCAGGAGGATGTTGTTACCCGCAGAACCAGATATGATCTGAATAAGGCAGAGGAAAGAGCCCATATCCTGCAGGGATATCTGATCGCACTGGATAATATTGATGAGGTTATTCATATTATCCGGAATTCCAGAACTACACAGGATGCAAAGAATGGACTGATGGAGAGATTTGGCCTGACAGACAGACAGGCACAGGCTATCGTTGATATGCGTCTGCGTGCGCTTACCGGTCTGGCAAGAGAAGATATTGAGAATGAATACGAGCAGCTCCAACAGACGATCCAGTATTTAAAGTCAATTCTGGCAGATGAGAAAAAACTGTTACAGGTAATAAAAGAGGAAATACTGGTAATTTCGGATAAATACGGAGATGACAGAAGAACGTCTATCGGTTATGACGAAGAAGAAATCACCATGGAAGATTTAATCCCGGTTGAAAATACGGTTATAGCCATGACAAAACTTGGTTATATCAAGCGTATGACCGTTGATAACTTTAAGTCACAGAACCGTGGCGGAAAAGGAATCAAGGGAATGCAGACGATTAATGATGATTATATTGTTGAACTTCAGATGACAACAACACATCATAATCTTATGTTTATTACCAATACCGGAAAGGCATATCGGATAAAAGCATATGAGATACCGGATGCAAGCAGGACATCCAGAGGTGTTGCCATTATTAATCTGATCCAGATGGAACCGGGAGAAAAGGTAACGGCAATGTTCCCGGTAAAGGAATTCAGTGAAAATTCGTTCCTTACAATGGTTACAAAGAATGGTATTGTTAAAAAGACACCAATGGTTGAGTATGCAAACATAAGAAAAAGAGGACTTCAGGCAATCTGTTTAAGAGAAGATGATGAACTGATTGAAGTTAAGAAAACCTTGAATTCTGATATTGTCATGCTTGTAACAAAATATGGCCAATGTATTAAATTTAAGGTCAGTGATATCCGCAGAACTGGAAGAAATTCTATCGGTGTGCGCGGAATTAATCTGGATGAACATGATGAAGTAATCGGTATGCAGCTGGAAAGTCAGGGAGAATGTCTGCTCCTTGTAACAGAAAATGGTATGGGTAAAAGAACCCTTGCATCAGAGTTTACTGTTCAGCACCGTGGCGGAAAAGGTGTTAAGTGTTATCGAATCAATGATAAGACCGGCAATATAATTGGAGTAAAATCAGTGGATGAAGACAATGAAATTATGCTGATTACAACAGAAGGTATTATTATCCAAATGCAGGTAAGCGGAATATCCAGACTCGGAAGAATTACATCAGGTGTTAAACTGATGGATATCAGCGGTGATGATATCGTGGTTGCAAGTATTGCAAAAGTAAGAGAAAAACCTGAGGAAGTTCAGGATAATGAAGAGGAGGCTATTCCGGATGATGATTATGATTCGGAAGATGGAGAAGAAATTGATAATTAGTAGAGGTAAATCGTTATGAAAGAACTCTGGAAAAAAATAGATCATTTCATGCTCAAATACGGTGGTTATTCGCTACTTATTGCAACGATTGCCACCGTGGCATTTTTTGCCGTACTGCAATGGGGAAATGATTATGCAAAAGAAAAGACAGGAACTTTGGAAATAAAAGTAGCAGAGGATGGAAAGCTTTCTGTAGATTATAATTATGATGATAAAGATGAGGTTTATATTTTATGGGAAACAGATGCGGGAAACATTGCAGCCGAATGTAAAGAAAATGAATTTCCGGAGCAGGCAAACAGTGCGACGGGATATTACAGTTATTCCCATTCCTCTGAAAAAGCTGTATGGAATCCAGAAGATGCGGATGGCAACTGTTATGATACTGCTACAGTAAGGGCGGTATTATATCAGCAGGATAAGGATAATAGATATAGTCTGGAAAATTATATTACAGAAATTACAATCACACTTTCTGATAAAAATGGAAAAGTTGAAAAATGTGAAGACAGATATTTTGGAAATCCTGTTCGGAGTGATTCGGATGAAAACTGGTCACAGATATACTGTATCCAGGAAGATTCCCAAAAAGCAACTTATCGTTACCGTACAGGGAATAAACTCGAAAAAGATGCAGTATTAATTATGTATTGGGATTCTGATGGTAATAATCTGGCAGAAACTGATTATGCAAAGGGATTTTATCCGGAAATATCTATTAAAGACGAAAATAAGGATTTGCAGAATATAAAAGCTGTGCAGCAGATTACCTGTACCAAAAACGGGGATGAAAACAGCTCCAGCAGAATAAGGGCAGGCTTAATATCGGAAACAACCTATAAACAGGAAAATATCGAAGCATCCGATGTAATGTATCAGGCTGAAATCGTAAAATAGCTATTTTTATAAAAAAGTAAATAAAACTATTGACAAAAAGTAAAATAGAATATATAATGTTATTTGTCACGCGAGTGGCATCAAATTTATATTGGAAATAATTAATTCGGAGAAATACTCAAGAGGCCGAAGAGGCGCCCCTGCTAAGGGTGTAGGTCG
>FR900090.1 GCA_000437755.1 Roseburia sp. CAG:303
ACACTTTTATGCGTGGAAGGCACTGGATTTTACCAGAGCAAGAAGTATATTTGAACGGGAGAAGATATATCATCAGATGCTTCGGCGAGAAAAGAAGATGAAGCCTACTTATAAGGGAGACTGCTATATCGAAACAGCAAAGTGCTATTTTTCATTGCCGGAGGAAGAATGGGAAAACTGCAGGATGCGATATAATGATGAGAATACATTTGGTTTTGTATTATCAAATAAATATATCCTTGGACTTTATAAGTATTGCAGGGAAGCAAGGAGGAATTTTGTCGCAGATCAGACAAAGCAAGAAACGAATGTGTCTGTTAAAGTGAATCAGCTTATGGAAATGAAGGATGTCAGGGTGTTGGCAAATTGTCTATTATTGGATGATGTAAAATTAAGTCATAAGCAAGTATTCGCAAATCTTTATACTATTTTTATATTGGAATAATGGCATAGATGGTAATTTCTGTGAATCGTGTTTAAGTGTAGAATGTTAAAAAAGTTTTTGGTATAATTAGTTCTGCTGATCAAGCATGAATTTTTTAATATGCGCTGAGGGACTTCCTGTTGTTATGATAGAAGGCGTAAAGATTTC
>FR900091.1 GCA_000437755.1 Roseburia sp. CAG:303
CTGACCACCTCGGGAAGTACAGGAAGTCCGAAACATGTAAGAATATCGTATGAAAATCTGGAGAAAAATACAGTGGCAATCATACGCTCACTGGGCATCTGCAAAGAGGACAGGACGATTACTTCACTGGAAATGTCCTATAGTTATGGTCTGTCAGTAATAAATACTTTTTTAATGAGCGGAGCATCTATTGTGCTGACTGACCGCAGGGTGTATTCTGCTGGATTTTGGAAATTAGCGGTGGATAAAGGAGTAACCTCATTTTCCGGAGTACCATCATTTTATGAAATGTTTTTCCGATTTGGAATACAGCAGTATGTGCCGGACAGCCTGAAGGTGATGACACAGGCGGGAGGTGCGATGAGGGATGGATTATGGGATAATATGCAGGAATATGCAGAACGGCATGGAATACAGTTTTATGTAATGTATGGACAGACAGAAGCATCCCCAAGAATTTCATGTCTGCCATGGACGGACATGAAGCGTAAGAAAGGGAGTGCCGGACTGCCATTAGATGGGGAGAAGATAACAATTATGAGCAGTGCCGGAAAGTTTGCACCGGCAGGAGAACAGGGGGAAATCCTGTGTGTAGGAGAAAATGTCGGATTAGGGTACGCATATAGCAGGGAAGATCTCTCGCGGACAGATGACTGGAATGGGATATTGCATACGGGTGATATCGGTTATCTGGACTGTGAGGGATATTTGTATCTCACAGGAAGAAAAGCTGGATATGCAAAAGTTATGGGAAAACGAATCAGTCTGGCGGAACTGGAAGAAATCTTAAGGGAAAAATGCGGGGTAGTATGCAGCTGCCAGGAAACTGCCGGAAAGATTGTATTAACCGGATGTAATGATACATCTGTAATAAAACTGCTGGCAGATATTACAGGGATCAATGCCAGGATGTTTGAATGTACACGTTAGGAGGAGATTAACATGAGTTTATTTCAACAAAGCATAGAACTGCCATTTGCAGATCCGTTTTTAAAACTGTATCCGCATCATGCACTGGCAGCCGGTATTTTACAGAATAATGAGCATATTTTACCATTGCTGCTGACAGATTATGTACAGCTGGTATATGATAAAGATGTACAGAGAATGGATTTTAGTGTGTCTTTGTATATACAGTCTTATATAAAACATATACCTCTTACATTTCAGTCACTTGTACCAAGAGAAATTGTGGAACATGGATATAAGAATCCGGTTGAATTTATCAGGACAAGTCTGGAGCATGGTTATTATGTGTACTGTATTGTGGATACTTATTATATCGGGGCATATCAGAAATGTTATCATATGCATCATATGCTGCATGATATGGCTATATACGGATATGATAAAAAAACACGGGAATATCATGTGGCGGACTGCTTTGTGGATGGAAAATATAAAAGAGAGATAATCAGTGAAAAAGAATTAAAAGATGGGCTTGAGATTGCATATGATAAAGACTGGCTGGATGGTTTTGTATTGTTGAAATATAATGAAAATCCATATCGGGGAATTACTTACGACATAGAATGGATCAAGAAAGAAATAGATAATTACCTGAACGGAGAACCTTCCGGATGGGTTACAATATCAGAATACAGAAGGCGCATACCGTGGCTTTATGTGTATGGAATCGAAGTATACGATGCACTGGAAGAGTATCTGGAGGAAAAAGAAAAAAAGAGGGAAGTGCTGGATCTGCGTTTGCCGGCGGCATTGCTGGAGCATAAGAAGGTAATGCTGAAAATAGCAGAACAGCTGCATGAAACCGGGAGACTGGAAGCTGTCAGTGAAGTGAGGGAAGTATTTGAGGAACTAATGGAAATGGCAAAAAATATGGAACTTCTGATGGCAAAATATAATACGGCTGACGGCGGCGGATTGTCGGCATTGAAGGAACTGGTAAGAAATATTCAGGCAAAAGACATTGCAGCAATGACATTGTTTCAGGAAAATATAAAAGACCAGGCATTTCGTATTATAGAAGGAACATCGGCAGAAGTGAAGTCTCTGGAAGAGGACAGAAATACTGGCGGAAACTGGAAGGAGGAATACGGTAGTCAGGGATATCATGTGGTTGGGGCGGAAAAACAGCTTCCAGAGTATGTGGCACAGGATGGATATATTATCAGAAATGCAGTCTGCGTGTTATTAAAAATGTATGTCGAGGAAGAAAATGTATTGTTTTATAACAGACAGGATAACAGGAGAGTACAGGCATATTATTTAAGTGCAGAAACTTTTTATATCCATATTTGTCTGGCGGATAAGGACAGGCATAAAATCAGCTTTTATTTTCTGGATTATGACCGTCTGCAGAGGGAGCAGACGGTGGAAGTAATTCATGCCGGCACCGGTCAGGTAATCGATAGAAAATTATTATCTGATTTTCATAAGGGAGTTTATCTCAGCTATGAGGTTATGGGGGCAATAATTCTGAAAATCACAAAGATAAACGGACCGGACGCAGTAATTTCAGGAGTGTTCTGGGATTAAGAAGTAATCGGGTGAAAAAGGAGAGGCTTATGAAAAAAACAAATATGATAAAATCCATGCTATGTGTGGGAATAGCATTTGGTATGGTATTGGGAAGTGTACTGTCAGGTCAGGCGGAAACAGAAGAACAGGGGAAAGATTATGAGGTAAGTCTTGAGGGGGCAAAGCAGTATATAAATGATAAGTATCTGTTAAAAATACATTATGCACAGTCTGCCGGAGATGCAGATATTTGCAGTAAAATGAAAAAAGTGAAAAACGAAGAAGATATATATGTGGGTGATGCAATACAGATATTTGATCCGGATGGAAATGGTAATGGAAAAGAGCAGAAAGCGGAGGTGAATTTTGAGATAAAATATGAAGATGATGTGTTGTTTCTGTTTCATGTATCTTATACCAGTGGGGAATGGATTCTGCAAAATAGTGCAGAATATAAAGTTGATGTATTAAAGAAATTAAAAGAACCTGTTGATAAATATGTTTTTTATGTAATTAATAATTCCTGGTATGCAGAGTCAGAAAGCGAGAAAGTATTTTTATATTCTATTGCAGCAGATGAGGAAGATGTATTGTCACAGGCGGAAATTGATTTTCTGGCAATGCCTTTTTTGGAAAAGAAAAAGACGGCAGAAACAGGATTTGAAAAACTTCAGGATGTTATGCAGTATCGTGATGATGATATGATAAAAAGACTCAAAGGAAATGTAGTAAAGTATTCTGAAACAGAAGATAAGATTCCGGTATCCGTATGGGTGTGCGTCGGTATTCTGGGGATTTCTCTTGTGGGAATAGTAGTATACAAATACAGAATTAAATTACAGGAGGTATAAAATATGAACAAAAAGGTAATAGCATGTTTTATGAGTATAGTGGTAATGATATTTTATATCGGATTTGGAAATATGAACGTAATTGCCGAGGAGGTATCATCGTGCGGTAGCGGATATCAGGAAATATTAAATTATGCAAAAGAGTATGCACAAGAATATTATATGGAAATGGTAAACATTATAGCAGAAGAAATGCAGGAAGAAATGGGAATCTCTATTTCAGATATGTCAAATATCAGTATGGGAGAACCTTATTATATTTATGATGTTAGAAAAGAACTTCAGAGTGCCAGATTTTATTTTCCGATTTATGATGAGAATCAGATTATTCTGATGCTGCATATAAATTATACATCGGAAGGCTGGAAAGTTACTATGGACACTGAATATACAGATGTTTTGAATGAACTGGATTATAAAAATACAGATTGCATTTTTTATTACATAGGAAGTGATATTTATGCAGAAAATGAAACTCAGGTCAGACTTATACAGGGAAACGGAAAGAAAACAGATGAATTTATAAATAAAAGTTTTGAAGAAAAGAAAAGTGCTGTGGAAGCAGGATTAAAACAAATGAGTTATATAACGGAGGAGTCAGATTCCGGTTCTGAATATTGTGAAACCATGGATATAGCAGATGCAGAATTATTTGCAAACGATAATTTCAGGGATTATTTACTTGAATATTATCCTTATACTAAAAGTGAGGTTCAGAATCTTCACCTGGGGAAACCATTTGTGGAATATAATGTTGACGGAACCTGTTTTGCATTGGTGTATTTTCCAGTGTATGATGACGATAAAGTAAAAACAGTGATTTCAGCAAACTATCAACAACATCACTGGTATTTAGATTTTAAATTAAAAGCAGATGTGTCATTACTTGGAATAATTGATTCTTCGAGAATGACAAACCTGTTGAATACAGCATTTAAAGATGAAAATGAATATGAAAATGCAGATGTAATTGTTTATACAATTAATAATATGTGTTATGTAGAAACGCCATATCAATGCTATCGCTGTGTAACCAATGCCATGATTAAAAAATATCAAAATGTATTCTCTAAGGAAGAAGAGGAATTTTTGAAAATGTCATGGAAAGATAAAAAGCAGCTGGCAGAGGATGGAATAAAAAACTGGAAAGAGTTTGAAGTTTTGGAGTGGATGCGGGACGAAGATCATAGCAGAATGGAAAGCACAGTCGGAGGTAATGATGGAATAGAAAAAGTCCGCGGAACCGGACCGGATCCATCTATATCCGGATGTATTGTGCTGGCAGGAGGTGCGGCAGCAATGCTGATAATAAAGAAAAAAACGGAAAAATAGAGGGTGATAAACGGATAAGTGACAAAGGAGGAAATGATATGACGAGAATCAGGAAATTATTTTTAGGGATATTTTTAATGGTATTTGCATTAGGGATTGGCGTATTTATCTTTGTACAGGTGGACAGCAAGGATGCCGGAACAGGGAAGAGCAGACCATTGTCGATGGCGGAAAAAATACTGAAATATGATGATGATCTGAATGCATATGTAGAAGAAACTTATGATAAGGAAAATGCAAATATAGAAGAAATAAAAAAGGATTTGTATAAATTAAAAGAGATATATCCATATTTCAGTTATGCAAGTCT
>FR900092.1:0-5012 GCA_000437755.1 Roseburia sp. CAG:303
CAATAGACTTCATTGTCGGGAACAGTAATACATCTCTGATTGCAGCGGAATTTGTAAGCAGCATTACCATTCTGTCGATACCGAAACCGATACCTCCCGTAGGCGGCATACCGATTTCCAGTGCATTTAAGAAATCTTCATCTGTATGGTTTGCTTCTTCATCACCTGCTGCAAACTGTTCTTCCTGTGCGGCAAATCTGGCTCTCTGGTCGATCGGATCGTTTAACTCGGAGTAAGCATTTGCCATTTCCCAGCCATTCATGAAGAACTCAAAACGCTCTACATATTCCGGATTTTCCGGTTTTCTCTTTGTAAGTGGAGAGATATCTACCGGATGATCCATCAGGAAGGTAGGCTGAATCAGATGTTCTTCTACGAATTCTTCAAAGAAGAGATTTAAGATGTCACCCTTCTTATGACGTTCTTCGTATTCGACATGATGTTCTTTTGCTGCTGCTCTTGCTTCTTCTAATGTATGAATCTCATTGAAATCAACACCTGCATACTTCTTGACAGCATCAACCATAGTGATTCTTTCAAATGGCTTTCCGAGATCCATTTCCACACCATTGTATACAATCGTGGTTGTTCCCAGTACTGCCTGTGCCAGATGGCGATACAGGTTTTCTGTGAGTTCCATCATACCATTGTAATCGGTATATGCCTGATAAAGTTCCATCAATGTGAATTCCGGATTGTGTCTTGTGTCCACACCTTCATTACGGAATACACGTCCGATTTCATATACTTTTTCAAGTCCGCCGACAATTAATCTCTTTAAATATAATTCCAGTGAGATACGCAGTTTTACGTCCTCATCCAGTGCGTTATAATGTGTTTCAAATGGTCTTGCAGCCGCACCGCCTGCATTTGCAACAAGCATAGGTGTTTCCACTTCCATGAATCCCTGTCCGTCCAGGAATTTACGGATTTCGCTGATGATTTTAGAACGCTTGATAAATACTTCCTTGCTGTCCTGGTTCATAATCAGATCGACATATCTCTGACGATAACGCATATCGGTATCGGTCAGTCCGTGGAATTTCTCCGGAAGAATCTGCAGTGACTTTGAAAGAAGTGTCATCTCCTCTGCGTGTATGGAGATTTCTCCTGTTCTTGTACGGAATGCATAGCCTTTTACACCCCAGATATCGCCGATATCGGATTTCTTAAATGTTGCATATAATTCTTCCCCGATGGAATCCTTTGCAACGTAGATCTGGATATTTCCCTTTAAATCCTGGATATTTGCAAACGAAGCCTTACCCATGACACGTTTGAACATCATTCGTCCTGCGATGGATACCTGAATCGGATCTGCATCCATGATGCTTCTTCTCTCTTCATAATCCTTCTTCTGTGCTTCCCTTGCTTCTGCTTCTTCCATGCCGTCTGTATTTACTTCTTCTCTTCCGGCCAGAAGTTTTTCCTCATGGGCAGTATATAACTCTTTTACATCAGAAGTATGATGTGTTCTGTCATATTTCATTACCTGGAACGGATCTTTTCCATTCGCCTGCAAATCTGCTAATTTTTCTCTTCTTACCTTTAATAACTGGTTGATGTCCTGTCCTGCATTCTGTTCAGCCATTGCCTGTTTTCCTCCAATATCTGTATTTAATTTCTTGTAATTCCAAGAATTTCATATTCTGCGTTTCCGTATGAGCTTTCTACTACGACGATATCGCCGGTAGTTTTTCCCATTAATTCTCTTCCGAGCGGTGACTCGTTGGAAATCTTATTATTTAAACTGTCTGTTTCGGTAGAACCAACTAAAGTATACTCTACTTCTTCATCGTATTCCTTGTCCAGTAATTTTACTGTACATCCGAGGTTTACCTTTGCAATATCGATATCGTCTTCATCTACGACCTCTACATTCTTAAGGATTTCCTTAATCTCTTCAATTCTGGAAACAATATCTCTCTGTTCTTCTCTTGCAGCATCATACTCGGCATTTTCTGATAAATCGCCCTGTTCTCTTGCTTCTTTAATCTTCTGGGCAACTTCCTTTAACTGTACTACCTCAAGATCCTGTAATTCATCCTGTAATTTCTTAAGGCCTTCGCCTGTAAGCATGCTTTTCTTTTCAGTCATTTCAATAACCTTCCTTTTATTTAAATTTCATTTTAGATATATTCATAAAATTGGGGTGAAACGGCTTTTACCTTTTTACCCCGGCATCGTATCATTATATACTAGGGACTTACGGCTTGTCAAGAAAACGGCGAAAAAAACCGGTCAGATTTTTCCGACCGATTTTATATCGTTACGCACCGGTGACAAAATACCTTTTGTCCCCATCATTCTTTTTAAGCATCCTTTGCCACTTCTGCAATGGATTTGACCGTTCCTGCAAGTCCCTGTATATCTGACGGGATAATAATCTTTGTTGCCTGACCGTCCGCTGCTTTGGCAAATGCTTCCAGACTCTTTAACTGGATAACTGCATCATCTGCCCCTGCTTCCTTAATAAAGCGGATACCATCTGCCTGTGCCTTCTGCACTGCCAGAATAGCAGAAGCCTGACCTTCCGCCTCACGGATCGTAGCTTCTTTCTTTGCTTCCGCACGAAGAATCTGTGCCTGTTTATCCGCTTCTGCATCCAGAATAGCAGAAGCTTTCTTACCTTCTGCCACAAGAATGGTTGATTTCTTCTCACCTTCTGCAATCAGGATCGCTTCTCTTCGTTCACGTTCTGCCTTCATCTGTTTTTCCATGGCATCCTGGATTGCTGCCGGAGGAATGATGTTCTTCAGTTCCACACGGTTGACTTTGATTCCCCATGGATCGGTTGCCATATCAAGAGAAGATCTCATCTTCGTGTTAATGGTTTCCCTGGATGTCAGTGTTTCATCCAGTTCCAGATCACCGATGATATTTCTAAGTGTTGTTGCCGTCAGATTTTCAATCGCCATAATCGGATTCTCTACTCCGTATGAGAAAAGCTTCGGATCTGTAATCTGGAAAAAGACTACGGTATCGATTCTCATGGTTACATTATCCTTTGTGATAACCGGCTGCGGCGGGAAATCCACTACCTGCTCTTTTAAAATCACTCTCTTTGCTACCTTGTCAATCAATGGCATCTTAAAATGCAGACCTACGGACCAGGTTTCCTTGTATCCACCCAGTCTTTCAATTACAAATGCCTGTGCCTGCGGCACAATCTTAATACATCCTGCGATAATCCAGATAACAATTACGATAATGGCTATCGTTGCTATAAATCCTGTTGTCATTGCTCTACCTCCAATTTTTTTCTAATCATTTTCTTTCTTTTCCTGTACCGGATGATTCATCATACTTACCGGCTGCACAATCGCTTTCACGCCGTTAATCTCCAGAATACATACTACCGTACCCTGCTGTATCAGCATCCCGTCATGTTTTGCCCTTGCCAGCCATTCTACACCGTTAATCATAACATGCCCCGTTTCATTGATATTATCAATCGTCTCTGAAACCTTTACATGCTTCCCGATCAGTTCTTCCACATTTGTCTTTGTCGTATTCTTATTCAGATACTTCGATGCCAGCGGCCGTGTCGTACAGAGCAGTATCACGGACACCAGGAAGAATACTATAATCTGCCATATAAAACCAATACCGGCAACCGACATCCAGAAAGAAATAAATGCTCCTCCGGCAAACCAGATGGTTGCAAGTCCTAAGGTAATTACCTCAAAAATCAGGAAAACAATAAACAGAATCAGCCAGAAATAAGATTCCACGGTTTCACCCTCCCTCTCATAATATTTATATTTATCATACAATATTTGACGCATACTTTCAAGGAGTTTCTGAAAAGTTTATATTTATGATACCAGGGTCAAAAAGTCTAAACCCACATGAGCTTGCTCATATTGGGGGGATGCGGATTGTGGGAGTGCGCAGCGCGGAACAATCCGTTGGTATCACAAAATCCCCTGTTAAAAAACAGGGGATACAACATGCTAAAATTTATATTATTTTTATTTTAACGGTAAAATACCTGATTTCCAATCACAGAGTACGCACTGTATCTGCTGTACTTTGCAACTGCAAGTGTACAAAACGAAGTATAATCCGGAACATTATTCACTCCTGATAATGCTTCTTCTGCCGCCTGTACAGATCCTGAGTTCGGTCCGTTTGCGATTGCCTTATCCAAAGCACCGTTACGCACTACCGAAAACTGTCCGCTGGCATATATAACATCGCTTATACTGCTTCCGTATTTACCTGAATTCAATCTGTTCAACACAATATTTGCCACAGCGAGCTTTCCTTCGTAACACTCACCGCCTGCTTCTGCCATTACAAGGCTTGCCAGAAGGTAACTGTCCTCTACACCCAGCTGATATGCTGAAGTATATACGGTTTCTGCCTGCTCTTTCTTTGCTTCGGCTTCTTCCTGTGCCTGTTTTTCTGCCTGTGCTGCAGCTTCTGCTGCAATTCTTGCCTGTTCTGCTGCAAGCTGTGCCTGCTCTTCCGCGGTCGTAATTCCGGTTCCGATATCATACTGCATGGAAACAAATTCTTTTGCAGTATATCCGGTTACACCGGCATAGCTGACCAGAAGCCATTCACCATAATCTGCCATGACTGTCATGCACACACCCTGTTCCATAACGTCTTCTATTCCGTAATCAAGTCCCGGACCTTTTCTGAGTCTAAGGCTTTCTACGTTACTCGTTGCGATTAATGGACATACATTGGCAATATTTGCCTCCGCATCCTGTGCAAACCATGCATAATCATTTTTGATGTATCCTGTTACATTTCCCGACTGTATTCCGGACCATTCCCCGCCTTTTGCAAGCACCTGTCCGCCACCGCCGGCATAAATTTTCCCTACTACTTCCGCATCTTCCGATGGTTCAGCCCTGACATTCAGATAATCCGACACATTTACCATGAAAAAGTCTGCATAAGCATATGGCTCTTCTGCTTCCGTTGTTTCCTCCGGTGCAGTCGCTGCCTCTGTTTCCTGCTGTGTCTCTGTCTCTGTTTCTGTCGTCTGCTCTTCC
>FR900092.1:5032-10948 GCA_000437755.1 Roseburia sp. CAG:303
GCTCTTCCGATGCAGTCTCTGTTTCCGTCGTTTCCTCTTCAGTGGTTTCTTCCGGAGTTTCTTTTCCTGCCATGCCTGATGCACCGTAGAAATCCTCCAGTGTAGCTCCCACAAGAATGTTATCCATTCTCTCAAGTGATAAAACGTTGTTCATTTCTTTCGAATCAACTTTTTCAAACGATTCAACACCTGCCGTTTGCGCTATTTCTTCACTTTTGTTTAAGCCACTGACAACAAGTCCGGCTGTTGCTGCAAACATAAAACCGCATGCAAGCAATGCAACTGCCTTATCGTGCTTTATAGCCTTCATAAAGTCCTCCAATCCGCTGTCTCCAGCATATAATAAAACGCTGCTTTCTGTGTTTGTAAACTCGAGAGCGACGATACACTCTGTTTTCTTCTGCGTTTTATTACATAATTGTTAAATTTATTGCAAGTTGTATTCAGCATAATAACAAATTAAATTTGATTTGTCAACCCTAACAGAAAATTTTTTTACGTTTTTTTCAGACAGAGATTTGCTTTTTTCCCGTATTTTCCACTATTTCCGCTTATTTTTCCTGCTTTCATACATTAAAAGTGCGGCACTTACAGCAGCATTTAACGACTCCAGCTGCCCCTCCATCGGTATCTTCACCAGACAATCTGCCATGGCTGTTATCTGTTCCGACAATCCTTTTGATTCATTTCCAATCAGAAATGCACTGGAGGTTTCGTAGGATTCCTCGTCATAATTATTCTTCCCATCCAAATGGGCCGCATACACTTTCACGCCATCTTTTTTTAATTCATTTACGGCTTCTCCCAAATCATCATATACCAGGAACGGTACCCGGAATACGGAGCCCATGGTGGAACGGATTACTTTCGGATTAAACAAATCCACCGTCTGTTTATTCATGATGACAGCATCCACACCTGCGCCCTCCGCCGTCCGCATAATTGTCCCGAGATTTCCAGGATCCTGCAGAGATTCCAGCAGAATAAATGTCTGTTTTTTACTTTTATTCAGAATTGTTTTTAAATTATACTCTCTTTGTCTGACAATACAGATAATTCCCTGTGGAGTAACGGTATCACTGATATCCTTAAATATATTGTCCTTGACAATGATATAACTTCCTTTTACCGTATCTTTATTTTCTTTCAGAAATGACTCAGAAACATAGGTATTTACAATATCCTGTTTCGGAATCTCACGGTAAAGTTTTATTCCTTCCGCCACAAAGAGCTTTTCCTTTTTTCTTGCAGAACTCTTTGTCTGCAGACGGTTAATATCTTTGATATGCTGGTTTGATAATGAGCTGATAAACATATTTTCTCCTTCTTATCTTGACAGCATCTTGCTTACTTCGTACTGATACTCTGGAATATCTTTTGTCATTGCCAGTGCTTCATCAATCTCAAAGTCTACATAGTCGCCGCCTTTGTAAGCAACTACTCTGTTGCTTGCTCCCTGGCAGAGCAGATCAGCCGCATATGCACCCATAATGGAAGCATACATTCTGTCTTTACAGGTCGGTGAACCACCTCGCTGCATATGTCCGAGAATGGTTGCTCTTGTTTCCATACCGGTAGCTGCTTCGATTCGTTTCGCCATGGAAGCGGAATGTCCGATTCCTTCTGCATTGATAATAATATGGTGCTTCTTTCCTTTTTTTCTTGATTCTATAATATGGTTGATTAACTTCTGTTCATCGTGATTGTAACGCTCCGGCAGAAGAATATCTTCCGCACCGTTTGCAATACCGCACCAGAGTGCAATGTATCCGGCATGTCTGCCCATAACCTCGATGATACTGCATCTCTCATGGGAAGTGGATGTATCCCTTACTTTATCAATCGCATCCATAGCAGTATTTACCGCAGTATCAAAACCAATGGTAAAGTCTGTACATGCAATATCCAGATCTATGGTTCCCGGTACACCGATGGTATTGATTCCAAGATGGGCAAGTTTCTGTGCTCCTCTGAATGAACCATCACCACCGATAACAACCAGTCCGTCAATTCCATGCTTTCTGCAGATATCTGCACCCTTCTGCTGACCTTCCGGTGTTACGAATTCCATACAGCGTGCTGTTCCAAGTATTGTTCCGCCCCGCTGGATGATATCAGAAACACTGTGTGCATCCATGTCAATGATTTCTTCTTCAAGAAGTCCCTGATATCCACGCATGATTCCTTTTACCTTTTTTCCTTTGGAAAGTGCGGTACGCACTACTGCACGAATCGCAGCATTCATTCCAGGTGCATCTCCACCGCTTGTCAGTACGCCTATTGTATTAATTTCATGTGCCATAATAAAGTCCCTCCTAATTCAGGTTTTCAAGATATGCTCTTTTTCCTATTTTAATACTATTTATTACCAATTTCAACATTTATTTTCAGGAAACAATCCGCACATTATTTTCTCCGAACAAAGCCTGCATTTTCCACAGAAACTGCTGATCTGCGTTTACATTACAGGATGCAGGAAGTATTTTTTTCGCCTTTTCCTGATTCAGGTAAATCACAATTTTATCCTTTCCATTGGAAAGCTTTATCTGTTCCAGAAGCTGCGGGTATTTTTCCTCATACTCTTGCTTATTTTCGAAACGGATCCACAATTCTGACGATTTATCATCAAACGAGGTAATCGTCTCACAAATCATCTTTGCATTTTCTTCACCTCCGGATGTCACACGTCCGGTAATAAAAACTTTATTGTCTTCTGCAATGATTTGTCTGTATTTTTCGTACAATTTAGGAAATACTAACACTTCTACTGTTCCATATAAATCTTCAATTGTGACAAATGCCATAACGGAATTCTGCTTTGTTACTTTTACGGTAACCTCGGAAATAATTCCTCCGATTATCTCCCTTGCATTGTCTGCCACGGCGGTTTCATCCTCATCATTCAGCTGAAAATCAAGACTTGTCCTTGTGATATTCTTTTTCCACATATTCTGGTATTCTTCCAGAGGATGTCCACTGACATATAATCCGATGACTTCTTTCTCAAAGACAAGTATTTCCTGTTTTGAAAATTCATTCACTTTCGGAAATTTTATTTCAAAATCTGACTTTAATTCATCGTCCACGATGTCAAAAAGGGACATCTGTCCTGCCATCATCTTCTTTTTTGACTGTGAGATATTGTCCATAATCGATGTGTAAATCATCATTTTCTGCCTCCGGTTTCCTTCCAGGCAGTCCAATGCTCCGGCCTTGATCAGACTTTCCACGATTCTCTTGCTCAGGTCACATTCGGAAATTCTTTCCAGAAATTCCTGAAGATTCTGAAACGGCCCTCTCGCATTTCTTTCCGACACAAGCTGATCTACCATGGCTTTTCCGATACTTTTCAAAGCAGACAGACCATAGCGGATCGCACCGCCCTGTGCCGTGAAATTCCGTTCACTCTGGTTAATATCCGGCGGCAATATGTCAATGCCCATGCCTTTACAGGTCTGCACATATTCAATTACTTTGGATGAATTGTCGATGACACTGGTCAGAAGGGATGCCATAAATTCTACCGGATAGTAGTACTTCAGATATGCTGTCTGGTAAGATACCACACCATAGGCTGCCGCATGGGACTTATTGAATGCGTACTTTGCAAAATCGATCATTTCGTCATAGATTTTATTTGCCGTTGCTTCGTCAATTCCCCGCTTAATACAGCCATCCACACCTTCTTCTTCATTTCCGTAAACGAAGTTTTTCCTTTCCTTCTCCATGACCGCCTGCTTTTTCTTTGACATTGCTCTTCTTAAAAGATCACTTCGTCCCAGGGTGTAGCCAGCCAGATCCCTTACGATCTGCATAACCTGTTCCTGATAAACGATACACCCGTGTGTTGTCTTTAAAATCGGCTCCAGCTGCGGACAGTCATAGGTGATGGAATCCCGGTCATTTTTTCCTTTCAGATACTTTGGAATAAAGTCCATCGGTCCCGGACGGTATAATGCGATTCCGGCTATGATATCTTCCAGGCTCTCCGGCTTTAATTCTTTCATGAAACTCTTCATGCCGGCACTTTCTATCTGGAATATTCCATCGGTTTTACCGGTTCCGATGTAATCCAGCACCTGTTTATCGTTATAATCTATATCATGCAGATTTATCGTGACTCCTTTGTTTTTCTTCACGAGATTTACGGCATCCTGAATGACGGTAAGGGTACGCAGTCCGAGGAAGTCCATCTTAAGCAGTCCCAATTCTTCCAGTGTGGTCATGATGTACTGGGTTGTAATCGTTCCATCCGAGGAACGGGACAGCGGCACATACTCATCTACTGCTTTCTGGCTGATTAATACGCCGGCAGCATGCATGGAAGTATGACGCGGCAGTCCTTCCAGCCTTTTAGACATATCGATGAGGTATTTTATCTGACTGTTTTCATCGTATTCCTTCTTTAATAAAGGGTTCATTTTCAATGCCTTGTCAATGGTGATATTGAGTTCTTTTGGTATCATCTTTGCAATGGCATCCACCTGTGCATACGGCATATCCAGCACACGCCCCACGTCACGGATAACACCCTTTGCGGCAAGTGTTCCAAAGGTTACAATCTGTGCCACATTGTCCTTGCCGTATTTTGATACTACATAGTCAATTACTTCCCCACGTCTTTCGTAGCAGAAATCCACGTCGATATCAGGCATGCTGACTCGCTCCGGATTCAGGAAACGTTCAAACAGAAGGTCATATTTTAACGGATCAATATCGGTAATTGCCAGTGTATATGCAACGATACTTCCCGCTGCCGAACCTCTTCCCGGACCTACCATGATTCCATTTGTCTTTGCATAATTAATGAAATCCCATACAATAAGGAAGTAATCGATAAATCCCATGTTCCGGATGACAGATAATTCATAATCCAATCTTTCCGTCAGTTCCGGCTTTTCACTTCCATATCTCCGGTTTAATCCCTCATAACACAGGTGATGAAGGTAGTGCCAGGACGCCTCGCCTTCTTCTTCCTCACTGTCCCAGAATTCCTTTGGTACCTGGTATTTCGGAAGTTTGCGGACGCCAAATTCTATCTCCACATTACACCGTGCGGCTATTTTAGCCGTATTATCGATTGCCTGCAGGGCATATGGGAATAAGGCCCGCATCTCCTCTTCGCTTTTTAAATAATACTGACCGCCTTCGTATCTCATACGGTCCTCATCCATGACTTTTTTTCCAGTCTGTATACACAGAAGAATATCATGTGCCTCGTAATCCGTGTCATAGATATAGTGAATATCGTTCGTCGCAACTAACTCGATACCCAGTTCGCTGCTCATCCGCAGCAAATCCATATTTACTTTTTTCTGCATATCAATGCCATGATCCTGCAGTTCCAGAAAGAAATTCCCCTTTCCAAAGATCTTCTGATATCTGAGGGCGGATTTGCATGCCTCATCATACATATTTCTGGCAAGGTATTTCTGGACTTCTCCCGCAAGACACGCACTCAGTGCTATAATGCCTTCCGAATACTGTTCTAATACTTCATAATCCACTCTCGGCTTATAATAATAACCTTCCGTAAATCCTTTTGATACGATTTTCATCAGATTGTGATAACCCCGGTCATTTTCCGCAAGCAGCACCAGATGATAATACCTGTCCTCATTATGCCCGGTCTCCTTTTCAAATCTTGAGCCCGGCGAGACATAGATCTCACAGCCGATAATCGGTTTTATTCCGGCATCCTTCGCCGCCCGGTAGAAATCAATGACTCCATACATAACCCCATGATCGGTAATTGCAAGGCTGTCCATACCGAGTTCCTTCGCCCGTGCCACGAGTTCCTTTATTTTACTTGAACCATCCAGCAGACTATATTCCGTATGTACATGCAGATGTGTAAATGCCATGTTGCACTCCTTTCTGTTGATTGATAATAGTTAATTGCGAAACTCATAATTT
>FR900093.1 GCA_000437755.1 Roseburia sp. CAG:303
CGTGCATCTCCTGTTTGAAAATGCCACTGGATCTTAGCTGTATTACAATTACGCTCCGCTTCCCGTGCAGATAACTCACATTTGAGTTTTTCGATGCTTGCTATCCTGCGTGATAAACATTGACGCGTCATTACATTCAGCTCAATTTCTGCCATGTCAAGCCAGCTGCCATGTTTTGGCATATAGTGGATTTCAAGCCGCTTTATGATTCTCCGTACCTCTGCTGGTGGAAATGCTTTATAGAGTGATGCTGCTTTATGGGTGTTAAGATTATCCATTACAAGTATGATTTTCTTTGCATCCGGAAACATTACATCCGACAGATACTTGATTTCAACCGCCCAGTCAATTGCTGTACGGTGTTCATGGACACTTACATGATGTCTTCCACCGAGGGGTTCGACAAATGCAAAAATACTGCAGGTGCCATTCCTCCTGTATTCGGAATTTGTTTTCAGATTACTACCCGGGCGGGCAGACAATGGTTCCCGTACATCATCTAAAAGCTGATATGGTTTCTCATCCATACAGACAACTGGATACATTGGATCATATGGAAGCTCATAAACATCAAGCACATCCTCCATGCAGGCTACAAAATCAGCATCGTCTTTTGAAGGAATACACCAATAGTTATTCATGTGAGGGCGAAGCCTATTTTTTTTAAAGCTCTGCCGATGGTATCTTTGCTGACCGGAACATCAAGCACAACCTTTGCCTGTTCTTCCAGCAGACGAAGTGTCCATCTGGAATGCCCTGCCGGTGCAGGACTGCATGCTATTTCGATGATGCGTGCTTCCGCACGGCCATCCAATTTTCTGCGGGCATTATCAGAGTTAATATTACGGTTTAAGGTAATAATGCCTTGAATACCTTTTTCGGAATAAAGTTTTACCGTATTCATAATAGTAGCCATACATACACAGTTTGTTTTGGCAGACTGCTCATGGGTAAGGACTTTGCCGTGTGCATCATCTAAATCAAGGATAATCTGGCATCTGTTCCGAACTGTTTTTGAAGTTTGTTTTTTGTGCATGATTGATTTCAACTGTTTGACTTCATCATCTGTCAACGAAATATTATACTTTCTTGGTCTTGCCATTTAAAATCACCGCCGTTTCTTTTTAGTATACCATGAAACGGATTGAGTGTCCAGAAAAAATATAACTATTTATGAGTGATACAGTACAGTAGTTACCAAAGTCAGCAAGTGAATTAACAATTGGAAGCA
>FR900094.1 GCA_000437755.1 Roseburia sp. CAG:303
GTTTTGCTTTAGCCATGGTATATGTCCTCCATATTTTTATGGAAATAGTATACCACAGGAACAATTATTAGTCCACTTATTTAATTTATATTATACTACGCACCTCCATATCAATATTTTGGTCATATTGTATACTGTTTTGTCGATTTTGTTAAGCAAACTCATCAACATCAAAATCATTTTTGCCAAGAAGTTGCGATTTTTAATCAAAAAAGAGAATAATTAGTGTCAGCTTACTTGCTATTCTCCTAATTATTCCCTTCTTGTTTTTATTCAGTTTCGTTTTCTTCCTCTAATAGCTTTAATAATGCAGAAGGTTCATACACCTTAACAGAAGATTTCATATAGTCTTTTACATTTCTTGTTACTATACAATCCATTTCTGAACGAATTGATGTTTCCACCATAATAGCATCTTCATAATCACCAATTTCAGAAGATATTGCTTTCCGGCAATCCAAAGAAGTAGTATCCAACAAATGAAACAAAGTAAAAAGTTTGCTCAAAATCTTTCGTGTTTCTTCGTCGCTATGTGTTAAACGATGTGTCAGATAATAGATATCTTTAACTGACTTTGCAGTGATATATCCCTCAAATTGCTTATTTGCAGAATAAATAAAGAGTTTTTGTGCTGCTTCTGCAAACGGAACACGCGACTGTAATGCGTCGATGATAACACAAGTATCAACTAAAACTCTCATATTATATTCAACCTTTCTTCCCGTGCTTCTTCCAGAGTCATATCATTTGAAAGAACACCAAACAATGACTTAGCAACATCTACTCTGTCCTGATATGGGTTAGACAATTTTGCAACAACTTTTCCGTTACGAGTAATATAAATATCCTCTGTTTCTGCAAGCATAAGATATTTACCAAGATTAATTTTCAATTCAGTTGCGGTAATAGACATATCATCATCCCCTTTCTTAAAAAACAACTATTTATCGTCTTAAAAAGATAATCTCTCTTTTCAATACTTCAAGGCTATCCTCTGCACCAACCCACATCTGCATAGTTCCGTCAAGATAAAGTCTTGCATATTCAAGCGGATTATCTATGGCAAGAGCATTCAATGCACACTCTGAATTAGGAGTAGTTTTTAACCCTTCCTCTGCCTTTGCACAATCAATCCCTTCTTGAAAATGTATTATAAGCATTTCATCCAGTTCCAACTGCCATTTTCATAATTTGTTATAAGTTGTTACCAGATTTTCTTTCCCTTATGAGGGTTCGTAAACAAGGGTAGAACGATATAACACGATACAAGATGTGACGGAGAGGACACCCACGAAAACTTTAGTGTTTTCGCAACGCGCAAATTCTTTCCAACCTCAATTCCGCATTTTCTTGAATTTCCATATTTATCTCGATTAGGCTATTTTATAATAGCAACTTGCTTTCTTCCATATATATGTGTGATAAAAGAATTATATACACCTGACGATTTCCATTCGCCGGCAACAACTATAATCTTATCTCTGTTATTATATATCTCAGAACGAATAGTTTTATATGTGATTTCATCAAAAAATGATAATATAAAAGAATATTTGTGGTTATACATAGGAGCGACTAAATAGATTTCTTTCTTTTCGTTATCATATAACTTTCCCTTAACAGCTGCCTCAATTATCTTCTTGCCAAAACAACCCCTAGGATATCTATATTCACTTCTATCATCCAATAACATTTCTCCTATTTCTTTATCACCATATTTCAAATTTACTGGCATACTCTTACACATAGAATAAATTTGCTTTAGTGTCCTTAGTGGATGTGCTTTCGGCTCTCCAATGTTATGTCCATCAATTTTCTTTTCTTCTTTAGGATTTCCTGTTACAGCTAGAAGACCATCAATTGCATTATTAAAAACAAATTCTGACTCATCGAATTTATTTTTATCGAATTCCGAACCGCTAGTTCCAAATGGACAATTCAAGATATGTTTATACATTGGTTTTGTTGCTCTAAAATAAGCACTTTTACTTCCTTCTATAGCACAAATGTAAAGTTTAGCTTCGCATTTCGGATTGGGGCAATAAAAAGTTTCATTTCTATCCTCTTTTATAGCTTGACTTGAATATAGTACTATTTTTCTTTCTAAATCTCTATATGCATAATTTGACATCTTCAAACCTCCTATTTTATGTTAAAATACGGTTGTTTTCTTCGAACTATACTTCGTAGTATTTCTGTGTGTTCCATTTTCATCAACAATTACATTGCTGCGTTTATGTTTTTCTTCCTGAACAGCATCGAACATTTCTTTTGAAATGATTGCCGGATGAGAATTGTTCAATTTATAAATCTGACCTTCTTCGCCACCTACATTAACAACCGAAACACCTATGTATTTTTCATTACTCAGAATTTCTTCTATAGAACGTTTTGGCCAGTTCTCTTTTCCTGTAGGAGTGTTGTGGTCAAGCCTTTTCACACTATCAATTATGTACTTTAGTCAACAGACTCACGCTCTCCACATGCGGTATAACTTTGATTCATATTAACATTCGCGCACAATTTGGTGCTTTTGTTATTTTTTGCACTCCTGAATACGAATTACAGAAAGTTGCACCATTCCGGCGGACTTATCTCATAATCATTTCTATTGCCTTTTGTCTCGACATTCCATAATCTTCAATAAAAACTTTAATTGCTTCGCCTGTACTCTTTATATATATATTAGCTTCTCCCAACTCTGTAAAAGGACCTTCTATTTCTTCTTCTGGTTCCACCTCAACTGAATCTAATATTTCTAGCCAGCCATAATCGTAACCCTCTATTTCGTAAGCCACAAAACCTCTTTTATAATTTACCTTCTGGACTATTGCTTTCATGTCTCGTCGCCTCCATATCAACATTTTTCCATCTCAATAATAACGCCAAATATACAAATGTGATAAATATACATCCCCCAAAGAAAATAAGTGCTACAATCGGCATACACAAATTCTCAAATTTGTATATGCTATTCTTCAACGCACAAACCAATGGAAAAATCACTCCAAGAACAGAGATATCAGTTTTTCGCGTGCATCTCCTGTTTTCTCTCATCATATGTTGCCTTAGTCTCTGCAGATGTTATATCCACATCATCAAGTTCAATTGTAACATTAATGTAATTCATCCGGCTTCTGTTTTAGTTGGGACAAGAGAACAACAGTCTCCACATGTGTCGGTACTCTCCCATGAACACAAATCATTAGCCACGTCTGTGCCGCATGAACACATTTTTCCACCCACTGTTATTTCGGTTCCATCAACAACTTTTGTCAGCTTTCTCTCCATCTTAAGACACCTTATTTCCTTTCTTCAATTCCTTCTGAATTGCTTTGTAATGTTCCTTGGCATTGGGAACGGTTCCCGACTGGTTTCCCTTTAGCACAAAGGTCAGCTTGTATGGGTCGGGATTACCTTCCTCATCAAAGCCTCCAACCAGAACCTTCTCAATAATACTCTCAAACACCACTCTGTCAAATTCATCCAGCACCTGCTCACTGATTAGTGTCTCACGAAGTGCTGACATTCGCTTGCCAACATCTTTCTGTTTGTTAATTGACTCCTCCAAAAGATATCTTCTCTCAGAAAGAGTATGAAGTTTACGGGTAAATTCAAGTACCTTTTCATCATAAACTTCCTTACTTATTGTACCATCAATGAGCATATCTGTCATTCGGGATTTTTTTGATTCCAAGGAAGAAATGTCCTTATCAAGCTGTTGCTTCTTACGAACATCCTCTGCATTGTTCAAAGCCTCCTCCACATTCGACATAACTATATCCAGCACATCATCAAAATTCCCTGCCAGCAATCCAAAGGCTTCCAAAAAAGCTCCTTCCAAAATCGCCTCATCAATGGCTTTGCAATGTGGACAATTCTTAATTCCATTCTTGGTGGCATTCATACACTGCCACACAGGCTTTTCATAAATGGAACTGCTGTGCCTTGTCCTTCGGGTAAGCTTATGTCCACAATAGCTGCACTCACACATACTGCTGAAAGCATATTGACGGGTATAACGCTCCCTGTTTCCGCTGGTCTCCATAATTTTATTCTTAG
This sequence comes from Roseburia sp. CAG:303, assembly GCA_000437755.1. Classification (GTDB taxonomy): domain Bacteria; phylum Bacillota; class Clostridia; order Lachnospirales; family Lachnospiraceae; genus CAG-303. The sequence goes on from FR900094.1 coordinate 4,063, forward strand.
AACGCTTCATGCGGATGCGCTCTGCCTCATCCCACACCTCTCTGGAAACGATAGACTCATGATGGTCTCTGATATAAAACTGATCCTGCTCACCCATATTAGCAAGTCTACGCCATTTTAAACGACCATGACAGCAAACATACTCTGCTATCCCCTGACCTATCAGATATTCTACTGAGTAACAGACTTCCTTCTGCCAACTGCTATTTTATTGGACGAAAAGAGGAACTGAAGGCTGTTGCTAAGGCATTACAGGACCATAATCCTGTATTTATCACCGGAACTGCAGGTATGGGTAAAAGTGAATTGGTAAAGACCTATGCCAAGAAGAACGAAAAGAAATACACAAATATCATTCATCTGTTTTATGGTGGTGATTTGAAGAAATGTGTTGCTCACATGGAATTTAGCGATGATACCGCTGATATGAGTGAAGAAATGCTTTTTGACAAGCATATGAGAATATTAAAAAAGCTCCACTCTGACAGTTTGATTATCATTGATAACTTCAATGTTCTGTCGAAAGAGGATGCTTTCTTCAAGGAATTTATAAAATTGAATTGCAAAATACTGGTTACCAGTCGTTGCAATATTTCACAATATGAGACGATAAAGATTTCTGAAATGGACGCAGATACTGAGCTTATAGAATTGTTTTATAAGCATTGCCCTTCTGCAAAGAGTTCTCAAGATGTGGTAAAGGAGATTATTCAGACGGTAGGTTGCCACACTCTTACGGTTTGCCTGTCTGCTTTGTCTCTGACAGCCAGTGGCTTGGAGCCGGAAGAACTGCTGGCAGAGTTGAAAACCTGTGGCTTGAATATTACCTCCGGGGAAGATGTAGAACTGTATAAGGATGATGATTTTACAGACGGACTGATGATAGAGCATTTACGCAAGCTCCTACAGCTTGGTAAATTATCCAATCAGCAATTGGACATTCTCCGCAATCTGTCCCTGCTACCGGTTTCCGGTGTAATAAAGAATAGCTTTAAGAACTGGATGAAGCTTGATAACCTCACAGATGTGAACCACCTTATTAAGTACGGATTTATCAACGAGGATACGGATAACAAGAAAATCAGCCTGCATCCGCTGTTGCAAGAAGTGATTGCTATTGAGACCATGCCAACGGTTACTGCCTGTAGTACTCTGTTGGACAACCTCCACCTTATCTGCCTGGCACATGGTTTAGAGCTACGCAGACCGGAAAATGTCATAGCCTCTCTCATCAGTGTGACGGAGCGTATTATTGTGGATGATGGAGCATATTTTCTGCTATTCTTGCAGGATGTGTTCCCATATCTGGACAAGTATCTTGTATCAGATTACCTGCCCAAACTTACTGAAAGAATCAGCTATGTTATGGAAGAATACAAGCTGGAGTCTCCTTGTGATAAGGCACTGCTACTGGATTATAAGGCAGAATGTTTTCTGTTGAAAAAGGATTATGGAAATGCAGTAAAGAAGCGTGAAAAGGCAATCAACATTATGGAAAAGCTTCATACTAAGGATGCAGATATGCGGGCTACCAACCTGCTGTCCAATCTGTACAACAACCTTTCCAACACTTATCTACTGATGAAACGAGGGAATGAGGCAGCCAAAGCACTGCGTACGGCTTTTAATATCCGTATAGAATATGCCCACTTGGGACTAACCGAATCCCATGATTCCTTGCAACAAATGATGAATCTTATCAATATGCTGTTGCTGGCAAAGGATGTGGACAATGCAAAAATTGTACTGGAGCAATATGAAACCTTGGTATTGGAACATCTGTCGGATACCTCTCTGGATTATGGTATCTGTAAGCTGAGTCAGGGGATTATTGATATGATGGAAAGAAAGCCGGAAGCGGCAGAGATAAATCTGCTTGGGGCTGAGAGCATTATTGGAAATGCTGTAGGAACAGATAATGACTATATGAGGACGACCTATCGGTATCTGAATAATCTGTATGCACGGTGGAAGAAGGCAGAGAAGGCGATTGAGTATAGGGATAAGTTTCTTGAGGTAAAACGCGGGATTACCAGAACCTAACAATCTCAACTGTTGCATTTTTTTCAACAGTTACCCGCAAGAAAATTCTTGCATTTTTGCCCTGCATGACTTATAATTCATATGGTGTGCTACGGAAACTTGCGATGCCCGTGGCCGGTGGAGATTCATGCGTGAACTCCACTTTTATATAGGATTTCAGTAAAAGTTGAGGATTGCCCTAGATTGTGGGGCAAACCTCATTTTTGTTACTTAATTGATGACGCAATATTTGAATCTTTTATTTTATTTCCATTACCAACAGTTACTCGATTGTCATTATAAATAACAACCACCATTCTTTCAGAAATTTTATGTAATTCTTCTTCCGATTTCCCAGAAACATCTATGTCTAAAGAATCAAGATTCCCAAATCCTTTTTCTAATATCATAAATATATCCAGTAATTTATTTTCTATAACTGAAAAAATGTTCTGTACAAATTGAGAACCAATCACTACTCTTGCAGAAATAATATTCATATAAGGATCATTATTACATTTAGCAATGATGGGGAAAAATTCTGCTGGCAATGTTGCTCCTAATTGCCTTTCTTCATCATCAGCACTCTCTAACAATTTTTTTAATGCATCCACTCCCTCATGAAAAGAAACATTCAATATTCTATCTCTAATTTCATCTGGCATTTTACCTAATGGCAGAGACACATTATTCCACTTCATATGATTAGCCATTGAGCCCTTAAAGTAACTCCCCATCAAATTTCCTTGAACAACTCTATATTCTGGAAGTTCTGCATCACTCGGATAGCCTGCAATTTCACAATTAACCCATTCTAATAACTTATCATTTCCTAATTCAAGCAGTAATACTTTTGCTCTTTTCAAAGCTGTCATCGTATCAACTGAACTATTTGCTAAATCTAGAATAATTTTACTTTTAGCCATTAAAACACTCCTTCTATCCACTTAACGATTTCTGACCAAAACGAAAACAACAACACAACTCCTGCAGCAAGCGAAATTAAAAAACTACAAACAACTGGATGTTTTTCAAAAAATGACTTCTTTTCTTCACTTGAATCATTTGTAATTGCATTTGCAATCTTGGAGTTACTAATTTTATTTCCATCCCCAATATTAACGCTATTATTATTCACAGTATCTATATTATATATCACTTTTTCATGCATCATTGCTTCATATTCTGCAAGACGTTCATTGTATGTTCTGGCTGAATTGCTAATATTAACACAATATGGTTTGTTTGATGCCCAACTGACATTAACAAGTCCTTCTTCTCTTAATTCTTTTAGAATACCTCGAAGTTCCTCATCTTCTTTTCTTGATGCACTTTCAAATCGCTCACATAGCATCTGAACTGAATTATCAGCCTGCAATATTTCATCTAAAAGTTTCTTAGAATTAGAAGGAAGTTTTTTAAACTCCATAGAATAACACCTCCACTATAAATTTACTTTACCCTTAATCTCCCCCACCAGCTCATGCACCGTCGTACACGGGCACATCTCTGATGGCTTCGTTTTACCTTCTCTTTTACACTGTTCCAGTTTCTGCTGTGCTATCTGAATTGCCTTTTCTTCGTCACCGGCTTTGCAGATTTTGCCATACATCTGCTCATCAGCCTTGGAGTATTTCTGTCCAGTCTTGGTTTCATATACTCGTCCGAAATCTGAGCAACAAGTCCAAGAATCTTGGATTGCCGGCATAGAACCAAAGTAAGCATACATCCATATCTCAAAACATGGATTGGACCAGCCCACTTGTATTCCTTTATCCTCTGCCTCTTTTATAATCTCATCAAATCCTTGCACTTGGTCTCTATCAAATACAATCCATGGGATTCGATACTGTGCATCATAAGCAGTGAGTTCCAGACATTTATCAATCATTGCACGAGTCTTTGTCTCTACCACCTTTATTACAAGCTTGTTTCTCACATCTTCCGGCAATGCCTGATGGAGACCTTTAAAAAAGCAGCGTTCCGTAGCCTCTGTATCCGTAACAATCAAATAGTAGCCCAATTCCGGCACCTTGAATTGTTTTCTCTGGTCTCTCGTTTTTCTATTACCTGTTCTGTCTTTTTTCGCCATACTCATTCCTCCTTAAATATATCAATACTCTTTAAGGTAGGAATCGCACCATACTTTCCAATCAAGTAATTCTTCTCATAACTTTCATCCTTACGGATACGGGAACCATCCTCATCCACGAAGTCAGCCAATGAGTAAAGTGTGGATACACCTCTTTCATCCTTTTCTACAAACCAGATTTCATCACGACGCAACAACTGATTAGACAACTGCCATGTGTCATGGGTTGTAAATACAAGCTGTGCGTGGTTGGTGTTGATTTCCGGATTTAAGAATGTAAGCAGGAAATTTCTTACAAGTAACGGATGCAGGCGAGCATTTAATTCATCAATGAAGAACACACTGCCCTTCTCCAACACTTCCTGCAATTCCGGATATAATGCAAACATCTTCAAGGTTCCGGCAGACTCCAATCCCAACGGAATTTCCGCCATTTCATCAGAATCTATCATCTTGTGAAGTGCGTTAATCTTGTATCGTTCTTCCTTGCTTTCAGCCTCCTGAGGAACCTTTTCAATTCTGAAATCCTTGATATGCTCATCAAAAGATGCGAAATATTCTACAACTTTTTGCTGCACATTCTTATCTTCTACAAATCCCTTCGGCAATCTTCGTGACATAAAGAAGTTGGTAAAAGGATCACCAAAATCCGCAAATTCATTTGCAAGGAACCAATCCCTGATTGCCTTACACTTACCAATCTTCAGCTTTGCTCCCAAAGAGATAATAAGCACCTGCTTTTCCAATGCTACCTGAATATTGTCCCTACTGCTCTTTGGGAATCCCGACAAGTCCAGTTCCTCGTCACTGGTGCCACGATAAAATACTGTACTATACTTTCTGGCAGTCTTTGCCTTGGAATTAAGCCATTCTTCGGTTACACCTTCCTTATTGATGCAAAAACCATAGTTATAGCTTCTCTCAGACTTATCCCCAGGCAATGTGAAGTACACCTCAAAGCTAGATTCCGCATTGGCAGATGTGGAATCAAACAAGAACGGCGTTGGTCTGAACTCTTCAAACTTCTCCTCCTCATCGCCATACTTAAAGGACTCTGCAACATACTCAGACATATATTCAAAAGCATTATATATATTAGACTTTCCGCTTGCATTTGCACCATAAATGGCAGCAACTGGCAAAATCTTCTCGCTACCAACCGTCACTACTCTGTCTGAAAACTCGGTCATCTTCGCCGCAGACAAATCCAAAGTAGCCTCTTCTCTAAATGATTTGAAATTTTTAAAATTAAATTGAATTAACATGATTGCTACCTCACCTTCTTTTCTACTTTCTATTATATACAGTTTTTGCAAAAAATCAACATTCAAATTCGATTTATTCTCACTTTAATGTATATTTTTGTTGTTATAATAAAAATCACCCAATTTACATCTTCGTAAACTGAGTGACTTCGCACAATTTATACTTTTTTCTTTTTGAGCTTTCTCTCCGGCAATTCCGGGTACATTTCTTCCACCATATTCTGCAATGCAGTTCTATCATCCAAAATAGTTACTGGCAACATAAGTTTTGCACCTTCATATGGCGGTTCTGGTTCACTGTCCGGCATAAATTTCTTACTGACCTCTGTAATCTTTACCAGAAAGCCATTGCCATAAATCCCACCAAATATCCGCTCTTTATAATAAAAAATAAATCCACCCATCATAGGAATATTTCGTACATTTCCCAAATCAGATAGTTGGTCCATTATGTAATCTGCTAGTTCTTTATTCTTTGACATAAACACCTATTCCTTTTTCAATGCCTGTACTCTCATTGCTATATTTTCATTAAATTCTTCATCTGAAAACTTCGGATCTCTGGTATCAAACCATATCTTACAAGGCACTTCGCCACATTCACCACAATTTTGCATACACTTATTATTTCTAACACAGTCATAAATCGGACAAGCTTTCCCTTCCGGTGCATGAAAAACTTTTCCCTCACAGGAATTACAGCCATTGCACATCTTACCAAAACAATAACACGCTCTACATTCCGTGCCACAGACGCTTATCAGTTCCTTTTTATACTGCTCATACCAACCTCTGACCACCTCAATCGGATGTTGAACTAATTGGGCTGTTTCCTCTATGGTTTTACCTTCTTTAAACTGCTTACAGGCAACAGAATACATACTCTCCGAAACCTCTATCAAATATCCATCCGGGTCAAAAATATGAATTCCTCTTTGAAGCCAGGAAAAAGTTTTCGGCTCATGAAGTCTTTCCACCTGCGGATAAGAATTTAACAACTGCATAAATGCATCAAAATCTTCTGTCTCAAAATACAACTCCATGGTATTGGAACGAAATTTCATTGTACTGGCATCAAATCCGGCTATATGCTCCAATCCCTGTTGCAATGCTAATCCACAAGTCAAAGTTTTATTCTTACCTAAATCCACAAGTACTTCCTGCTGAAATAAACCCTTATAAAACTGCAAAGATTTTTCCATATCTCGTACTGCTATTACGGTGGTACAGTATTTCATAGTTTTTCATCCTCTCCTGCCTGTCAAAATTTGAAACTATTATACTAAATTCAAACGAAAACATCTTGTATATTTCCGACATCCTTAAAAGCCATTATTTTTGCATTATGTATATCCATAGAATGGTATCTCTTGAATTCCCGTAATAAGTGTGATTGGTCTGTATATCCAAATTTGTAAACCGCACTTAACACATCAAAATCCGGCTCACACAAAATATCTCTCCATAGGAATTGATATCTTATCAAATTGCTTAATTTTTTAGGCGTAATGCCAACATACTCATGAAACAATCGCTCCAACTGTCTGGTACTCACAAAGGATTCCTTTGCTAATTTTGCTATATCTAAAGAACCTTTATTTATCAAAATGTTCTGTATTGTATCGTTAACAACCGTATTTTCTCTCACATCAGATAATCTTTTAAGCAATACTTGTTCGGTAAATGAAATCTTTTCCTGTAAGATTTTTAGTTCCAACAGTTTGGGGCGAATAATCTTGTCCAACCATTCAAACCTTGAATCCACATCAAAGTATCCATTCATGGTGGATTGCAATGAATCATCGCAAAATGCATATGCACTCCACGCATAAAGTCGAATAGCATAGGTTGATACCATATGACCTATAGTTCCGTTGCCATGTGCATGGAAACTGCAATCATTTACCCCACAGAATCCTCCGGTTACGGTATTATCGGTATAATCTATATGATAAATAATATCCACACAAGTATCCGGAATTACTAATTCCGGTGCATCATTATTTTCGATTTGTATAAGTGGTTTTTCTGTTCCCCAATAACATCGGATGTAGGATTGCAATTCTTTAGAAGGGGAAATTTCTGTATAAAAGCTATTTCTTTTGAATGGAGTTGCCGTCAAAGGGCGATAAATTATTGAATTGTTCATATCCCACAACTCCTTTCGCATAAATTACTCTTTTCTTCTAATCGGATGTCTAATTACTGTTTTCCACTTCTCCGGTGCAACCTTTCTTGCATCAGACATATATATTTCATGATGTAAACGCTTTTCATTTATATCATTTACATATCCATTTTCTTCTAAGAACGCATCCATAATCTTCACAGTCTCCGGTTCATTATCAAAAGGTCCTATATGCATGATTTGAACACATAGACCTTCATCAATTGTTAGAAATTCTGCTTTGGTGCAATCAACCTTTTTCTTTCTTGTTGCAGTTTCTACCGCCCACTCGAAATCCTTCTTTGTAATAAAATCAGGTAATCTAATAACAGAAATCCAATTAAATGAATCCTTATTCCCGTAGTCTGCGCCTCTTACATTTTCTTGCCACCAGAAACCTTCCAAGGGTGGAACTACATATTCAAAAAATCCTTTTATCTTGTAATCTGATTTGTAACTCATCTTCAAAGTATATGCAACCGCATACAATACACTTATTGCCTGTTGGTACTCGTCATCCGGAGTATTCGGATTCCCTTTCCCTCTGACAGCAATATAATTAGCCGTCGGAACATTGACTATTTCAGGTTTATTCTTAGGCATATAAAATTCTTTGTATTCTTTCTTGAAATCAAAAGCCATTCCTTACACCTCCCGAAAATAGTAGGAATTGTACTTCGTTCCATCATGTCCTATTACCGATTCTTCGGATAAACAAAATCCTTTATGTTCTAAAGCTTTTATACGTTCTTTTGCAATCGAAATCGCCTTGGTTGCAATCATCTCACAAGCAAACATATCTCTCGTTTCTGGAATAATAAGCCCAAGAATATCCTCTATAATATCTTGTTTTTCATAATCACTTCTTAAATCCAGTCTAAGCAATCCGCAGTTATTGAAGTAATCCTTTGTCTTTCGGTTAAACAATTCTATTGTACCAATTGCGCAGTTATCATTTTTGTCAATAATAGCCCACCGTACATAATATCTGTTTTGATATTCTCTCTTCCAAAACGCAATGGTATCCTTCATTTCTTCCATTGTAGTATAGTAAAAACCATTCACACAATTATCACTGTTAAAAAGCGGTACCGCATTCTTATCGGAATATTCTTGATTTTCGGATATTTTCCACTTATAAAGTGCCCCAGACTTATAAATGAATTGCCAAATATACTATCGTAAACATATCCCGCTATGTATACTACTGAAATTAACATAACGAATAATAAACCAATTAAAAATATCATTATCACTGTTAATGACAACAATTTAATTAATAATTCAAGTAATACATCCATACCTTTTCCTCTGTATCAAAATCATGTTTAATCACTCTTTTTATCAATGAGCTTCTTCTATATCACAAATCTATTTAATCTCCAATATTTCCGTTTAGATGTGTTTCCACACACGCTATCCAATACAACCGACACATTTACACCGTCGGAAATTGCTTTTTTGTATGTTTTCCGGTCACTCTGGTCAAACCTGAAAAACCTCTCAAAATGCCTAAAATCAAGGATTCTTACAAATCTGTCCGATGTAGTGCAACTATTGTCTCCACATGCACACCCATCGGAAACATATCTACCGGCTGTACCTTTCTGACCACATACCCATGCTCGTTCAGATATTTCAGATCCCTTGCAAGCGTTGCACTGTCGCAGCTGACATACACGACTTTTTCCGGTGCCATATTAACAATGGTATCCAGCAGTTTTTCATCGCAGCCCTTGCGCGGCGGATCTACGACCACGACATCAGCGGTGACTCCCTGCCGATAGAGGTCCGGAATAACTTCTTCTGCTGCCCCGCAGTAAAACTGTGCATTTTCGATGTGATTGATCTGTGCATTGACTTTGGCGTCCTCGATTGCCTGCCCAACAATCTCGACTCCAATGACGTGCTTTGCCTTTTTTGCCAGGAAGAGGGATATCGTACCGACTCCGCAGTAGAGGTCAAAGACATTTTCTTCCCCGGTAAGTTCTGCATAATCCAGTGCTGTGCCGTACAGTTTTCTTGTCTGCACCGGATTTACCTGGTAAAAAGACAATGGCGATATGCGAAATTTTACATCCCCGATGTAGTCTGTGATGTAGACTTCCTGATAGACCGGAATCACTTCGCTTCCAAGAATCCGGTTCGTGTGTTCGGTATTTACATTGATGGAGATACTCGTCATGCCGTCTATTTTCTTCAGATTATCGACAAGCTCGGACAATCCCGGGAATTTCTTTCCGTTTAATATCAGACAAACCATGATTTCTCCTGTGGTAAATCCTTTGCGGATCAGAACATGGCGTACCAGTCCTTTGTGATCTTCCTCACGATATGGCTCAATTTTCCACTTTTCCATATGGGCAATGACCATGTGCAGAATATCTTTGTTCTCTTTGATGCCGATGGCACAGTCCTCACATTCAATGATACTGTGGGTGCGGCCTGCATAGAAGCCCGCGATAATTTTTCCTTCTTTGTTTCTGCCGATCGGAAACTGTGCTTTATTGCGGTAATTCCACGGAACATCCATGCCGATGCAGTCATAAAATTCCGGTGCATTTTCTGCATTGAAATCCAGTTTTCCGATGCGCTCCAGATTTTCCTTTACCTTCTTTGCCTTAAACTTAAGCTGTGCCGGATAGTTCATCTCCTGAATCTGACAGCCGCCGCAGCTCCTTGCCACCGGACAAAGTGGAGCAATTCTGTCCGCAGACGGGGCAATTACTTCCAGCAGCCTTGCAAAGCCGTAATTTTTCTGCATTTTCATCACTTTGACACGCACTGTATCACCAATCAGGGCATCCTTTACAAAAAGGGCAAGACCATCTACATGGCCTATACCCTCTCCATTGACACCCATATCTTCTATTTCTAATATAAATTCATCGTTTTTCCTTATCATGATTTACCTCATCTATACTATATTACATAGTTAATTGCAAAACTCATAATCTATGTTTATTGTATATGCAAAAATTTAAGTATTTTTCAATTGCCTAACTATATTACACGGTTGTTTTTCTGATATTTACCTCAAACAGACGGTTATAGCCCAGCCAGTCACCGCCATCTGCCGGAGTCGTACCCTTTAAGATTTCTTTCATTGTTTCGAGTTTTGCATCGGTATTATCCGCCATATTCAGTGCAACAGCCTCTATCAGGGACGGCTTCTTCGGTGAACCGTATTCCAGTTCGCCGTGATGTGCAAGGATACAATGCTTCAACTGTGCAAGCAGACGATCCGGAAATCCCTCTATCTTCGATGCAGCTACGGAGATCTGTTCACTTCCGATGACAATATGTCCCAACAGATTTCCGTCATCGGTATAATCATTTACAGGGAACGGTGCTATCTCCTGTATCTTTCCGATATCATGAAAAATAGCCGCCGTAATCAGCAAATCTCTGTTAATACATTCGTAATTTGCTGCATAATAATCACATAATTTTGTAACAGAAAGGGTATGCTCCAGTAATCCGCCGATAAATCCGTGATGGACACTTTTTGCAGCCGAATGGACTTTAAATTTTGCGATAAAATCTGCATCCTGCACGAAGAACATTTCCAGAAGCTTCTTTAAATATGGATTGGAAACGGACGCAATATAACCCAGCAAATCATTGTACATCTGATCCAGATCTTTGTCGCTTACCGGAAGATATTCCTTCGGATCATATTCACCCTCTGCGACTTTTCTGGCACGCTTGATATTCAATTGCAGACCGCCGTTGAAGGTAATAACATCGCCCACGACATCCACATAATCCAGGGCATCGAAATCATCGATACCGAGGGAATTGGGATCCCAGATTTTTGCATCGATTGTTCCCGTCTTATCCTGCAGAATAACCGAATCATATGGCTTTCCGTTTTTTGTAACTGCAGAAGTCTTTGATTTGCATAAGTAAATATCGCCTACTTTTTCTCCGTCCCTGAACGTCTCAATATATTTCATAATTAATTCCTTTCTCCTATTACCAGATTTATCTGCATTTTTTTATAAGTATCGCCTATTTTACGTTTCAGTACAATCTCTATACTGTCGCCCGGATTGCGACTGTTCACTGCTTCTCTTACGTCCGGCATATTTTCAATATCTTCCGTACCTATTTTCATGATAATATCACCTGCCATGATTCCCGCCTGATATGCCGTGGATTTATTATCCACTTCCGTAATGTATAATCCTGTCGGTATGTTTTCCCCTATATATCTCTGAATCTCGTAATTCATGCTGACTCCCTTGATTCCCAGATATCCAGGTGTTTCCTGATTCAGAAGCTTTGACAGAAGTCCTGTGATATCGCCCAGGGCAACGGCTGATATCGTACTGTTCTTTGGATCTGCATATTTACTAAGCACCATGCCTAACAGGCAGCCGTCCCCATCAAAAAGGAAACCATCCTCTACACTGTCCATCACAACATCCGTATAGAATATGCGGAAATACAGGTCATAAATATCATCTGTTTCACTGATATCTGCGATTTTTCCGGTATATGCCGGTACAAGTTCGCCAAATGCATTTCCCTCATACACGCAGTCATATCCCCTGCTCATTTTGCCCGCACTGGCTACCTCTGCACATACAATCGCCCCACTCAGCTGTTCGTCAATATCCGATCCGTTAATTTTGATAATGGCAATTCCCAGTTCTTCATCATGGCTCCAGAATTGTGCCTTTGTCATTTCCTCGTTCCAGAACTGTACCTGTACTTCATCCTCTCCCCTGATTTTTTCATATGGTACTAAAATATATGCATCATCCACCAGTGCCATGACGACACCGGTACATAACAACTCATCCTGTGCAGAACCAGCATAAATCATAACGAGCGTTTTATTAATGATTTCTTCGAGCCGCACAACATCACTCTCAATATTAGCATCATCCTTGTCTGCAAGTGTCACGCTTACCTTTGTTCCGGATGTGCTCTGTTTCTCCCCATCAAACAGCAGCTCCCTCAGATTATCCCGAAATACAAACAGAATCACCAGCACTCCGGCACTCAGAAATAACGCAGCTCCCACCAGTGCCAGACATTTCTTTAAAAACGGTCTTAACCTGCTTGGTTTCTTACGAATAACTTCTTCTACAAAATCATACTTTTCTTCCATATAATCCTCTTTATAGTTATAGTAATTACCTGTTTAGTGTAGCGGACAAATATGAATAATCTATGTCGATTCAGGTAAACATGTTATGATTTAGACAAGTTGGACTATTTTATCTACCGATTTCAAATTGACTGTAAATTCTGCCATTAGTTTGTGAAAAAGTATTTGCCCGAAACTCTTTCTTATGTTAAACTGTAAGTATTAAATCTTATGATTGAGATGGAGTTTTAATATGAATCAGAAAGTTTTTAAGACATTAGAATATACAAAGATCCGAACCATACTGGCTGACAAAGCCTCTTCTCCCGGGGGAAAAAGGCTTTGCCAGGAACTGACACCGTTTGACAGCCTTTCTGCTTTGCAAAAAGCACTGAAGGAAACCTCGGACGCATTGTCCAGACTATGGCATGGCGGTTCTCTGTCATTCTCCGGCGTACATGATATCACCGCTTCCATCAAACGTCTGGAAGTCGGAAGTACCCTGTCGCAGTCAGAACTATTGGAAGTAAGCCGGCTTCTTGACACGGCACTGCGGGTAAAAGGTTTCGGAAGAACTGAGCAGGATGAGGACCGCGAAGATTCCCTTACTGAGTATTTTCAGGGAATTGAACCTCTTTCCCCGGTAAATAATGAACTGAAACGTTGTATTGTATCCGAAGAAGAGCTGGCAGACGATGCCAGCAGCACATTACATTCTATCCGCCGGACGATACGCAATACCAACGATAAGATTCGTTCCCAGCTTAATTCCATGGTAAATTCCCAGAATATGAGAACAAATCTCCAGGACTTTGTAATTACCATGCGAAACGGCAGGTATTGTCTTCCGGTTAAAGCTGACTGTAAGGGCAATGTCCCTGGTATGGTGCATGACCAGTCATCCACCGGTTCTACCCTTTTCGTAGAACCCATGTCCGTAGTTCAGATGAATAATGAACTCCGGGAACTGGCAGGAAAAGAAAAAGAAGAGATTGAAAGAATTCTTGCAGAACTGAGTGCTTTGGTCGGCGAAAAGACGGAAGAACTCACATATAATCTCCAGATTCTTACGCATCTCGACTTTATTTTCGCAAAAGCAGCCCTTTCCAAAGATATGAAAGGCTGTGAACCTGTGTTTAATGACAGAGGAATTATTAAGATAAAATGCGGCAGACATCCATTATTAGATGCCAAAAAAGTCGTTCCGATCGATATCCACCTCGGCGATACGTTTGACCAGCTGATTGTAACCGGTCCGAATACGGGCGGTAAAACGGTTTCTTTAAAGACGGTCGGATTATTTGAACTGATGGGATTATCTGGTCTGCATATTCCTGCAGATGAAGGATCGGAACTGGCATTATTTACAGAGATTTTTGCCGATATTGGGGACGAACAGAGTATTGAGCAGAGCCTTAGTACATTTTCTTCCCATATGACAAACATTATCCGGATTCTGGAAAAAGCAGATGACAAAGCACTGGTATTATTTGATGAAATCTGTGCCGGAACGGATCCTGTAGAAGGTGCGGCACTTGCCATCAGTATCCTGACTTTCCTGCATAACATGAAAGTACGCACCATGACGACCACGCATTACAGCGAGCTGAAATTATTCGCGCTGTCCACGGACGGCATTGAGAATGCCTGCTGTGAATTTTCCGTGGAAACCCTGAGTCCTACCTACCGTCTGCTGATCGGTATTCCGGGAAAGAGTAATGCATTTGCAATTTCTGCAAAGCTGGGACTTCCAGGTTATCTGATTGAAGATGCAAAAAAGCGCATTGATTCCGATAATGAAGCATTTGAAGATATCCTGACCGATCTGGAACAGAGTAAGGTTAAGATTCAGCAGGAAGAAGCTGAGATTACCCGCAATCGTGCTGAAATCGCGGCTTTGAAGTCGGAACTTGAGAGTAAAACGGAACGTCTTCAGAATCAGCGTGAACAGATTTTAAGGGAAGCAAATGAAGAAGCTGCCCGGATTCTGTCGGATGCCAAAGATTTTGCGGATGAGACAATCAAGAAGATTAATAAACTTTCGAAAGGTGCTAATATTAATCATAAAGATCTTGAGAATGAACGTCATAAGGTTCGTAACAAGATGAATGAAGCCCAGAGCAAACTGGCACTGAAAAACACGAAGAAGCAGGCAAAGAAGTATACGGCGAAGGATTTCAAACCGGGTGACAGTGTAAAGGTATTAAGCCTGAATCTGAAGGGCACTATATGCGGAACACCGAATGCCAAAGGCGATGTCTCCGTACAGATGGGTATTCTGCGATCCGTCGTAAATATCCGCGATCTGGAGCCGGTGGATGAACCGGTTATCACGGCACCAAATATGCAGCGATTAAGTTCGGGCAAGATTAAGATGTCGAAGACCGCGACTATATCGACCGAAATTAATCTGATTGGAAAGACAACGGATGAAGCGATTCCGCTTCTGGACAAATATCTTGATGATGCATATCTCGCACATCTTCCGAGTGTGCGTGTCGTCCACGGACGGGGAACGGGTGCATTGCGTACTGCCGTTCATAAGTACCTGAAACGTCTGAAATATGTGGATTCCTTCCGTCTGGGAGAATACGGCGAGGGAGATTCCGGAGTAACCATAGTAAATTTTAAATAATTATTTTAAGTAATATTGAGGAGGACGAAAATGGCCAGTAAACAAAAAATTTTGATTGTAGATGATGATACAAATATTTCTGAATTAATTGCATTATACCTGACAAAGGAATGTTTTGAAACTATGTGCGTCGAGGATGGGGAAGCAGCTTTAAAAGCCTGCGTAAGTTTTAAACCGGATCTGATTCTTCTGGATCTCATGCTTCCGGGCATGGACGGCTATCAGGTGTGCCGTGAAGTCAGAAAGACATCTTCTACCCCGATTATCATGCTTTCCGCTAAAGGTGAAGTATTTGATAAGGTACTCGGTCTGGAACTTGGTGCGGATGATTATATGATCAAACCATTTGATTCAAAGGAGCTGGTTGCCCGTGTGAAAGCAGTATTAAGACGTACCACGGCAATACCTGCCAAATCCGACATACCGGAAGTAAATATTATCTCGTATCCAGATCTGGAAATTAATATGAACAATTATTCTGTAAATTATATGGGGAAAAAGGTGGATATGCCGCCGAAAGAAATTGAACTGCTGCATTTTCTTGCTGCATCCCCGAACCAGGTATTTACCCGTGAACAGCTTCTGGATCATATCTGGGGATATGAATATGCTGGCGATACCCGTACCGTCGATGTCCATATCAAACGTATCCGTGAGAAAATCAAAGACAATAAGGCCTGGTCACTTTCCACTGTATGGGGCATTGGTTATAAATTTGAACTCAAGAAATAACTGAGAGGCATATCATGAAACACAGTATTTATAACAAAATATTAATCGGCTATATTATTTTTGCCGCCCTCTCACTAATCTCCATCAACACCTTTATCTCGTCAAAGGTAATGGATACGGAAACCAGGCGGCAGGCCTCGGAGCTTTACAACCAGGCAAATGCCGCAAGTACATATTACAGCAATAATTATTATAATGTATATGACTCTTTCCAGCACGACTATGAAAGGGATGTAAATGTATCGTTTACCCCACAGGATACGAATATATGGATTGTAGGAATGTCAAATGACATCCTGTATTCTTCCACCCCTGACAGTGATCCTGAAGTACTTCCGGATCTTTCCGAATATTTTACGGACACCTATTATGTGGTGGGAACTTTCAATGGGATTACAAAGGAAGAACTGCTGACGGTTTATTCGCCGATTGTGAATAATTATCAGTATTATGGATATGTGGTCATGAATAAATCCATGTCCGCAGTGGAAAACAGGCACATACAGATTATGAATATGATTAATATTTCATTTATTATCATATTTGCATTTTCCATGATTGTGCTTGTAATCTTCTCCATCTTTGTATACAAGCCATTAACAGATATTATGAATGCGACGAAGGAATATGCGAAGGGTAATTATGATTATGAAGATCTTAAGATTCATTCTCATGATGAACTCCGCAGCCTTGCAGATTCCCTGACCTTTATGTCAGGAGCATTCAAGAATCTCTACAGTGGTCAGAAGAAGTTTATTGCAAATATTTCGCATGATTTCCGCTCGCCGCTTACCTCGATTAAAGGTTATGTGGAAGCAATGTTAGACGGTACAATTCCTGTTGAGATGCAGGAAAAATATCTGAAAATCGTAATTTCGGAAACAGAACGACTTACAAAACTGACAGGAAGCCTGCTTACCCTGAATACCTTTGATGCAAACGGCATTATGATCGAATTATCTGATTTTGATATTGTGCCGGTCATCAAGGATACGATGGCATCTTTTGAGGGCCAGTGCAATGCGAAAAGCATTAAAATCAAGCTTTCCCACGAGGATAAGGATTACATGGTCAGTGCAGATAAAATGCGTATCCAGCAGGTTATTTACAACCTGATCGACAATGCAATCAAATTCAGTCCGACCAATGCAGATATCGAAGTAGATGTCTCCGATAAAAATGATAAGGTATTTGTTTCGGTCAAAGATTACGGCATCGGTATTTCTCCGGAAAACCAGACAAAGATCTGGGATCGTTTCTACAAAGCAGACGACTCGCGCGGCAAGGATAAGAAAGGAACAGGACTTGGTCTTGCCATCGTAAAAGAAATCATCAATGCACATAATGAAAACATCAATGTCGTCAGCACCGAGGGAGTCGGAACGCAGTTTACATTCAGTCTTGAAAAAGCAAAAGAAGCACATTAAAAAATACATTCAAAAAGCACATTCTCCGGTCTTTAACCTTTGAATGTGCTTTTTGCTGTCAGGATAAAATGCTGAAAAACTTATTTCTTTCCTGTCTTTTTCTGTACTTTCTTTCTTGCCTTTGCACTGAATACCGCACTTCCTGTCATAAGAGCCGTTACCATGCCAAATGCGAATACCCATGGATTTGCAAAATCACCTGTTTTTACATTTCCATCCGCAGTCTTATTTTCACCTGCTGCAGTTGTTTCTTCTGTATTTTTCGCTGTTGTTTCTGCGTTCTTTACATCGTTCTTCTTTTCTGTACTCTGTACTTCTTCTTTCTTTTCCGCTGCAGTTGTTTCTTCTGCATTTACAACATCGTTCTTCTTCTCTGTCTCTTTGTCAGTAGAAGGATTTTCTGTGGATGGCTTCTCTTCTGATGGTTTCTCCGGATCCGGATTTTCCGGTACATCCAAGGTTTCATCTGCTTCGATCTTTCCATCTTTTATCGTAATATCAGAAACAATATCGTTTGCAAAGCCGTTTGCAGCAACGGTAATGGTATAAGTTCCATTCTGTGCAAATACTGCTTCTCCTCTGGATTCTGCTGCCAGATCAAGGCTTCCGTCCTCTTTAATCAGTGTTAATGCACCTTTTCCGCTTGTTTTATATGTCTTTTCCGTATCACCTGATTTTACGGTTACAGATGCAATATTGCTGATATAATTTGCAAATTCTTCTTCTGTTACATCTTTTGCCGCTTCTAATCCGGTATGATCTTTTCTGATTACTGCCACATTCTGATCGGTTATCAGTGTAAAAGTAACTGTCTTGTCCGCATATTTTCCGGATGCATCCCGGATGACCAGTGTGTATGCACCTGCATATGCATTTTTGTAGGTAATTACATTGCCTGATACGGTAAATTCAGATGCTGCCCTTGCGGAAGTATTGGCAACCTCATCTCCTGCTGCATTTCTGATAATGTAAACGGCATCGAAATCATCCGGTAATGATGTCTTTGTTGTTCCGTCTTTTTCTGTAAATGAAAGACTTACACTTCCATCTCCGCTTGTTCCGTTTGTTACTGCTGCATCGACTGCTGCTTTATATGGAACTGCCAGTGCTGTTTCCTGTGCGGTTGTGTCCACGGAATAGATTCCATTTGCACAGATATAAGTTACTTTTGTAATGGTCTGGCCCTGCATATCCTGATATGCCCGGTAGGAAAGTGGATTGCCCTTTACTTCTGTTGTTCTGTCGCCGACGGACCATGCCAGTTCCCCAATCTTTTTCCAGATATTTTCCAGATGACGCATACCATATATGCTTTCATCTCCGGACTGGTTTGCGGTAGTTACGAGTACACCATATACTGTTCCTGCTTCGCTTAAATCGAGTCCGTCTGCATTGAGCTGGATATCGCCCCATTTGCTGTCCGCATTGAGGGTATAGGTCACTCCTTTGAGCATTTCTTCTGTTCCCTGTAAAGCGGAATAGCTGCCATCGGCATTGAGAATCTTGTATACAGAAGGGGTTGTTCCCTCTGTTACGGTAAATCCATCTGCTTCTGTGAGTGTTTCATTTACAGATTTTAATACGGCCACCGGGAAGGTAACACCAAGGATTTTTCCTCCGACAGCACCTTCTGTTGTATCTGCTTCGTAGTAAGTTCCATCAAAGCTCTTCCATTTCTTATCGGTTGCAGAAGTTACGGCATCGATCTGGTCTGCCTTTTCACTGCCCGCTTCTGCTTCGTAGAATTTTGCATATGGAATATTCATTGTACCATATACATAATCTGCTGCGAGTGCTTCGATGGCATCATTCAGATGTTCGGTTGCCTCGTCCACATTTTCCTGCGTTGTCTTTCCTGTCTGACCAGCTTTCTCAAGTTCGTCCCTGGCTTCTGCAAGTTCTGCCTGCATATCATCCCATCCGGCTGTATAATCGGTTTCAACAAGGCTTTCTGCCTTCCCAATGGCTGCTTCCAGAGCTTCTGTACTGCTTACTGCATGAGCCATATGAATATCGGACTCTGCCACGTTCACAGGAATCACAGTATCGGCATAACCCAGTGCACATATGGTCACGGTCCAGTTTCCACTTCCATCGTATCCTTCCGGAAGTGTACATCTCTTAGATTCTGTAAGGCCAAGCTGGATACCCATGGATTTATGCATCCAGTTATCTGCGGCAAATTTTGTTCCATATACGGCAAGAGGTGTACCTGTGGTATCATTTTCCCCATAGTATTTCCAGATAACGGACTGCATATTTGCACCGAGATCGCCGTAGTTTCCGGTCAGATCCACACGGATAAAATCGCCGTAGGAACTGCTGTCTTTTACTTCTACGCCAAGCGTGCTGATATCCGCTGTCTTTAATTCGCTGTCTTTGATACCGGAATCCGTTCCTGTCTGTCTTTCCCCAAAGGAAAATGTTCCATCACTGTTCTTTACGGCTTCTTTTAAACCGTTGGTATCCGCTGTTACTTCTGCGGTTTCAGAATAGGCTGAAAGATTCACTTCACTAAATCCGCCAAACAGTGTTTCACCGTTCTCCACTACTTTATACTGATTCTTAAATTCTTCATAGTCACTTGTCTTTACAGCCACCGGAATATATTTAAAACCGGTAACCTCATATCCTGCCATGGTTTTTGTTTCTTCACCAATGGTAATTGTACCTCTGTCAAATCCTACTGTAGTGCCGTCTGTAAGGATAATGGTATTCTTACCGTCCCAGCCTGCTGCTTCATAAACATTTCCTTCCGTGTCATAAATCACTACGGCACTCTGGAAGCTTCCTCTGTGAAGTCCATGGTTTGTGGTTGCACGAGTAACCGCATCAAACGCACCTTTGTCGTACTCGCCTCTGGTATCGGTTTCATCGGAACTTTCCGCGGAATCTCCATTCTGTACCGGTTCTGCAGCATAATACTCGTCGTAAGTCAGTTCTGCATATACATAGGTATATTCATCCTCTTCTTCCGCCTTCGGAGCTTCTGCCATCATGGACTTTAATGCTTCTTTTACTGCGGATGCCGTACAGGTAGCTCCGGACACCGCATCCAGTGTTTCCACCGTCTGATATGTCGCCGGCTGTCCCTTTAACATTTCCTCCAGACCTTTTACCTTAGAAGTTCCTTTAATTGCTCTCTTTACATAAGATGCATTCTCTGAACCGACACTTCCATAATTCAGTGATTCAATCACTCCATCCTTAACTGTCAGTTCCAGATCCAGTGAATAATTACTCCATGACTCTTCATCATCCGTAAAAACTGCCGCTTTTCCGGTATATGTATTGTCCTGTGCCGTCTCAGCATCATGCACCGCAAGGCTCGCCTGCGGAAGTGCAGAAACTGCAAGACAGCATGCTGTCGTAGCTGCAACTACTTTTTTTGCTTTGATTCCTGTTCCTGTAATCGATTTAAACATATTTCCTCCTTTATATTGTAAGCGGTTTTCCGCATTACTGACACAATTTTCCTTTCATGAGAACCGGCATGATTTTTCCCGCTGCCAGTCCGATTACCAGTCCGGCTGCGATTCCTGATATCATCAGCACCGGAAGGTATAAAAATACTCCTTTGCTCTGCAATATGACTGCTGCGACAATAACCTGCCCAATATTATGGCAGATTCCACCTGCCGTACTGACTCCCGCCATGGACATGATATCTTTCTTCTGCAGTCCTGACATGACAAGAAAGCTTAGTATTCCCCCCGCCAGACTGTAGGCAAGTGCCATTATATTTCCAAACAGCAGTGTGGACAGAAAGATTCTCGTCACACTTACCAGAAATACATCCCGGTGCGGCAGATAATATAATCCGGACAGCACCACAAGATTTGCCAGTCCCAGCTTTACCCCGTAAATCCCGATGGAAAATGGCATAATTGCTTCTATATAACTGAATATCATGGCGAGTGCTGTCAGCATGCCCGCCAGTGCAACACGTTTCGTTATATTGTCTTTCATTCCGTCCTTCCTTTCTTCCTACTGTGCAATAACATCAAATGCTTCTGTAGTCTGTCCTTCTTCTTCCTGCACATCTACGGAGATAACCATTTTGTGGGGAAGACATACGATGGTTTCATTTTTACGGGAGATTGCCGTATGATCGGTACAGATTCCGTCCGGACAGTCCGCCTCTTCCATCTTTACCTTGCCATCCTGAATAAGAAATGTATTTGTTCCATATTTTGTTTCCACCGTTACGGTCTGGTTTTTATCCAGTGCGTAGGTGTCATAGACCTGTCCGTCCACCGTGACTACCACACGATTCCCTTCTTCCCTTGTCACGGCATAGGCAATCGTGCAGACAAGCAGCACCAGTACGGCAAGTGCCGCCAGAAAATACAGTTCTCTTTTTCCAATCAAAGTTTTCCTCATTCGATACTCCTTTCTTCTCCGTCCATCATGTATACAACATTCGGGCAGATATTCTGTCTCGGGCATACCACCTGGCATTTTCCACAGCGGATACATTCCCCGGTCGCCTCACTTCCGTCTTCATCTTCATACGGAAGATTTAAATCCATCGGACATTTCTTACTGCAGGCACTGCAGCCCCTGATACAACCGCTTCTGCTTCTCGAATAAGAGAATATCGGCAGCATCGGCAACAGGGAAAATACTGCTCCCATCGGGCATAGATACTGGCAGAAGAATCTCTCCTGAAAGAACATTCCCACCAGGATTCCGGCAAGAATAAGGATTCCCGGTATGTATGCCTGGATATCAAGATGTCCCGCATAGATAAGGGAAAATACTTCCCACGGACTTTCCTTTGCAAAGAGATTGTCCTTTCCCAGAAAACACACCACCGCAAGAAATGCCAGTATGACATATTTGATATACCTGAGCCACTTTGAAACCGCCGGCGGAATGTGAAATGGTTTCCGCTTCATTTTTTTACACAGGAACACGGACAGACCATACACGGCATCTCCCAGTGTGCCGAATGCACACGCAAATCCACAGAAGATTCTTCCAAAACAGATGGTGAACACACAGAGCCAGATCAGTGTAACCAGAAAAGAATTATTTTCAATCACCGCACCTGCACCCATCTGACGAAAAACATATTTCACACCGGAAAATGCAGAGGTATACAATGCCGGCAGGGTAAAGAAAAATACCACCTGGATAATTCTTCTGATTAAATTAGTTATTTTCATTTTCTTTTTCAACATTTATTTCACCGCCTGTTTCAATGCTGCAATGACTGCATTCTTTATTCCTGTGGATGTATAGGTCGCAGAAGATATCGTGTCCACATTCGGAGTCTGTTTATCCAACATATTGTCTATTATCCTGATAGCTGTATTATAATAGGCTTCATCCTCATCTTTTGCCGATAATACTTCGATATTCGTGATTTCGCCTCCTGCTATGACCACCTGTACTTTGATATTTCCGCCATAGCCTTTGGCATCTCCCGTGTAAGTGCCATCTTTGTAGATACTGTCATTTCCGGCTTCGCTGACCGGCTCTGTTCCCAGCACTCCCTGGATTCCGGCAAGCAGCCCGGAGGAATAGTTTTTCTCTGCTTCCAGTTCCGCCTGGATTTTCTCATTTTTTTCTTCCAGTGCATAAGTATTCATGGTACTGTTGTAATATAGAAGAATGATTCCAATCAAAAGCAGATTAATTATTCTGATATATAGTTTTGAACCTTTCACTGACTCTGCTCCTTCTTAATGTGAGTAACTCTACTTTGTCGCTTTCTTTTTCCGCCGCCTGCTGCAATGCACTCCGGCACGCTGTTAAAATCGCATTGGATGAACAGGTTGCCTTGCTGACTGTGTCGAATGGAAGTAATTCCCCGTTCTCCTGATATAAGCCGCCGGCTTCCAGAATCTGTGTTACCATTCCGGTATATTTCGATGTTCCCTGTGCCGCCCTCTTTATATAGGTGTTATTTGCTGTATCATAGGCTGCACCACTTCCAGCTATGTTTTCAATCTTTGTAATCCTGTCATTCTGCATCGTCAGATCCAGTGAGAGGGTATATGCTTCAAACTCCTGATCTTCGTCCGGTTCACAGTCTGCCTGCACATGGTAAGTTCCATTTTTATAATATTTTCCGGTTTCATCCTCCGGCTTCGTTGTTTCTTCCCCGGTACTCTCTTCCGGTTTTGTCGTTGTTTCCTCGGTACTCTCTTCCGGAGTCGTAGTTTCCTTCGTAGTTTCTTCCGGTTTCTTTGTCGTTTCCGTCGTTTCTCCGCTGCTTCCCCGTTTTGCCTGCTCTAATGCATTCATTACCGCCTGCACAATCGCATTGGACGAACAGGTTGCCTTACTTACCACGTCAAACTCTGCCGGCTCATTTACGACACCGCTCGCCAGAATCCTGTCAACCATGCCCTGGCTGGTGCTGCTTCCCTGTGCCGCCTTTGAAATATAACGGTCATTGGCACTGTCATATCCGTCCCCGCTTCCTTTTACATCGGAAACCGCAACGATCTTATCGTTTACTACGGTAATCTGAAGGGACAGCAGATATTCCTCAAACTCTTCGTCCTCATCTGGAATACAGCGTGCTGTTCCGGTATAAATTCCATTCTTATAAATCTTTCCTTCGGTTTCGTCCCCGGACAATGCCGTCGTTGTCTGTGTTTCCTTTGAAACAGTCTCCGTCCGCACCGGTACTGTGACCTGCTGTGTCGGAGCTTCTGCGATCTGGGTTATCCTTGCCTGCTCCATCGCATTTTTAACCGCCTGCCGGATCGCATTGGACGAACAGGTTGCCCCGCTGACTGCGTCCACCTCAATGCCGCCGCTCTGTATGATTTTCTCTGCGATCGCCGATGCCTTCGCAAGATAACGGTCATTGGCACTGATGTAACGGTCGCCGCTTCCTTTGATATCCGAAATTCCCACTATTTTGTCATCTGCAATCGTAACATTTAAGGTGAGGGTATAGGCATCGAATTCTTCCTCTCCGTCCGGAACACAGACTGCCATGCCGGTATAAGTTCCATTCCGATAAGTCTTTCCCTGCTCCTCTGCTCCGGTCAGACTGGTCGTGCCGGATGATGCCTGTGTTTCCTTCTGCACTGTCTGATCCGCCGTTACTGCACTGCCCGTTCCTGATACCGCCGCCTGTGCAAGTGCATTTCTTACCGCTTCGATTAGTCCTGCCGAACTGTAGGTAGCGCCGGATACCGCATCGACATTTGTGGACTGTGCCGCTACAATGCTCTGCAGCAGGGCAGAAGCATTATCAATATACGGATGATCATCACCTTCATTTTCCACGAGGGTAACAGATACGATCTTTCCGTCCTGAATCACGACTTCCACCATCAGTTTTCCACCAAATCCGGTTCCGCTTCCATAATAAGTGCCATCTTTATAGGTACGGTCGCTCTCACTGGTATCCCTGGTCAGTACCACCGCCTCTTTTGTCTGGTTTTCTGCCTCCGGCAATGTAACTGTTTCCATATAATCAAACAGGGAAACCTTACTCTCTGTTTCCTCTTTTACCAGCTGAAACTCTGGAATACTCTTCTCCTTCGCCCTTACCGGCTGTGCTTCATAACCGGATATCGTAATCCCCGCCGCCAGCACAACACATCCCGCCGGCACAAGTAATAATAACTTTTTTATATGATCTCTCACGTCAAACATATTGCTTACCTTTCTGCGATATCATAATTCCTCTCCGAAGAAAATGAATCTGCGATTCCCTGTGTCACCGTAATTTCTCCATCCTTCGTTACCAGTATGGCATCAAATTCTTCACTGTGTTCTCTCCAGTAATTCAATGCATCTTCTTTTCCCATGACAAATAATGCGGTGGATAATCCGTCCGCAAGCATACCGTCCTTACTGATAATCGTAACGGATATCAGATCCGAGTCCGCCGGTTTTCCGGTTTCATTATCCATAATGTGATGGTATGTTTTTCCATCTTTCTCAAAATAACGCTCATATCCGCCGGAAGTAATGACGGCCTTATCTTTGATCGCCAGTATGCCTAAATAATCATCTGTTCCATCCGGATTCTGTACGGCTACTCTCCAATCCGAACCGTCCGTTTTTGTACCCAGTACCTGGACATTTCCGCCGAGCGAAACCATTGCGGAGCTTACATTATATTCCCGGAAGATCTCCATCAGCCTGGAAGAAGTATATCCTTTTGCAATACCGCCAAAATCTATCGCCATGCCGTCCCGCAGGGTCAGTGTCTTTGTCGCTTCGTCATAAGATAATTTATCACTTCCTACCAGTTCCAGTGTTTTAGCTATCTCGTCCTGTTCCGGAACACGGTATTCCTGTGTAGGAAATCCCCACACACACATGATCGGATAAATCGTAATATCAAAACGGTGTCCGGTGGATTCATATAACTCCAGTGATTTCTGCAGCAATGTCTGTGTATCATCGTTCAGCACCGCAGAGCCGTTCTGGTTGATGCATGCCACCTGACTGGTATCTTTTCCTGTGGACAAAAGAACGTCCAGACGGTTTATCTCATCGATTGCCGCGTCCACGGCTTTCTCTGCATTTTCGCCATATGCGGACACCGTCATATAAGTATCCATCGCAAAAACATTTTTCTGTACTTTTTCCTGCGATGCCGTATCCAGGCTGGTTTCTTCCTGCTGCTTGTCCGCACTTTCCACATTCTGATCCGCTGATTTCTGATCCCTGGCTTTACAGCCTGTCAGAAGCATGATAAATATTGTAAAAAGCAGAACTATTTTAAATGGAACTGTTTTTCTCATTTTACGAATACCTTTCTGAGTATATCTGTCAAAAGTTTTAAAAGCAAAACATAAGTTAGCATAAGCTAACGCATTTGTCAAAGATAAATTTTCTCATTTTCATTTTAACCTCTGAAAGTCTTTATTTTATAAGACTTTATGGATTTTTGAAAAACTTTTTCACTTTGTCCCATGAATGCTTTCCGGACATTTACATGAGGTTCTATACATTTTACACATTAAAATTGTTTTTTCTTTTTGATTTATGTTATTATTTTTGTCTATTCTGTCTATTGACATTCGACAGGAAAAGTCATACAATTACAATGTTATTTAAGCAATTGTGAAAAAATAGTTATCTTAATATTTTATTTGAATTCTATAAATCTTCTCTTTATATTTTAAGTAATTATGGGGATTTGCAAGTGTTTAACAAATTTTTATTTTAGGTAATTG
Source organism: Roseburia sp. CAG:303 (assembly GCA_000437755.1). Taxonomy (GTDB): domain Bacteria; phylum Bacillota; class Clostridia; order Lachnospirales; family Lachnospiraceae; genus CAG-303. Next base: position 30,665 of record FR900094.1, read on the forward strand.
CGAAACACTTAA
>FR900095.1 GCA_000437755.1 Roseburia sp. CAG:303
TGGCATTTTCAAACAGGAGATGCACGCGAAAAACTGATATCTCTGTACCCGGCACTCTCATCTGTCACTTCTTAATCGAAGTGATAGATACACCAAATGTCATTGATACAGTATACTATTGAAAAAGTAAACCATTTCTGATTTACTTTTATAAATTATAAATATTTATTACTATTTTGTATCAATTAATAATTCTTTTGGACTTTTCTTTAAATTGCTTGATGAAGATATTAGTAAAGAAATTATAAGAACTATTGACATAAATAAAACCACATATATCATTAATTTTGGAGATATATTAATTTCTAAACTTGTTAGTGTTTTATTAAATCCATCTACTTCAGCTCCACCTCCAAGTTGGCTAGATGCTGACTGTTTAGCAATTTGTTTTGCTATAGTACCAGTGACTTTACTTAATATGCTATTTCCAATCATACTTGCTGTATAAACAGCTAGAAAGTATGATCCTATAAATGCTGGGATTGATACAAATACTAGTTCAATAACAAATTGTCCGAATATCTTGGCTTTTGAAATTCCTAATGAAAGTAAAATTGCAATTTCTTTTTTTCTAGCATTCATCCATAAAAACAATAGTAATGAAACTGTAACACCTGCAAATAATAAGGATCCTGCAAATAATTTGTTAGCTATTTTATATATACCTGATATTGATTGTTGTAGTGCTGGGTAATTATTTGAACTTTTAATCAAATTATATTGTTGCCAATCTATATCGAGTTTTTCAACATTTTTAATAACCTTATCTAAATTTTTATCACCTTTTACAAAAAATGTTGCATCTTGATATACTGCAGTATCCTCTGTATTTCCATATACTTTTGCAGCCGTATCTAAATCAGTTATCAAAGTATTTTCGTAAAGTTCTTGGGCTGCAGTAACGCCACCTTCATTATGACCATCAAAAAGACCTTTTATTTCAACTTCTACTGTTTCATTTGCTCCTTTTTCATTATCGGCATCAAATAAATTAGATTTTATTTTTATTTTATCTCCAATTTTTAAATTGTTTTTTTCTGCTAAGTCTTTATGCATTAAAATCTTGTTTTTATCATTTTCATTTAAGTGTTCCCCACTAGATAATTTATAAGCTCCTGAGATAAACTTATTTTCTTTTGATGAATCATTAACTCCTGTTAACATAACAGCTCTTTTAAAGTTTTTTGCTCTTTCTGGTGATTGCCCTGAAAGTGTTTGTTGAGTTTCTATTATATCATTATCTACTAAATCAGCAACACTATTAATTCTTTTTACGTATGAATCAATATCTTTGGATTCGGCAATTTTTTTAATATCTTGTCCTTTTATATTGCCACCACCTCTTGGTGTTCCAAAATTAACTCTTCTGTTTATTTCCATAGAGAAACTATTTGTTATATTTCCAAAAGTTTCTTTTGAAGCTCTGTTCGTAGCATCTTTGATTGATAAACTAATAAG
>FR900096.1 GCA_000437755.1 Roseburia sp. CAG:303
ATTTAAGTGTTTCGCAATTACCTATCAAAATTTTTGCAATTATCTGTCAAAACTTTCCGGTGGGGCTGACATAATCTGCCGGATTTCATTTCCAATCTCAATGTATTCCAACAGCCTTTCTTCCCCGATCCGGTCGATTATGTTTCCCATCCTTTCACAGATTTTATCCCACCATTCCAGTATCATTTCTGCTCCATGCTCTGTCAGTCTGACACGGGTAACTCTTGCATCCCTGGCATCATGCTCTTTTATAATCAGCTCTTTTGCTTCGAGTTTTTTCAGCAGAACCGCTACCCTCGCCGTACTGATTCCCATCTTTTCACTGATCATTCCTGCCGTTACCGGCTCCTTCGCAGTATATAAAATGCGTAGTACCGCACCCAGTCCTGCTTTGGTATCATCCATACAACGAAAAAGCTCTGCCGGGTGACATTCCTGCATTTTCTGAAAAATCCTCTGGATCTGTTCTTTCGTTGCCATCCATATCCTCCTTTCAAAATATCTAACCTAGTTAGGTATTATACAAAAACTTACCGGCAAAATCAAATAAAAAGAATATAAACTCTATATACTTTTTATAAATCCCACCGGTATTTCCTTTCTTTTATTTAATT
>FR900097.1 GCA_000437755.1 Roseburia sp. CAG:303
TATATTGCGGCATTAAAAGGAATGAAGAAAAGGGATGCGGCACAGCAGATTGAAAAATATCTGGAACTGGTGGGATTGAAAAAGGACAGTAAAAGGAGAGTGGGAGGATATTCCGGCGGAATGAGACAGCGGCTTATGTTCGTGGCGGCGCTGCTTGGAGATCCGGAGATTCTGATACTGGATGAACCGACAGCCGGACTTGATCCGGAAGAGAGAATAAAAATCCGAAATTATGTTTCCGAATTATCGGGCGAAAGAATCGTGATTCTGGCAACCCATGTAGTAAGTGATATTGAATGTATTGCATCTAAAATCCTGCTGCTGTATCAGGGAAAACTGCTTGCGGAAAATACACCGGGAGGTCTGATCGATACGGTAACAGATAAAGTGTACGAAAAGATTTGCACCCATGAAGAACTGGGAAAGCTGATGAAAGAATATCCGAAGGGAAATGTTTCGCAGGGAGTGGAAGGAATCCATTACCGCATTGTACAGGACGAGTGTCCGGAGGGATTTACACGGGCTTTGGGAACACCGGACCTGGAAGATGT
>FR900098.1:0-2589 GCA_000437755.1 Roseburia sp. CAG:303
ACACAGACAGGTAAGGAAATGCAGTTCTTCGGAGCAAGAGCAAACCTTGCAAAATGTCTCCTTTACGCTATCAACGGTGGTATTGATGAGAAGTCAGGCGAACAGGTAGGACCGGATTACAAGGCTATTACAGCGGAATATCTTGATTATGATGAAGTAATTAAGAAATTCGACGTTATGATGGACTGGTTAGCAGGACTTTATGTAAATATCCTGAACCTGATTCAGTATATGCATGACAAATATTACTATGAAGCTGCAGAAATGTCTCTTATCGATACAGATGTAAGAAGAACATTCGCTACAGGTATCGCAGGATTCTCACATGTAGTAGATTCCCTTTCTGCTATCAAGTATGCTAAGGTTAAGACAGTTCGTAACGAGGCTGGTCTTGTAGTAGATTACGAAACAGAGGGTGATTTCCCTAAATATGGTAACGATGATGACAGAGCAGATGATATCGCTGTATGGCTCTTAAATTCATTCCTTGAGAAGATCAAGAAGAGACATACTTACAGAGATTCAGAGCCTACAACATCTATCCTTACAATTACTTCAAACGTAGTTTATGGTAAATATACAGGAGCAATGCCTGATGGACGTAAAGCAGGTACTCCGCTTTCACCAGGTGCTAACCCAAGCTACGGTGCAGAACAGAATGGTCTTGTTGCATCTCTTAACTCAGTTGCAAAACTTCCATATGAGTGGGCATTAGATGGTATTTCAAATACTCAGACAATGAATCCGGATGCATTAGGTCATAATGATGATGAAAGAGTAGAAAACCTTGTAGCAGTTATGGATGGATACTTCGATCAGGGCGCTCATCACCTTAACGTAAACGTATTTGGCAAAGAGAAATTAATCGATGCTATGGAACATCCTGAAAAACCGGAATATGCTAACTTTACAATCCGTGTATCAGGATATGCAGTTAAGTTCATCGACCTTACAAAAGAACAGCAGATGGACGTTATTTCAAGAACATTCCACGATCATAGATAAGATTTGTGATTTGAACTTAGAATAAAATTTTGGATGGCAGGTAGAATATAGTATATATTTTACCTGCCATTTGCATTTAAAGGAGGGATTCTGAAATGGAGGAAATAAAAGGACACATTCATTCGATCGAAAGCTTTGGTTCTGTGGACGGACCGGGTGTAAGATTTATCTTCTTTTTAAAGGGCTGTCATATGAGATGCCAGTACTGTCATAATCCGGACACCTGGGCAAAGAAGGATGACGAACTGGTAATGACACCAAAGGAAGCATTTGATAAGGCATACCGTTATCATACCTACTGGAGAAATAACGGGGGAATCACGGTAAGCGGCGGGGAAGCACTTCTGCAGCCAGAGTTTGTGACGGAGTTATTCAAACTGGCAAAGAAGAAAAAAGTGCATACCTGTCTGGATACTTCCGGAAATCCGTTCACCAGGGAAGAGCCGTATTTCAGTAAATTCAATGAACTGATGCAGTATACGGATCTGTTCCTGCTGGATATCAAGGAAATGAATGACGAGAAGCATAAGAAACTGACCGGATGGACTAATGCCAATATTCTTGATCTGGCACAGTATCTTTCCGACAATGGAAAAGATATGTGGATTCGCCATGTACTGGTACCGGGTGTTACGGATGATGAGAGTGATCTGCAGAAGTTATCTGATTTTGTAGCATCCTTAAAGACAGTCCAGAGATTCGAGGTACTTCCGTATCATACACTGGGTGTATTCAAATGGGAAGAACTGGGACTTGATTATGCATTAAAAGATGTCAATCCACCATCAAAGGAAGAGATCGAACGTGCGGAAACAATCTTAAAAACCGCAGAATATACAGGTTATAAGAACAAATAATACAGGAAAGGGAACAGGAGTTTTGATAAATTTCTGTTCTCTTCTTGATTGTTCAGATAAAATAATATATAATAGGAAATATTCTGTAAATGTATGGAATCGTAACTATAAACCCGTTTTGAAAGGATTTAAATTATGAATTTCTATATTCTGTTGTTTTCTGTTGTTATTATATTATGCGTTATCTGCAATAGGATCTCGAATAAACTTGGTGTTCCCGTATTATTAATCTTCATCGCACTCGGTATGTTTTTCGGATCGGACGGAGTGATAAAGATTCCGTTTGATAATTTTGTGCTTGCCGAAAATGTCTGTACCGCCGCACTGATCTTCATCATGTTCTACGGAGGATTTGGTACAAAATGGAAGGCGGCAAAGCCCGTCGCAGCGAAAGCGGTGCTTATGTCAACCGTAGGAGTTGTTATGACTGCATTTCTGGTGGGATTGTTCTGTCATTTTGTCATTGGTATTAATTTTCAGGAAAGTCTTCTGATCGGTGCATTGGTCGGTTCAACGGATGCAGCCTCTGTTTTTTCTATTCTGCGTTCCAAACGGCTTAATTTAAAATATCATACGGCTTCCCTTCTGGAGGTGGAAAGCGGAAGCAATGATCCCTGTGCATATATGCTGACCATGATTATGCTCAGTATCATCGGTGGGGACAGCATGACAGTGCCGCATCTTATTTACCTTGTGTTTGCCCAGATTGTATATGGAGCGGTAACCG
>FR900098.1:2615-19302 GCA_000437755.1 Roseburia sp. CAG:303
GGAGCGATTGCGGCGGTTGTCACGGGATTTATCATGAAAAAAGTATCCTTTGCCACACAGGGATTTGACACAATCTTTGTGTTTGCCATGGTGCTGCTTGCCTATGCAGTTCCGAGCGAAATCGGCGGAAATGGATATCTGAGTGTATACATATTTGGAATTATTCTCGGAAATATGGAACTGAACCATAAAAAACCGATGGTAAATTTCTTCGATGGTCTGACCGGACTGATGCAGATGCTGTTATTCTTTTTGCTGGGGCTGTTATCATTTCCGTCCGTACTTCCGCAGGTTTTACTGCCTGCAGTTGCCATCGCCCTGTTCCTTACACTCGTGGCAAGACCGCTTACTGTACTTGCTCTGCTCTCCCCGTTCGGCTGTCCGTTGAAGCAGCAGCTTCTGGTGGCACTGGCAGGACTGAGAGGAGCGGCATCCGTTGTATTTGCAATTATGACGGTCACACATCCGGCAAATATCGAAAATGATCTGTTTCATATAGTATTCTGTATTGTACTCTTTTCAATTCTCATACAGGGAATGTTCCTTCCGGTTATGGCAAAAAAACTGGATATGATAGATGAAAAAGAAGATGTATTAAAAACATTTACGGATTATACGGAAGAAGTGCCGGTGCAGTTTATTCAGTTTACCGTTACCCCGGATCACTCCTGGAATGGAAAGCAGGTAAAAGATATCATACTTCCGCCGGAAACACTTCTGGTCCAGATGCGGCAGGAAGAAGAAATCATTACGCCCGATGGAAATACCATGCTGCAGGCGGGAAATGTCCTGATATTAAGTGCAAAGGCAATGCAGGACGTGGAAGAAGTACATCTGACCGAGCTGACACTGGACAGAGGAAATGAGTGGATTGGAAAAATGGTTTCAGAGATTTGTCCCCGTCCGGGTAAACTGGTCATTATGATTCAGCGTGCAGAAGATATTATTATACCAAATGGAAAAACGATACTGGAAGAATCGGATGTACTTGTTATGAAAGAAACATGAGGAATGCTTGAATTTTACTTGCAAATGAGAATCATAAGAGATATAATAAAAAGAGAAGCAGAGATTAAATAAAAATGGACACAAGAGGAGGGTTTAGAATGTTAAAAAACTTGTCTAAGTTAAAAATTGAAAAGCGATTAAGTAAATCGTTTACATTAGTATCCTTGATTGCCAGTATAGCAGCAGTTATCGGATTGATTGCGTTGATTATCACAACAACACAGTATTCAAGTGCATTAAAGAATTATGGATTCACACAGGGTGATATTGGAAAGGCACTTGTTACTTTTGCCGATACCAGAGCGGCTACAAGAGGTATTATTGCTTATCAGCAGAAGGATCTTATTGACAGTACCAAAACTATTCATGATGCTAAGAAACAGAAGTTTCTTGATTGCATGACAACTGTGGAGGAGACCATGACTTCTGACGAAGAGAAGGCAGCATACCAGGAAGCTGAAACACAGCTTGAGAAATACTGGACACTGGAAGATAAGGTCATCAAAGCAGGTGCTACGACGGATGCAGAGAGCAGTATTGAAGCTCAGAAGACGGAATCAGGTGATTTAAATGAGCTTTACGATGAAGTTTATGCACAGCTTGCAAAAATCATGGACCTTAAGGTAACGGAAGGTGATGCACTCAGTCAGATGCTTACTATATTGAGTGCAATTATGATTGGACTTATGGCAATTGTTATCATAGGAGCATCTGTTGTCGCAAAGACTCTTGGAGCAAAGATTGCAAAGACTATTACAGAACCTCTGACAAAACTTGCAGACAGGTTTACCTTATTTACACAGGGCGATTTTACTTCTCCATATCCGGAAACAGAGACGCAGGATGAAGTTTCCAACATGGTAGCAGGAGCCAGGAAGATGAGCGAAGATATTGGCCTTATATTAAACGATGCTGCTTATCTTATGAATGAAATGGCAAATGGTAATTATGCTGTTCGTACAGAACACACAGAAAGATATATTGGTGAATTCAGTAAGTTAATTGAGGCAATAAGAGGAATGAACCGTCAGGTGGATTCTACCATCCGTCATATTGAAGAAGCAGCAGAACAGGTATCAGCAGGTTCCGGAAACCTTGCAGATGCGGCACAGGCACTGGCAGAAGGTGCAACTGATCAGGCAGCAGCTGTAGAAGAACTTCAGGCAACATTTGCAAATATTACAGAGGGTGTACATGTTACGGCAAAGCATGTGGAGGATTCCTATCAGCAGGCGCAGAAATATGCAGACGTTGCTGATAACAGCCATAATGAAATGAACAGCATGATTTCAGCCATGACAAAGATCAGCGATACATCCAAGAAGATTGAAAGCATTATTTCTGAAATTGAAGATATTGCAAGCCAGACAAACCTGTTATCATTAAATGCAGCGATTGAGGCAGCAAGAGCAGGAGAAGCAGGAAAAGGATTCGCGGTCGTTGCAGAACAGATTCGAAAACTGGCAGAGCAGAGTGCACAGTCAGCAGTTGACACCAGAGAATTAATTGAGAGCTCTATTAATGAAGTAGAAGAAGGAAACAGAATTGCAGACAACGCGGCTGCATCTCTGGAAGAAGTAGTAGCAGGCATTAAGAATATTGCAGAGGCATCCAAACAGTTAAGTGAAATTTCTGAGAGACAGGCAGAGGCTATGACCCAGGCAGAATCCGGAATCAACCAGATTTCAGAAGTTGTACAGTCTAATTCCGCAACCGCAGAAGAAACATCGGCTACAAGTGAGGAATTATCTGCCCAGGCAACTACGTTAAGCGATTTGATCGGATATTTTGTACTTGCAGAAAAATAGAGTTGGTTTTGATTAATTAAGAGAAGATAAGGAGAATAGTTATGTTTAGTCAGTTATTTGGGAGATACTTGGTCGACCAGAAAGTAATAACAGATGACGAATTAAGAGGGATGATACAGAAGCAGGGTGATGAGAGATTAAAACTCGGAACAATCGCAGTTGCCCAGGGCCTCATGACAGAACAGCAGGTTGCTGAGGTAAATCATCTTCAGGTACAGATGGATAAGCGTTTTGGAGATATTGCAGTAGAACGCGGATATTTATCCGGAAGTGATGTAGGAAATTTGTTATCTAAACAGGGAAATATCTGTATGAAGTTTTTACAGATTCTTTCTGAACAGAAGAAGATTTCACTGGAAGATTGTAACCGGCTGGTAGCTCAATTCCAGAAATATTATGGATTTTCAGATGAGGAACTGGAAGCTTTGAAGCAGAATGATTTTGACGAGATAGCACCTGCATTCGTATATGCATCAAAACCGTATGTTACAGAGTTATCCGCTTTGGTTATGAGAAATCTGGTTCGTTTTGTTACGGATAATTTTTACATTGGAAAAGTGAAACATGTGGATCGCTTTTTCTATAAAAGTATGGTGGCACAGAAACTGGCCGGGGATCATAATATTATTCTTGGATTTGCAGCCGATGAGGACGAAACTGGCATAAGAGAGCTGGCAGAGGGTTTTGCACAGATTTCTCTGGACGATGATGAGAATGAGATGTACGATGCGATTGGTGAATTTGCGAACATCTGTAACGGATTGCTTGCAACCGATCTCAGTGCAAGAAATATCAGTGTGGATATGGAACCGCCGGTTACGTATCTGAATCAGTCTACAGAAGGCAGCGGATATGTGATTCCGTTCTATATTAATGATAAAGAGTTAAAATTATTTATCGCAGTAGACAGTCAGATCCGTCTTGGCGAAGAAGTACATATGTTGGAACTTGAAGTGCGTGAAGGTACGGTGGATCGTGGACATGGCAATGGTTCTGTTGTCATTGTGGACGATTCGGTACTGATTCGTAAGATGCTTCGTAGTATTGTGGAAGAGATGGGTTATATCGTAGTCGGTGAAGCTGGAAATGGTGCAGATGCTGTAGAACTGTACAAGAAATGCCAGCCGGATGTCCTGACACTCGATATTACCATGCCGGTTATGGATGGTATCGAAGCATTGAAACAGATCATGGACAGCGATGAAGACGCGAAAGTTGTTATGATTACTGCCGCAGGACAGCAGTCCAAGGTAATCCAGGCACTGAAGTTAGGTGCGGCAAAATTTGTCATGAAGCCGTTTGACAAAGAAGAGGTGCGCAAGACACTGGAAGAAATGATGAACTAGAATGAAAAAAATATTAATCATAGAAGATGATAAGGATTTGCAGGAAGAACTTTCCTGTCTGCTCGAAAGAAATGGTTATGAGACGGAATGTGTAACAGATTTTGGAAATACATGGAAATCTATGCGGGAAACAGATGCCGATTTGATTTTGCTGGATCTGACACTTCCAGATACGGATGGACAGACACTGTTAAGGAGATTCCGCAAGGAGTCTTTATTGCCGGTTATCATAATGACCAGTAAAAATACAGAGATGGATGAAGTATTATGTATGACATATGGTGCGGATGATTTCATTGCAAAGCCTTATAATCCTATGATTCTGCTTTTGCATATGGAAGCAGTGTTCCGCAGAGCCAGCCGGGAAAATGAAACTATATTGCAATATAAAGAATTACAGCTGGATCTGGATCGGGGCAGTATGCAGGCTGGTTCCGGTAAAACAGATTTGACCAAAAATGAAAGCAGGATACTGGCATATCTAATCCGGAATCAGGGGAAGATTGTCAGCAGGGATGAATTGATCCGCTATCTCTGGGAATCTGATGAATTTGTTGATGATAATACACTTACCGTTAATATCACGCGCATCCGGAAAAAACTGGAAGAGTGCGGCATGGAAGAGGTAATAAAAACAAAAAGAGGGCAGGGATATATTCTGGGATGACAGGGAAAACTTTTTTAAAAGAAAAACGGATAAGTATATGCAGTTTTATTGTATTTATTCTGGCAGTTATTTTTCTTGGACTGTTATTCCAGGCATTATATGCCTATATCGTTATTGTCGTTTTTCTTGCCTGTACCGGTTTTCTGCTCAGTCTTGGAATGGAATATTACCGCAAGAAAGCATTTTATCAGGATTTGGAAGCGAAGCTGCAGCAGCTTGATAAAAAATATCTGATTGCGGAGATGATGGAATGCCCGGAGTTTCTGGAAGGAAAAATCCTTTATGAAACATTGTATGAAACCGATAAATCCATGAATGAACGGATAAATGAGATGGAAGATAACGTCCGTGAGTTCAAAGAGTATATCGAGATGTGGATTCATCAGATCAAACTGCCTATCGCAGGACTTACGCTGATGAATTATAATAAAAATTATGATGAAGAGAAGCAGCGGGTACAGCTGCACCGGCTGAATCATTATGTGGAACAGATTCTGTTTTTTGCCAGGGCGGATGCACCGCAGAAGGATTATCTGCTAAAGAAAACAAGACTGGAAGATATTGTGAATAAAGCAGTTGTGGAAAATAAAGACCTGCTGATTGACAATAAATTCCAGATAAGGAAGCAGGGGCTGGATGCTGAGGTATATACGGATTCCAAATGGATGATATTTATGCTGGGACAGGTAATTCATAACAGCATAAAATATAAGAAGGAACAGCCGTATCTTCTGTTTCAGGCAGAGCAGGATGATGCAGTGATACGTCTTACGGTGGAAGACCACGGAGTCGGGATTCCGGAGTCGGATATTGGACGCATCTTTGACAAGACCTTTACCGGTGAAAACGGAAGAAAGCATGATTATGCAACTGGTATGGGATTGTTTATCTGTAAAAAGCTATGCAATAAAATGGGACATAAAATCTATGCAGAATCAGAACAGGGCGAATACACCAGAATCTGTTTTGAATTCGGTAAAAATCCTTATTATGATACCAGAATACAAAGATAAAACTTCAGGCTTACAAAACTGTAAGGTTTTGTAAGCTTTTTCTATGGAAGAAAACTGACAGATACAGTATCATCTTATTAGAAATTGAAAAGAAATTGTATCAGAAAGGAAAGAGATTATGGATACTGTATTAAGCATTGAAAATATTGAAAAGTATTATGGAAACAAATCGAATCTGACGAAAGCCCTGGATCGTATCTCACTGGAGGTAGAAAAAGGAGAATTTGTCGGTATCATGGGAGCGAGTGGTTCTGGAAAAACAACCCTGTTAAACTGTATTGCAACCATCGACCGGGTAACTTCCGGACATATCTATGTCGGCGGAGAGGACATTACAAAATTAAAAGGCAATGCATTGAATACATTCCGACGCGAGCAGCTAGGCTTTATTTTCCAGGATTTTAATCTGCTTGACACACTGACCGCATATGAAAATATTGCACTGGCACTGTCGATTCAGAATGTAAAGCCTGGGGATATCTCGGAGCGTGTCATGAGCATGGCTGGCCATTTGGGGATTGTTGAGGTAATGAATAAATATCCGTATCAGATGAGCGGCGGCCAGAAACAGCGTGTGGCAAGTGCAAGGGCATTGATTACAAATCCGAAGCTGGTTCTTGCGGATGAGCCGACGGGGGCATTGGATTCAAAGGCGGCAAGGCATCTTCTGGAAAGTCTGAAGGACATGAATGAGAGTGCAAAGGCTACGATTCTGATGGTTACACATGATGCATTTACGGCGAGTTATGCGTCAAGAGTAGTATTTATCAAGGATGGCCAGATTTTCAATGAAATCCGGAGAGGTCAGGATGACAGAAAGACATTTTTTAACAAGATTATCGATGTAGTAACGATGTTGGGAGGGGATTTGAATGATGCTCTTTAAATTATCCATACAGAATCTGCACAAGAGTCTGAAAGACTATACGATTTATTTTGCAACCCTGATTATCGGTGTCGCTATTTTCTATGTATTCAACAGCATGGAGAAGCAGACCATTATGATGAAAACATCATCTGCAACATACGGTGTGATTAAACTTATGAACAGCACCATGGCAGCAATCAGCGTATTTGTGGCATTTGTCCTCGGCTGTCTGATTGTATATGCCAGTAATTTCCTCATGAAGAGGAGAAAAAAGGAATTCGGTATCTATATGCTGCTCGGCATGGAAAAGGGCAGGATAGCACGGATCATCATGACGGAAACCATTATTATCGGTCTGGTTTCCCTGGTACTGGGCCTGACGGTGGGGATCATTGCTTCACAGGGAATGAGTATTCTGGTCGCAAAGCTTTTTGAAGCCGATATGACAAAATATCAGTTTGTTGTGTCATACAGTGCAATTGGAAAAACCGTCATCTACTTCGTGATTATGTATCTTGTGGTTCTTGTGCTGGACACATTCGTGGTCGGTAAGGCAAAACTAATCGACCTGCTTCATGCAGCGAAAAAGACCGAGAAAAATACCGCTAAGAATCCGGTTCTCTGTGTCGTTGTATTTCTTATTGCAGCCGTTCTTCTTGGAACAGCATATTATCAGGTTACTGCAGGTGCGGAAGATATCACGACAGAAAAACAGATACTGCTCCAGATTGGAAAAGGAGTCATAGGAACGTTTCTTGTATTCTGGTCTGTTTCCGGACTACTGTTCACTATCGTATCAAAGAATAAGAAATTCTATTACAGGGGATTAAACAGTTTTACCATCCGGGAACTCGGGGGAAGAATTAATACAACGGTATTTTCGGGAAGTATTATCTGTCTGATGCTGTTTATCACAATCTGTGTACTTTCCAGCGCGACAACCATGAGAAAAACGATTAATGATAATCTGAAAGAAATGACACCGGTCGATCTGAATCTGATTCTGTATATGTATGATAAATATTATGATTACACGGATGTCAGCTCTGTTTTAAATGAACTCGGAGTCGATACCGGAAGGTTTAAGGATATACAGGAGATAACAGCATATACCGCAAAGGACGGTGGTTTTACCATGGGAAAAACCATGGGCATGGCACTGGATAAGATGGCACTGGATTCCCAGGTGCGGGATTATTATGAGAATTATACAGAATCCCTGATTAAGGTCAGCGATTATAATAAGATGGCAGAATTATACGGCCTAAAAACCTATTCGCTGGAAGACGATGAATATATGATAGTTGCAAACTTTGGTACCATGGTGGATATGAGAAATGCCGGTCTGAAGGAAAAAGTGACACTGGATATCGGCGGAAAAGAATATCATGCGAAATATCAGGAGTGCCAGAGTGGTTTTCTTTATAATGCATCCAATAACGTGGAATTTGGATTTTTTCTGGTTCCAGATGATGTGAATCTGGAGGATTATAAACCGATGACTTCCTATTATGCGGCAAATTATGCTTCGGATAGTGCCAGCAGTTATATCGAAAGTGATTCGTTTAAAAAAATGATTCATGCACAGGATGAACGCTGGGGGCCGATATCCATTTACAGTCGCCAGAGCATCAGGGAAAGCAGTATTGGACTGACTGCCATGATTATTTTTATCGGAATCTATCTCGGCATTATCTTTATGATTGCCAGTGCAGCCATTCTGGCATTAAAAGAATTGTCCGAGGCAGCGGATAACAAAGAAAAATATGCAGTCCTGCGCCGAATCGGTGTGGATGAGAAACAGATGTACCATTCCCTGTTTGTCCAGAGTCTGGTATTCTTCGGAATACCTCTGGTGCTTGCGTGTATTCATTCCATTTTTGGAATCCAGACCTGCAACATGATTCTGGAACAGCTTGGAAATACCGGACTGTTGTATTCCATCCTGGTAACGGCAGGAATGATACTGCTGGTATATGGAATGTACTTTATCATTACTTATTCCTGCAGTAAGAAGATTATTAAGGACAGAAGAAATTAACCACGGATATCCGGAAAATAAAAATGGGCTGTTGCTCTGACAGTTGAAGCTGTTGCGGCAACACCCATTTTTGTGTAATTATAATGCCAGGGTAAAAGAAAAATCCCTGGCATCATAGTTAGAAAGAAAAATTATATGAAAAAAGCGGGTGATGGGAATCGAACCCACGTATCCAGCTTGGAAGGCTGGTGTTCTACCATTGAACTACACCCGCGAACAAGATATAATATAGCATACATTTTGAAAAAATGCAAGAGAAATTTAAAAAAATATTGAAAAAAATTTTTCTATGAATTATGCTATGGTAGAATGATGCCCATGACGTCATAGTAAAAAGAGAAAGTGAGTAAAAAATGAGCAGACTACTGATTATAGAAGATGATGTGAATATCAATGAAATGCTGCAGGAAGCATTTGGGAAGAAGGGGTATGAAGTGGTGAGTGCCTACTCCGGAACGGAAGGGATTCTGAGGATTGAAAAGGAAACGTATCAGATGGTGATTCTGGATCTGATGCTTCCGGGAATGGACGGACAGCAGGTATTGAAAAATATCCGTGAGAAGAGCAATGTTCCGGTGATTGTGCTGTCGGCGAAGGATGAGCTCGATACAAAAGTTGATCTGCTGATGTCGGGTGCAAGCGATTATATGACGAAGCCATTTGAATTAAAGGAACTGGAAGTACGGGTTCTGGTACAGTTAAGAAATGCAGCCGGAAAAAATGAAGTTTTTCTGGAATACCGGGACCTGAGAATTGACCGGGAGGGGAAGAAAGTTATTCTGTGTGGGAAACCATTGTCCCTTACGGCACAGGAATACCGGATTCTGGAACTGCTGTTAAAACATCCGCAGAAAGTATTTACGAAAAATGAGATCTACGAATATGCATGGGAAGAGTATTACATGGGCGAGGATAAGACGATCAATGTGCATATCAGCAATATCCGCCAGAAAATGAAGAAAATCACACAGGAAGAATACATTGAAACCGTGTGGGGGATGGGCTTTAAATTAGCTGAATAAAATCTTTACCTTTTCTTAAACTTTTCTTGGAGCTTTCTTTGCGGACAGAAGGTAGAATAAAGACAGTGAAAGAAAGAGAGGAAGAAAGCTATGGAATATGCAGTGGAAACAAATTGTCTTACGAAAAAGTTTCATCATCATGTAGCGGTCAGTCAGATAAATATGCATGTGAAACGCGGGGAAATCTACGGATTTATCGGCAGAAACGGAGCAGGAAAAACGACCTGCATGAAAATGCTCTGCGGACTGTCCACGCAGACGGACGGGGAGATTCGGCTGTTTGGAAAACAGGGAGCAGAAACAAAAGCATATATGGAGCGGATTGGAAATCTGATTGAAAATCCCGGTTTATATCCGAATATGACAGGATATGAGAATCTGAAATGCAAGTGCATTGCAATGGGAATCTATAAAAAAGGTTATATCGAAGAAATTTTAAAACAGGTCGGTCTGGAAAATGACAGGAAAAAGAAGGTAAAGAATTATTCACTCGGAATGAAACAGCGTCTTGGAATCGGCATGGCACTTGTGGGAGAGCCGGATCTGCTGATTCTTGACGAGCCGATTAACGGGCTTGATCCACAGGGAATTGCAGAAATCAGGGATACTTTAAAGCGGCTGAATCAGAAAAAAGGAATCACGATTCTGATTTCGAGTCATATTCTGGAGGAATTGTATAAAGTAGCCGATACGTTTGGCATTATTAATCAGGGCGAGCTGATTCTGGAACTTTCCAAAGAAGAACTGGAAAAAAGGTGCAGCGATTACATCGAGATACAGACGGAAGATGCCCAGAAGGTCTGTACTGTACTGGAAACACTGGGAATCCACGAATACAAGGTGACGGAAAATCATGTGATACATATCTATGAGGCACTGGAAAAAGCGGCATGGCTGAATACGGAGCTGGTAAAACAGGGCTGTGTGCTGGATGGATTCCGTGTGGCACGGGAAAAACTGGAAAATTATTTTCTGGAGCTGACAGGAGGGGCAAAAAATGTTTAATTTAATCAGAATGAATCTTTATCGTATTTTTCATACAAGAAGTACTTATATTATGCTGGCGGTTATCATGGCATTTGCCGGATTTTCCGCATATATGATGAGAGAAGATATAAAAATGCTGGAGGAGGAAATTACGGCGGAGGGCGGCCAGATAAATGAGGCACAGACAGATGAAATTGTGCCGGAAAGTGATGATGCATCTACACCATTGACTATCATGGTGGAGACACCATATCATGAAGATGGAACAAAGCCTGCATTTACCGAGTATCTCTGTGCGGATCTGCGCAGCGGACTGATTTTAATTATTCTTGCGATCTTTCCGGTTCTGTTTGTAAACAGTGAGGAAAAATCAGGGTTTGTCAAGAATATTGCAGGGCAGACAAAAAGGCGGGAATGGATCTATCTGTCAAAAACAGCAGGAATCATGATTTTTCATCTTATGGCAATGGCGGCATATACGATTATCCATATCGCGACATTTCCTATTCTGCATCCGGGAGAACCGTTTGGGGTGTCCATGTTCGGGCAGACAGCACGTTATATGGGAGTATTATGGCTTCTGAGTGTGGCATTTTCCAGTGGAATGGCACTGCTTACCACTCTGTTAAAAAGTACGGCAGTTTCTATCACGGTCGGAATACTTGCGGTACTCGGTGTGGGAGATATTATCTCCGGATTTTTCACACATATATATAAAATCAAAATATCAGAGTATCTGCTGATATCAAACTATAAGGCACTGCTTTATAACAGTGCGGCGGATAAATTCTGGCATGCACTTGTGGTTGCACTGGCATTTCTGATTGGATACAATATTATTGGAAGTGTAGTTGTACGAAAAAGGGATGTAGTATAAAACAAAGAAAGATGGAACAATAGCGGGTATGGAGGGATTGTTTCCAAAACAGGATTGTGTTATACTGACCTTATGAATGAACAGGGAGATGGCAGGATGATCTGGATTTTGGGAATTTTATTGATAATAATAAGTATACAGTTTGCGAGATACAGGCGGCAGATTAAGGATATCTGCCGTCAGATGTCGTTTCTTGAGGAAGAGCAGAGCAATAAGCTGGTAACGATTCAGTATGCTACAAAGGAGTTTGAAGATCTGGCCGGGCATATTAATGTGTTAAATGAGAAGTGCCGGAAGCAGGTGTGGGAATACCGGCAGAAGGACGAACGCTTAAAAGAAGCGATTGCGAATCTGTCCCATGATATCCGGACTCCGCTGACTTCGCTCGGCGGTTATTTTGATTTATTGTGTGATTGTGAAGAGGAACAGGATGAGGAACGGTATCAGCAGATTATCAGGGAGAGAATCCGGACACTGGAAACTATGCTTGAGGAGCTGTTTACTTACACAAAATTGCAGAATGATGCTTATGTGCTGGAATTGCAAAAAGAAAATATCACAAAAATTGTCTGTGATAATATCCTTTCTTTTTATCAGGAAATTAAGAAAAGAAAGATAGAACCGGATATCCGGGTGGAAGAGGATAATGTCTGGATCTGGGGAAATCAGACGGCAGCAGCAAGAATTATCCAGAATATTATCCGGAATGCCCTGCTGCATGGCAGTGGAGAACTTGAAATCCGGGCAGGCAGGGAGAATCGTATTTATTCTTTTGAATGTTCCAATACGGTGGAAAATCCGGAAGAAATCGATGTGGAACAGGTGTTTACAAGGTTTTATAAGAGTGACAGTGCAAGGCAGGCGGTATCCACGGGGCTGGGACTTGCCATTACAAAAGAGCTGACGGAACGGATGGGCGGCACGATCTGTGCCCGGCTGGAAGGAAACTGTTTCTGTATAAGAGTAGAATTTGGGATAATGGAATAAGAAAGTTATCCTTGTAGTCGGACAGACTTTGGGATATAATAGGAATAGTTTTGGAAAAAAGAGGAGAATGTATTATGAATATTATTATTGCCGGATGTGGAAAAGTAGGATGTACACTGGCAGAACAACTGAATGCGGAAGGTCATGAGGTATCAGTTATAGATAATGATGCACAGGCATTGCAAAATGCATCATCAAGGTTTGATGTTATGGGAGTGGAAGGAAACTGTACCAGTTACCGTGTTCAGACAGAAGTGGGAATCGATGATGCGGATCTGATGATTGCCGTGACAGATAAGGATGAGTTAAATATGCTTGCCTGCCTGATTGCGAAGAAAGCAGGTGACTGTCATACGATCGCAAGGGTAAGAAATCCGGAATATTACGAAGAAATTAATTACATCAGGGAAGAACTTGGTCTGTCCATGTCCATTAATCCAGAGCTGGCAGCGGCATCCGAAATTGCAAGACTCATTCAGGTGCCGTCCGCACTGGAGGTTGATACCTTTGCAAAAGGAAGAGTCAGCCTGATCAAAATCCAGATTCCGCAGGGATCCGTACTGGACAATATGGCGATTTGCAATATGGCAGAAAAAATCAGCCAGAAGGTGCTGATCTGTATCGTGGAAAGAGAGAAAGAAGTTGTTATCCCAGGAGGAAATTTTGTGCTGAAAGCAGGGGATTATATCTCTGTAACAGTAGCCATTCCGGAGATAAATCATTTCCTTAACCGGATTGGAATTAAAACGAAGCCGATTCATAATGTCATGATTGCAGGTGGCGGGACAATCTCCTATTATCTGGCGAAATTACTTTTGGCAGCACATATAAATGTAAAAATCGTGGAACATAATCTGGAGCGCTGTAATGAATTAAGCGATCTGCTTCCTCACGCCATGATTATTCATGGAGATGTGACGGAAAGAGAGATTCTGATGGAGGAAAATATCGAAGATGCGGATGCGGTAGTGGCACTGACAAATTCGGATGAGGAGAATGTGTTGCTTTCCCTGTTTGTGAATAAATTATCAAAGGCAAAACGAATCGTAAAGATAACAAGAGAATCTTTTATGGAAGTTATCGATGAGATGCCGGTTGGAAATATTGTATCGCCGAAGAATATTACGGCAGAATACATTATCCGTTATGTCCGTTCCAGACAGAATTCATATGACAGCAGTAATGTTGAAACACTGTACCGGCTGGTAGGCGGAAAGGCAGAAGCCCTTGAATTCGTTGTGGGAAGTAATGCGAAGGCAGCCAATAAAGAGATCTGCGAATTAAATATCAGGGACAATACCCTGATCTGCAGCATTTACCGTAATGGAAAAGTGATACGTCCGACAGGAAAGGATAAGATTCTTCCAAAAGACAGTGTAATGGTAGTTACGACAAAAAAAGGTCTGAATGGAATTGATGATATAGTAAAGTAAAAGAAAGAAGCAGAAGAAATGAATTATGCAATTATCATATATGTACTTGGATACATTTTCAATTTCTCGGCAGGATTTATGCTGCTGCCGGGTATCGTGGCGATTATTTACCGTGAGCAGGAAGGCTGGTGGTTTTTATTATCTGCCCTGATTATCGGCATCATAGGACTTCTCTTAACGCGTAAAAAACCGGAAAACAAGAACTTTTATGCAAGGGAAGGAATGGTCGTGGTAGCACTGGGCTGGGTTGGCATCAGTATATTAGGTGCGGTTCCATATGTTGCAACGGGAAGCATTCCAAATGTAGTAAATGCATTGTTTGAATCCGTGTCAGGTTTTTCGACAACGGGAGCAAGTATTCTGGCGGATGTGGAATCACTGCCTCATTGTGTCCTGTTCTGGCGATGTTTTACCAACTGGATTGGCGGCATGGGGATTCTGGTATTTATCATGGCGGTACTGCCTTATCTCGGAGCAAATAATATGTACCTGATGCGTGCGGAAAGTACCGGACCTGCGGTGGGCAAGCTTGTTCCAAAGATTCAGAAAACAGCCTTCTGGTTATATTCTATGTATATCGGACTTACAGTTTTGCAGATGATTCTGTTCCTGATTGGAAAAATGCCGGTATTTGATGCCGTGTGCGACAGTCTTGCAACGGCAGGAACCGGTGGTTTTGCGGTGCGCAATGACAGTATAGCAGGTTACAGCACATACATCCAGGTAGTAACCACCATATTTATGTTCCTGTTTGGAATTAATTTTAAATTCTATTTTCTGATTATCAGCAGAAAAATCAGAGAAGCATTCCGGATGGAAGAAGTACGCTGGTATTTTATTATCTATGCGGTTATTACCATCTTAATCACACTGGATCTGACACATATGGCAGGAGGACTTCTTGCGAATCTGAAGGATTCTTCCTTCCAGGTAGCAACCATTATGACAACCACCGGATTTGCAACGGCAGATTTTAATAACTGGCCGGCCTTTTCCCAGACAATACTGGTATTGCTCATGTTTGTGGGTGCGTGTGCCGGCAGTACGAGCGGTGGTATAAAAGTATCCAGATTCATTATTTATGCAAAATCCATCCGGAAAGAACTGGAATACCAGCTTCATCCGAGAAGTATACGGAAAATAAAGTCGGATGGAAAAACGATGGAACATGAGGTTCTGCGTTCGACAAAGGCATATCTGATTATGGTGCTTGCACTGTTGATTGTATCTGTATTAATCATCAGTCTGGACGGATTTGATCTGGTAACGAATTTTACGGCGGTAACTTCCTGTATGAACGATATCGGCCCCGGACTGTCCATGGTCGGACCGACCGGGAATTATGCGGCATTTTCCCCGCTGTCTAAGGTGGTGCTGATGTTTGATATGCTGGCAGGAAGACTGGAAATGATACCAATGCTGTTATTATTTACACCGGCAACATGGAGAAAACAATAGTGAAAATGATAAAGAATTTTACGAGGGAAAAATATGAAACAGTGATGTGTATTGCGGCAGGAATGACAGGCGTCGTTCTGCCGCTGAAGCTTGTGACCGCATTGTGCTTTCAGTATTGGAATGAGCTGATCTGGGTGCAGCTTCTGCAGCTTTGCGGGATTGCCTGCCTGCTGTGGATGATATTATATCTTGCACATGTATATATGGAAGCACCCAAAGCATTTACATATAAAATAAAAAATTATCTGTACAGGCATAAATGGCTGATTTTCTTTGGATTATTTATTGTCTGGATGTTCCTTTCATTTTTGGCAAATAAGCGGTACAGTGATTATCAGGGACTTTCGGCGGCATTGTATGGCATACCGTCAAGAAATGAAGGAATTCTGTTAAGAACACTGGAATTTGTCATGGCAGCAGGTCTGCTGGCTGTTTCCGATGGAAGGAAAAAGAGACGGGTATTAAATCTTCTGCTTGCGGCATCTCTTCTGCTGGCTGTTCCTGTGCTGGCACAGAGCAATGACGGGCTGGCAGATATACTGGGACTGTCCGGAAATGAAGCATTCCGGTATATGGCAGAAGAGGGCAGATATGCCAGTGTATTGAATTATTTCAATCATTACGGATATTATCTGTGTACCATGATTGTGTTATCCGGCAGTATGCTCATGCTGGCGGAAACAGCCGGCGGCGTGTGCTTTTCTCTTTTTGTTTATGTGATAAATATTATCACACTGAATATTAATAATACATTTGGCGGCTGGCTGGCGGCAGGAATTTCACTGATCGTTCTTCTGTTTATCATGACAGGACGTTTTCATGGATGCAAAAGCAGGCAGGCAATCTATCCGTATTTTAAATTATTTGCGGCAGTGATTCTGTTCTTCTTAATCAGCGGAGCAATGGAAAAAAATGGGGAAGGTATGTTCAGCCAGACCAGGGAGTTCTTCTTTGACCTGGGAGAGGTAGCCAGGGACAGCGAGAGCGATGAAGCAAAGGCAGCAGGTACAGGACGATGGAAATTATGGGTGGAATGTGCCGGATTTATTATGGAAAAGCCGGTATTCGGATGGTGCGAGGATGGAATTGCCGATCGTTATTCCGAAGCCGGATTTGTGCAGGACAGACCGGCAAATGAATATCTGGAATATGCGGCATTCTACGGAATCCCA
>FR900098.1:19313-20403 GCA_000437755.1 Roseburia sp. CAG:303
ATTCTACGGAATCCCAGGAGCAGCCTTCTATCTTGCAGCGGTTTTTTGGATTGCGGCAGACCGCCTGTGCCAGGTCAGGAAGCTTACACC
Organism: Roseburia sp. CAG:303; assembly: GCA_000437755.1. Taxonomy (GTDB): domain Bacteria; phylum Bacillota; class Clostridia; order Lachnospirales; family Lachnospiraceae; genus CAG-303. The sequence goes on from FR900098.1 coordinate 19,404, forward strand.
GGAGACGCTTATCTGTGCGGCGGCGGCAATGGGATATCTTATATCTGCCTGTTTTGGAAATACCACCAATTATGTAACCATGCATTTTTTTGTATTGCTGGGATTTGCAATGGGGGATTCATGAAAACTTTTCTCCTTGACAAATAGATCTGAGTACATAAGGAGGCAAGAAAGGCTCAAACTCCATAAAACCTTTTAATATGCATCTGGTAAGAAAAAGAGTCCAGAATGACGGAAGTTATAAGTACATTTTCAAATGAAATAAAAAATAGAAGCAGGAATGGTATGGGAATGAAAGGAAAACGAATGATTGCAGGCATTCTGCTTGTAGGAATTATATTGGTCACTCTGACAGGGTGTAAGAACACAGATGATAGTGAAAAAGAAACAGAAAAACCAGTCATCACGTTGGGGAGCGACAGCTATCCGCCATACAATTATCTGAATGAGGATGGTGTACCGACGGGAATCGATGTAGAACTGGCTACAGAAGCTTTCAACAGAATGGGATATCAGGTGGAGGTTGTTCAGATCAACTGGGAGAAGAAGAAAGAACTGGTGGAGAGCGGAGAGATTGACTGTATCATGGGCTGTTTTTCCATGGAAGGGCGTCTGGATGATTACCGATGGGCGGGACCATATATAGTAAGCCGTCAGGTGGTTGCTGTAAATGAGAATAGTGATATCTATAAACTGAGTGACCTGGAGGGAAAGAACCTGGCTGTTCAGTCCACAACCAAACCGGAAGGCATCTTTCTGAACCGGACGGATGAGAGAATCCCCAAGCTGGGCAATCTGATCAGCCTGGGACACAGGGAGCTGATCTATACGTTTCTTGGAAAAGGATATGTAGATGCAGCTGCAGCACACGAGGAATCTATCATTCAGTATAGGAAGGATTATAATGCAGGCTTCCGTATCCTGGAAGAGCCTCTGATGCTTACCGGAATAGGTGTCGCTTTTGCAAAAGATGATGACAGAGGAATCTGTGAGCAGATGG
>FR900099.1 GCA_000437755.1 Roseburia sp. CAG:303
GCATTCTGTTTTTCACTTACTGTTCACAGCAAAGATATTTCTCGATACCTGATATGGCTGCACCTTCATCATTTCCATCAGCCGTAACCAGAATATTTTCACCGGCTGCAATATTCAGTGTCATCATGCCCATGATGCTTTTGGCATTTACCTTTTTGCTGCCGTATTCCAGATAAATCGAGCTGTCAAACTGGCTTGCTTCCTGAATAAACAATGCCACCGTTCCTACATTCAATCCATCTTTCACATTAACCATCATATCTCTTGCTATCATTTCCTGTTTCCTCCTTATCTCTTAGCTCTGTCGCTATTTCACTTATACGTTTTAATCTGTGGTTTACCCCTGATTTGCCAAGTGGTGGTGATAGCATTACACCTAATTCCTTGAGTGATACATCAGGGTTTTTAAGCCTTACCATGGCTATTTCCTCCAATACATCCGGCAAAGCCGCCAGTCCCATTACACTGTCAATATATCTGATATCTTCCACCTGTCTTACCGCCGCATTGACGGTTTTGGTAAGATTCGCAGTTTCGCAGTTTACCTTGCGGTTTACCGAATTGCGCATTTCCTTCAGAATCCTGACATTTTCCAAATCCATTAACGAAATATGTGCCTGCATGACATTTAATAAGTCCACGATGCCGGCACCTTCTTTTATATATACCACAAAATGCTTCTTTCTTTCAACTATTTTCGCATCAATTCCGAAAGTTTTTATAATTGCCGCCAGCTGAACCGCCTTCGGCTGACTTTCGCATACGATTTCAAGATGATATGCCTTCTCCGGTGCACTGATCGAACCTGCTGCCAGAAATGCCCCTCTGATAAAGGCTCTTTTGCAACAGTCCTGCATAATAATCACATTATTTACAATGGACATATTTTCTTCAATCTCCCGGTTCTCATTCATCAGTCTGGTCGCCTGAAGAATACGGATTGCTGAAACATGATCATTTACTGTCACCGTATATACCCTGCTGTTTCGCAGATGTGCATTCTGTCGTATGGAAACTTCCCCTTTTATCTTAAATGCTTTTTGTAATAAAGTAAAGTATTTTCTTGCAACAGCAATGTTTTCCGTGTGAATTTTTACGGAATATTTGTTTCTTGCTGAGATTACCACATGACCGCATATACTGATAATTGCTGTTATTTCCGCAATCTGGCAGTGTCTTGCCGGTACTTCGGTCCGGGACAGTTCTTCCTTTACATCTTTTGAAAATGACATTGCTATTCCTTTCCGATATCCCGGTGGGTTATTTTTATTCCATACTCTTCATCTTTTTTCAGACATTCGTACAGGCGGTTTGCAATCGTAACCGACCGGTGTTTTCCGCCGGTACAGCCTATGCTGATGACTAACTGATGTTTTCCCTCCGCAATATAATTCGGGATCAGAAACCGTATCATATCCTGCAGTTTTTCCAGAAATTCCCCGGAGACCGGAGATGACAGGACAAAATCCTGCACTTCTTTATCATTTCCCGTCTTATGCTTCAGATCTTCCTCATAATATGGATTTGGCATAAAGCGGACATCAAAGACCAGATCGGAGTCCACCGGTATGCCGTATTTAAATCCGAATGACAGGATATTGATAAACAAATTCTTATAATCTTTGTTCTCGACAAATATCTTTTCCATCTCACTGCGCAGATCCCTTGTCAACAGGTTATCGGTATTAACGATATAATCTGCACGTTCCTTTAAGACTTTCAGTTCCTTCCGTTCAAGTGCTATTCCTTCGTCCACACGTCCCTGCGAAACCAGCGGATGTGTTCTTCTGGTTTCTTTAAACCGCTTAATCAGTGTTTCATCTCCGGCATCTATGAAGAAAATCTCTTTCTGCGGAATCTCATCCAGTACCCGCTCCAGATCATTGACATTTCCGCTGCGGATATCTACACCGAGTGCAACTTTATCAATCTTTCCTTTGGAGTCAAAAGAAAGATCAGCGAACTTTTTAATCAGTGCAATCGGCAGATTATCTACACAGAAATATCCGAAATCTTCAAGCATTTTCATTGCCGTACTTTTTCCGGCACCTGACATTCCGGTTACGATTACAAATCTCATTTTACCACCTTAACTTCCATCTCAAGCTTTACTCCGAAATCCTGAAATACCTTCTCCTGCACTTCCTGAACGAGTGTGAGAATATCCTGTGTTGTTGCATTTCCCCGGTTGATGACAAATCCGCTGTGCTTCTCGGATACCTGTGCATCGCCTACGGAAAATCCCTTTAATCCTGCATCCTGTATCAGCTTTCCGGCAAAATATCCCTCCGGACGTTTAAAAGTACTTCCAGCACTGGCATATTCAAGCGGCTGCTTTTCTCTTCTCTTTGCCGCCAGATCATTCATCACAGCCTTTATCTCTTCCGGATTTCCATGCTGCAGCAGAAAGTCCGCTTCTAATACGATAAATGCTTTTTCCGGAATGATGCTGTGACGGTAAGACAGGTCTAACTCATCCCGGCTTAACCGGAAAATATTTCCCTGTGCATCCATGACTTTCGCCTGTACAAGGATATCTTTCATTTCGCCGCCATACGCACCAGCATTCATTACCACTGCACCGCCGACCGTACCCGGTATTCCTGCGGCAAATTCCATGCCGGTCAGCCCTGCCTGATATGCCCGGTTTGCCAGCAGGGACAGTTTTACCCCCGCCCCTGCCGTAACTGCAGTATCGCTGATTCTGATATCATCCGGAAATCTGCCAATCTGTATGATTACACCTGCATAGCCTTCATCCGGGAAGAGCAGATTACTTCCATTCCCGATTACATAATACGGGATTTTATTTTTCTCTAAATAAGTCCGGAGTTCCGGTAAAACATTCTCTTCCTGAACCGTAACAAAATAATCGGCTTCCCCTCCAGTACGGAATGTTGTATGCTTCTTCATCGGCTCTTTTGTCAGAACATTCTTTTTTCCTGCTATTTTTTCTAATTCTTCTAATATATTATTCACCTGCACCACCTAATTTACCATTGCTGCTGCACCATAGATACCTGCATCATTACCAAGTTCTGCCAGACAGAATTTTACATTTCTGCAAGGTTTGAATACATAAGTCTGGAAATTCTTCTCTGTCACATCCAGAAGAATCTTCCCTGCCCGGCTCACACCACCACCTATGACGATTCCTTCCGGATTCAGGACACAGGCACAGGAGGCGAGTGCCAGCCCAAGGTATCTTCCCAGTTCTTCTACTGCCTGCATGGCCAGCTCATCGCCCTCTTTTGCATAGTCAAAGACCTGTTTTGCCGTACAGCCCGCCGGAAGAGCGGTATTGCCATTCTCTTTTCTCAGCTTTTCCGCTACCCGCACGATTCCGGTTGCACTGGCATACTGCTCCAGACAGCCTTTCTTTCCACAGCCACAGATATCCTGCTCCTGCGGATTCACCGGAATGTGACCGATTTCCCCGGCTCCGCCGTTTGCTCCTTCCAGAATTCTGCCATCGATAATGATACCGCCGCCGACTCCGGTTCCCAGTGTCACCATCATCATATTTTTCATGCCTTTTCCGGCACCTGCCACATACTCGCCAAGTGCTGCAGTATTGGCATCATTTCCGGCATATACCGGGACATTGTGAAAGGCTTTGGAAAATTCCTCCACGATGGAAAAGATTCCCCAGCCGAGATTTACGCAGCCAAGAATCATTCCCCGGTCAACCGGTCCCGGAAGCCCGATTCCGACACCCATACAGTCCAAAATCCCGTAGGATTTCTCCGCAATGATTTCATCCAGTTTTGCTGCGATATGTTCTATAATATGAGCACCCTGGTCGGATTTATCCGTCGCAATCTCATATTTTTCTTCTAATTTTCCATCCCCAGAAAACAGTCCTATTTTTACGGTTGTTCCACCAACATCCACACCAAACTTGTACATACTCTACTCCTCTTCTCTCGGCTTTCCAAGATTTGCCTGCACACGGCGGTATAATTCCTGTGCCGCATTGTAACCCATCTTTTTCTGACGATGGTTTACTGCCGCCGCCTCTACGATAACCGCAAGGTTTCTGCCCGGACGGATTGGAATGGAATAGCTTACTACTTTATTTCCGAGGAATTCAGTATATTCTTCATTCAGACCGAGGCGGTCGTATTCCTTATCCTTATTCCACTCTTCCAGCTTGATCACCATATCGATTCCCTGTGTTTCCTTTACACTTTCCACACCAAACAATGCCTTGACATCTATAATTCCAATTCCCCGCAATTCGATAAAATGTCTGGTGATATCCGGTGCCGTACCGATCAGGGTTTCATCACTTACTTTTCTCAGTTCCACTACGTCATCCGTAACCAGACGGTGTCCTCTCTTGATCAGCTCGATCGCAGCCTCACTTTTACCGATTCCGCTTTCACCCATGATCAATACACCTTCACCGTATACATCGACCAGAACACCGTGAATAGAGATGCATGGTGCAAGTTCCACATTCAGCCAGCGGATGATTTCCGCCATAAAGGATGATGTCGTCTTCTGTGTGATGAGAACTGGTACTCCATACTTTGTTCCTGCATCGATCAGCTCCTGATCCGGCTCCATGCCTCTGCAGAATACAATACACGGAAATCTCTGTGACATCAGCTTCTCATAGATCGCAAATTTGGATTCTTTATCCATCTGCTCCACATAGGAATTCTCGGTAAATCCGATAATCTGCACTCTGAGACTGTCAAAATGTTCAAAATATCCGGTCCACTCCAGAGACGGACGATTGATATCCGGCACCGTTATTTTGATTTTATCGGTGTCAATGCCCGGATTACAAAGTTTTAAATCATAATTCTCTATCAGTTTTGATACTTTTACACTACTTGCCATATTTTTTATTCCCTCCTGAACTTAATGTCTGCGGATTTGGCAATCCTTTTGACCTTAGCATAATTATATATAATGCCGGCTATTTAGACAAGCCTTTTCTGAAAAACTCATACACGTTTTTTGCCGTTTTTTCATTCATGGACGGAACTTTCATCAGTTCTTCCACCGATGCCTCTTTTATTCCCGCAATATCGGAAAAATACTTCATCAGTGCCTTCCTTCTTGCCGGCCCGATTCCTTCGATATCATCCAGCACCGAATGAATCTGTGCCTTGCCCCTGAGACTCTTATGATACTCAATCGCAAAGCGGTGTGCCTCGTCCTGGATTCTTGTAATCAGCCGGAAGCTTTCCGAATGGGTATCGATCGGCAGCTCCGCCTCATGATACAAAAGTGCCCTCGTCCTGTGCCTGTCATCCTTGACCATGCCACACACCGGAATGTGAATCTGTAATTGATCCAGTACCTGGAGTGCAATATTGACCTGGCCCTGGCCGCCATCCATCATGATCAGATCCGGAAATCTGGAAAATTTATCATCTTCCTGTGCCATTGCATGGGTAAATCTTCTGGTCAGAACTTCCTCCATGCTGCCATAATCGTTCGGCCCTTCTATGGTTTTAATCCGGAATTTCCGGTAATCATTCCGTTTCGGTTTTCCATTCTCATATACAATCATAGAACCAACGGACTGGAAACCGGCGGTATTCGAGATATCGTATGCTTCGATGCGGTAATCGTTGTGGCTTTCGATTCCCAGCAGGGTAAAGATATCCTGCATGGCGCCGATGGTTCTCGCCTCTTCCCGCTTTACCTTGTCCCGATCCAGATCCAGCACCATCTTTGCATTCTTCTGTGCCAGTTCCACCATTTTTTCTTTCTGTCCTTTTTTCGGATTCAGAATGGACACTTTATTTCCCCTTCTTGAAGAAAGATATTCCTCGATTACCTCTGCTTCCCGCAGTTCATCCGATACCAGAATTTCCTTCGGAATAAACGGAGTGCCGGAATAATACTGCTTGATAAAACTCGTGAGAATATCCTCTTCCATGGCTATCCGCACAAAGAAATGTTCCCTTCCCAGCACTTTTCCGCCGCGGATAAAAAATACCTGCACCACCGCATCATTTCCATCTGCCGCATATGCGATTACATCACGGTCAAGTCCTTCCTCGGAAGTAATCTTCTGCTTCTGTGCCACACTTTTGACACTGGTAATCAAATCCCGGTATTCCGCCGCTTTTTCATAATTCATGTCATGGGATGCATCATACATCTTCTTCTCTAACATTTTTATTACATCCGAATATGCACCTCCTAAGAAACGAAGTGCCTGCTCCACCTGCTTTCCGTACTCTTCTTTTCCGATATATCCCATGCAGGGTGCATCACACTGCCCGATATGATAATTCAGACAGGCTCTGCCATTGCCGATCTCCTTCGGAAGGGAACGGTTGCACGTCCGGATATGATAGATTTTCCGCAGAAGTTCAATGGTGTCCTTGACAGCACCCGCACTGGTGTACGGACCGAAGTAACGGGATTTATCCTTTTTCATGTCCCGGGAAAACAGAATCCGCGGATAATCTTCTCCCACAGTAACCTTGATGTACGGATAGGTTTTGTCATCCTTGAGCATGGTATTATACCGCGGGCGATGCTCTTTGATCAGATTACATTCCAGAATCAGGGCTTCCAGTTCCGAATCCGTCACGATATATTCAAAATAGCTGATATGCGACACCATCTGGTCTATTTTGGCAGTACGCTTCCTGCTTGCCTGAAAATACTGGCGTACCCTGTTTTTCAAACTGATGGCTTTTCCGACATAAATAATCTCTTCTGACGCATCATGCATAAGATAGACTCCCGGACTTGCCGGGAGCTTTTTTAACTCTTCTTCTATATTAAAATCTTCCATTCTGATACTTCCTTTTAACCAGTCATATTTTTCTTAATCTTAACATACCGGCAGTAATTTATCAAGGTATGTCAGATCTCTCTTCCTGCAAACTGAGTCATGTATAACTCATAGTATCTGCCTTTCTTTTCTATCAGTTCTTCATGATTTCCGGTTTCTACGATTCTTCCTTCGTCAAGAACCACGATAAAATCAGCATCCTGAATAGTAGACAGACGATGTGCAATAATCAGGCTTGTCCTGTCTTTCATCAGATTCACCATCGCATCCTGGATATGCTTCTCCGTTCTGGTATCCACACTCGATGTTGCCTCATCAAGAATCAGTATCTTCGGATCTGCCAGCATGGCTCTCGCAATGGATAAAAGCTGTCGCTGTCCCTGTGACAGATTCTGTCCGCCCTCGGACAGCACTGTGTCATATCCCTGCTCCATGCGTTCAATCATCCTGCCGCAGTTCGCCGTCGCTGCTGCCTGTTTCATTTTTTCTTCTTCTGCATCCAGATTCGCATATTTTATATTATTTCTTATTGTGTCAGAAAATAATACCGTATCCTGCAATACGATAGCAATATTTTTCCTCAGTTCATCCATTCCAATGTCTCTTATATCCACACCATCAATGGATATTTTTCCTGCACTGATTTCATAAAAACGCATCAGAAGATTAACCACTGTGGTCTTTCCGCTTCCGGTCGCACCTACAAGTGCCACTTTATGTCCTGCTCTTACCTCCAGATTAAAATCATATAATACCTGTTTTTCCGGAACATAGGAAAAATCAACATGTTCGAAATTCACAACACCTTTTCCCTTTGGCATACTTGTTTTTCCCTGTTTTTCTTCTTCCTTTTCATCCATAATAGAGAACACTCGTTCTGCGCCGGCAATTGCCGTCTGAATCTGTCCATAGAGATTTGCTATTTCATTGATTGGTCTGCCAAACTGTCTTGCATACACAATAAATGCAGAAATCATACCTACGGATACAATGCCATGAATTGCAAAATATCCTCCAAATGCAGCTATTATTACAAAACCGATATTATTAATGACATTCATGACCGGCCCCATGGAGCCACCCAGAATTTCTGCCATAATTCCTGTTTTTGTAAGTGCATCGGATGTATCATTAAATTCCCGGATAACGTCGTCCTGTCTGTTATATGCGACAACAGTCTTATATCCGGTAATATTCTCTTCCGTTGTACTGTTCAGAGTTCCAAGCAGAATCTGTCTTTTTACAAAGAAATGTCTCATATAACCGGACAATACTTTGGTTACTATTACCGTCAATATTACAGTAACACAGGATAATAATGCAAGCTGCCAGCACAGATATACCATCATTGCCACTGTTCCGGCTATGGTAAGGATTCCGGAAACCAGCGAGCTTAAAGACTGTGAAATAGTATTGGATATGTTTTCCACATCATTTGTCATACGGCTCATGATATCCCCATGCGGATGTGTATCAAGATATTTTACCGGAAGATTTACGATTTTATCAAATAATTCCTCTCTCATCCTCTTTACAATCCGCTGGCTTAAATGTGCACTTAACAGACTCTGTATCAGACTGCACAAAGCATATAAAAGGTAGACTGCTGCCATAATAATCAGAATATGCTTTACTTTTCCAAAGGTATGGCCCGCAATGGCATCGATGGCATTACTTTGCAATTTAGGAGCATACACGGAACAGATTACCATAATTACGACCACGGATAAAAGCAGTGCAACCATCTTTCTCTCTTCCGAAAAAAAGTGTATCAGCCTTTTTAAGGTCTGTTTTCCATTTTTCGCTTTTTCTACCGGCTGCATTCCCGGTCCCGGGCCTCTTCTTCCACCCGGTCTTATCATAGGCATTTCTGCCGGTCTCTTATTTTCACTCATAGATTCCGCCTCCCTGTCTGAGCTGTGATGTATAGATATCCTGATAAATACGGCTGTTCTTCATTAATTCTTCATGTGTTCCGCAATCCGCGATTCTTCCATTGTCCAGCACCGCTATCCTGTCCGCATTTTTTACGGAAGCAATTCTCTGTGCAATGATAATCCTTGTTGTATTACCGCATTTCTGATTCAGTGCCTGGTACAGTGATGCTTCTGTCTTTAAATCAAGCGCACTGGTGGAATCATCGAATATCAGTACTTCCGAGTCCTTTAATATCGCCCGGCTGATGGCTATTCTCTGCTTCTGTCCGCCGGAAAGGCTCATTCCCTTCTCTGCTACTTCAGTATCATAGCCCTGCGGCTGTCCCAGAATAAATTCCTCTGCCTGTGCAATCCGGGCAGCATTTTCCACGGCTTCATCATCTGCCTCAGGATTTCCCCATTTGATATTCTCCCTGATACTTTTGCTGAATAATTCACTCTTCTGCAGAGCGATGGACACCTTATCACGCAGCTCCCTGAGCGGATAATCTTTTACATTTTTTCCATCCAGAAGGACTTCTCCCTCCGTAACATCGTAGAATCTCGGAATCAGACTAACCAGACTTGATTTTCCACAGCCGGTTGCCCCGAGAATGGCAAATGTTTCGCCTGGGCGGATAATCAGGCTGATATCCTTTAATACCGCTTCGCCTGCTGCCTGCGGATAAGAGAAGGAAACATGACGGAACTCTATTTTTCCTCTTTTCTGTTCCGGCATTTCTTCATCCGGTGTTTCATCTGATTTTCCGTCTGAAATGACTGGAACACTTCCCAGCACTTCTTCCAGTCTCTTCATGGATGCAGTTCCTCTTGATACCGTCTGGAAAATCATTGCGAGCATCATAACACTGTTTAAAATCTGCGTCAGATAGGTAATTGCCGCCATAACATTTCCAGGGGTTACCGTACCGCCTTTTACCTGCACCGAACCTACATAGATTACTGCAACAACTGCCAGATTCATAATAATATTCATTAACGGTGTCATATACGATAAGAGAACCAGTACATTTAACTGCGTCCCTACCAGTTCATCGTTTGCCCCGAAGAACCTTTTCTTCTCATATTCTTCCTTTACACAGGCCTTGACCACCCTTGCACCGGTAACATTTTCCTGCATGACGGAATTTACCTTGTCCAGTTTTTTCTGAAGGATTCCGTATAATGGTGTTACCTTTGCAATAAAATACATTACCACAATCATAACCAGCGGCAGGGCACAGAGTACTACAATGCCGAAGCTCAGATCCAGTGACAGCATACAGAATATTCCGCCAATAAAGAACATCATCATACGCACAAATCCACGGATACACTGGGCAACCATGTTCTGCACCTGTGTCACATCATTTGTCACTCTGGTAATAAGGGAACCGGTAGAGAACCGGTCTGTCTGTTCCAGGGATAATGACATAATCTTTCCGAAACAGTCTTTTCTCATGTCGTTTCCAAAATTCTGGCTTGCAAGGTTGGTAAAGACACCGGAAAGCACACCAAAACTACCTCCCAGAAATACAACCCCGATCATTCTGACACCGACCGATATTACAATGGACAAATCTCCCACATTATTGTTCGACAGTCCCAGAACTCCTTCGTCCACAATCGTACTCATCATCCCCGGCTGTACCAGGTCCATCAGAACTTCCCCAATCATAAACAATGGGGCAAGCACAACATACAGCCAATACTTTTTTAAATACTTAAACATTTTTTCTCCTTCCTGCAAAAAATGCATTAGTTAATTGCGAAAC
>FR900100.1 GCA_000437755.1 Roseburia sp. CAG:303
CAGGTGCAGACTGTGGACGAGTATGAATACAAAGAGGATTCGGAGCTTTATGAACCAGCTTTAGATAATGAGGTTGCCAGACTGCCAAAGCTGCTTACTTATAAAGGCAGAGAGTATGCAGTCTGGCATATAAAAGTTTCAAAGGGACAGCTGGCTGCAGGAGAGGGAGAGGAAAACATTCACGAGTTAAAGGATATTTCTTACAAACTGGCGGTGGTGTATGAATATGAAAATGAATATTATCTGTATAAGTATTTTAACGAAGAACAGCCGATTGATCCAGAAGAAACATTTGAAGAGCTGATACAGGAAATTACTCAGCAGAACCAGATCGAATTTTACGATATGGTAATTTATTTTGAGGAGTATGACAGCAGATTAGGTGATGATGATTATAAGCTAAGAAGAATTCACTGTAAGGGAAATTTAAAACAGTTTTTTGAGGAGTGTCTGCTAAAAGAGTATGGAAGTATAATATCCTGTGGGGAAGGTTTCTTTCCCGGAGGGCGAAGAGATGTGAAACGATTTAAAGCAGCAGGTATATCATTATATGGATATATGCCGCTTGGAATAAGAATAAGTATAAACTTTGGAAAGATACAGGATCGGATGAATATGGTAGATGGTGAGTCTATGTTTAGCAGATTATATCAGATTACAGAGGAGCAGTTAGAAAAAACCTGTCAGTACATAAAAGACAATTTTGAATTGTATGAGGTAAAAGAATAGGAAAAATAAAACATAAAGGAGAAAAAAGATGAAAAAAACAATGAAACTTTTAGGAATGATTAGCATGGTTGTGATTTGTGCAACTGCCTGTGGAACACAGGAGCCGCAGGAAGAAACAAAAGCAGTACAGTC
>FR900101.1 GCA_000437755.1 Roseburia sp. CAG:303
TTATCAAATACTGGCCACAGATGGCACAGGGAACGGCAGACTATTCTTACACAGTATTTTATCTGAATGAATCAGGGGAAGCAGTAATTACTGATGAGGATGAGGTATGTTTTGAAAGTTATAATGTGAGCAGAAATTTTGATGTGGCACAGATGACAGCTTTTGCGGACAGGCTGAATGTCTATTTGGATAAGAGCATCAGATTGTTCAAGTGTGATACGGATACATCAAGTGTGGAAATCAGCAGCGAGAAAAATCTGATAAAAGACAGGGAAGAATATGGTTTTATACAGGATTATGATATAGATTACAGTGATTGTAAGGATATGAGCGAGAAACTGAATAAGTATTATGAATATGTACAGAAACTGGAAAGTGCTTCACAGGAATAAATGAAAGGTGTAGGAAATTATTGAAAGTGCGTATGCAGGCAGAAGATAGGTTCACTGCAGGGGACATACTGTCAGGACACATGGGAGGTGGCTTATGTTTGAAAGCAGTTTTATGAAATATAAAGAAAGGACGGCACTGATTACAGAAACTGGAAAATGGATTACATATAGGGAACTGGATCAGCTGCAGAAGGACATGAGCCATCTGATTTGTGTAGAGGGATTAACTTTGGTGATATGTACGAATACACTGGAAAGCATCGTGATTTATCTTGCATGTATTCAGAAGCATGGAACGGTTATGCTGGAAGGAAATATCAGAGAGGAACAGCTGAAAAAATTAGTAGAAGAATATCTGCCGGAAGTGATTTTTCTGCCGAAAAAGCAGTTTGAGGAGAGATTGTCTCTGAAAGGGTATAGATATCTGGAAACGGGAATGCAGGATTATATCTGCTGCAAAAGGTTAATTACAGGACCGCAGACATATCCGGAACTGGCACTTCTGCTGACCACCTCGGGAAGTACAGGAAG
>FR900102.1:0-6211 GCA_000437755.1 Roseburia sp. CAG:303
AATTATGAGTTTCGCAATTAACTAATGTATCATTGACGCGAAAGGATTTTTTATGAAAACATTTACTCTGTCATCTCGCACTCATAAGGAACATACCCTGTCGCTCTGTGAATATGCGGTGGAACAGCCTCGTGCTATCGTGCAGGTTGTCCACGGCATGGAAGAGCATAAGGAACGCTATGAGGATTTTTCGTTATTTTTAAATTCCTGCGGCTATACGGTGATTACCGCTGATTTATGCGGTCACGGCAGTTCCGTACCAAAGGAAAACCTTGGATTTTTCAGTGAGAAGAATGGATATCAGATCCTGCTTCAGGACGTAATGATTGTACGGAATTATATCAGAAAACACTATCCGGACAAACCCGTGTATCTCTTTGCCCACTCCATGGGAACGATTATCAGCCGTGTTGTATTGCAAAAGCACTCAGCGGATTATGATAAAGTGGTACTGTCGGGATATCCTAATTTCCAGTATGGTGCATATGCCGGCATTTTCCTGTCTTCGGTTCTGTCTGCAATTCACGGTCCAAAGTACAAATCAAAACTTTTACAGTATCTGAGTGTCGGAAGCTTTAACCGGAAAATAGCCCATCCACGCACCGATGTGGACTGGATCTGTGCAAATCCCGATACCATAGAGCAGTATCTTTCCGATCCGCTCTGTGGAATCGGCTTTACAACTTCGGCATTTCATGATTTATACCGTCTGGTGATTCTGATGCATAATCCCGGTCTTTACCAGAATATCAGTGCAAATCTTCCATTTCTGCTGATCAGCGGAAATGATGATCCGTGTACCGGTGGAAAAAAAGGCCGCATTGATTCTGTCCAGGTATTGCAGTCTGCAGGATTCCAGAACATTACGTCCCATGTCTATCCGAATATGCGGCATGAGATTCTCAATGAACATGGGCATACTCTGGTGTATGAAGAAATCAAAAACTTTTTTGCATTTTCTGAAAAACACTGAATTTTCAAAACAAAAGAAGCTAAGCTGTATCCTGATTCTGCAGCTTAGCCTTTCTTTATAGTTTTTCCAGACGATATCCAATTCTCGGGATGGTAATCAGTTTCTCTTCCCAGCCCAGTTTTTTTCTCAAATGCAGAATATGATTATCCAGTGTTCTGCTTTCTTCCCCGTATTCATCTCCCCATATGGCATGCATCAGCATTTCCCTGCTTAATACCATTCCCTGATTTTTCACAAGATACAGTGCCAGCTCATACTCCTTCGGTCTCAGAAGTAATTCTTCCCCATTCATATTAATACAATGTGTCTTTGCATCAATATGCACATTGTCATACCGATACTGGTCATCCAGTTTATTATTCCTGCGAAGCACCACTTCTATTCTTGCCAGAAGTTCCATAATATTAAACGGCTTTGTGATATAATCCTCTGCTCCGAGTTCAAATCCGTACAGCCGGTCTTTGATATCCTGTCTCGCCGTCATAAATATAACTGGTATTCTACGGTATGCTATCTTCTGCATAACTTGGAATCCATCCAGTCCCGGAAGCATCACATCCAGCAGAATCAGGTCATACATATTATTTTTGATCAGTTCAACCGCCTGACTTCCGGTATCGCAGAGAACCGTTTCAAACTCCCTCGCCTGCAGAATCTCACTCACAACATTCGCAATATTGTCATCATCTTCAACAATAAGTATATTCATCTCTCCCACGTTCCTTTATGTCTATGTTTTATAAATTCTTACATTATTCTATCAAATCCCCATTATCTTTGTCAATCATTTTATCTGAAATGCAGAAAAATAATGACTGCCGTTTCAAGAATCAGAATCGCTGGAATCCCGTATTTAAAACGGCTTTTCTTTGTTTTATGATGACACAGGTACATTCCTGCGACTGCTCCTGCCGCTCCTCCCATAAATACCAGCAAAAACAACACACTTTCCCTTATCCTCCATTTATTATGTACTGCCTTCCATTTATCCAGTGCAAATGTAAGAAATGTGACCAGATTAATTGCCAGCAGATATTCTATGCCTGTTTTTTCCATTTTTCCTCCTGTTTCGAATATAAAAAACTTCTGTTACCTGCCACGATAACAGAAGTTTCCCTTAATCTTAAATAAATGATCCATTTCCCATAAATGCAAAGCTGCCAGCTATCGCCGAACCGAAAATCAATACTATAACAGCGATTACAATCAGCAGGCAGAAATAAGATCTCGCAAAATTCTGAAGGTTCTTATTTTTCGTTCCGCCAAAAGAAAATACCAGAAGTAAAATCAGACCGATACATGGAATCGAGAATAACAATTCGTATCCAAAATATCCCCACATACTGATTGGCTGATATTCAGCCGGAACATTGTTCTCATTAAACTGATTACTATTATACGTATAATATGGCTGCTGATTTCCGTTATACTGGTACTGCGTGTTTCCGTTATATCCCGTATTCGGGTTACTGCCGCCCGGCTGTCCGCTCACCGGATCCAGAACCGCACCACAGTTTTTGCAATATTTTTCTCCATTACCATTTTCTGTACCACAATTTGCACAAAACATTGCACTTCCTCCTTCTTATCAGTACACAATTATGCCTGATACCTGTAATTTATGTATTTACCTGCAAAATCCATGCCATGATATTTTCCGGCTGATAAACCAAAGGAGGCTCTCCTGGAAAGAACATCTTCATTCTGTAAAGATAATATACCACCGTAACCAGTGCAACAAAAATCATTACCCCCTGGCGGCTGAAGATCTTTTTTGCGGTCAGATATCTTTCCCATAATAATAACAGTAGAAACGGGAGCCATAAAAATGCCGTCAGATTATATTCCACAGCACTTTTCAGATCTCCCAGCAAAATGGAGCACACTGCCCTTGTAAGTCCACATCCCGGACAGGGCAGTCCGCAAAAGATCACCATCGGACAGACAGTTCCAAAAGCCAGCTGTGTCGCCACTGCATAAACTGCCAGCAGAATAATACAATATTTCAGGCTACAGATATCATTCCATATTCTTTTCTTTGCCCGGTGTATTTTTTCTTCCATCTTTCAACCAAACCTTTTATTATATCACTTTTTTTCAAAACAACAATCGTGTTTCTGCAAGTTTATACTTTTTTAATATATCATATCTCTATCACAAAGTCAAACCGAAATAATTCAAT
The DNA here is from genome assembly GCA_000437755.1 of Roseburia sp. CAG:303. GTDB lineage: Bacteria > Bacillota > Clostridia > Lachnospirales > Lachnospiraceae > CAG-303. The sequence goes on from FR900102.1 coordinate 3,156, forward strand.
CAATATTTTGTATTTGACTATAAGTGTAAGTTATTATACAATATTATTATAGATTTATCAGTGCTTTTATTGAAGTTCTAATGTGGTTCAGGTGCGTGCCGCAGATTCTTCTGGAAATTATCTCTCCTATGCACCGGGAAGTACGGAAGGCGAATTCCAGAACAGTATTTCCAGTTATGCGGTATTTGACAAATTTTCCCACTGCAACTTACTCCGGAGCAGGTTGCAGAAAACACCTCTTTCCTCAAAAACTACACTTCCAGAAACATTACCGTACCGGATACCTCCGGGAATGCGATAATAGACGAAAATGCCCTCATCTCTACAGGATGTAAAATCCATCGTATGTGAGGCACAGAAATTGCCCAAAGGAGAATACTATTATGATTCAGAATAACGCAAAAGCAGCTTTTACTTCTGCTTCCATTCACAATCTTAATGCAGTCATTCAGGGAAGCCTGACTTCTTCCACCATCGAATCCTTAAATACCAGGAATTCGTCAAATTCTGCTGCATTGTATAACAGCCCTGCAAATCCGTCTTATACATCTGTTGTGGATACACGGACTGTTCCCTCGCTTCTGAATCCGGTTGCAAAAGGTCAGAAAATACCTCTTTCGTCTTTCTCTGCGGAAGGGCTGGATGTCCGTCTCGGATGGAATGTGAAGAATTCTGTCTGTGATATTGATGTCTCAGCATTCTTATTATCCAGTCAGGGAAAAGTTCCAGGCGATGACTGGTTCGTTTTTTACGGTCAGCCGCAGAGTCCGGATCACTCCGTTCTTTTTTCACAGATAAATGATCCGTGGGACAGGGAAAAGATCGCGGTTCATTTTTCCCGTCTAAATCCTGCAGTGGAAAAGATCGTATTTGTCCTGACCATTCATGAAGCATTACAGAATCATCTAAATTTTTCCATGGTCAAAGATGCCTGCATCCGGATTATGGATTCTTCCTCCGGTCAGGAACTGGTCAGCTACCGCATGGATCAGTATTATTCCAATGTCATATCCATGATGATCGGAGAATTATACAAATATAAGGGAAGCTGGAAATTTCATGCCATCGGAGATGGTGTTGCAAAAGATTTAAAGGGACTCTGTGAATTATACGGAGTCCGCGTACTATAAGGAGAACGATATGATAACATTTGAAACAGTAAACGAATTGACACTAAAAGTTACCTGCAAAGGAAATGATGTATTGTTTACCAAAGCTGGTGCTTTTATTGCTGGAAACAGTACAAATGGAAAAAACTATAAATTTGAAAAGGTTCTGTTAGGACCGCAGAATAATTTTGCACAGGCAGCTCTCGGTTCTCTGGTCCGCCGTGTAACCGGTGAGAATCTTCCACTGATGAAAGTTACCATGAGCGGGGATAGTGTCACTTATTATGCTAATTTGGGACAGCATGTAGTTGTCTATAAGCTGGCTCCGGGCGAAACCATTTCTCTGGAATCCGAAAATATCCTCGCCTTCACCAGCGACTGTGATTATAAAGTCCGCTTTATCGGCTGTGGTATTCTCTCTCAGAAAGGTCTTGCCACCTCCACCCTGACTGCACGCGGAATGAATTCTTATGTCGCCGTCCTTGCAGGCGGAAATCCGATTGCATTAAGCAATATCCAGAATCATGAGACCATCTGCGTCGATCCGGATGCCGTGGTCTGCTGGATGAGTCCGGACGGGGCATGCGACCCTGCCATCCGTACCGACCTTTCCTGGAAAAACCTGATTGGCCAGGCTTCCGGCGAATCCTATTACTTTGAATGGAACGGCGGCGATCGTGTTTCCGTGATTATCCAGCCATCTGAAAGAAAAGGGGGGATACAGGTTGGTATCGACTAATTTCGTAAAAATATAATTTCTGGTGGTCCATTATCTTTTTCCCTATCTCATATGGGTTACTTTCGCTGGATATCTGAATCTTGGAATTGCCCTTTTAAACTAATTTGTTTTCCCTGCGGTACTGTGTCGGTTTACACTTTACATATTTGGTAAAATTACGGTTAAAGCTCCTAAGTGACTGAAATCCACATTCCTCCGAAACCCGCAGTACACTGTAATCCGTTTCCCGCAGCATATGGCATGCTCTGTAAATCCTGAGCCGGTTCACATATTCTAAAAATCCCATGCCTGCTGTCTCAGAAAATATCTTTGATGCATAAAAATAATCACAGTTACAGATTTGTGCCACCTGATTCAGGGAACATTCTTCCATATAATGTTCCTCTATGTACGAAATCAGGGAATATAACAGTCTGTCCTGTGACAGGGTCTTTCTTTTTACAAATGCTGTCTGTTGCACAAGACTACCGCATACCCTGTATAGAAGTGCTTTTAACAGATATATATTTTCCGGTTCTTTCTCCCATTCCTGCACTGCACATACAAATTTTACGTTCTGCGGCACTTTCTCCTGATATACGGCATGAAAATCTTCCGCCAGTTCCGGCAGAAAAACAAGCACCTGGACTTTGGAAGTTTCCCTTGTTTCTATACTATGCAGCTGTTCCGGCATGATAAATGCCGCCTCTCCCTTTGTCAGAGTGTTTCTTTCATGTCCAATGACACATTCCACACTGCCTTCCAGTACAGATATACACTCATATGCACTGTGAAAATGCAGTCCCCAGCTCACATTTTCCAGCACTTTTACATAATATTGCTGTTCCATGCCTATCCTCTTATGTGCTTCAAAAAATATCATTCCTTTCTCCTTTCACAAATTCTGTCTGATATTATACTACTTTTTCCGACAAAAGTCATCAAAAAAAGTGCTGCTCTCGCAGCACTTTCCGACATATGTATACAAAAAACACAGTTAATTTTGTTCAATATTGCTGGTGATTCTGTGATATCCTTCCAGTGTAATCATACCATCTGAATCTTCCACCCGCTTACCGCAGCACCGCACTGTCACTTCACCAAAAGACGGATGTTTCCAGGGATAACTTAACTGTATTACTTTATCTGCTTCTATCATACGATTCACATTCTTTACCACATATTCCTGATATCCGTCTTTTATCCTGCTGAACCAGTAGTCATAACAT
>FR900102.1:6217-15022 GCA_000437755.1 Roseburia sp. CAG:303
TGAACCAGTAGTCATAACATTCCTGAGGTGTGTATTTTCTGTCCACCGACATGATGTGCTCCATGGTTTCATCCACATGCATCTCATAATATCCCTCTTCTTCATTAATTCTGATAATCCAGAGTCCCAGGGCTGTTTCCCTCAGAATATTCTTGGTATTAAAATATATGACATGCATCTTATCCTTGTAATGATATATCTTTTGGACAAATGCCTCATGTTCCCTGTAGTCTTCTGTATTATAGTCAATAAAGGAACGTTCAAATTCTTCTTGTCTGCATGGTTTTGAGAAAAGATATCCCTGTATCAGATTTGGTGCAAGTCCTTCAAGTACGGTTAGTTCTTTTACATCTTCCACACCTTCACAGCAGATACGGATCGCATTGCTTTTTGCAAACTCTATCATATTGCTGATCAGCCTGTAATTGTATGTGGCTTCTTCCACACCTTTTACAAAGAGCCTGTCTATCTTTATCTCATTGACATTAAGCTGCTTTAAATAACTCATGCTGGCATAACCGGTTCCAAAGTCATCGATGGATAATTCTATCCCAGCTTCTCTCCAACAGTTAAAAATCTCACTATAATACTGAAACTCCTGAAGCTGTACAGATTCCGTAATTTCTATGGTAAGTGCATTTCCCGGCAGTCCCGTTTTTGCCAGTACATCAAGCACATCCTGGGCAACCTTGCGCTCTCTTAACTGCACCGCAGAAAAATTTACACTGATACGGAATTCCGGCATCTGTTTCCTCCAATGTCTGCATTGCTGCAAGGCTGTTTCTAATACCCACATTCCTACCTGGTTAATCAGTTTTGATTTTTCCAACAGTGGTATAAATTCATTCGGATATACTTCTCCCTGTATTTCCGAATGATACCTCAGCAATGCTTCTGCACCATACAGATTGTAATTTCCGGTTTTAATCTGCGGCTGGTAGCAAAGGTAAAATCCCCTGCATCCATGTTCCACACTTTCCTGCATTTCTTCCAGAAACTGCTGTTCCTTTATCCTCTGTTCCAGGTCTTCCTGTGAAAAATATGTAATCATATGCATACCATTACTTTTTGCCTTTTCATATGTGATTTCCGCACAGTCATACAAATTGTTTTCATCCCCGAACATCTGCTTCCGGTTCGGCACAATCCCCGCAGAAATCGTGCAGAATCCCATAAGTTTCTTATTCAGTTTCTCATATATTTTCTGCACCTCTTCTCTGGAATCCACGTCAAGATACATGGCAAAACAATTATTTTCCACATGCCAGACATTGTTCAGGGTTACATAATCTTCAAAAATACGGGCACATTTTTTTATTGCTTCGTCCCCATAATTTCTTCCATGTCTGAGATTAATACTTCCCGGATTATCGATTCCGGCAAACATAAAATATCCCCTGTTTCTTTCCATGAAGTCCTTTTTCAAGTCCAGAAGCATTTTATTCTTGTTAAATAGTTTTGTTAATGGATGATACAAATATCTCAATGCAGTGTCTGATACTCTTCCAATCATCACAAATGGCTTTCCTTTGTCATCATTGATTACTTTTCCCCTGCAATTGATCCATACGACATCTCCCTGCCTGTTTACCCAGCGGTAATTCATGTCATGCACCATCTTTTTTCCTTCTACAATCAATCCCAGATCCTCGTGCAGCATCTTTAAATCAGCCTGATATACGACCGACTCTACTTCCTCCGCACTGCACATCGGCTTTCCTTTATCCTGAAGAGCATACTCCTTTTCCACTCCTCCAAAATACCAGAATTCATTCCTGTCGATACTCCACATATACAAATAATCATCGGTTGATTTTGCCAGAATATTTAATACATTCAGATAATTTTTAATTCTTTCCTCACAATACACTGGAAACTGCTGTTTCATTCTGTACTTCACATTATACATCATCTCATCACTCCGATTGAACAGTTGTTCCATGGTTTCCTTTTCATTATCTCGAATGGCATATCCACAGGCAATTGACAGCGGCATGGCTCTCTCTGCATTTTTTTCTTCAATCAGACATTTTACTTTCTCAATTGCCACACGAATAGTCTTCTCTCTTCCTTTTCGGATCAATACACAGAATTCATCACCGCCAATACGATAACATTTTCCCAGTTTCTCAAAGCCACGGCAGATACAGTCTGCAGCATCTGCAATAAATTTGTCCCCTGCCTTGTGTCCATATCTGTCATTGCATAATTTCAGATTATTTACATCGGCCACGATACATGCTGCTTCCGGATTTTCTCCATAAGTCTGCATTTCCTTCGTAAATGCAGAACGGTTCCCTATTCCGGTCAGTGCATCCTGATAAGCCGTCTTTTCCAGTTCCATAGATCCTATCTTCTGTTCCGTCAAATCGATAAAATAACTGATGGCAAGAATATCGCCGGTTTCCTCTTCCTCGTACATGATGATGCTCTGTTTAACATAGACTGCTTTTCCGGTCACGGCTTTTGCCCAGTAGGTATGACTGAGATGCTTTTCCCCTTTCCGGTAATGTTCCATCAGCTGATCCATATTCATAAACCGGAGATACCCTTCTCGCTCCTCTGCCGGCAATGCTTTCTCCCACATTTCCGTTACCTCTGTAAACCGTGCATTCTCAGGCAGCCCCATCGCATCATTGATACAATATTTCTGATTATTAATAATCTGATACATCTTTCCTTCAATCACATTTCTGGTCAGATTAATGCTGTAACACCCTCCTGTATCTGTTGAAAATGCCTGTTCAAATATCCTCAGTTTTTTTTCCAAAGTTTTATTTTCCATTAAAATAATCCTTTCATTGCCCTCTTATTGTTCTGTTCTTCCTCTTCCATTTTTCTATTTCTCATTCTATGCCGGTGAGCCGATATATTTTCGTGTCATTTCCATGACTTCTTGTAAAATCTCAATGTTTTTCATGGAATCTGCCATTTCCAGGGAATGATTTGCATCCTCATATAAGGAAATCGGTACTTCCTGTTCCCTGCTAAGCTGCTTCACTTTATCGATATTACTCCATGAATCTTTTGTCCCGAGAAACGCGATGGCATTCTGCGGGGCAAAATCATAGGTCTGCTCCAATGGTGTATACAATATCTGTCTGCAGTCCACACCATGTTTTTGGGCATAGGCACTGGCTATTACCGTTCCGATGCTTTTGGATATAAATAAAATGTCCTCATATTCTTTCCAGTCAATATCGGCTAACAGAATCTCCGCCTGCCGATACAAATCTTCAAATGCTTCCTGCATTTTCTCCGCATTTCCCTTGATATTTCCACCGCCGAATCGGTATGTTACATTCCTGTACTGTGTGTAACCATATTCACATGCGAGTTCCCTGCTGTAATACAGCAGCGGCTTATCACAATGATACCCGATTCCCGGAAAAAGAACTGCTAATTTCTTCACCTTTTTATCTTCCTTTACTGTTTGTTCCGGCACTGCCTAAAATGTTTTTTTTAAATCTTCTGCCATTGGTTCTACCTGGCAGAGAAGATTATCCATATTTTCAAACAGTGAACTCTTCATTGTTCCAAGCTTATTTGCCTGTTCAATATGTTCCAGCACATCATGAAACTGTTGTTCTTCCAGTTCAAACGAATGTTTTACTTCTTCCAGTTTTTGTTCCGATATATTTACTTTTTCACGAATCTGACCTTCAACGGATTCTGCACCTTCTGCTGCTTCCGTAATCCGGTCAAATATGGCATAGGTATGTTCTACATTACCCAGACTTCTTCCCAGTACATTCTGAGATTCCTCGATACTTGAACTTAACTTTCCAGTATTACTTTCTATCGCTTTAACACTATCATTTACCGTAATAATTAATGCTTTAATTTCATCAGCTAACTTTTTTACCTCATCCGCAACTACCGCAAATCCTTTTCCCTGCTCTCCCGCTCTTGCTGCCTCAATCGAAGCATTTAATGCCAGCATATTGGTCTGGTTCGCAACACTGATGATCTGTGACATACAATCCTGAATCTGTCTTACGGACACTTCAAAGTTTGAAAACATACTTTGAATCTCATCAAAACTATCCCGTATCTCCATCGAACCATCTCTTAACGTATTTACCTGATTTTGGGCATTTTCCACAGAAGCAGCAATTTCTCCCTTTACATCCTGAAATCTTCCAGCAGCCTCTCCGACCGTTCCGAAAATTTCCTGAAAGGCTCTCATATGCTCCCGCAATTCCTGATTTTCTTCTATCACAATATCAAATGCCTTCTGTATCTTCTGCAGTTCGTCCAGGGATTCTACCTCATTGACCACCAGTTTCCTTTGGTAGCCTCTCAGACTGTCCGCTACATGAACAAACGGATGCACATCCGGTGCTTCTTTTTCTATTACTTCTGTATTTTCCTTTTTTCTGCTGCCAAACATAGCTCCACCTCCATTATTCAAATACAACACAGCTCATAGTCTGATTTACAAACTGTGCATTATAATGCTCACCATAACCTACAATACCGGTATGAATTCCTAATGCTCCCATGCTCTGCAGATATTTATCAAAATAATCGTCTTTCTGGAAATGCTGATAACGGAAGAGACAATTAATAGAGAAAATACCACTCACTTTTAAAAAGTCGTGCTGTATTTTCTGCAGTGTTTCCTCAACCACATCCCTGTAATCTTTCTGCTGCAATAAGGTCAGAACATCCGTATCATTCACCTGCCGGAAACATGCCAGTGCATTTCCCACAACTTCTTTAATCGAAATAATATAGATATCATCCCCATTCATCTTCCCCAACGGATTTTTAAATGTCTGGTTTACAACATCTTTTTCAGATATATTCAAAATATCTGTGTATACCTGCTTTGCCGGCTTTCCATTTAATTCCCCGATGATGTATTTGCTCTTGTCCGTCTTTGAAGCAACAAACCGGTAACCTTCCATTGGAACATAGATGTTTTCCTTATATACTTTGATTTTTCCGCCCAGATTTTTTACCAGTGCATAAACATCTGCATCTTCATAGATTTTTCCATTCACGGACACTTTTCCGTCCGCTCCTGTACCTCCGGTCAGTGAAATATGCTTTTTCTCAAATACACTATAGATTGTGGTCAACACACACGCATCATTTCCCGTACAGAAATCAATGCATACCGTGTCTTTGCTGTCAGCCCGGATTGACGCCACATCTTTCTCCAGTCTTCCAATGTATTTTACCGGCATGGTAGATACATGTTCTATTACATTGGTTACTGCTTCAACCTGTTCTGTTAATGCCGTAACACTTACCCCGTTTTCCACCATTTTATCACCATAACTCATGGCAATGCAACCAATACTCGGTACCTGCGGATAAAGTTCTTCCAGTTCTTTTACATGTTGTTCAAACTGTCCCGGATTCGATGCCAGAATCAGCAATTTCGGATTCCGGATATTTTTCACAGCCTCTGCAAGATTTCCATTCTGACTCATTCCATATAACTGTTTCATCTCTTCTTCCTCCTGAATACATTTATCTGTCTTATAACCCGCTATATTTATCGTCTAAATCGAATTTATTTACCAATGCTTCCAGTGCCATTGCCTGTGCCGCCAGTTCCTCTGATGTTGCGGATGCTTCTTCATAAACCATCTTCTCCTTCACATTTTATATCTTACAGTATAACACTTTCAAATTCAGCTATCAAGTATTACCTTTTCATTCATACCACAATATTTATCAGTATAACAGGATTTTTTCAAGGACAGTAATTCACTTATTGCCAAGTTTTCTTATTATGCTATAATAGATGTGTTATGCTATTTTTTAGAAAGGATTATTTTTAACATGTTAGAAAAAGTTTTTAAACTAACGGAACATCATACCGATGTAAAAACAGAAATTACCGCCGGTATTACTACGTTTATGACCATGGCATATATTCTTGCCGTCAATCCGAGTATACTTGGCAGTACCGGCATGGACAGCAATGCCGTATTGATTGCAACCTGTATTGCATCTTTTATCGGAACACTGTGCATGGCTTTTATGGCAAATCTGCCATTCGCACTGTCTGCCGGTATGGGATTAAATGCCTACATGGCTTACACGGTTGTGCAGGGTATGGGATTATCCTGGCAGATTGCATTGTTTGCCGTATTTGTGGAAGGTATCGTATTCATTATCATGTCACTGACAAATGTCCGTGAAGCTATCTTTAATGCAATCCCACTCACCTTAAAGAAAGGGGTTTCTGTCGGTATCGGTTTATTTATCGCATTTATCGGTCTGCAGAATGCCGGACTCAGTGTAGATGCTTCTACTCTGGTAACGATTACCAGCTTTACAGAAGATTTCCATACGAAAGGAATCTGTGCATTGCTCGCCGTCATCGGACTTCTTATTACCGCCATTTTCCATATTAAAAAAGTAAAAGGCGGCATTTTATACGGCATCCTGATTACATGGGGACTCGGTATTATATGTGAACTGACCGGCATCTACACTCCGGATGCGGAACTTGGTACTTACAGCCTGTTACCTGCCGGCATTATCAGTACCGATTTCTCTGCACTTGGCAAAACGTTCGGCCAGTGTTTCAAAATCGACTTTCATGCCGTGGGCATCTTCAATTTTATCGTTATTGTATTTTCTTTCCTGTTTGTAGATTTATTTGATACATTAGGAACATTAATTGGTGTCAGCACAAAGGCAAATATGCTGGATGAAAACGGAAAACTTCCAAATATCAAACCGGCATTATTATCCGATGCCATCGCAACCTCTGCAGGTGCAATCCTCGGAACTTCTACCACAACTACTTTCGTGGAATCCTCTTCCGGTGTTGCTGTCGGCGGACGTACCGGGCTTACCGCATGTACCACAGGTGTTTTATTCCTGCTTGCTACCTTGTTCTCCCCGTTATTTACTTCCATTCCGTCTTTTGCAACCGCTCCTGCATTAATCTTCGTCGGATTCTTAATGTTTGAAACGGTTACAGACCTCACCTTCGATGGCGAGAGTCTTGCCGATACAATTCCGGCATATCTCTGCATCATTGCCATGCCGCTGTTTTACAGTATCTCAGAAGGCATCTGTCTTGGAGTTATCTCCTATGTCATTCTTCAGGCATGCACCGGAAATGCCAAAAAAATCAATCCTCTGATGTATGTTCTGGCAGTCTTATTTATTATGAAATATATTTTCTTATAAAATCCTTTTGATCCGAAAAAGCCGATACACAATGTACCGGCTTTTTTGCATCTTCTGTTCTTCTGTTTTATTTTGTTCCAAAGATTCTGTCTCCTGCATCGCCAAGTCCCGGACAGATATAGGCATCCTTATTTAATTCACGATCCAGATGTCCCACATAAAGCTGTACATCAGGATGTGCTTCGTGAAAACGCTTTACTCCTTCCGGTGCTGCTATAATGCAGAGGAATTTAATATTTTTTCCACCATGCTGCTTGATAAAATTAACGGCTTCCACAGCAGAACCGCCGGTTGCCAGCATCCAGAACCGCCGGTTGCCAGCATCGGATCTGTGACCACGATCAGACGCTCTGAGATCGGATCCGGAAGCTTACAGTAATATTCCTGTGGTTCATGTGTTGTTTCATCACGGTATAAACCGAAAGGTCAAAAAGCTGTTCATGCTTGCATGATAAGGCTTTTGAACCTTGGGACAAAAGCCCTTTTTTACCTCAATGCTTTTTATTATACCATACTTTCCATGGTTGTGGAATATTTACTGCACCTTTACCAGTTTTTCTCCCTCATATTCCATTTTTACGGTAAAAAATCCATCCCCGTCTATCAGTTTCTTTAAAAATATCTTATCCCCCTCCCAGAGCTTCAGATTCATCACTTCTGTTTTCTTTATCCACTGCAGGTCTCCCTCGCTGCACTCGGCCAGTTCTCCTTCAAACTCGTCCGCCGTATAGATAAACATATATTCTGTTTCCCATATATCGGATACAAATGTCATGACTCCGCGGAGCTGATAAGAAGTCAGGGTAAGCCCCGTTTCTTCCTTTACCTCGCGCAGAATGCATTCATCCGGACTTTCATCTTTATCAAATTTTCCACCGACTCCCAGCCATTTGTCATGGCTCTGGTCATTTTCTTTCTTTGTCCGGTGAAGCATCAGATAGTTTCCATCCTGCTCAATGTAGCAAATCGTTGTTAATCTCATTGTTTTCTCCTTCTTTCACATAAAAAGGGGTGTTTCATAACAGTAATCTATTTTACCTCCGCTTTTACTACTTTTTCAAAATCTGATGCCGGATGCTTACATAAAGGACATATAAAATCATCCGGCAGTGCTTCGCCTACATATTCATATCCACAGATTCTACAACGCCATATTGTTTGGCCATCTTCCGTTTTGCCAGCTTTCTCTGGCTTAGGCTTGATATGATTCTGATAATATTCATATGTGACAGAAGGAATATCACTTAACACTTCCATATCGGTTATCTCACCGATAAACATTGTATGTGAACCCAAATCCTCTGTTTTATTAACTGTTACAGAAATATATGCATTTGTGCCTTCTGTAATATAATAAATATCATTTGTACCTCTTACACACTTTTCAAATGTTTCAAACTTATTGGTATCTCTTCCTGATTGGAAGCCAAAATGTTTGAACACTTCAAACTGTGCATTCTGACTTAAGACCGATACTGTGAATTTTCCGGTTCTCTGAATCATATCATGCGTGTAATTTGCTTTATTGACGCAGATACTTAACTGGTTTGGTTCTGAAGCTGCCTGAACGGCTGTATTAATAATACATCCATTGTCTTTTTCACCTTCCCTGGCAGTCAGTACAAACAATCCATAACTCAG
>FR900103.1 GCA_000437755.1 Roseburia sp. CAG:303
TTTTTACCAAAAGGCGGATATTCGGACTTTTCAGCCGGATATCCGCCCTTCTTCTACACTTCTAACTTAAAAGTTCTTATTGCTGGTTCCTACTGATACATATCTATAGTTTACTTTCTTATAGCCTTCATTTATACCGCTTATAGGACTTCCACTTATATTAGAAATGGATGCGGCTGCCCTGTTTGTTCCATAACCACTTTTTGAATATTTCTTGTTATAATTACCTAAATCTGATATTATGGTAACTGTATCTTGCATATCATAACTTACGGATGCACTGGAATTCTGATATGCACAGGAACCGGTTGCAAATCCGGAATTGCAGGCTGGCTGTGAAACATAAAATCCATCTGCCGCAAAAGCAGATATACCCTGGGCTGTTGTTAATGCAGTGATAATTCCAACTGCTGCTAATTTCTTTATACTTAATACCATATGGTTCTCCTTTATTCTCTTTACAATGCTTACAAAACCTGTTATATTAGTATCATCCACATCTTATGTAAAACATTTCTGCCCGAATTGCCCTTTCATAATTTGTGGATTTCTTCTTTTCTTTTGTCCCTTGCACGAAAGTGTTTCCATTTTCTCTTTCTCACAGTTCCACCTCCTTATCTATTGTTATGTTTTTATATTATCATACATAATCCTTTTTGAAAACCCAATGTCCGAATTCTGTTGAGTTATGTCCCAATTTTGTTTACAATAGTGGTTCTACTCTTCCTATAAAACAAAAATAGCCCAGTTTTACCTGAGCTATTCCATACTTTCTTATTCAACTGGCAGATTTAAAATTGCATAAAATTTTTTATCCTGCACATAATAACAAAAACTTCCTTCATACTTTTCTGCTGTTTTTGCTATACTTATTAATCCTATTCCATGATTTCCGGCATCTTTTTTAGTTGTCCGAATACCCCCATTCTTTTCTATACGAACATAATTCTTACAATCATTGACAACTTTTATAATACACATTTTCCCCTTCTCATGCATAAACATTTTAAAATACACTTCCCCTTCACCCGTTTTTTCAACTGCTTCAAATGCATTATCCAGTATATTGCCCACCATTGATACAATATCTATATCATCTATTGCTCTTATTACACATCCCGGTTCAACATAAATATCAAATTTCACTTTCAGTTTCTCCGCTTTCAACACATATTCTGATAATATAATATTTATCATTTTATAATGGCTATATTCATATACCTGCCTTTCTATAAATTTCCCTGTTATTTCTTCTACTATTTCCTGTATATTTTTTACATTATTCTCTATTGCAAGCTGCTCTATTACTTTGAGATAATGCGTCATATTGTGAACAGTTTCATTATAATCATCCTTAACTTCAGCTATTTTTGTTAATCTTTCAATTTCTGCATTTTTATAAGCTATTTCTACTTCCTGTTTTGCGGATTCACTTATATCTTCTGTATGTTTTTGAAACGCATAAAACAATGCCATATTACCAAACATCATAAAAGCAAAAAACAGAATCATTGTAGTTCTTAATACTATATGTCCCGAAAAATCTACACCGGAATAAAATATTGTTATCATAATTCCTAACGTAGCAACCGGACTGCACAAATATACAAAAAACAATTTATTTGTCATTTTACTATGCGATTTATCGGAAGTCTGCTTTAAAATCAAAAATACTATAAAGTTTATAAATTTAATAACTATTACCTGCCAGCCGTAATCCGATACCGGCACCACTCCTGCTTTTAACAATGCCGCTACCGTTGTTTGCGATAATATCAGAAATAAAAATTCAACACCTATCATAATGATATAAGCAGTCACAAAGTACCCTATTCTTACTCCAATATTACTTTCAAAGGATACACTGACAAATATCCACAACAGGATTGGCACTAACAGTAAATTTGCATTTGCATTTCCAATCATGTTAATGGCATATAACAGCAGACAGGTCACACTAAATACAATAGCGATATATTTATTTCTTATCCTAAATTCAAAAAAATTATGAAAATAATCAAAAAGCAAAAATACCTCTATTACGCATCCCATCAACATAATACACTTATCTATAAATACCATTTTTCCACCTCTTTTTACATTACCTTTTTAACTAATTACCGTGTCTATTTTTTAATTTTTTATATGAGTATTTGATAATCTTCTGGCAGTCATTTCCAAAAACAACATTATGGTTTGTGTTATGTAAGAAAAATCTATTACATACATAATTGCCTTTTCATTTTTTAACAACATCCACACAAAAGCACAGAAATGCAATAATATTATTACTTTAATTTTACTTCTATATGCTTTCTTTTCATCTATAGAAATTGGTTTGGCAGTTGTATCTATAGGTGCTATAAAAATTATAATGCCAGAACATATAAGAAAGATAGTCAAAAACATCATACAGGAAACTGCATCTAGCATATATTTGCTGCCTATAAGCATTACTAAAATAATTAAATTTGAATATATCGTACACTTCCACAATTTATTCGCATGCCATCCGCCACAATAACTTCGTAATGGTATATATATAATAAGGAACATACTAATCAACAGCCACTCTGTCGAAACAGCCGCTATAACTAATGCTATACATATATTTATAAGCACTTCACACATTAATATATAACCATACTTATAAATATTCGCATCTTCTTTTGATATTATATCTTTTTCTAACTGCTTATTTACAATTTTATTTACAAATTTTTCTATCATATATTTTTCCCCTCACCCTATAAATATTTACTGGATAAATATCTGTTCGCATTATTTCTGAACTCATTCTGACAGGCTCTTGATATTTTCATAATTTCTCCGGTATCAAATTTAAAATCTGTTGTATGCAGTACTTCTATATGATTCATATTAACAAGACAGGTGCTTTGTGCCATTGCGAATCCGTATGGTTTCAGTTTTTCCAGTAATTGTTTCGGTTTCTGGTTGATAAGAAGTTTTTCCTCAAAATCTGCTTCTTTACATTCAGATGTTACTACGATCCTTCCACCTCTTTTTGCATTTTCTATATAAAGAATATTCCGGATTTTTACTTTTTGCATGGTTTGCCGGTAATGTGCCATAAGAAATGGATCTGCCGAATTCTTCTTTACCTCATTAAGAATCTCTTTCATCGTTTCTAATAATTGACTGCTGTTTTGCTGTTTCATCAAATAACGGAAAGGTGTCGCCAGAAAAGATTCTATAGTTGGTTCTAATTGTCCGGAGCAGAATACAAGCACCGCATATGGAAATTTCTTACGGAATATCCGGGCAGTTTCATTTCCATCCATTCCACCCAGACACATATCCAGAATTAATAAATCATAAATAATATCATTTTCTAAATTACGCACCAGTTCCTCTCCGGAAGAAAATTCATACACTCTTAATTCCATATCCATGTTTTCCCTGGCTTCATTCATTACCTTTTTAATATATGTAATATACTGTTTACTGTCATCACATATTGCTATATTATACATTTTTTCTCCCCTCTTATTACAATTGCCTAAAGTACTTTTTATTATATCATAAAACGACAGTGTATTCCACCATGCTTTTCCATCCATAAAAATAAGTCCCCAACTGCATTTATTACAGTCAGGAACTTATTCCCTGTTTTATTATGTATTACCCATTGCATCCGCCGGAAGCGTCGTTACAATCTCATCTGTTTTCTTCTCATCCGATGCCGAGGTACTGATTTGCGGTGCAGTAGTGACAATCTGGCTCGTTGTCTCTTCTGCCTTTTTCTCCGTCGTGGTTTCTTCCTCTTTTTTATGCGTCGTTGTTTCTTCCGGCTTTGTTGTGGTTTCCTGCGGTGCTGCAGTCGTTGTTTCACGAGCCGGTTCTTTTACCGTAGTTGTCTGTACTTCCGGTGTCGTTGTTTCCTCTGCGGCTGTTGTTGTTTCCTCTGCCGTGGTAGTTTCCTGACTGTCGTCATCATCATCATCATCGTCATCATCATATCCATAATAGGATTCAAAATCTTTTTCCTGAAGTGACTCATGCAATGCTTCCATAAAATCATGCCAGGTATTTCCTGCCGCTTTGACCAGATCACTTTCTATTTCCTGCGGCATATCATATCCACACCATACCGCCGTTGTATAATATCTGCTGTATCCGACCAGCCAGCTGTCCTTATTATCATTTGTTGTACCGGTCTTGGCTGCACATATCGCAGTATCTACATTATAATTTTTACCCGTACCGCTTTCGAGTACATCCTTCATGCAGTCGGTCATCATCAGTGTAGCCTTTGCCTCATAAATCTGCTTTGTTTTCTTATCATTATTGCCATTTTCCAGCACAAGATCCCCGAAAGAATCCTCGATTCGCTTAATACAGGTCGGGTTACGATACGTCCCCTCATTCTCCAGTGTTGCATAGGCAAGTGCCATCTCATATGTCGATACACCATACGTCATTCCGCCAATCGCCGTCGCAGAATTATAATCCTTCTTAACAATATGCGAAAATCCCATATTAAGAAGATAATCCAGACAGGTATCAAATCCCATCTTCTCAAAATAATTCCACGGAACCGTATTCTTAGATGTCTTGATGGCATATCTCAGGCTGATAGAACCCGAATATACATTCGGAGAATTTACCGGACCATCTTTAATCGGTTCATCCTTAACCGTACTATCCGGCGTGTAATCCCGTTCAAACAGCGGTGTGTACACAAGAATCGGTTTAATCGAAGAGCCCGGCTGCCGGAAACTCTGATATGCACGATTCAAAGTATATCCCTTATAATCCTCCTGTGTTCTTCCGCCGACAATCGCCACCACATATCCCGTACTATTATCGATACAGGTTGCACTTCCCTGGAATTTATAGATTCCATCATCGCCTTTTTCCTGGCTGTCGCTCAGATTCTCATCCAGCGATGACTGAAGCAGATCCTGGATTCCCATATCTATCGTTGTATAAATCCGGTATCCGCCGGTAAATAACATCTGATTACATTCCGAATATACCTCATCATAATTATTCTGATATT
The DNA here is from genome assembly GCA_000437755.1 of Roseburia sp. CAG:303. GTDB lineage: Bacteria > Bacillota > Clostridia > Lachnospirales > Lachnospiraceae > CAG-303. The sequence goes on from FR900103.1 coordinate 5,024, forward strand.
CTTCCTGTTCTTCATCCGTTGCAAAGGAATATTTAAAATCAAATCCCTTCTGTTTCATTAACTCTATCGTTGCCGAATACCGCACAAATGTTTCCACATAATTATTCGTGCCGGTTTTTATTTCCGGTGAAAGTGTAATGGTTTCATTCAGTGCTTCCTGATACTGGCTCTGATCAATATAACCCTGATCATAAATCTGTTTCAGGACCCTGTCACGTCTTTTCAATGTATTTTCCATATGATTTAACGGATCATACAATGTCGGGTTATTTGGTATGGAGCAGATAAATGCCAGCTCCGAAAGACTTAAATCAACCGCACTTTTTCCAAAATATCCTTTTGCAGCGGCTTCTATTCCATAAAAACCATTCGCAAAATAAATATCATTAATATAAAATTCCAGAATATCATCTTTGGAATATTCCTTCTCAAGCTTTCTTGCAATGAATACTTCTTTTACCTTTCGCTCAAAAGAAACCTCATATGACAGATATGTTCCTCTCGCCAGCTGCTGGGTAATGGTACTGCCACCCTGCGTTATCTCGCCGTCATTCCGGATCAGCTCCATCACGGCTCTTGCCACAGCCTTGTAATCCACACCGGAATGCTTATAGAAGTTCCGATCCTCGATAGCAATAAATATCTTCTTTACCATATATGGAATCTCATCAAATTTCAGATAATAAGAATTCTTGGCAGAACTGAGTTCTGTCAGTTCATCTCCATAAGTATCATACACAATCGTTGTCAGGGATTCGGTAAATGCAGCCTTTCCCTTTTCATCCACCAGTGCTTCCGCATCATGCTTATATTTTAACAGCACCGAACCACATTTTATTCCAACTGCTATAAGTACAATCAACAATGCAAAGAAAATGTATTTGATGATCCGGAATACTAACTGCTTTTTGGTTTTAATCTGTTTCTTTTTCCTCTTTTTTCTCTTCTTTCCATTTTTTCCAGTCTGCTTTGCGGCACTTCCGCCTGCTTTTCCGACAGTCCCATCTGCCCTTCTGACCGTTTTTCCGGTGGTTCTTCCTTCCGTTGCTGCCCCTGTTCGTCCGGTATTCGCGTTTCCTGTCCTCTTTTTAGTCTCTTCTGCTTTGCTCATCCGTCCTTATTACACCTCTCTGTTCCTGTATGATATCCTCTGCAATACAGGTATTCATTATACTATTTACATCCAGATCATTACTCAATGCAAGCCACAGTTTGCAATATGCCGCAATTAATGACATCTTCGGCAAAACCCGTATCCCATACTGTTCATACATCCTTACGGTTTCATACTCTGCTTCTCCGGATGACGCCCCGGTAAGATACACCGGAATCCCTGCCTGCTCCATTCTTCCGGCGAATTCTTCCAGTCCGGCATTAACCGCAATCGTTCCGGAATGATAACTGTCATGCAGAACTGCTCTGACCTGCGGACCTGCCTGCGGATATGTCATTCCCACACAGGGACGAATCCACAGAATATTCCCGGCATCTTCCGTAAGCCTTAGTTCCTGCCCATCAGGACGTTCCATCCTGTCCATGGATGCTTCCCTATTATAGCACACTTTTCCATGAAAAGAAACTCCATCTAACGGGTAAAGCCTTGCAGAATAAGGCTGATGCATCAACAGCCTCGTTCCGCGGTAGATATCTGCCTCTTCGTTTCTGTCATTCCGGTAACTTACAAAGACACCTCTTCCCTCTCTGCATTTTATAAATTCCACTGCTCTCATAAAATTCGCCATGCCGTTTGCCCGTGCATCTTCCAGTGGAAAATCACTTGATACCAGTAAAACCGGCACACAATCCGTTCCAAATACATAGGACAGCAATGCTGCCGTATATTGCAGGGTATCCGTTCCATGTGTAATGATAATCCCCTCGCTGTCATTTCGTGCCATCACTTTTCTGACACAATCCGCCAGCCGGTTAACATACCCCGCATTCATATTTTCACTCAAAATCCGGTAAGGTTCTTCCACGAAAAATTCCACCTCGTCCATTCCATCTGCCCGGCAGTTCTCCCGGTACTTCTCCAGGAGCCGGTAAGGCTGCTTTGCACCCGGCGCAATATAACCATCCGCGCCTATGCTGCTGCCTATTGTTCCTCCTGTAAATATCACTGTTATCTTCATCTATACACTCCTGTTGGCTGATATTTCTGATATGCTGTGAATACTAACATATTTTCTCGAAATATTCAAGTTTTCTCTTGTCAAATCGGATAAATTATATTACAATGAATGCGTGATAAAATTTTAACAAAAGGAGGACTTTAAAATGGCTCATATAATTACTGATGAATGCATTAGCTGCGGATCATGTGCAGGTACATGCCCGGTAGGTGTTATTACAGAAGGCGATGACAAGTACGTTGTAGATGCAGATAGCTGTATCGATTGCGGAGCTTGCGAAGATGCCTGTCCTGTAGGCGCTATTATCGCTGAATAATTTCACTTTCCGGAAGGCGGAGGCAGAAGCTTCCGCCTTTTTATTTTCCCGAATCTTTCATAACTTCCTATTTCTTTTTCTTCCGGAATTTAAAAAGTTTCTTCTTCTCTGTCGCCGCCGCCGCCTCTTTATTTCCCTTCTGATAGTTGCGAAGCACTTCATCAAACTTCTTATAACGCTCTTCTTCCCGTTCTTCCTTCAGCCGCAGCAGATAGTCCATTTCTTTGATTACCGAATCTGAAACCCTTGAAGACACTTCTTTGCCCAGCACTTCATTATTATCCTCAATGGCTCTTGACACGATTCCACCCAGTATAAGACGGAACTGCTCCATCTTCTCTTCCGCACACACATTTGTTTCATGTTCCTTCAGGGCGGCAGTTTTTTCCTTTTCCGGCTCTGCCAGAGCATTTTCTTCCACGATGGTTTCCGATATCGTCTGGGAATCCTCCTTTGAGAATGATTTTCCTTCCATCAGACCCGGCATTAATGTCTTAATTGCCTTTAACAGAAACCCCTGTTCCTTCAGATTCTTAATCTCTTTAAATAAATGAATATATGTATCCGTGTAATAACGATGCCCCATTTCATTTCTGGGAATATCGATCTTTAACTCCTCTTCCCAGTAACGCAGTACATGCGATTCCACATCTACCATCTTTGCCGCATCCGATATCATATAATGTTTTTCCTCCATCTTATTTATCTCCCTTCCTGCCTCTTAATATTTAAAATGCTTTTTCAATGTAAGAAAAAAACACCATAGAATAGTTCTATGATGTCTTTAGTATATCAAAAGTAAATTTTTATGCAATAAATCCAGAGCAGATATTACACAATTTTTACATTCATGCTACTTGCTGAGATTGCCAAACTGTGTATACTGTGGTCTCCAGGCAAGCTCCACCGTCCCAACCGGACCGTTTCTCTGTTTTGCCACTATGATTTCCGCAATATTCTTTTTCTCGGACTCTTTATTGTAATAATCATCCCTGTAAATAAACATAACCACATCGGCATCCTGCTCGATCGCACCGGACTCTCTCAAATCGGACAGCATCGGTCTTTTATCATCTCTCTGCTCCACTGCACGGCTAAGCTGGGATAATGCGATTACCGGTACATTTAATTCCCTTGCTACTGCCTTTAAAGAACGTGAAATATCTGATATTTCCTGCTGCCTGCTTGTGGATGACTTGCCGCCGGAACTGCCTGACATAAGCTGCAGGTAGTCGATAATAATGACTCCCAGATTCATCTCCATCTTATATTTTCTGCATTTTGAACGGAGTTCCGCGATGGATATACTCGGTGTATCATCAATGATAAGATTGGAATTTCCGATAATCTCCGCACTCTCGATCAGTCTTTCCCAGTCCGAATCTTCCAGCCGTCCATTACGCAGAACCTGTGCATCCACCTTTGATTCCAGGGAAAACAGACGGTTTACCAGCTGTTCCTTGCTCATTTCCAGACTGAATATCGCTGTTGTAATATTGTCACGGAATGCCATGTGCTGTGCCATATTAAGGACAAATGCCGTCTTACCCATGGAAGGTCTTGCCGCCACAAGGATCAAATCCGAAGGCTGCATACCGGACGTCTGGTAATCCAGATCGATAAATCCCGTGGATACCCCTGTAATACTTCCGTTCTGTTTGGATGCTGCCTCAATTCTTTCCAGTGCATTAATTACGACCTGCCGGATCGGGGTAAAATCGCCGCCGCCCCTGCTCTGCATCAGATTAAATATCTTCTTTTCCGTACTGTCCATCAATGCCTCAACATTGTCCGTTCCCTGATAACACTGGGCGGTGATTTCTTCCGTTGTACGAATCAGTCTGCGCATAAGTGACTTTTCTTTTACTATTTTCGCATAATATTTTACATTTGCAGAAGTCGGTACAGAACCAAGCACTTCACGGATAAAATCCATTCCGGCAAGCTCCTCTGGTACGTTGTTTTCCTTCAGCCTTTCCTGAAGAGTCACCAGATCCACCGGCTTATTTTCCGTATTCAGCTCCCGTATTGCCTGGAACAGCGTACCGTATTGCCTGCCATAGAAATCATCCGGCTGCAGAATCTCCAGTGCCGATTCCATCGCATCCCTGTCCATGAGCATAGAACCGATTACCGCCTGCTCTGCTTCCATGCTGTGCGGCATGATTTTTTTTATAAGTGTTTCATCCATAGATGTCCTCTTTCATTGCCGGTGTTTATGCTTCCTGAACTTTTACATTCATTTTTGCTGTAACATCTTTATGCAGCTTAATCTGGATCACATGTGTGCCCAGTGTACGGATTGGCTCGTCCAGTACGATCTTCTTTTTATCAATATCAAAATCCAGCTGTTTCTTTGCTTCCTGTGCAATTTCCTTTGAAGATACAGAACCGAAAGTTCTGCCGCCTTCTCCTGATTTAATCTTTACTACTACGGTACTTTCTTCCAGTACTTTTGCAAATTCCTTTGCAGCTTCTAATTTTTCTTTTGCAATCTTGTCCTCATTTGCCTTCTTTAATTTCAAATCATTCAGATTCTTTGGAGTTGCCTCCAGTCCCAGTTTTTTCGGCAGTACAAAATTTCTTGCATAGCCGTCATTTATTTTTACTATCTGTCCTTTTTTTCCTAATGACTTTACATCTTCTAATAATATAACTTCCATTTGCTTTCCTTTCTGCTGACTTTAAATAGATTTGTCTGCTTTCATTTCTTTTACGGTTTCTATTACCATCTGTTTTACTTCTTCCAGTGATTTTCCTTCTATCTGCACACCTGCCATATTCATATGTCCGCCGCCGCCCATTCGCTCCATAATGAGCTGGACATTAATCGTATCCAGGGATCTTGCACTAACATAGATTTTATTATTATATTCCGTCAGTACAAAGGATGCCTCTATTCCATTGATATCAAGCAATTCATTTGCAATCTGCGCACCTAATACGGTCGGACTCTGCACACCTTCCGATTCACTGACCGTAATGGCAAAACAGTCCAGAAAAATTTCCGCGCGGCTGACCGAATCTGCCCGCCATTTATAATCACTGAAATTATCACGGAATAATTTCTTCACACGGATCACATCTGCCCCATGCCGTTTCAGAAATGCAGCCGCTTCAAAAGTACGGACACTTGTTTTCTGCACAAAATTATTTGTATCAATAACGATTCCACCGTACATGGCATCTGCCTCCAATGGTCTTAAACGTATGCCGTCCTGTATATATTGCAGGATCTCTGCCACCATTTCACAGGTCGATGATGCATATGGCTCAATATAAGCCAGCAGTGCATTTTCTATAATTTCCGAGGTCTGCCTGTGATGATCCAGTACCACGACAGATTTTGTCATCTTTAATAATTCCGGACACTCTGTCCGCGATGGACGGTTTACATCCACCACAACCACCAGTGTTCCCGAATTCATGATATCCACAGCTTCTTCGCTGTTTACAAACACTTCCGGACCATAATCTTCACTGTCCAGGAAACGATCCACCATCGGTCTCAAAGATGCCGTAACATCATTTAAAACAATATGTGCCGGTTTATTAAACAGCCTTGCCGCCTTATATATGCCGACTGCTGCCCCGAGTGCATCAATATCACTCAGTTTGTGTCCCATAATCAGAAGGCTTTCCTTTGTTTCAATGATTTCACGGAGTGCATGTGCCTTTACTCTTGCTTTTACCCTGGTATTTTTCTCTACCTGCTTTGTTTTTCCGCCATAATAATATACATTTTCTCCGTCCTTTACAACCGCCTGATCACCACCGCGGCCCAGTGCAAGATCCATGGCTGCTCTCGAATAATCACACAACTGTCCATAGGTTTCCGCACCCATGCCGATGCCGATACTGATTGTTACCTGCAGTTCATTCCCTATGCTTACCGTTTTTACATCATCGACAATGTCGAATTTCTCCGATCGGATCGCTTCCAGCGACTGCCTTTTCAGTACCATGAAATATTTGTCTTTTTCCAGTTTACGGACAATTCCGTCAATATTGGAAACAAATTTATTGATCTTTCTATCGATCAGTGCTGCCAGAAGCGATGCCCTCACATCCTCCACACTCTGCAGCACTTCCTCATAATTATCAATATAAATCAGTCCGACAACCAGCTTCTGATCAAAATTCTCTTTTTCGATTTTTCTGAGCCTTGTTTCGTCAAACATATACATGGCAATCACATACTCCTGATTTTCAATATCGAGAATCTCCGTATTGTTAAATGCCTTATCTGTATCCACTCTCTTTAACTGCACACGATAAAAATGATCTTTGAAATTAATATGCATTTCTTTTATTTCATCGCCCAGTTCCAGATGTTCATCTGTAATTTCCTTAAACACTTCCGGCACACGTTTCCCGTATTCACGCCGCAACAGATGTGACATTTCGCCATCCTGCCACAGAATATTCCCCTGCCGGTCAATCAGACCATAGGGAATAACCATATCATCCAGCAGTTCTTTCTGAACCTGCGCATAATCCACGGCGAATTTAATCAGCTCCTGCATTACCAGCTTCTGATTTACCACATACATTACAATCGTAAAGATCAGATACACGATAGCCAGACTCAGAATAATCGAACCCGCATCACTGTCAATGACAGTAATCCAGATACCAACCACAAACAGCACTACTGACATAATACATGGATATATAAGATGTGTGAATACTCTGCCTTTCAGTTTTAATCTACCGTTCATGAATTACTCCATTTCTGGACAAATGTCCTACCTGACTTTCCAGATATCCCTGTTATACTCCTCAATCGTTCTGTCTGATGAGAAGAAACCTGCCTTTGCGATATTCGTCAATGCCGCCTTTGCCCATTTCCTCTTATCTTCATAATCTGTATACATCTGTTCCCTTACCCGGATGTAATCTTTCAAATCCAGTAATGTCATAAACCAGTCTTTATAAATCAGTTCTGTATGAAGTCTTAACAGAGTTGTGACATCACCGATTCTCATCACTTCACTGCTGATAATAAAATCAACCAGTTCTTTTATCTGTGCATCATTGATATAATAATCCGCCGCACGATATCCATGGGTTTCATACAGAGAGATAACCTTCTCACTGGATTCCCCGAATGTATAGATATTATCCTTACCTACCAGATCTGCGATTTCGACATTTGCACCGTCCATCGTTCCGAGTGTCAATGCACCATTTAACATGAATTTCATATTTCCGGTTCCGGATGCCTCTTTCGATGCAAGCGAAATCTGTTCGGAAATATCGCACGCAGGTATAATCTTTGCCGCCTTTGATACATTGTAATTCTCTACCATCACAACCTTTAAATACGGGCTGACTTCCGGATCATTATCAATGAGCTGCTGCAGGCAGAGAATCAGATGTATGATATCCTTTGCAATGACATAAGCCGGTGCTGCCTTTGCCCCAAAAATAACGGTAATCGGAGTCTTTGGCTTATTGCCTTTCTTTATCTCAAGATATTTATAAATGACATATAATGCGTTCATCTGCTGACGCTTATACTCATGCAGACGTTTTACCTGGATATCAAAAATAGAATTCTCATCGATCTCTACATTCTGTGTATCTTTCAGATATCTGCACAGTTTTGCTTTGTTATGCTGCTTTATCTCCATGATTCTGTTTAATACAGTGTCATCATCCACATATTTGAGCAGTTTTTCCAATTCCCCGGCATTCTTCTTATATCCGTCACCAATCAGCTCTGTCAGATATTCTGCCAGTTCTTCATTACAGTGTAACAGCCAGCGGCGGAATGTGATTCCATTTGTCTTATTATTAAATTTCTCCGGATATAAGCGGTAGAAATTATTTAATTCGGTATTCTTTAAAATCTCCGTATGCAGATATGCCACGCCATTAACACTGAAACCATAATGGATATCGATATGTGCCATATGAACTCTGTTCTCTTTATCTATAATATATGTGCTTTCATCCTGAACGTGACTTCTCACTCTGCGGTCGAGTTCCCGGATAACAGGAACAATGGCTGGCACTGCTTTCTCCAGATATTCAAGCGGCCATGTTTCAAGTGCTTCTGCCAGAATCGTATGATTCGTATAGGCACAGGTCTTTGATACAAGCTCCACTGCCTCATCCATGGAAAATCCTTCTTCTTCTGTTAAAATACGGATTAATTCCGGAATGACCATCGTAGGATGTGTATCATTAATCTGGATGACCGCATATTCCGGTAAATCATGCAGGTCACTTCCCTTTGCCCTGCATTCTGCAAGAATAAGCCTTGCCGCATTGCTTACCATAAAATACTGCTGGTAAATACGCAGGAGTCTGCCTGCCTCGTCTGAATCATCCGGATAAAGGAAAAGTGTCAGATTCTTTGCAATGTCTGTCTTATCAAAATCGATTCCTCCCGGTTTTACAATGGATTCATCCACGGTTTCGGCATCGAATAAATGCAGCTTTGTGGTACGGTTATTATAGCCTGCCACATCAATATCATACATTCTTGAAGTGACACTGCAGTTTCCGAATTTTACCTCATAGGTAACATCTGTTTTCTTCAGCCAGCTTTCCTTCTCGATCCATGGGTTCATTGTTTCTTTCTGCAGATTGTTTTCAAATACCTGTTTAAACAGACCAAAATGATAATTCAGCCCGATACCGTCTCCATTCAGTCCCAATGAAGCAATGGAATCCAGGAAACATGCGGCAAGCCGTCCCAGACCGCCATTTCCAAGTGATGGTTCCGGTTCTGCTTCCTCGACATCACAGATATTCTTTCCTGCAGCTTCGAGTTCCTGCTTAACCTCATCAAAAATTCCAAGATTAATCATATTATTGGATAAGAGCTTTCCGATGAGAAATTCAGCCGAAATATAATATATCTTCTTCTTGCCTTCGTTGCTGACCTTGTCCTGTGTCTTTTCACTGACCAGCTCCAGAAGAGCTGTATATATCTCGTGATTCTCACAGTTCTCTAATTTTTTTCCATATTTTTCTAAACACTTTTCATTAACCATTTTCCAGATTCCTTTCTATCTCTCCTTACCATGCTCTTAACGTGCGGACAATTTTACCAGCCGTTTGAGAAATGCTGTCTTTTCTTTATCAAAAGCACCTTTCGGCATACGCCACTTCCAGTTTGTTCCCAGTGTGGACGGATAATTCATTCTCGCACTGTTATCCTTCTCAAGAATATCCTGCATCTGTATGATTACCGTATCTGCAACACTCAGATAAGCTGTCTTGATCAGCTGCTTTACCACGGCTGCTGAATCTGCGGCACTGACATATTCCCTGACATACTCCTGATGTTCTTCATCCAGTGTTTCATACCAGCCTTTCGCCGTATCATTATCATGCGTGCCAAGATACATCACATAATTCGCTTCGGCATTATGCGGAAGATATTTATTATCCGCACTTCCGTCAAATGCAAACAGCAGCACCTTCATGCCCGGATATCCTTCTCTCTTAAGCAGTTCTTCCACTGCCGGATAGTCCACGCCGAGATCCTCTGCTATAATCTTCGCATCTCCTAATACACTGTCTATCGCCTGTGTAAATGTACCGCCCGGTCCATAAGCAAAATGTCCTTCTTTTCCGGTTTTATCCGCCGGTATACAGAAATATCTTGTGATGCCTATAAAATGATCAATCCGGATGATATCGTACAACTTCGCAGATGCCCGGATTCTGTGTTTCCACCATTCAAATCCGTCTTTCTCCATCTCATTCCAGTTATACAGCGGATTTCCCCACTTCTGTCCATCCTCTGCAAATGCATCCGGCGGGCAGCCTGCCACTTCTGTCGGAAATCCTTTTTCATCCAGCACAAACAGTCCCCGGTTTGCCCATACATCGGCACTGTCCCTTGCCACATAGATTGGGATATCACCGATAATCTGTATTTCCTTTCCATTGACATATTTCTTTAATTTGTTCCATTCCTTAAAGAAACGGAACTGCAGGAACTTCCAGAAATCCATCTCATCTTCCAGTTTTTCCCGGTATCTGTCCATCGCTTCCGGTTCACGGTTCTTAATATCATCATCCCATGCCGTCCATTCTTTTTGTCCGAACTCTTCCTTGCACGCCATGAACAATGCATAATCCTCAAGCCAGAATGTATTCTCTTTTACAAATTTCTGATAACCGCCGGACTTTTTCTTCTTCCATCGCTTAAAAGCCTTTCGCAGCAACGGAAAACGATTTTCATACAAAGTCTGATATTCGACATATTCCTCTGTCACAAACCAGCTGATTCCTTCTACTTCTTCCGGTTTTAATAATTCATCTTTTATGAGACCGTCCAGATCTATAAAATACGGATTTCCCGCAAAAGCAGAAAAAGACTGGTACGGACTATCCCCATAACCGGTCGGTCCTACCGGAAGTACCTGCCAGTACTTCTGCCCAGCCTTTACTAACTCATCTGTAAACTTATATGCCTCCCGTCCCATTGTTCCAATACCATATGGGGAAGGAAGGCTGCTGATTGGAAGCAGCACCCCTGCTCCCCTGTCTAATCGTTTTAACATGATATCCTCCTTCTGCCTATTTCAAACAACCGATACTTATGCTATATTATAGACTATTTAGAAGAATTTTACAATAGTTTTCCATCCGCCCCTCAAATCCGCGATTTTACATACTCTGCGATATCCCTGACACAGTTCATTTCCCTATAAGAAACTTTCTCATCTTCAAATTCCATGCCGAACATATCCTCAATATCCACCAGCAGTTCCACATACATCAGTGAATCCACTCCCGCTTCGTCCAGTTTACTCTCCGCCGTAATATCTTCACGCTCCAGCTTTTCCCTGACAAGCTTTAAAATACGTTCTTCCATGCTCTTATCTGCACCTTCCCTCATCCCCTGACCGTCCGCTTTTCCAGCCGTCACAGCTTTTAAGCCGGTCAATGCCTTTCTGTCCCGCTTTCCGTTCGCCGTCATGGGGATGGATTCCACCTGTATATATTTATACGGAATCATATAATCCGGCAGGCTCTTTCCTGCTGCCCGGATAAATACCTCATTCTCCAGCCGTTCCTCCGCAGTATACCAGACACACAGCTCTTCCTTTTCACCGACTGCCGCACAGATATCCTTTACCCCCGCCACATGGGACAGACAGTTTTCGATTTCTTCCAGTTCCACACGATATCCCCGCAGTTTTACCTGACCGTCTTTTCTTCCCCGATATACAAGATCTTCTCCCTGACGTACTGCTAAATCCCCCGTATGATACACCGGTTCTCCGTGGTGCATGGTAAACCGTTCATCCGTCCGTACCTTATCTCCCCGGTATCCGTCAAAAAGGCAGTCCCCGGCAACACAGATTTCCCCAGCTTCTGCTTCATTTCCCTGATCATCGAGCAGATAGATCCGGCTGTGTCCGAGGGCAGCTCCAAGCCTCTCACTCCCTAACGTTACATCCGCAGTCATGCAGCATACGGTTGTCTCGGTCGGGCCATAAATATTAATAATCCTTTTTCCTGTTTTCTGCAGTCTTTCCAGAAGTTCCTCACCGATTCGCTCCCCGCCAAGCCAGACCTGTTCTGTTTCGGACAGACAGCGGTATTCTCTGTCCACCATTCCCAGCATCTTCATTCTGGACGGTGTTGCCTGTATGTATACCGGTTTTTCTTTGCGGATAAGCTTCATCAGCCTGACTGCATTTCCCGTTTCCCCGTCCCCTGCAAGCAGAATTGTCATACCATACCTCCGGGCAAATAATGACTCTATCATAAACATATCGAACGTATATTCGCTCATGCACAGAATTGATCCCGCCCCTTTCAGTTTCAGGAATTCCGCATAATCCTGCATCCAGAATTCAAATGCCCTTCTCCCCGTCTGCACAATCTTCGGAGTCCCTGTAGTTCCGGACGTGGCAATACAATATGCCACCGGGGAATCCGTTATATGTTCTTCCGTCCGGTGTTCCAGAAGTTCCACCCGCACCACTTCGGCATCCAGATCACATGCCGTATCTGCCAGAATCCTTGTAACTTCTGCCTGCCGGATAATACTGTCATTTCTCTGCTTCGGCACATGGATATCCAGCGGGAGAAATGCAATTCCCATATCATACAATGCAAATATCAGAAACAGCATCTGTGCATCTCTTTTCAAATACAGCCCGGTCACTTCCTCGGGCTGTATTCCAAGACCGCTTATTTTTGCCCGATACTCCGCAATATTTTCTTCTACCTCTTTTTCTCCGTACCATCTTCCTTCGTAATAAATTTTGCACATTTTCTTTCCCTTTCTATCAGTTCCTCTGCCTGTTTTTTAAGTCTTTGCACCCCATCCCTGTCACACTTTATGGCTGCTTTCAGCAAATGCAGAAATATCTCATGCCACATTTTTATAATGTCCCCATACTCTTTTAAAACAGTATCCTCCGCCTGCATCTCCCTTAGTTTTTGCAGGATAGCTTTTTTATAGGATCCCGCCCCGCCGACTCTGACCTGCCGGTTTATTTCCTGTGCCAGTGCCATCGCCTGCGCACGCTCCTCCGGCACAGCTTCCAGATAATCTTCAAATAATCCGGTAATGCTGCAGCATCCTTCTTTTACCGAAGAAAACAGATGCTTTTTCGGATGAAAATACCGCTTTACTCCGACTTCCAGTTCTTTCACGGAATTCTGTCTGATCTGCTGTATTCTGCCGGCAAGCTGTTCCTGTTTGGAATCCACAATCAGATATTCATATCCTGTCCGTCCCCAGATATCTATAAGTTCTTCTTCTGAAACCAATCCATGATACACACTTTCCTTTACATCTGGAACGGCATTGTCTGCCACCACAAAACTGCCACTGTCATAACCTGTCACGGCAATCCAGTGTGGGGAATCTATTCCGGAAAATACTTTATGATAAGAACGTCCACCGATTGTCCGTACCAGCACAACCTGTCCCCGCTCTGAAAGTTCTTTCAGCAGAGAAGATTTCATTCTCCCATGTTCATATTTTACCTGATACCTGTCCAGAAAACGAAATGCCGCCTGATAAGCATCTGCACCTATCTCAATGCGGTAAATATCACCTGAATACCGAATCCGGTATCCGCCGCCGCATAAAAATATATCACTTTCACTGACTGGTATTCCCCTGTATGCCAGATAAGAGGCAATACAGGATGACAGACATTCAAATCCCCTTATTGCCGGATAATCCGGCTGCTGTATATCCTTACTCATATTTTATCGCTAACCTTCCATTTCTATTTCTTCTGCCTGTTCAAATGCCCGGTCAATAAAATCATAAATATATTTCTCCTGTCCTTTAAAATAATGGCGGATACTTGTTCCATCAATATTTATTATTATAATTCCATCATCCGTAAAGTTTACCTCCAGCTCCCAATCTGCGGAACGTATATATAAGTTCAATGATATCTCAGATACCAGTAGGGGCATATCCGGTGCATTTTCCGCGTCCTCATTCTGCTGCGAAAATATCGTTTCCCATAACAGATTTTTATTCCCAACTTTCATATAATAATATTTTCCATCCCTGTCATTCAGGCAAATCTGTCCTCTCTTATGATTGCTGAATTCCAGCTCCTGTTCCGCCCCTATGTCATTTAAAAACTGCCCCAGAGTATCCGCACAATATTCTGAATTAATATATATGTAATATTCCCCTTTTTGGTTTTGTATTACAACCGCCAGATTTTGTGATATATTCTCCAGTGTATACACAGTTACATTCTCCTGATCCGATTCTTCACTTACGATTATGCCTGCGTAATCACTTATCACTTTTTCCTCTACCTTTTTATCTACATAATATGTCCGGTTTTCCCACAAAATTGTCCGGTGATTTTCTTCATATTCATCTATTTTTGCCATATCTGCCACTGTTTCCTGTGATTGTTCCCCCGAATTCTCTGTATCCTCTTTTCTGTTTCTCTCCTGCCAAAAGCCTGCCGCCCCGATACAACCTGCTGTCAAAAATATAATTACCAGTCCTGCTATTTTCTTTTTCATATGTTACTCCTAATACACAAAACTGATTCCCT
>FR900104.1 GCA_000437755.1 Roseburia sp. CAG:303
TATCATTGGACGTATAAGCTCGATGAAATTTCATCAGAAGATGTTTTGTAAAATACAGCTAGTTATTTATTATTCAATCTACTAGGACAGCTTTTCCCGCAATGCCCTTTAATGCGATCTTCTCTTCGTGCGTGGATGAATATCTCAATATTCCATCCGTCCATGATTTCTGCTTTGTGATATGCATCTGATTCCGGAATGGATGTGCCCTGTTCATCGGAATTCCTTCCATGCAATGTGCCAGGTAACATCTCCGGTATACCGCATCCACAAATGGTTCACTGGAAATCTTATGGATGAATTTCCCCTGGTATTTCTGTGACCACGGTGTTTCAAAACGCAGACTGTAACGATCCGATATTCCTTCTTCCCGGATTCTTTTCTGTATATAATTGGAAATATAATCCGGATACAGCAGATCCATGCGGACATTATTTTCATATAAAATGGATTCATTTCTGTGATTTACAATAGATATGATTTCAAATCTGATACCCTCTTTCCCGATTCCATACATCCCAAACTGATATACTGCCTGCAGAATACTTGAGAAATTTACGATATTATCTCCCAGCAGCAGCATGGAAAACTCCATGACAGTTCCCTTTTCTACATATTTGTACGCATTATCACACTCAAATAAATAGCCCATATTTCCTTTTTCTGTCACAAAATCCGGTACAATCGCCGGTTTATGGTAATAAATTCGCTGCACAATACATTCATTGCGAAAACTGCAGTTCTCGCAGTCACGCCGTCCGATACAATTCATGCGTAGAAGCATTTCGCCGATTCCACCGCGGATGGCAGAAACCTTATCCTGCGGAACATAACCTTCTTCCAGAAAACGGATTTTAAATTGTAATTTTACATGCCTGATATCAAATAATTTATACATTTGCCCCTCATACTTCCTTATATTTTTTCTTATCATAGCATATTTTACATTTTTTTACAAGTTTTTCTTTTATTTTTTGTTTATTTTATCTATTTTTCTTTTTTATCTGTTTTTAATACAAAAACTGCCATATAGTTTCCCACATGGCAGTTAGCAGATTTTATTTTCTTTTATAATTTATTCCACATCTTTCAATGCCTGATCCATCGGCACTTTTTTAATTCTTCTCATTTGAATGACTGCTACCAGCAGATAAATAATCAGACCACCAATAAACATTTCTACATATATCTGTGGCGGAATATATAATGAAAGCCATCCGGTAAATTCTTTCATAATCTCACGGTAAATCAGTCCCATAAATATACGCGACACTACGATACTGATAACCAGTGATACCACTACCACCCAGGTCGTTGCCATAAGATAAAGACTTGAAATCTCCCGATCCTCATATCCGAGTATTTTTACCATGGATATGGACGAAGCATTCTTTTCTATTACCAGTTTGGTCAGAAGATAAATTAATAATGCAGAAAGTATGACTGCAAATACATTGATCAGATAAAACATATTTCCCATGGATACATTTAACTGTCTGCTGACCTTTGTCAAATCTTCTTCTGTGATAAGGGAAGCAATCATTTTTTCATCAATATCGGTAATTTCCGTATTGGAAAAATAACCATTATAATATCCTGCATCTTTATCAAATACTTCCCTGTACTGCATGATATCCATGAACATTGCCAGTCCTGCCGGATAATTATACATACCTTTTATTTTAAAGTCATACTGCTTATCCCCGTAACTTTCTTTCAGGGTAATGGTATCTCCTTTGGAAAGTCTGTATTTTTCTGCATAGCCATCGGAGATATATACACCATCATCCGGCATTTCTTCTGAAATATAGGCACTGTCCTTATTGATTCCGTATACACTGATTTCTTCACTTGCGTATTCTCTGTCCTCTGTTTTCAAAGACGTCACACAATAAGTCTCCGCCTTATCTGTTTCAGTTTCCACCGGAGTTTTTAAAACATACTGGTAGGACGCAATCATATTGTCAACAATCTCATCCTGATAATGACTCAGCAGAGGCGACATCATCATTCCAAACAACAAAAGAATATTTGCAAAGATAATTCCGATAAATAAGGTCAGATATGCCGGCATATTCTGCAGAATAATCCGGAGACGAAATCTCTGGAAAAATGGAAATGCAGGAAGCTTTACTGCCTTTTTATTGCTGGATTGTTTTAAATCCTTCCGTAAGAATTTTAATGGTGATAAGGTTAATTTGCGGTAAATCATCACAACATTAATCAATATCATAATGACCAGCGGAACAATGGTTGTGAGTAAAAATGCCTCTGCATTCCATCTGGTTTCATATGTCGGAAGACTGTAGCTGCCGTAATACATTCCTGCACAGATTTCCTTGAATACGGTATAACCGAGAATATTTCCAATGACTGCCGCGATTAAAGTGACCAGTACCGGTATGGAGATATAATGGCTTAACAGTTCTCCCCTGGAATACCCGGAGGCACGCAGTGTTCCGATGACTGCCGCTTCTTTGGTAATGGTATTTGATGTTGTAATTGCAAATACAAATGCCATGATAGCTATCAATATGTACAGCAGTACAATCATCATGGATTTGTCACTTCCCATATCATCTCCGGTAAAATGAATGGCCTGATTCAGATATGCCGGCACAAAGTTCTGAATCTGTGTATTCTGTGCCAGCACCTTCATGAAATCTTCTGCCAGTTTCTTTGCTTCAATATCATCTTCCGGTTTTTCATTATAGGTCCATGCGTAACTGTAATGCAGATGTACATCCCCAAATGTTTCAAATCCTTCTTTTGTCATAATGGCGACGGAAAATTTGACCGCGTCAAACATCATATCGCCGTTATCAGAAAATAATGCACTATAGTCGGACAATGCTACCAGACCGGTTACTTTTAATTCTTTTCCACTGGTTTCAATCGTATCTCCCACTTTCACTTTATTATTATCAGCATACATTCTGTCAATGGCGATTTCATTCGCTTTTTCCGGCCATTCGCCTTTCATCAGGCAGACCAGATCGACATCTTTCCGCTCCGGGAAGATCCGGATAGTGCTGTCAATATCGCCATCCCTGTCGCAGTCCGTATCTTCTTCCACATAATAATTGGTATATATTTTTACATCTTCCTGTTCCAGCACGTCAATCGTGCTTTCGTCTAATTCTTCTGCCGTTTCAAATTTACCGTCTTCGATATTATATTTTTCAAAACTTTCATCATATGCCTTCAGCATACTGTCATCTGCCACAAGAAATCCCGATACAAATCCAATCGTTCCTATCATAAATAAGAAAATCACCAGATATTTTCCAAAATCTCCGATAAATTCTCTTGGCAGACGTTTCTTTAATGGATTCTTCATATCTTCACCACCTTACCATTCCAGATCCTTCGCCGGAATCTTTGTTTCATTGAGATAATCTTTCCGTATCTGTCCGTCACGCAGCTTTACTACACGATCTGCCATGTTTCTGATCGCATCATTATGTGTAACCATAATTACGGTATTTCCATATTTCCGGTTTACATCTTCGATCAGTTTCAGAATTTCCTTCGATGTATTGTAATCAAGTGCTCCGGTCGGCTCATCACAGAGCAGAATATCCGGATTCTTTACGATCGCCCT
Source organism: Roseburia sp. CAG:303 (assembly GCA_000437755.1). Classification (GTDB taxonomy): domain Bacteria; phylum Bacillota; class Clostridia; order Lachnospirales; family Lachnospiraceae; genus CAG-303. Next base: position 3,605 of record FR900104.1, read on the forward strand.
TCCGATCGCAGTACGCTGCTGCTGTCCTCCGGAGAGCTGGTTTGGCAGTTTATTCCAATGCTCTGCTAATCCCAGTGTATTTAGCAGTTCCTCGATATCAAGCGGATGATCGCTCAGATATGCACCTACCTCAATATTCTCCCTGACATTCAGATTTGGAATCAGGTTATACATTTGAAAAACATAACCGAGATGTTTTCTCCTGTACTGCGTCAATGTCTTTTCGTTCATGTCTTCCAACATTTCTCCGTTGATACAGATCTGTCCGCTGTCCGCTCCGTCAATTCCGCCTATAATATTTAATAAGGTGGATTTCCCCGAACCGGATGGGCCTAATAATACGCAGATTTCTCCTTTTTCCACTGTGAAATCAATTCCTTTCAGAACCTCTGTCCGGTTTTGATCCGTTCCAAAACTTTTCCTTAATCCTTTTATTTCCAAAAACATAAAATCTCTCCTCGCGGTTATTTTTATTCTTTTAGTTAGTTGTATCTAACTTTTTTCTATTATACTCCTGATACACAAAAAAAGAAACAGTGTTTATTGAAAAAGAATCTCAATAAACACTGTTCCGCTTAATATATTATTATCTCAAACTTCGCACATAAATTTTAGCTAT
>FR900105.1 GCA_000437755.1 Roseburia sp. CAG:303
TTTATGATTTTTTTAACCGCTTATGGAACTCTGATGATGATCATATGTCACCACACATCCATCCGCTGAAGACTAAGGTCAAAAAGCCTAAAACAAAAGGTACAAAAGCTGATCCTGTGGAAAAAGTTACGGTTGCCGATCTTCTTCCAATCTTGGAGAAAACAGATTTTAAACTTGATGAACAGCCTTATTCTTCTCTCTTTAAAATCTATCAGAAGGAATTCCTTGAGATTTCTGTTTCTACAGGGCTTATCCATGCAGATTCTTTAGCATTAGCGGGTGATGGAACACCTGTTGTAACTTCACACAGAGAACGAAAAAAACGTATCTGCAAATGTAAAGAGAATGGGATCCATGACTGTAATTGTGACCGCTATTTTTCCCAGCCTGACTGTGATATCGGATGGGATTCCTCCCGTGACTGTTATTATCACGGATATGACTTGTATATGCTTGTTGATTCACAAAGTGACTTACCTGTATTCCCTCATTTTTCCTGTGCATCAAAACATGATTCACATGGATTCCTGCATGCTTTTTTCAGGATGAAATCATTTCTTCCTGAATACTCAGTTTCTAAAGTACTTTTAGATTCTGCCCATGATGCCATGCCTTATTATCAATACTTCAAACGTGAGAATATAACACCATTTATCGACCTTAATGGAAAAGGTGGAAGACCCCCTGTTTATAAAAATGACTTTACGATTGATAAAGATGGTGTTCCTATTTGTCCTTCTGGATATCGTATGCGTCGCGATGGTGTTGAAGTTGCTAAAGGCAGAATGAAATTCAAATGTCCTAAGATCAGTCACTCCAATGGCTGTATTTCCTGTACATGTAAAAAACCTTGCTCAAATGCCAAATATGGACGTACAGTCCATCTGGTTCTGAAAGATAATCCAAGATTGTTTAATAATCCACCAAGAAGCAGTAAGGAATGGAAACTGGAATACAATGCAGGAACTTCTGCGGAACGCTCTAACAAACGTGAGAAATTAGACTTTAAACTAGAAGACGGCAGACACCGCTCAACTAAGATGTGGTACTGCCGCCTCTATCACATCCTGATGTTACAGCATCTGGATGCATGGGATTTGCCACCTGAATCACCGCTGAAAAAGTTGATTTTGAATGCAGCATAATCCTGTAAATTATTATACCTCATTTTTTGAAACATAGCGACAGTTATGTTTATTTCTTG
>FR900106.1:0-7273 GCA_000437755.1 Roseburia sp. CAG:303
TTTAACCAGCTGGATCAAAATGAAAATGCTATCTGGAGTCTTCTGATGGCAGCCGGTTACCTGAAACCGGAACAGGTGGAATACCGGGGCGAATTAATGAAACCATGGTATCACTTAAAAATTACCAATCTGGAAACCCGTTCCATGTTTGCGGATATGTTTGCCGGATGGTTCCGGAACAGCGATTCCTCTTATGGTCATTTTATTCAGGCACTGATTCAGGGAGATCTGGAAGCCATGAATTACTTCATGAACCGGCTTTGTCTTGCCACATTCAGCTACTTTGATGTTAGTCAGGACGAACCAGAACGGTTTTATCACGGCTTTGTCCTTGGACTTATGGCAGAACAGCAGGACAGTTACACCCTGAAATCCAACCGGGAAAGCGGCTTTGGCAGATATGATGTCATGATGATTCCAAAGCAGGAAAATCTGCCTGCCATTATTATCGAATTCAAATCAAAAAGCAGGATGAGAGCAGAAACTCTTGAAGAAGCACTTCAGGCAGCTTTAAAACAAATCGAAGAGAAAAACTATGATGCAGAACTTCTTTCCCTCGGATTTTCAAAAGACAGAATCCGACATTATGGCTTTGCATTTGAAGGCAAAAAAGTGCTAATCGGATAACCGGAAAATTTTCATCCGAAACAGATAACACAGAAAAAGAGAAGCTCGAAACAGCAACCGATTCTACCATCGCTGTTTCATGCTTCTCTTTCTTCCTGTGTTATGTTTCCTTCTGTCGTTACAGAACTTCCTATGCGGCTGCCATTGATATCATACGTTACCGTCATGCCAATGTTAGAGGGCTGACCTTCTTCCATGACAAAGTTCCCTCCATAAATACCGAACCCGGAGTTTGCATAGAAGAAACTGCTGTCCTCATAACTTTTTCCACATTCTGCTTCATCATTCGCTTTCTGGGCTTCTGTGTATACCAAATCCGCATAGTCTTTTGAATCGTATGTGCAGACCCAGTTCCCTGATTTTGTCTGCTGTTTTGTATAACAGCCTGTATACATCATATATGCATAATTGGACATTAAAATATGTGTTTCGCCATTAAAGTATCTTGGATAATTATTCATATCTGTTCCCAGACATGGGGCATAACGATAATAGTCCTGTGCCGAAAATGCATAACAGCCTGGTTGGTCTTTCATATAGAAGATATAAACCGGTTCTACTATAATGTACCATTTCTCATAAAATTCAGATACTGTGGATGGTATCCACGAAGTTGATACCCCTGCATTTGTAAGTAAGGTCTGACAGTGCATTTCCTGTTTCCGGCAATGTTGCAGAAATAAGATACCCCTCTTCTGTTTCTTCTATGGACAGAGTTGGTAGCCGCTGTTCTTTTTCTCATGCTGTTCTCCTTTCTGATATCCTCAATGTGCAAATTTCTACCTCGGTCGGAGTCTCTGTTTCTGTTTCCGTTTCGGTCTGCTCTTTTTCGTCTGATTCTTTCTTTAACTGGGTAATTTCTGTTTTCTTATCATTTTCCCTGTTTCCTGCACTGACACAGAAGATCCCTGCTCCTACGATCAGAATGGCTTCGACCCACTTTTTCTTATTATGTTTTATTTGTAACGCAAACATATGTTATGCTTTTTCGTTATATATGCTTGATATACTACATCGTTTATCAGTTTTTGCCAATCAAACATTATGCTTTTTCATGATATTTTTATTCGTTATATTACCTTTGTCTGATTTCATCTAAAAAAAGGCTGAAAATCCTTATAAAATAAGGGGTATCAAGAAAGAAAGAGGTGCTTTTAATGAACGATACTTTAATGAAAATCCAAAAACTAATGAACGAAAGAAACTGGTCACTTTACAAGCTGGCAAAGGAGTCCGATATTCCTTATTCCTCGCTGAATTCCCTGTTCCTGAAGAATAACCAGCCTACATTGTCTACATTGGAGAAAATATGCAAAGGTTTCCATATTACGCTGGGTGAATTCTTTTCAAATAATACACCTTTCCGTGATATTTCCTCGGAATACAGCAAAGATGAACGGGAACTGATTGAATCTTTCCGGAATCTTAACAGATCTAACAAGAAACTGCTCCTTGCCTTCATAAAACTTCTGCATAATTATTAAACCACATGGACCAACATCCATTCTCTTACATATATTATATTGTGATGTGTTCGACGATTGCAGAAATTACACAATAATACTGTAAATCCTGCAGTCCGAACAAATCCGAAACTATTTAAGAGAAAGGATAATAATTATGGCACGTTTTACCAATCAGGCACAGCTGCGCTATGGAAATGCAGTAGCTAATTCCAATATTGCAGTCGGTGAAATATTAGAAGTTCTGTCCGCAACCAAAACCGCAGTCAGAAACACTTATGAACAAAACGATACAATCACTTATATTATCAGCATTGTTAATTCCGGAAATACCGCTTTCACCGGAATTACAGTTTCTGATAATCTTGGATCTTATAACTTTGATACTGGAACTCTTGTTCCTCTGAGTTATATTCCTGATACCATTAAGTATTATATCAATGGGGTACTCCAAGCAAATCCTGTTGTTACCGCAGGTCCGCCTCTGACCGTTACAGGTCTTAGTATTCCGGCAAACGGAAATATTACCATAGCCTATGAAACTGCGACAAATCAGTTTGCACCATTGGGAAGCGGTTCCGTAATCCGCAACACGGCTACCATATCAGGAGTTGGCATTACACCTGTGGAAATAACCGAAGAGGTAACTTCTGACAGTGCTCCGCTTTTGACAATTACAAAGTCTGTCAGTCCTGTACCAGTAACGGAAAACAGTACCCTGACTTATACTTTTGTAATTCAGAATACGGGAAATGCACCGGCAACTGCCGAAACGGATGCTGTTATCACGGATGCATTTAATCCGATATTAACCAATCTGACTGCCTCCTTCAATGGAACGGCATGGACGGAAACAACAAATTATACTTATGATGAAACTACAGGGTTATTTACAACTAACGCAGGACAGATTACCGTTCCTGCTGCCACTTATACACAGGATGCGGCTACGGGTGCATGGATTATTAATCCTGGAGTAAGTACCCTGATTATTACTGGTACTGTATAATCTATGCTGATACTCCGGCTGTAATTCCAGAAAATCCTGAAAAATACAGTCTGGCTGAATAACCATTAATGTACAAAAATTCCGGGCAGAAGCCGGACACTTTTTAAATGTCCGGTCTCTCCCGGATATTTTTATTATTTCTCTTATAACAAATAATTAATTTTCGCTTTGATTACTTAACTTCTGATATATTTCTTCCAGTGCATTACGGAAAGATCCTTTTGTAATCTTGAGTTCACCGGATTCTGATCTCGCTGCAACGGTTTTGCCCTGATAACCTGCCTGCTCAAATTCTGCAATAATACTGGACCAGCTTCCGAGATTTGCCACTTTATGCGGACATTTTCCCAGTATCATGGCTGCATACCGGTTGCTGCTATGGACTCTCTTTGATACTCCTACAATTTTCTTATAATCCACCTGAAATTCAATATCATTTTTGGCAAATCCATATTCTTTTTTAGCAATCGCCTGCATGATTTCCAGTGTAATTCCTGCATCTCCCAATACAAGAATTTTCTGGTTTCCTTTGAGCAGTTCATGTCCTCTTTTTCCTTCTTCTTCGTTCTTCTGCTGCTCCCTTGCCAATGCCTGCTCTTCTTCCTGCTGTTTAAAATCCCGGATATGCAGAATAGTTTCATGATATTCTTCATTTTTCTTTGTCAGTTCCCGGATTACAGATTCACTCTGCTTTTCATTTTTTGAAATAATTTCCAGCAATTCTGAAATATATGCTTCCATTCCCTGGATTTTATCCATAAGAAGCCCAATGGTTATCTCTTCTTCTTCGTTCTGCTGTCTGGTAATTATCTCTTCTGTTATTAGTTCTTCTGCTTCCTCTTTCAAATTTTCTTCCGCACTGTCCTCAGGACTGCTTTCTTCTACTGCCTCAAATATAAAGTTTAATGCCTTGATTTTTCTTGCCATCTCTGAATCGCACGAATCCTGCTCTTCCGGATCTGATGCCTGGACATCTTCATAACCTATATATTTCAGCTTCCTGTCCTGGATTTTCCGATTGTATTTATCAAGAAAACGTCTGTAATTCTGCTCTGTCACAGGAGTCTTCTTATTATAATTTTTTACATAATCTGCAAGGCTGCGGAATGTCCCCGTATAATTTCCAATGTATACGTTTCCATTTTTATAAAGACATACCATAAGCGGACGCTCCTTTGTGTCAAGATACCCGGTATCCAGCCACACATATCTGGAATCCTTCTGCTCTTCCACGGAACTTCCCAGTTTTTCATCGATATAAAATTTTGTCGCTTTCTCATTACAGATAAATTTTTTGATTAACCCTGCATCCGCTCTCCGTCCGGAGGCTTTGTATATTATATCCAATACTTTTTCTATTTCGCTGATAATAATTTTATCCTGAATAATAAGTTCTCCCATATCTTTACCTCTTCTGTATTTCTAAATAAATAGCTTATTCATTATGTTATTCTCCATATCATCTATATTATACAATGTTTCCATGACATCAAATGTCTCCCTTAAGTTTTCTTTTGCATTCCACCAGCCTGTACCGTCTGTAAACCATACAAAAGTAAAACCGTCTATCGTATCCGCCTCCTGTGAAAGCATTTTGTAGCTTCGTGCCGTTTCATTTAATTTTGAACCGCTGCTGGCATAAAAATTCGTCTCAACCGCATATATCATCTGATCTGTCTTTATGACAAAATCAAATCGCTTCGCAGCTTTTCCCTGATTGGACAAAGCAGATAAATCGATATTCCATTTTTTCTCCACATCTTTTAAATACATTTCTTTAAAATAATTTCTGTCTTTTTCAAATCCGGCTTCCTGTATGTATTTTTCCACAAGATCTTCCATGAGATGGCCACCTCTGTTCTTTCTTGCATTTGAATCCAGACCCGCTTCAACCCCTGTTACATAATCAATCAGATTACCTGTGATATGATTCTGGAGCAAATCAAACAGTCCTGTTTTTCGCATAAATTCCCTGTATCTGTCCACATTGTAATTCATCTTCTTAAAATCATACAAAAACTGTCCATCTTCATCCTGTGCATAGATCTTATTTTCTCTTACTGCCAGCAGAAGCGGAATGCACTTCAATGTTTCCGGATATCTGGTTATGATTTTTTCAAAATCTTCTTCCATATTTTTTGAGCCAACCAGTGCATTTAAAATATTTAATTCAATTTTCCATTCTTCGATATTCCGTATTATTTTAGGAAAATCACTGTAATAATCATAGGTTGCTATACTTGGTTTGAAGGTTGCAATCCACTGTTCAAAATTTCTATTATTCATCTGTTATTTTCTCCAGTCTTCTCTTTGTCAGTTCCAGATATTCTTCCTCAAAGTCTATTCCGATAAAATTTCTACCGTTTTTGAGGGCTGCTACCCCGGTTGTGCCTGAACCGCAGAATGGATCAAGAATGATCTGGTTTTCTGTTGTTGATGCAAGTATGATTCTTTCGAGCAGATATTCCGGCTTCTGTGTCGGATGTTTTCCTTCCGTTTTCTCGGATGGTCTGGTCAGAGAGCCTGTCCACACATCTTTCATCTGTTTCCCGCCATTTATTTCTTTCATTTTCTGGTAATCAAAAAAATGCCGTGACTTCTTATCATTCTTTTTTGCCCACAAAATGGTTTCTGTAGAATGAGTGAAGCATCGACATGCTAAGTTTGGTGGTGGATTTGTTTTCTGCCATGTTATGTTATTAATTATTTTGAAGCCTTCCTGCTCCAATGCCATACCAATCGAATATATATTGTGTAATGTTCCTGATATCCATATTGTGCCATCCGGCTTTAATACTTTCTTACATAACCTGATCCACTTTCTGTTAAACTTGTGTTTCTCATTCACTCCGGTTCCATTTGCTGAAATTCTGTCCCAGGACCCCTTATTTACAGATACCATTTTTCCCGCCTGACAGGTAATGCCATCGTTGCTGAGAAAATACGGCGGATCTGCAAATATCATATCCACAGATTCCGGCTTTATCTTCGTAAGGATCTTAAACGAGTCCCCCAGAACCAGCCCCGCCTGACAAGTTTCATAATAAAACGGTACTTTTTTTATAAATAAGTCTTCCATTTATTGTTATTATATTCTCCTTTAATAATTGCATATAATGACTTCTTCACCGGTCCGCTTTGATGCATCGGAATTTATCATACGCTTTACACTTACTACGTCGATCCGGTATCCTTTGCCCTGATATAACTGATTAATCAGTTCTGTATTGTGATTTGTCAGCATACAGTAGCAGCCTCGCCCGGTAAGCCTGTCATACAGATCTGCCAGTCTTTTATGGCTCTCGATATCAAATCCTTCTTTTGTATAGGACTCGAAGGAGGTCGGATTGAGTGGTGCATAGGGACTGTCTATAAAGACAAAATCACCTTCTCCGGCTTCTTTGCAGGCTTCTTCAAAATCACCCTGCGTAATTCTGACTTTCTGCAGATATCGGGATGTTTCCAGAATAAGTTCTCTGTCCACAGATGCTTTCCGGCTGTTATTGTACGGCACGTTAAAAAGTCCTTTTCCATTTACCCTGTATAATCCATTAAAACAATGCTTGTTTATAAAGACAAACAATGCCGCCAGCCCGGTATCATATTCCTGCTTCATCAGCTTGTCGTTATATAATTCCCGCATTTCATAATAGTAACTCTTTCCATCTTCCGGCATCTCCTGATCCAGCTTTTCCACTTCTCTTAAAAAATCCTCCGGATTGCCCTGAATCTGTCTGTAGGTATGCACCAGGGCAGTATTAATATCATTAATCCATGCATGTTCCGGCTGTAATTCAAATAATACTGCTCCACCGCCTATGAAGGGTTCATAATAATTATTGTATTGTTCCGGCATTCTTTCTCTTATCTGCTGAAGTAACTGCCGCTTCCCTCCAGCCCATTTTACAAATGGTGCAATATTTGAATTACTCATTTCTCTTCCTCGTCTTTACATCTGCTCTTGTCATCCTATCTATTATACTTGCAAATGACGAATTTTACAATATGCATATGCTATTTTCTGTCCATCACTATTTTCAGAATCTTATGCCCCGCACATTTCTCATAACAAATTCCGCACTTTGTGCATTTTTCCTGATCAATTTTCATCGGACAATGGGTGATTGCACCTGCCGGACAGCATCGGTAACACTGCCTGCAGCCGATACAGCCC
>FR900106.1:7289-14860 GCA_000437755.1 Roseburia sp. CAG:303
CAGCCGATACAGCCCACTCCGATGCGGTACTGGTATTCCATAGTGTTTGTTCCTTTCTGGTTGGGGGGATTAAATATTTGTTGTTTCAACCCTAAAATTTTGTAATTTTTCCATTCCATCATTACTATTATCCTAATAAATCCCATAGAAAAAAATAACGCCAAAGGAATATAAAAACATTCCTTTGACGTAATATTTCGTTTCTGCACTGCCTGTAGCAATCGCGGATATTATCTCTTTGAGAACTGTGGAGCACGTCTTGCTGCTTTTAAGCCGTACTTCTTTCTTTCCTTCATTCTTGGGTCTCTTGTTAAGAATCCAGCCTTCTTTAATGTAGGTCTGAAATCTGCATCTGCCTGTAATAAAGCTCTTGATACACCATGTCTGATAGCACCAGCCTGACCTGTGTAACCGCCACCTTTTACATTTACTAATACATCATACTTGTCTACTGTTTCTGTAGCAACTAAAGGCTGACGAACGATAACCTTTAATGTTTCAAGTCCGAAATATTCATCAATGTCTCTTTTATTGATTGTAACCTTGCCTGTACCAGGTACTAAGTAAACTCTGGCAATGCTCTTTTTTCTTCTTCCTGTTCCGTAGAACTTATCGTTAGATTTAGCCATTGTAATTTCCTCCTATCGCCGATTAAAATGTTAAAACTTCTGGTTTCTGAGCTGCATGTGGATGTTCAGCACCAGCGTATACATGAAGCTTTGTATACATCTGTCTTCCTAAAGGTCCCTTTGGAAGCATTCCCTTAACTGCGAGTTCGATTACCTTTTCAGGCTTCTTCTGCATCATTTCTCTTAATGTAGCTTCTTTTAATCCACCTACATAATCTGAGTGATGATAATACATTTTCTGATCTAACTTCTTACCTGTAACTTTAATCTTATCAGCATTGATAACGATTACATAATCACCTGTATCAACGTGTGGTGTGTACTCCGGTTTGTTCTTTCCTCTTAAAACCTTAGCAACTTCTGAAGCAAGACGACCTAATGTCTGTCCTTCTGCATCAACTACATACCATTTTCTTTCAATTTTTTCTGGACTAGCCATAAAAGTTTTCATTGGTTTTTCCTCCTGTAAACTTTGATTAATAGATATTCTTGGCTTCTGATATTTTTAAAAATAAGAGAAACCCGAACTGCCGTGCAGTTCCTCCAACATGTCTGTCCGTCTGTGTAAAACCCGGACATCTACGCGAAACGTGAAAACATATCAAAGCGGTAATCAGCCGTTCTGTATGCTGCCACAATTTAGTATTATATCTTAGTTTGTCAGTTTTGTCAATCTGTTTTATTAATTTTTCCTCTCATAATCCATGCCTTCATATTCCAGCCGGATTAATGTCAGTCCACAGGCTGCGGCTTTCGGTCCGGCAGCATTCCGGTCTTTTGCTTCGATAATTTCCCGGACATGCTCCGGCGGATAAAACCCAAGACCTACTTTCATCAGTGTCCCGACAATGATTCTTACCATGTTGTAGAGGAATCCATTTCCACAGATACGGATATATATCATATCGCCTTTCTTGTCCAGTTCCAGCGAATATACGGTGCGGACGGTGTTTTCCACCTGGGTTCTCGTGGAACAGAAACTCTTAAAGTCGTGTTCTCCCACGATAAAAGCCGCCGCTTCCTTCATCTTCTCAAAATCAAGCGTCATGTATACAAAATGGGAATACAGACGTTCTGTCGGCATGGCAAACCGCCTGTTTAAAATCTTATATTCATAGGTTTTCCGGCTGTTGCAGAAACGCGGATGGAAATCTCCGGCTACCTCCTTTGATTCCTGTATGCGGATATCCTCCGGCAGTCTCTGGTTTAACGCAAAAGATATCTTATCTGCCGGAATTCTTGTGTCCGTATCAAATACCGCAACATTCCCCAGTGCATGCACTCCGGAATCGGTACGGCTTGCCCCGATAACTGCTATCTTTTCTCCCAGAAGCTCCGTCAGCTTCCTGTTGATGATTTCTTCCACCGTAATTCCATTATCCTGTATCTGCCAGCCATGATAATTCGTCCCATCATATGCTATTCTTAAAAAAACTCGTTTTGACATTTCTTTCCTCGTCTGCTTAAATTAATATCTTTATGGCAGTCATTCCAACCATGTAAAGAAACATAATCAGATATGCCATCTTATCTCTTTTCCGGTAAGTCAGCGGTTTCATCTTTGTTCTTCCGTCACCTCCCCGGTAACATCTTGCTTCCATTGCCATCGCAAGATCCATTGCCCTTCTTACGGATGAAACAATTAATGGAATAAAGATTGGCACAAGACTCTTTGCCCGTTCAATCAGATTGCCATTTTCAAAATCCGCCCCTCTTGCCTTCTGTGCTTTCATGATTTTATCCGTTTCCTCCATAAGAATGGGTATAAATCTCAATGCAATGGTTATCATCATTGCAATTTCATGCACCGGAACATGAATTTTTGTTAAAAATCCACAGGATTTTTCAAGTCCGTCCGCAAGATCTGTCGGAGTCGTTGACAGTGTGAGTACGGTTGACATCATAATCAAAAGAAAAATTCTGATACATATTTTTACGGCCAGAAGAAGTCCCTGCATGGATATGACGATAATTCCGTATTCAAACAGAATATCATCTCCCTTTGTAAATAATACGGTAAAGACAACACTGAAAAGCAATAAAAACAGGATTGACTTTATGCCTTTTACAATCTGCCGGAAAGGAACTCTGGTCAGTATTACTATGCCCGTCAGTACTGCTATATTGAGCAGGTAACTGATAAACGTATCATTTATAAATAAAAACAGGGTATAACAGATCACCGCCAGAAGCTTTACTCTGGGGTCCAGCCTGTGTATTATGGAATCTGCAGGATAATATTGTCCCAATGTAATATCTTTCATCGTTGTTCTGCTCCATCTCTGATTCTGTTTATTTCTTTTACAGCTTCCTGTGGTGTAAATATCTCTGTATCCACCGGAAGTCCGTATTCCTTTAATTCTTTCATTATATACATTGCCTGTGGTGCCGCCAGCCCAATCTCCTCCAGCTCTTTATGCCTGCGGAAAATGTCTGCCGGAGTACCATCCATAAGGATTTCTCCTTTATCCATTACAATGATTCGCTGTGCAAATCTTGCCACCTCATCCATGCTGTGTGAAACCAGCAAAATGGTAATGTTCTTCTTACGGTGCAAATCTTCCAGTATGGACAGGATTTCATCCCTTCCATACGGATCCAGTGCTGCGGTAGGCTCATCCAGAATCAGCACCTCCGGATTCATGGCAAGGACACCGGCAATCGCAGCTTTTCTCTTCTGCCCTCCACTCAATTCAAACGGGGACATTTCATAACATTCTTCCGGAAGCCCGACAAGAGCCAGTGCTTCCCTTGCCTGCTGTTCTGCCTGTTCCCTGTCACAGCCCAGATTTTTCGGTCCAAATGCCACATCCAGCAATACTGTCGTTTCAAAGAGCTGGTACTCCGGATACTGAAATACCAGCCCCACTTTCTTGCGCAAATCACTTAATTTAAAAGATTTTTCGCTGATATCCTGTCCCTTGTACAGAATTTTTCCGGAGGACGGTTTGTTTAAACCATTTAAATGCTGAATCAGCGTGGATTTACCCGAACCGGTATGTCCGATTACTGCGATAAATTCTCCTTTCCAAATATCCAGACTGACATTTTTTAACGCATGCCTGCGATATACGGTATCCGCAGAATAAATATAATTCACATCACGCAGGGAAAGTATAACTTCGCCTGAATCCTTCTGCTGCTGTGCCTCCCTGTTGTCCTGTTCTGCTTTCGATTCGTTTTTCTGCTCCACTCTATGTTCTGTGCCCTTCTCTGCTTTTTCCGGAAGATTCTTTTTTATACTGTCTAACAGTTCTTCTTCGGAAATAATATCATCCGGCATATGCCATCCATACTTTTTCAGGCCATGGGCTATTTCAGTGGAAACCGGCACATCCAGTCCGATGTTCTTCATTTCATCATAATGTGAAAAGACCTCTTTCGGAGTCCCTTGCAAAGCAATCTTACCCTCATTCATAACAAATATTTTATCCGCAAGGGCAGCTTCATTCATATGATGTGTAATCAGAATAATGGTTACTTTTTCTTTTTCATTTAATTCCTTTAAGGTCTGTATTACTTCCTGCCTGCCATGCGGATCCAGCATAGCGGTCGGCTCATCGAGTACGATGCAGTCCGGATGCATGGCAAGGACACCGGCAATCGCAACTCTCTGCTTCTGTCCGCCGCTCAGTCTTGACGGGGAATGTTTCCGAAACTCAAGCATTCCGACTTTTCCCAGGGCAGATTCCACCCTTTTCCAGATTTCTTCTGTTTCTACTCCGAGATTTTCCGGTCCGAAACCAACGTCCTCTTCCACAACGGTCTCAATAATCTGATTATCCGGATTCTGGAATACCATCCCCGCACTTTGTCTGATATCCCAGATGTTCCTGCCATCTGCAGTATCTTTTCCATTCACATATAAAGTACCGGAAGTCGGCATTAATATGGCATTAATATGTTTTGCCAGAGTCGATTTGCCGGATCCATTATGTCCCAGGATTGCTATAAATTCTCCCTTTTCTACATCAAGTGATACCGAATCTACCGCATTTTTTTCTCCCGTAACATTTCCTTCTGCATCTGTATCCACAAATTTATGAATTAAATCTTTTATTTGCACAATTTTTTGCATTGTTTACACCATTACACCTGTCCATCTTCATATGCTTTTACCAGCATTTTTAAATCTTTGATTCGTTCCCTGAGCATTTCACCGGTATCAGTATCTGCAACCCTTACTCTCTCCTTCATGCGTTCTGTAATTTTCATGACCGGAGATACTTTATAATTAATATAGCTGCTCTGTCCTGCAAGCACTCTGTCTTTTGAGGCAATCGTATGCTCCGCAAGTGCGATATGATGGGAATTGAAAATCAGGGTATATCCTGCGATTCCCGTCTTTGTACGGTATGCTTTGGAAATTCCCCCATCAATGACGTAAAGTTTTCCATTCGCCTTTACCGGACTTTCCCCATCTTTTAATTTTACCGGCACATGACCGTTAATAATATGGGATGTATCGGGATTTAAGCCAAATTCACGGAAAATCATATCACAGATTTTCTCGTCATTGCTTAATTTATAATACGGATTGTAAATTTCTTTCCTTGCATCCGTACCTTCGATAAAATATCCCTCAAATGCGGACATCTTACTCTTTCCATATACGGAAGAATTTTTTCCGCACCATAAATACCACATGAAATCTACAGCATTTCTGTCTTTTGTATAATATGCATCCTTCACAATCTGATTCATATAATCAAGAAGTGCTTTTCCCTTGTAATAATGTTTTCCATCCAGTGTAATTTCCGTAAATGTTCCGTCCTGGTTCATCGGTATACATCCATGATACAAAAGGTTGGAATTACAACAGGTATACATCGAACCTTTGTTATACAGGAATTCCACATGGCGGTTAAATAATTCCGAATGACGGAATGAAGTTACTAAGGTATACAGGAGTTCCTGCTCTCCTTCCGTCAGTTCCAGAGGCTTCTTCGGATCAATGGTCGGGAATGTAGTATCCTTTAATGGATATTCCACACCTTCAATCGTAACTGTTTTCTTTTCATAATTAATTTTTTTCAGCACATTTCTGTCATCCATTTTATATTCCGGATGACGCTCGATAATCTGTCCTTCCAGCTTAAACTGGATAATGGCGATTGCCTTATGCATCTTTGCCGCCAGCTGGATATCCACGTTATCATAAACATTTTCGTCCAGAAGTTTTGGCGTAAATCCCTTACACTCATCATTCTTGTATACACGGGAAGCGAACATGGATAATGGCCGCATATTAATTCCATATCCATCTTCGAGTACATCAAAATTATTATAACTTACTGCAATCCGGACAACGTTTGCAACCAGTGCAAGGTTTCCGCAGGCTGCTCCCATCCAGGAAATATCATGATTTCCCCACTGGATATCTACATCCGGGAAATTCATGAGTTCGTTCATAATAATGTCGGCTCTTGGTCCTCTGTCAAAAATATCTCCAATAATATGCAGTTTATCCACCGCAAGTCTTTGTGCCAGAATACACAGATGGGTAATAAAATCTGAACCGGAAGTGGAATCAATGATTGAATTAATGATTTCATCATAATATCTCTTTTTATCCATCTCGTCCGTATCTACGTTCAACAGTTCTTCAATCGCATAACCATAATCTGCCGGAAGTTTTTTTCTGACCTTTGACCTGGTGTATTTGGATGAAAGTTCCTTACACAAACGAATCAGACGAAAGATGAGGATTTTCTGCTTCTCATTATCAAATCCCTGTGCCTGGTACAGCTTCAGTGTTTCTTCCGGAAAATAAATCAGATGTGCAAAATTTTCCTGTTCTTCTGCTGTCATGGAATCAGAAAAGTAGATCCGTATTTTATCCATAATCGTTCCAGATGCACTCCTGAGCAGATTCAGAAATGCTTCATATTCTCCATGTATATCACTGAAAAAGTATTCTGTTCCCTTTGGAAGACTCATGATCGCCGTCAGATTTATTATTTCACTCTTTGCAGCTGCTGCGCTCGGATATTTCTCTGCCAGCAGTTTTAAATATTTCTTATCTAAATTCTTGTCCATATTCCCTCCATATCATATGCCCATATAAGGCACTTATCTTCTTTCTATTATATCTGAATCCAGCACATATTGCAAATACTATCCTGCCTTTCCGAGAAAAAGAGTCAGTAGAATCGAAAAAAGGAACAGGTATAACACCTGTTCCCGGATATTCTTTCAAATTATACTAATTCAAGTACAACTTCCATTGCTGCATCACCTTTTCTGAGACCGATCTTGATGATTCTTGTGTAACCACCGTTACGATCTGCATACTTAGGAGCGATTTCTGTGAATAACTTATCTGTTAAATCAACAACCTTTGTATTCTTCTTTCTGCCGGCTGCCTGTGTAGGAACATCCTTTACAGAATAAAGAACTGCCTGCATTTTTCTTCTTGCGTGAAGTCTTGAAGGCTTGTCTTTCTTGATTGTCTTTTCAACTGTTTCGTATTTTGTTACTTTCTTTCCGTCAACAACTTCTTTTACTCTCTTGCCATTTTCATCCTTTACAGGAACTTTAGCCTGAACAGTAACTTCTTCAAAGTTGTCTTTTTCTTTTACTGCAAGGGCAATTAAACCTTCCGCTACTTTGCGTACTTCTTTTGCCTTTGCTTCTGTTGTAACAATCTTTCCGTTAGCGATTAAGCTTGTTACCTGTGCTCTGATTAATGCTTTTCTCTGTGCAGATGTTCTGCTAAGCTTTCTATTTCCAGCCATTTTAATTTAACCTCCATTTGTGGAACAAATACCCGCACTCTTCGGTCTTATCGGATATCTGCTTTTATATTCCATAAATCATGTATTACCTGCGGTCGATTAGTCATCTCCGCTCTTAAGTGAAAGACCTAATTCTTTCAACTTATTCAGTACTTCCTCTAAAGACTTACGTCCTAAGTTACGAACCTTCATCATATCGTCTGAA
>FR900106.1:14877-31279 GCA_000437755.1 Roseburia sp. CAG:303
CTGAACTTCTGTTAATCAGTTCTTCTACGGTATTGATTCCAGCTCTCTTTAAACAGTTATAGGAACGAACGGAAAGTTCCAGTTCGTCAATGTTCATCTCTAATACTCTGTCGATTGGATCTTCTTCTTTTTCTACCATAACATCTACTGTCTTGGCATTTTCAGAAAGATCAATAAACAGATTCAGATGCTCGCTTAAAACCTTTGCTGCAAGGCTTACAGCATCATCCGGAGCCAGTGTACCATTTGTATAAACATCAAGTGTGAGTTTGTCATAATCAGTAATATGACCGACACGCGTATTCTCAATTGCAAGATTTACACGTTCTACCGGTGTATAGATAGAATCTACGGCAATTACTCCAATTGGAAGTTCATCGTTCTTATTTTTATCTGCACTGACATAACCTCTTCCCTTTGTAATGGTCAGCTCCATATATAATTTAGTATCAGCTCCGCCACTAAGTGTTGCGATAACCAAATCAGGATTTAAGATTTCGATATCAGGGTCTGTCTGAATATCCGCTGCTGTGACAACGCCTTCACCGCTGTATTCGATATATGCAACTTTTGGTTCATTTGTGTCGCTGTTGTTCTTAATTGCAAGGTTTTTAATGTTCAGAATAATTTCTGTGACATCTTCTTTTACTCCCGGAATTGAACTGAATTCATGCAGAACGCCGTCAATTTTAATCTGGCTTACTGCAGCACCCGGAAGGGATGACAGCATAATTCTTCTTAAAGAATTGCCAAGTGTTGTACCATAACCTCTTTCAAGTGGCTCTACCACAAACTTACCATATCTCTTATCTTCTGAAATCTCTACAATTTCAATATTAGGTTTTTCAAAATCGAACACTATAAAGCCCCTCCTTCTTTGAAATAATCAAAATATCAATCCATATCAAACTTCTTGTTAAGAAAAGATGGCTTGCCCGCAAGGCATGGAATGCCCTGCAAGCTGCCAAATTTAAAATCTTATTTTGAATATAATTCGACGATTAACATTTCATCAACCGGTACATCGATGTTTTCTCTTTCCGGTAACTGTTTTACAACACCGCTTAAAGCTTCGTGGTTAGCTTCTAACCATTCAGGAACCATTCTTCCTTCTGTAACTTCAAGGATATCTTTATATCTCTGAGAAGATTTGCTCTTTTCTCTGATTTCGATTGTATCACCAGCTTTTACAAGATAAGAAGGAATATTTACACACTTGCCGTTTACTAAAACGTGCTTGTGGTCAACGATCTGTCTTGCTTCTTTTCTTGTTCTTGCAAGTCCTAAACGGAATACAACATTGTCAAGTCTGCTTTCCAGTAAAATCATAAGGTTTTCACCGGACTGACCTTTCATTTTGGAAGCCTTTGCAAAATAGTTTCTGAAAGGTTTCTCTAAAACGCCATATATGAATTTTGCTTTCTGTTTTTCTCTTAACTGAAGACCATATTCACTGATCTTTCTGTTTGCTCTCTTTAACTCTCTATTTGATTTCTTATCTATTCCTAAGTAGATTGGATCAAGACCAAGTGATCTGCATCTTTTAAGAACAGGAACTCTATTAACTGCCATCTATGTGCACCTCCTATTAGACTCTTCTGCGCTTTGGTGGACGACATCCGTTATGTGGAACCGGGGTAACATCCTTGATACTTGTAACATCAAGTCCGCTTGCTGAAAGCGCACGGATTGCTGCTTCTCTTCCTGAACCTGGACCTTTTACCATAACATCTACTGATTTTAAGCCGTGAACTAAAGCTGCCTTTGTAGCAGTTTCAGCTGCCATCTGAGCTGCATAAGGAGTAGATTTCCTTGAACCTTTAAAACCAAGACCACCAGCACTTGCCCATGATAATGCGTTACCTTCTGTATCTGTAATTGTAACGATTGTGTTATTGAATGATGCCTGAATATGTGCCTGTCCGCGTTCAACGTTTTTCTTTACACGCTTCTTTGTCACTTTTTTTGTAACTTTAGCCATTTTAAACTAACCTTCCCTTATGTGGGTTACCTTTCTATAATGATAATAATTTGTAAACTGCTAAGAAAAATCTAAATATTTAATCTATCTAAATTAATAACTAAATACTACTTCTTCTTATTTGCTACTGTCTTCTTAGGACCTTTTCTTGTTCTTGCGTTTGTCTTTGTCTTCTGACCACGAACAGGAAGTCCTTTTCTATGACGAATGCCTCTGTAACATCCGATTTCCTGTAATGTTTTAATGTTTAATGCAATCTGTCTTCTTAAATCACCTTCTACTGTGTGATGTTCATCGATAACTGCACTGATTCTCTTAACTTCATCATCTGTTAAGTCTCTTACTCTTGTATCCGGATTAACATTAGCTGCCTCAAGAATCTTTGTTGCGCTAACTCTTCCGATACCGTAGATATAGGTTAATCCTATCTCGATACGCTTTTCTCTTGGTAAATCAACACCTGAAATACGAGCCATGTGTGTACAACCTCCATCAAAATTCTTTCGTAAACCTGCAGATTACGCAGCCCGCATAAAGTCTCTGCGTCTGAAATGTGTGCGTTCCACATTTACGAGTTTTTAGTTATTATTTTATTATTTTTTATATTGAAGCAACTTCTTCCCATCGACACCCGGTAAGGAATGAGAGTGTTTCCTTTTACCACGCACCCTGGTGTTCCATTGCTGCAGCCGCAAAATTAACTGTTACATGACATTGACAATAGACAGTATCAATGCCGGACTGCCATAATTAGCCCTGTCTCTGCTTGTGCTTAGGATTTTCACAGATTACTCTGATTGCTCCCTTTCTTTTAATGACTTTGCATTTTTCACAAATAGGTTTAACTGATGATCTAACCTTCACAGCAAAATCCTCCTTTCAAAAAAGTCCATTTAAGACTATATCATAGTTTTTACAAAAAAACAAGCATATTTTTCATTTTTTTGCAGTGTTTCTTATTTATCTCTCCAGATAATACGTCCTTTGTTTAAATCATATGGGGAAAGTTCAATCTTAACTTTGTCTCCCGGAAGGATACGGATAAAGTTCATTCTGAGTTTGCCACTGATGTGGGCAAGCACAACATGACCATTCTCCAGTTCCACCTTAAACATTGCGTTTGGAAGCTTTTCTACGATTGTTCCTTCCATTTCAATTAAATCAGATTTTGACATTTTTTCAACCTCCTAATCTCTTCTTTTATATTTACAGTGATTCAGCCAATGTAAGAATCTCCGGTTCGCCGTCTGTAATAAGTACTGTATTTTCATAATGAGCTGACAGGGAACAGTCTTCTGTCATTACTGTCCAGTCATCATCTGCCCAGCACACATCCGGACTGCCTTCATTTATCATAGGCTCTATGGCAAGTGTCATTCCTGCCTGAAGTTTTAATCCTCTTCTTCTCTGCCGGAAATTTGGAATCTGTGGATCCTCATGCAGATTTTTTCCAATTCCATGTCCGACTAAATCCCTCACCACACCATATCCGAAGCTTTCTGCGTAATCGCCGATGGCACCGGAAATATCATAGAGATGATTTCCCTGTTTTGCCTGCCTGATTCCTTCAAAAAAGCTCTGTCTGGTGACTTCTATGAGTTTTCTTGCATTTTCTGTTATTTCGCCGACTCCTACTGTTCTTGCAGCATCTGCGTGGTATCCCTGATAGATAAGTCCCGCGTCCATGCTCACAATATCGCCTTCCTGAATGATGAAATCTTTCCGCGGTATTCCATGTACTACTTCATCATTCAGTGAAATACAGATAGAGGCCGGATATCCGTTATAATTAAGAAAAGACGGGATACAGCCATATCCTCTTATAATTTCTTCACCAATTTGATTTAGTTCCCATGTGGACATTCCCGGTCTGACTGCTTCTTCTAACTGCTTCAGCGTCTGTCCGAGCAATTTTCCTGCATGGCGCATAAGTTCAATTTCTCTTTGAGATTTTATTGTTACTGACATGTGATCGCCTCTTTAAGCTTCCAAAACATCTGTAATTGCAGTAAATACTTCCTGCATATCTCTGGTTCCATCCACTTCAGCAAGTACACCTTTGTTTCTGTAATAATCAATCAGCGGCTGTGTCTGTTCATGATATACCTTCAGTCTCTTTTCGACTGTTTCCGGCTTATCATCATCTCTTAAGACAAGCTCTTTTTTGCACTCATCACAGATTCCTTCTTCTTTCGGCGGATTATATACAATATGATATGTTCTTCCACATGATAAACATGCTCTTCTTCCGGACATTCTGCGAATGATGTTTTCATCCGGCACTTCCACATTGACTGCAAAATCAATCTTATCATTCAAAGCATCCAGTGCTTTGTCCAGACATTCTGCCTGTGGAATTGTCCGTGGGAATCCATCCAGAATATATCCGTCTTTGCAGTCATCCTGCTTAATTCTATCTACCACGAGGTCGCAAGTCAGTTCATCAGGTACTAACATTCCCTGATCCATATATACTTTTGCCTTAGTTCCTAATTCCGTTCCGTTCTTTATATTTGCACGAAATATATCTCCTGTTGAAACATGTGGAATCTTATATTTATCTGCAAGCATTTTTGCCTGAGTTCCTTTTCCGGCACCAGGCGCACCTAACATAATAATCTTCATATATGCACCGCCTTTCTTATATTTAAAAAACCCGCAAAAGGTATATCTTCTGCGGGTTTTATATATCTGGCCACGAATGTGGACCATATCGTATTAATCGTCCAAAAATCCTTTATAGTTGCGGACTACCATCATCGCACTAATCTTATTAAGAGTCTCAAGAATAACACCAACAACGATAATTAATGAGGTTCCGCCAAATGATACTTTCGCATCAAATATGCCTGAAAATACAAGTGGAATAGTTGCAACGATTAAAAGTCCCACAGCACCGATAAATACGATGTTGTTAAGTAATTTTGTCAAATATTCTTCGGTCGGTTTACCAGGTCTGATACCCGGAATAAATCCGCCCTGCTTTTTAATGTTATTAGCCACTTCTATCGGATTAAAGGTAATGGATGTATAGAAATATGCAAATGCGATAACTAATACTGCATAAAGCACATATCCAAGGGTATACGCAAATGCTCTTGGATTAGAAATATCAAACCAATAACCCTGACTTAAAAGTTTTAAAACTTTTCCCCATAAGGTTCCATCACCAGGCTGTTTACCAAGAATAGATGAAATGATAACCGGGAACTGCATCAGTGAAGATGCAAAGATAACCGGGATAACACCACTGGTATTTACCTTTAATGGAATATGGCTTGACTGACCTCCTAACATCTTTCTTCCCTGTACTTTCTTTGCATACTGTACCGGGATTCTTCTCTCACCACCATTTAATAGAACGATAAAAGCAATCATTGCAATGATAACTGCAAGGATAATGATTGCAGCAGATGCAGCACCAAGTACTGATCTTCCGTTTGATTCCGTAATCATAACCTTTGATTCAAACAGATTCATAAGGTCATCCGGAATTCTTGCAATGATATTAATCATAAGGATGATAGAAATACCATTTCCGACACCGTTTTCTGTGATTCTTTCACCAAACCACATAAGGAGTGCTGAACCGGCTGTCATGGTAACAACCGCTGTTAAAACCACAAGGAAATACTGTGCTTTGGATGAAGTATCCCCGAATAATCCCTGATTACCAAAGCCAATTGCCATGGCAAGAGACTCAATAATAGAAAGTGCAATTGTCAGATAACGTGTAATCTCTGCAATTTTCTTTCTTCCTGTTTCACCATCTCTCTGCAGTTCTTCCAGACGCGGAATAGCGATGGTTAAAAGCTGCATGATAATGGATGATGTGATGTATGGTGTAATGTTTAATGCGAACAATGACATGTTCTCAAATGAGCCACCTGTAAAAGCACTAAAAAACCCCATAGCATCATCTGAATCAAATGAACCTAAAATTTGCGAAATTACACTGGAATCGGTTCCCGGGATAGGAATCTGGCAACCGATTCTGACTACTACTAATAACGCAAGCGTATATAATAATTTCTGCCTAACTTCTTTTACTTTTAATGCTTTCTGAAGTGTTTTAAACATTAAATCACCTCGCAGGTTCCGCCAAGTGCTTCGATTTTAGCTTTTGCGCCTTCTGAGAAAGCATTTGCTTTTACTGTAAGCTTCTTTGTAAGTTCACCATTACCAAGAATCTTTACACCATCTCTAGGATTCTTTACGATACCTGTTGCGATTAATTCGTCAACTGTTACTACTGCATCGTTATCGAATCTTTCAAGGGCACTTACATTAATACCTACGATTTCTAAAGTATTTCTATTTGTGAATCCTCTCTTTGGAATTCTTCTGTATAATGGCATCTGGCCACCTTCAAAGCCTGGTCTTGGAGCTCCTGAACGAGCCTTCTGTCCCTTATGGCCCTTACCAGCTGTCTTACCATTTCCTGAACCATGTCCACGGCCTCTTCTGAAGTTATCACTCTGAACTGAGCCTTCTGCAGCCTTTAAGTTAGATAAGTCCATTGTTGCACCTCCTGTCATTAGATTTCTTCCACTTTTACTAAGTGTCTTACCTGCTGAATCATACCTCTTGTTGCTTTGTTGTCCGGAAGCTCAACAGTCTTGTTAAGCTTCTTTAAGCCAAGAGCCTCAACTGTCTTTACATGCTTCGGAACAGCACCAATTGTAGATTTTACTAAAGTAATTTTTAATTTATCTGCCATTTTGATTTCCTCCTATTAAGCCTAGCCTAAGATTTCTTCTACAGATTTACCGCGAAGTCTGGCTACTTCTTCTGGAGTTTTCAACTCTGACAAACCTTTGATTGTAGCAAGTACTACATTCTGCTTGTTGTTTGAGCCTAATGACTTTGTACGGATATTCTTAAGACCTGCAAGTTCAAGCACGTTTCGTGCAGGACCGCCTGCGATGATACCTGTACCTTCTGGAGCCTTCTTAAGTAATACAGAAGCACTGCCAAACTTACCTATATTATCATGTGGAATGCTGTTGTTTGCATCAACCGGTACTTCAATAAGCTTCTTCATAGCATCTTCTTTGCCCTTACGAATGGCTTCTGGAATTTCCATAGCCTTGCCTAAACCAGCACCAACGTGACCATTGCCATCACCGACAACTACTAAAGCTGCAAATCTCATGTGACGTCCACCCTTTACAACCTTAGTTACACGCTTAATTGATACTACTTTTTCTTCTAATTCTAACTGACTAGCATCAATAATTGTACGTTTCATGTGTGTTCCTCCTCGACTAGAATTCCAGACCAGCTTCTCTTGCTGCTTCTGCTAATGCTTTAACTTTACCCTGATATATGAATCCGCCTCTGTCAAAGACAACAGTTGAAATACCTTTTTCTAATGCTCTCTTTGCGATAACTGTTCCTAAATATGCTGCTGCATCAACGTTGTTAGTCTTCTCAAGTTCAGCCTTTACACTCTTTTCAAGTGTTGAAGCTGCTACTAATGTATTTCCAACTGTATCGTCAATAATCTGAGCATACATATGATTGTTACTTCTAAATACAGCAAGACGTGGTCTTTCAGCTGTACCAGCAAAACGATTACGTAATCTCTTGTGCTTTTTTTCACGGATAACCGCTCTTGATTCTTTACTAACCATCTTTGTTCACTCCTTTAATTATTTCTTACCAGTCTTACCAACTTTACGTCTGATTACTTCATCAGCATACTTAATTCCCTTACCCTTATATGGTTCAGGAGCTCTCTTAGCTCTGATTTCAGCAGCGTACTGGCCGACCTTTTCTTTATCGATACCTTTAACAATAATCTTGTTTCCGTCAACAGCTGTTTCCAGACCTTCCGGATCGATTATTTCTACAGGATGTGAATATCCAAGAGCGAGAACTAACTTGTTACCCTGCTTCTGTGCTCTGTAACCAACACCATTAACTTCAAGTTCTTTTGTATATCCTTCAGAAACACCGATTACCATGTTATTGATAAGTGTTCTTGTGAGACCATGTAATGATTTCATCTTCTTTAAATCATTTGGTCTTGTAACAACGACTGTCTCGCCGTCTTTCTTAATTTCCATTTCTGCCGGCAAAACTCTTTCGAGTGTTCCCTTTGGTCCTTTTACAGTAACCTTATTATTTTCTGCTATATCTACAGTAACACCAGCAGGTATAGCGATAGGCATTCTTCCTATACGTGACATGCCCGCACCTCCTTCAATTTATACATTACCAGATGAAAGCCAGTACTTCGCCGCCAACCTGCTGCTTTCTAGCTTCCTTGTCTGTTAAAATACCTTTGTTTGTTGAAATGATAGCAACACCTAATCCTCCGAGTACTCTTGGAAGTTCATCTTTTCCAGCATATACTCTAAGACCTGGTTTTGAAATTCTCTTAAGACCTGTAATGATCTTTTCGTTCTTATCCTTACCATACTTTAATGTGATGTGGATTGTCTTGAAAATACCATCTTCAATCACTTCATATTTCTTAATATAACCTTCGTTGAAAAGAATTTCAGCAATTGCTAATTTCATCTTTGATGAAGGTACATCTACAGTGTCATGTTTTGCAGTATTTGCATTACGAATTCTTGTAAGCATATCTGCGATTGGATCGCTCATTGCCATTTTAAAATTTCCTCCTTAAACTTTAGCAGTATCGCTTTTCACCAATCGCAGAAGCGATTGATGATATCAGGTGATGGAAACTCACCGATTGTTTTAAAAGCGACTTACATGAGTTGCTCTATGTTATGCATCCGTCCGGACACATAATACCTGTTTATTCTATCACACACCAGGGCTGTTTGTCAACGCAACCTGGTGTATCTTTTGAAAGCTGTATCCTACCAGGATGCTTTCTTTACGCCTGGGATTTCTCCCTTATAAGCTAATTCACGGAAACAGATTCTGCAAACGCCATATTTTCTTAAATAAGCATGTGGAC
This sequence comes from Roseburia sp. CAG:303, assembly GCA_000437755.1. GTDB lineage: Bacteria > Bacillota > Clostridia > Lachnospirales > Lachnospiraceae > CAG-303. Next base: position 23,799 of record FR900106.1, read on the forward strand.
GACCACAAATTCTACAGCGGTTATATTCCTGTGTTGAAAATTTAGCCTTTCTCTGCTGCTTAATCTTCATAGATGTTTTAGCCATAAGTGCCCTCCTAACTATTTCTTAAACGGCATGTTGAATAATGTCAATAATTCACGAGCTTCTTCGTCTGTGTTAGCAGTAGTAACAAAGATAATGTCCATACCTCTAACCTTATCAACCTTATCATATTCGATTTCCGGGAAGATGATCTGTTCTTTGATTCCGAGAGCGTAGTTACCTCTTCCATCGAATGAATTAGGGTTTACACCTCTAAAGTCACGTACTCTAGGAAGTGAAAGGTTTACAAGACGATCAAGGAATTCGTACATCTTTTCCCCTCTCAGTGTAACCTTACATCCAATTGCAAGACCTTCTCTGATCTTGAAGTTAGCGACTGACTTCTTTGCTCTTGTTAAAACAGCCTTCTGGCCAGAGATTGTTTCGAGGTCTTTTACAGCTGCGTCTAACACCTTAGCGTTATCCTTTGCTTCACCAACACCCATGTTAATTACAATCTTATCAAGCTTAGGTACCTGCATAATATTCTTGTATCCAAACTTTTTCATTAATGCATCTACAATTTCATTATTGTAAGTGTCTTTAAGTCTGCTCACTTTACGGTCCTCCTCTCTAATTAATCAATAACCTTACCTGTTGCTTTTGCAACACGCACTTTTTTACCATCTTCTACTTTGAAACCAACTCTTGTTGCTTTTCCGTCAACTACTAACATAACGTTTGAAATATCAATAGAAGATTCCTGGCTTACAATACCGCCTGTCTGGTTCTGTGCATTTGGCTTTGTATGCTTGGAAACCATGTTGATTCCTTCAACAAGTACAGTGTGGTTCTTTGCATTAACAGACAATACTTTGCCTTCTTTATCTTTATCTTTTCCAGTGATTACTCTAACTAAATCACCTTTTCTAATCTTACTGGCTGACATACTGCACCTCCTATAATACTTCTGGTGCTAAAGAAACAATTTTCATAAACTGTTTATCTCTTAGCTCTCTTGCTACTGGTCCAAAAATACGGGTTCCCTTTGGTGTCTTGTCATCTTTGATAATAACTGCAGCGTTCTCATCAAACTTGATATAAGAACCGTCTTTACGACGTGCGCCTTTTACTGTACGAACAACAACGGCCTTTACTACATCACCTTTTTTAACAACACCGCCTGGTGTTGCTTCTTTGACTGAAGCAACGATTATGTCACCGATGTTTGCATATCTTCTAGTAGAACCGCCCATTACTCTGATGCAAAGCAATTCCTTAGCGCCTGTATTATCAGCGACTTTAAGTCTTGTTTCCTGCTGAATCATAATAATACTCCTTTCTACTATCTAGCCTTCTCGATGATTTCAACAAGTCTCCATCTCTTATCTTTAGATAATGGTCTTGTTTCCATAACTTTTACTGTATCACCAATACCACATTCGTTGTTTTCATCATGAGCTTTTAATTTATATGTTCTCTTAACAATTTTCTTGTATAATGGATGCTTTACGTTATCCTGTACAGCTACAACGATAGTCTTATCCATCTTGTCACTTACAACTTTACCGATACGTGTTTTTCTTAAATTTCTTTCCACGATACTATTCTCCTTTCTCAGATTCCTAAATCAATGAATTATTTGGAAGCAACTTCTGACATAACTGTCTGAATTCTTGCGATATTCTTTCTAACTTCTTTAATTCTGCTAGTATTATCTAACTGATTTGTTGCGTTCTGGAATCTTAAATTGAAAAGTTCCTTTTTAGCAGCTACTAATTCATCATTCAATTCTGCAGCTGATTTTGCCTTTAAATCTTCTACATACTTATTAATTTTCACTGTTATCACCGCCTTCTAAATCTGCACGAGAAACGATCTTACACTTAACTGGTAACTTGTGTGAAGCAAGACGTAAAGCTTCTTTTGCGATTTCTTCTGAAACGCCTGCGATTTCAAACAATACACGTCCTGGCTTAACAACTGCAACCCAGTATTCGAGTGTTCCTTTACCGGAACCCATTCGAGTTTCTGCTGGTTTTGTAGTTACTGGTTTATCTGGGAATATTTTAATCCAAACTTTACCACCACGCTTGATATAACGTGTCATAGCAATACGGGCAGCTTCAATCTGGTTTGATTTGATCCATGCTGGTTCTAAAGCGACAATACCATATTCACCGTAAGTAATCTTATTGCCTCTCATGGCTTTTCCTGTCATAGTACCACGGAACTGTTTACGACGCTTTACTCTCTTTGGCATTAACATTATTTATCGCTCCCTTCCTTTACTTCTGCTTTAGCAGCTTTAGTTGGAAGTACTTCGCCTTTGTAAATCCAAACCTTAACACCTAACTTACCATAAGTTGTGTCTGCTTCAGCGAAACCATAGTCAATATCTGCTCTTAATGTCTGAAGTGGAATAGTACCTTCGCTGTAGAATTCGCCACGAGCCATATCAGCACCGCCTAAACGACCTGAAACTGCTGCTTTGATACCCTTTGCTCCAGCTTTCATACTTCTTGACATAGTAGACTTCATAGCTCTTCTGAAAGATACACGGTTCTCTAACTGGAGAGCGATATTTTCAGCAACAAGCTGAGCATCCTTATCCGGTCTCTTTACTTCTTTGATATCTACAACTAATTTCTTTGTTGTAAGCTTCTGTAATTCTACTTTGAGTTTCTCGATTTCAGCACCGCCCTTGCCGATAACTACACCAGGCTTAGCTGTGTGAACGATAACTTTACATCTGTCTGATGCTCTTTCGATTTCGATCTTAGCAACACCAGCGCTATATAATTTATTCTTAAGATACTTTCTAATCTTCTGATCTTCGATAAGGTTGTTAGCGAAGTCAGCTTTAGGTGCGTACCATTTTGAGTCCCATTCCTTAATAACACCGACTCTTAAGCCATGAGGATTAACTTTCTGTCCCATTCCTGTTCTCCTTTCTAATACTATTTCTCGTTCAGAACGATTGTAATATGGCACATTCTCTTTTCGATTCTGTATGCTCTACCCTGTGCTCTTGGTTTAATTCTCTTCATGATAGGTCCCTGGGAAGCATAACACTCTTCAATGTAGAGGTTTTCTGCACTCATTCCCTGATTATTTTCAGCATTTGCGATTGCTGATTTTAATAATTTTTCTATTACTGAAGAAGCATATCTTGGATTGTAAGCTAAGATACCGAGTGCAGACTCAACGTCTTTTCCTCTGATAGCATCCAATACGAAGCATGCCTTCTGAACTGATATTCTAGCATATGAAAGTTTTGCTGATGGTCTTGTATCCTTAACAGCGTTTCTTTCTCTCTTTATCTGGCTTCTATGTCCTTTTGCCATGGATGAATACCTCCTTTCAAAATCTTAAAACTAACGTCTAGCCTTCTTTTCGTCTTTTCCATGTCCTCTGTAAGTTCTTGTTGCCACGAATTCACCGAGTTTATGTCCAACCATGTCTTCTGTTACATATACTGGTACATGCTTTCTTCCATCATGTACTGCGATTGTATGTCCTACCATCATTGGGAAGATTGTTGAACGACGTGACCAAGTCTTGATAACTGACTTCTGTCCTGACGCATTCATTGCTTCTACTTTTTTAAGTAAGCTTTCATCCGCAAATGGTCCCTTTTTTAATGATCTAGCCATTGGTAATCCTCCTTATTTCATGTTCTTTCCATCTCTTCTTCTAACGATGAGCTTATTGGAATTCTTGTTCTTCTTTCTTGTCTTTAAGCCAAGTGCTGGTTTGCCCCAAGGTGTACATGGACCTGGACGACCGATACCAGTCTTACCTTCACCACCACCATGTGGATGATCATTAGGATTCATTACAGAACCACGAACTGTAGGTCTGATACCCATGTTACGCTTACGTCCTGCTTTACCAATATTTACTAAGTCATGTTCTACGTTACCAACCTGTCCGATTGTTGCACGGCAGATGATTGGAACCATTCTCATTTCGCCTGATGGTAATCTAAGTGTTGCATATTTGCCTTCCTTAGCCATAAGCTGAGCTGAGTTACCGGCTGAACGAACTAACTGTCCGCCTTTTCCCGGATATAATTCAACGTTGTGTACTTCTGTACCAACTGGAATTGCTTCAAGTGGTAAGCAGTTACCTACTCTGATTTCAGCATTTGCACCGTTCATTACAGTCATGCCGTCCTTTAATCCGTTCGGAGCAAGGATGTATGCCTTTTCACCATCTGCATAGCAGATAAGTGCGATGTTTGCTGTTCTGTTCGGATCGTATTCGATACCGATAACCTTTGCAGGAATATCATCTTTTCTTCTCTTGAAGTCGATGATTCTATATTTTCTTCTTGAACCGCCGCCACGATGTCTAACGGTAATCTTACCCTGGTTATTTCTTCCTGAGTTCTTCTTTAAAGAAACTGTTAAAGACTTCTCCGGTGTTGACTTTGTAATATCTGAAAAGTCAAGACCTGTCATGTTTCTTCTGGAAGGTGTATATGGGTTATATGTCTTAATTCCCATGATTCTTTTCTCCTTTTCCACTAATATTTCCCTGTGTTACAGGGGCGTGCATATACCTGAGAAGTTTATCATGCACATTGTTCCGGAATTTCCTGCTTCTTATAAGCCCTGGAAAATTTCGATATCCTTGCTATCTTCTGTTAACTGTACGATAGCTTTCTTTCTCTTAGCTGTCTTACCTGTTGTTCTTCCACGTCTCTTAGTTTTTCCTTCTAAGTTCATTGTGTTCACTCCGGCAACCTTTGTTCCTTCGAACATTTTTTCTACAGCTTCTTTGATCTGAGTCTTTGTAGCCTCTGTATGAACATAGAATGTATATTTCTTATCAGCCATATCATTCATGCTCTTTTCTGTAATTACAGGCTTGAGGATTACATCATAGTATTTTACGTCTGCCATTATGCGTACACCTCCTCGATGGTTGCTACAGCTGCCTTATCAATCACAAGTGTATCAAACTTTAAGATGTCATATACATTGATTGTTTTAGCGGATGCTGTCTTAACGCCCGGAATGTTCTTTGCTGAAGCAACAACATTCACATCGTTTTCATTTAAAACTACGAGTGCCTTTGATACCTTTAAGCTGTCTAAAGCCTTAACAAATGTCTTTGTCTTGATTTCATCCATCTTAATTGCATCAACAACGATAAATTTATTTTCCTGAACTCTTGATGTCAGTACTGACTTAAGAGCTAACTGCTTTTCTTTCTTATTCATCTTGAATGAATAATCTCTTGGCTTTGGAGCAAATACAACACCACCGCCTGTCCACTGTGGAGCTCTTGTTGAACCCTGTCTTGCGTGGCCTGTACCCTTCTGCTTCCAAGGTTTTCTTCCGCCACCGCTCACTTCTGAACGTGTCTTTGCGCTCTGTGTGCCCTGACGTTTATTTGCAAGCTGAAGCTTTACTGCCTGATTTACTAAATGTTCGTTGATTTCTACACCAAACACTGCATCATTCAGTTCTAATTCGCCAACCTGCTGTCCTTCCATATTGTATACAGATACTTTTGACATTTGATTGTTCCTCCTTCCCTAATACCTATTTGCCTGACTTAACTGTTTCCTTAATTGTAACCAATGCTTTCTTTGGTCCCGGAACAGCACCTTTTACAAGGATTAAGTTGTTTTCTACATCAACTTTAACGATTTCAAGATTCTGAACTGTAATCTTCTTGCAGCCCATATGTCCTGGCATTCCTTTTCCCTTAAATACTTTTGAAGGGCTTGAGCATGCACCATTTGAACCCTGATGTCTGTGGAATTTAGAACCATGAGCCATCGGTCCTCTGGACTGTCCTAATCTCTTGATTGCACCCTGGAATCCTTTTCCCTTTGAAATAGCTGTTGCATCAACCTTATCGCCAGCCGCAAAGATATCAGCTTTGATTTCGTCTTTTACTGAATAGTTTTCAGCATCTTCGAACTTGAATTCTCTTACAAATCTCTTATAAGGAACTCCCGCCTTATCAAAATGTCCTTTTCTCGGCTTGTTTACTAATTTTTCTCTGATATCGCCAAAACCTACCTGTACTGCACTGTAACCATCGTTTGCTACTGTCTTAACCTGAGTAACAACACATGGACCAGCCTGAAGCACGGTAACCGGTGTTAATGCACCATCTTCAGCAAAAATCTGAGTCATACCAACTTTTGTTGCTAAAATTGCTTTCTTCATTGTTATACCTCCTGTTTAATCTACAGCGGTTTTCTGTATGAGATTCATACCGAAAACATCCTAGAACAGCTTAATATAGGTGGAACACTGCAGAACACTGCGTTGATTCCCTATTAAATAGGAAGTGTGTTACTTTTATATCTAAACCCTTCAGGATTACTTGCTTTCATTTTTGACAAATTATTTTGTCTTCATTTTGATGTCGATATATACACCTGCTGGCATTTCTAATCTTGATAATGTCTCAACAGTCTTCTGTGAAGGTGTGATGATATCGATAAGTCTCTTATGAGTTCTCTGCTCGAACTGTTCTCTGGAATCTTTGTATTTGTGAACAGCTCTAAGAATTGTAACTACTTCCTTCTTTGTCGGAAGAGGTACCGGTCCACTAACCTTTGTTCCTGTCTTCTTAACAGTTTCGATGATTTTGGCAGCTGACTGATCCACTAACTGATGATCGTAAGCTTTCAATGTGATTCTCATTACTTGACTTGCCATAAAAAAAGTCGCCTCCTTTTCGTACTTTTAACTAAGCACAACAAGTGGTGACTGTACACTTTGCCGTGTGTTTCCTACTTAATAAATCGCAGTTTTTGACACACGCATCCCTTTGCAAAGAGATTCTTTAATTTGTACAGTGACTTGTCGCCAGTTTCCTAACTTGACATTCGCTCAGTGGAAAACCTGCCTGTCCGGCAGCAACCTCACACTTCATCGCTATCATGCCACAGCAAGGAATACTATACACTACTTTTCCTGATAATGCAAGTACTTTTTTAAATTTTTTTCAAAAACTTTTTACTGGACAGATTTCCTGTTTAATAGTACAATCAGATGGCATTATATTAAGAAGAAATGGAGATTACATTATGTGGATTGCAGATAACTGGAAAGATTATGAAGTGATTGACTGTTCTGCCGGCGAAAAGCTGGAACGCTGGGGCGATTATATTCTGGTCCGTCCGGACCCGCAGGTCATATGGGATACCCCGAAAACAATTAAAACCTGGAAGAATTTAAACGGACATTATCACAGAAGTTCAAAAGGCGGCGGGGAATGGGAATTCTTCGATCTCCCGGAACAGTGGAGTATTCGTTATAAATCACTGACTTTTAACCTGAAACCGTTTAGTTTCAAACATACGGGACTGTTCCCGGAGCAGGCGGTAAACTGGGACTGGTTCAGTGAAAAAATAAAAAAGGCCGGCAGACCTATGAAAGTCTTAAATCTTTTTGCCTATACGGGTGGTGCTACACTGGCTGCTGCT
>FR900106.1:31327-31767 GCA_000437755.1 Roseburia sp. CAG:303
ATGTGGATGCCTCAAAAGGCATGGTAAACTGGGCAAAAGAAAATGCACAGTCTTCCGGGCTTTCGGACGCTCCTATCCGCTGGCTTGTGGATGACTGTGTCAAATTCGTGGAGCGTGAAATCCGCAGAGGCAATAAATACGACGGAATTATCATGGATCCTCCTTCTTATGGAAGAGGTCCGAAAGGGGAAATCTGGAAGATTGAAGACTCCATACATAATTTTATCCGCCTCTGCACCAGGATTCTCTCCGATGATGCCGTATTTTTCCTGATTAATTCCTATACCACCGGACTTGCACCTTCAGTTCTTACTTATATGATTTCAACGGAAATCTGCAGTCAGTTTGGAGGAAAAGCGGAATCACAGGAAATCGGACTTCCGGTTTCATCAAACGGACTTGTTCTTCCATGCGGTGCTTCCGGCCGTTGGGAAAGAGTC
>FR900107.1 GCA_000437755.1 Roseburia sp. CAG:303
AGGGAATCAGTTTTGTGTATTAGGAGCAACATATGAAAAAGAAAATAGCGGAAAAATAAAGTGCGATAAATGGATAAGTGACAAAGGAGGAAATATGAGGAAAATATGTTCCATAATTATGGCAATGAGTATGGTGCTTGTAAATGTGCAAAGTGATATAACAGCGGCGGAACTTACTGCTACGGATGCAACAGAAAGAGAAAGCATTACAATAGAAACGGAAATTGGGACAGAAGAAAACGAAATGGAAAATGGGGAGATACCGGGTGAAACGGATGACGTGGCGGTATCAATACAAAGTGCAAGAGCGGCGGCAAAGACAAGCACAGCTTCTGTATTAACAGCGGCTCAGTGGAATAATACGGCAAAGTATGCATGTGAATTGAACAGAAATGGGAAAAAGGTAAGCGGACAGTTTGGAACGCAGCTTCTGCAAAAAGATAAGATTATACCTGGGCTGAGTTATACACGGTTTGAAAGTGGTGGATGTTCCGATATGGTACCGCAGGCAGTATGTTATGTAAAAGGATATATTCTGATATCTGCGTATTGCAGTGCAAGCAGTGGAAATCATTCATCCGTATTGTATGTACTTCGATCAGCAGATTGCCAGTATCTGTGTACATTACAGCTGGATATTACGGCACATGTAGGTGGTATGGCATATGATCCGGACAGTGAATATCTGTGGGTATGCGACAGCAGCCAAAAAAGGCTGGTAGCATATAATATGGCATATCTGGATAGATTTTATATACACGATGCATGTTTGGTAAGCAGTCAGATGCGAACAATATGTAGTTATGCAGAACATGCAGTTGATCTTGATCCAAGTTTCTGTACTTATGCAGATGGGATGATATGGGTAGGAAAATTTGATGAGGATCATAATAGCATAGTGCATGGTTATCTGGTAACAAAGGATTACCTGCGCAGGGGTGCATGGATGACCGGACCGAAAAATGGACAGGGAATGGCAATATACCGCTCGCAGGGAATTACATACTGTACGTTTGCAACATCGTATGGCAGGAGAAATGACTCGAAGATATATTCCTATACGATAGATGATTATACAATCAAAGTAGGTTCGAAAGAAATGGGACTGCATCTGTTAAAAACTATTACAATGCCATCTATGATGGAGGGGATAACAGTGGCAGGTGGGATTACCTATGCCGTATTTGAATCAGCGGCAAATAAATACAGAAGTTCAGCATTAAAAAGCACAAATCCATGTGACAGAGTGGCAGTATTTTCGACCAGATATATTTTTAAATGATATTCAGAACAGGAGGAACTGATATGACAAGAATCAGGAAATTATTTTTAGGGACATTTTTAATGGTATTTACATTAGGGATTGGCGTATTTATCTTTGTACAGGTGGACAGCAAGGATGCCGGAACAGGGAAGAGCAGACCATTGTCGATGGCGGAAAAAATACTGAAATATGATGATGATCTGAATGCATATATTGAGGAAAATTATGATGAGGAGGATATTGAAGATATGGAGCATTTTAAAAATAAGCTGTATCGATTAAAAGAGAGGTATCCATATTTCAGTTATGCAAGTCT
>FR900108.1 GCA_000437755.1 Roseburia sp. CAG:303
TACTACCTAAAGTGGCGTTACATCACAGGGTGGTTGACAACACCCTGTGCAGCAGAGTTTACTCGGCTGCAACTGTGCCAGGTACTTGACTATCTTCAAGATAGTTTATTCCCATACGGTACAGATTCATAGCTCCAATGCGGTCATCATTAGACTTATAACCACAGTTTTTACAGCTAAACAGATGTATCTTCTTATTGCGGTTAGCCTTTTCAATATGTCCACAAACAGGGCAGCACTGGCTTGTATAAGCAGGATTCACCTTAATTACCGTGGACTGATTCTGTTTTGCTTTGTACATAAGTTTCTGTTCGAGGTCATAAAATGACCATGATACAGATACGTAACGGTCTTTCGTTTTGACACGTTCCGTAGCATTTCTGACGCCTGACAAATCTTCAAGCACGAACAATGTATGCTTTGGATTATTCTTCACGAGTGCCTTTGATACCTGGTGGTTTACATCCTGCATCCAACGGTTTTCTCGTGAACCAATCGCTTTCATTCTTCGTCTTGCAGATGGAGTATGTCGTATTTGGAGTTCTTTGCGGAGTTTTGAGTAGCGGGCACGTTTCTGCTTGATAACTTTTCCACTGACAAAATCAGACTTATGCCTGCTATCGTAGGTAGCAACAACAAAGTTGATACCTCTGTCGATACCTACCACATTACAGATATCAGAGATATTGCTTTCTTCGATATTATAAGTCACAGGGATATGCAAAAAATACTTTCCATGTTTATTCACAAGCTTTGCAGTACCAAACTTATAGATTGTATGGTCAAAATATTTCGACATACCTTTAGCAAAATATGCGAGCTTAATACGACCGCCTAAAGTGTTTACTGAAAAACAGTTCTGTGTAAGAGAATAATCCCTATTCCAAACAAGGTCATACTGAGGCTTCTTAAAAGATGGCTTAATCCACCTGGATTCATTCTCAAGAATAGTCTTATATCTGGCTATAACCGTCTTAATTACAGACTGCGCCATCTGCGATTTAAGTCCAAATCTTTCACGAAGCACAGAATACAAAACCTTGTTCAGAGAAAACTGTTTTAAATCATGTGTACGGAATACGTAATCTGAAACATAATTACAGGCATTGCTATAAACAGACAGGGTTTCATTTAGCAAAACCTTGTCATCCGTTGCAGCAGATAGTTGTATTTTAGCTGTAATGGTCATCTGTTCCATAAATGTACTCCTTTCATTGATATTTCACTAAATATAGCATACAATATCAATCAGTGAAAGTCAATGGACAGAGGTAATAATATATGGATGATAAATATAATCGTCACAACAGGCGAAAATACAGTCTTAAGGTACATATAGTATTGGTTACAAAATATCGAAAAAGTTACTTAAAGGAACTATCGCTGATGATGTAAAACAAAAGATTTTCGATATCTGCAATTCTAATAATTGGAAAATTCCTGCAATAGAAACTGACAAAGACCACATACATTTCTTAATAAGCTGTAATGCAACAGACAGAGTATGCGATATTGTAAAAACTGTAAAGCAACAGACTACATATTATCTATGGCAAAAGCATTCAACATTTCTGTCTAAACAATATTGGAAGAAGAAAATTTTTTGGTCTGATGGATATTTTGCTTGTAGTATAGGGGAAGTGTCTTCAGCCACTATACAAAAGTAATTTCACTCTCGCCCGCATCTGTATCAAAAACCAAAATTACAGTAGTATTTTTCTTTAAAGTACGAAGCCGAAGTGGTGTTATTTTTTCAAGCACCGGATTTAAAACCTGTACCTTACCGGCTTCAATGCATTGCATATCTGACTTTAAAACATTGACAAGCTTTTCTTCATCTTCTCCCTCTACATAATACTGAAAATATTCCATAAGCACCTCCTACAGTTCTGCCAGAGAATAAACTGTATCAACACTTGGCAGTGCCGCAAAGAGGTCATTTTCCACTGCGTTACGGAGAGATTCTGTGTTTTTTTTCAAATATTCCGATGCATATACACAATTAATCATGGTATCTTCATCCGTACCTCTTCTTAAAAATGCAAAAGTATGTTTGGGAAGATTCATATCTAAAATATCAGTATTATGAGTTGTAAAAAACATCTGACTATCATCTTTCATACACTCAATCAGTACCGACAAAAATGCTTTTTCTGTTTCTGAATGAATATGTGAAAATTTTTCATCACAATATACAAAACTAAAGTTTCCGCTTTTCATTGATGCTATAATATTAGCAACCCCTATCCCTTCTTTTGTTCCACTGGAAAGAATATTATTTTTATCCACCAGTTCGCCATCATGCAATAATACAGAAAAATTTTCATAATTAATAATATACGAATCATTTGATTCCTGCACTTTAATGACACTTTTAATTCTCGGATCCAGTGCCTTTAATGTACATTCCAGTATCTCCCGGTACTTTTCTGATTGCGATAACTGATATTGTTTTTTTTGTTCTAGTGACAATGTAAACTCAAACATCCAATTATCACTGTCTATTTCTTCCAACTCCCGTATATACTCTGTTTTTGTTTTTAAATTCACTGTCCTGAACCTTGAAGCACAAATTTCATAATTATCTGTATTTCTGATTTTTTCCTTTTGTACACTGACATGTATATTTTCAGTTTTAATATTATCTGCCGCATCAATCAATGCATCTACACGGTATAAATACCCATTGCTTCCTACAAAATCAATACTAAATGATGCCGGCTTTGCAGTATCTGAGATTTTTTCTGTAATACGACCAAACTCTTTTTTTTCTATAAATCTGAAGATATCCATGATTGCCTTTCCAAGTGATGTTTTTCCTGAAGCATTTGCTCCCATAAGCACAATTACTTTCTTATATCTGAAATTGGGATAATCCTTTAAATATTCCTGTGCAATCGTTGAACCGACTATCTTCTTTGGATATGACATATTCATCTCAAACTTTCTGAACGCATATAAATTATCCAGTTTTATGTTCATTAATATCATCTGATGCCTCCCGAATTAATTATTAGTTCCATTTTCAAGAACTAATAACAGTTTAAACTTTGACTTACTAATTGTCAACACTCAATTCAAAAAAACAATTTGTAATATTATACTGTTCAAAAGGAATCAAATCATGTATCAATTTTCACTTTTCATGCCCCACAATATCCTTATATCCCAGAATTACAAATCCCTGACATTCATATCCCTGTGGTACTTCCCATTCTTTCATGATTTTTCTTCCCTCTTCCGAAGAAAAAGTTTCATAACCTCTGGACACAATACATGATGCAATTCCAAGCTCCGTTGCCTGCAAAACCATATTTTCCATTATACAAAATGCATCGGCTGTTCTTTTGACACATAACTTCCTGCAAGACGTGTCCGGTCAAAATGAGCCATATTCATTTTTCCAATATGTGCCGCCAGTTCTTTGTTATGAACCGCAACCATCATGCTTCTCTGTCCACCGCCCGCATTTGGTGCGAAATTACCAGCTTCCAGAATTTTTAATTCCTCCCCTGTTATTTTATTTTTTGTTTTCCAGCACTGAGGGTCTGCACCATAAAAACTGCCGCATGTTCCATCTGCTACCGCCGGACATCCCCTGCACCATGCCTTTAATTCGCATTTTCTGCATTTTGTAAATTTATCGTATTCTCTGTATTTTTCCATCTGACAAACCCACACATCTGCCAGTCTGTCCTCAAATATATTTGCCACTCTGCTATCCATGACTCTCCTGCACGCCATTATATCTCCATTTGAAGCGATGGTAATATGGCAGTTTCCGCAGTTACAGCCACCATAAATCATGCCGTCTTTTGTATTGTCCAGAAGCTTAAACTGCCCCGTTTCATATTCATACAAGATCCATAAGTGGTCTTTTTTATTAAAATAAGTTTCACATCCTGCACACTTCATCATCCAGATGAAACTGCCGGCTTTTCCTCTGGTTTCTCTCCTGCCCCACATGCACTTCCACATGCGGAACCCGCCTGTTTGTCCTCATTCCACTCTGCAATGTTTGATAATGCCATAATTATTACCTCCTAAAAATAAATTAATATAAATGTCAAAAGTAAAAAAGCTGCTTCTGCTTTTAGAAAAAGACTTTCTTTACTTCATGGCTTAATCATAACAGGAGTAGAAAAATGATACAAGTACGCACTTTTTTGTGCTGTAGTTACCTAAAGGTTACTATTTTTAATTCTCGCTAACAGAAAAGCCAACAAGTCACTTTTTTGTAACTTATTGACTTTTTTGTATATTACCGGAATGTCCGGTTGCAACCACTGTTTCCCTGATTGGAAGTAAATGGAAATGATTAATTATCCAAAATCTTCTGGTATACCCGTGGCGTTTTAACGAGTTAAAAAGAGATTTGGGAAAATCTCTCAAACCTATCCTTGATTCTATGGTTGCATGGGGAACTGCCTATAAGGAAAATGCTTCCTGCTAATGATACAGTTCCGGTCTTCTCAAATCCGTATAAGACCGTTTTTTCCGAATAGATATTACATTTTCCGGCTCTATGTCCACATATAATATCTGCTCGGAATCATCGGCTTTTTTTAATACTTCTCCATTGGCATCTACCACAATGGACTCCCCGGAAAACTCCATCTCTCCTTCTGTTATATTTCCCACTCCCCAAATTTTACATTTTCCGCTTTTCCCATATGCTCCCCTATCATTTTTTCCATCCATATCATATCATACCAGCGGTCGAATTTATAACCGGATTTGTGGAATGTTCCCACCAGTTCAAATCCCATTTTTTTATGGAAAAAATAGCTGTCATTGGTCAGATGTTCGTCCTCTTCATCTGTATAGGCTATGCAGGCATTCATATTTAATATTCCCATTGATTTTAATGACTTTTCCAGCTGTTCATATAACATTCTTCCAGTTCCATGTCCTCTGATATCCTGCCGTACATATACGGTAGTTTCTACCGACCAGGCATAAGCTTCCCTCTCCTTAAAGGTATTCGCATACGCATATCCCATGATTTTCCCATCCTCCACCATTTTTATATAAGGATATTTTGCCGATATCTGACGGATTCTCTCCCGAAATTCCTCTACCGCAGGAACTTCATATTCAAATGATATCGCTGTATCTTTTACATATGGTGCATAAATTGCAAGCAGTTCTTCTGCATCTTCGGTTTTAACTTTTTCTATCATTCTGCTTCCTCTATTTTCCAATTAATCCACTACACTAATCTGACACGCCTTCATTGCATTCAAAGCCGTTCTGTGTGACTCCGGTGTCACTCCTGCACAGCATTTTGCATCCACCGAAATCTCAACTTCCGGATTTACAGCTTTGATAGTCATTGCATTACTGATAACGCAGATATCCGTACATACACCTGTCAGTTCAACTTCTGTATAACCCTTTTCCTTAATCCATTCCGCCAGCTCAACAGAACCAAAAGTATTCTTTTCAAACCCTTTCAATGCCGGCATATCTTTCAGTTCAGGAATTAATTCCCATCCTTCTGTATTCTTAATACAGTGCTTAACAGGCAGTTTCTTTCCTTCCTGCGTATCGGCATAGTTATCATAATGCGTATCCTGTGTATATACAATATCCGCATCCGTGTTCCGCACCTTCTCCACTACATTTGGCACAACCGCCCTGCATTCCTCATTTCCCAAAACTCCCGTAATAAAATCTTTCTGCATATCAATGATTATCAATAACTTTCTGCTCATAAAAATCCTCCTTGCTGAAACATTATTCCTCAGTTTTATAGCGGTATCCCATTGCCATCTTCCCGCCTCTGGTCATCGACACTATCTTATGGTCAATCGCTTCTACTTTGCTTTCCACACTTGCCTTAAAATTTGTCTTATACAATTCTTTTCCCAGAATTACTTCATACACTTTTTTTAAATCCGGAAGTGTAAATTCCAAAGGCAAAAGATTGAATGCAATGTCGCTGTATGTTACTTTGTTTCTCAGCCTTAACAGCCCTTCTAATATAATTTCACAATGGTCGAACGCCAGTTTTTCTCTGGAAACCGGCTGCATTTTATAGCCAGCAGTACGGACTACTCCATTTTGAAAGGTTTCTTTTGACAGCCGGTATTGAATAACTATGTTTTCATCCTGATTTGACAGTTCCAGAAAATCTTTGGTCAGGCTGATATCAAACCACAGGGCCTTCCTGGCATCATCCCCTGCCACAGTCGGCTGTTCCTGCATTAATGTAATATAAGCAATATCTATTACTCTCATTCTCGGGTCTCTGTCCGGTCTGCTCATCGTATATACCTGTTCCAGATATGTGCTGCTTTCAATCCCGGTTTCTTCCCGCAGTTCCCGGCAGGCAGCCTGGTACGCAGACTCGTCGATTCCAACAAATCCACCCGCCAAAGCCCAGCAGTTTATATACGGATGGTCCTTTCTCTGAATCAGCAGCACCTTCAGGTTATCCAGATATTTACTCATGCAAAGAACCAGCATATCCACCGTTACACTAGGCCTTTCATAATCAGAAGGCCTGTATTGCTCCAGAAATTCCTTTTCCGTCAGACCTGCATCATTCCTTACTTCATCCAAACAATTCCACCTCCATTCTATTTAAAAAGTAGTAATGTGCTACCTTCTTCTTTTGATAGGTAGTATATTACTACTTTTATATAATGTCAAGTATTTTTTTACTGTATACAGATTATATCTCTGCTTTCTCTACAACTCGAATATGGATAAGCCGTTTTCCATAGCATCTTTTACTCTGACTAATGCTTCCACTGCTTCTTCCCTGCTCTGGTAGGCTGCTATATTCTCCCATGAGCTAATTCCTGTTTTTCGTATCCTTTTTCAGTTGCCCTGACTCTAAGTCATCTTTATGCTTCCGCGTCCATCTCCTCACGAATCACATCTTCTGACTCCGCCATTGCCTGAAGTGTCTTTGACAGAAGCTCGTCAAGTTCCCATCCAAGCTGTTCTGCGCCTCTTGCAATTACTTCTCTGGAACAACCCGCAGCAAATCCATTGCTTTTATATTTCTTCTTCAGGGATTTCAGTTCCATATCCTTTGTGCTTTTTGACGGACGCATTAATGCCGCTGCCCAGATAAGTCCGGTCAGTTCGTCCACCGCGAAAAGAACTTTTTCCATTTCGTGCACCGGTTCGACATCAATGGTCTTTCCACATCCCACAGTAATACCATATCCATGAGAGCATACCGCATGAATCACATCCTCGCCAACTCCGCCTTTACGCAAAAGTTCCGGTGCTTTCAGGCAATGCTCCTCCGGATAAAGTTCAAAATCAATATCATGCAAAAGTCCGGTAATACCCCAATACTCAGCATCCTCTGCATACCCCAGTTCCTTTGCAAACCACTTCATTACCGCCTCAACCGTATAGGCATGCTGAATATGAAATGGGTCCTTATTGTATTTCTTTAATAATTCTACTGCTTCTTCTCTTGCGATTGTGTTCATTTTTTTGCTCCTTTTCTTTTATTTAGACCAGGTAAGTTGCTGATTTTTTCCACTGTAATCAAATCTTCCATCATTTTTTTCTTCCATTGCCTTAATCATATGATAGGTATACTCATTTCAGTATTTCTATCATTTCTGCTTTATCTGTTATCTCTCTGTCTTTTCTTCGCATCTGTCTGTTTGAATTCTCGCTTTCTTCCGCTATCTTATTTGCCGTTGTTCTCGTAATTGCTCCAATCTGCAGCAAATGAAATAATACTTCACTTCTATAAACAGCTGCAATTTCTTTATTTGGAATAGACACTTCACACAGATAAGTACCATCATCCAGCAATTCTTTCTTTCCTGTTTTTAAATATCCTGCTACTAATAACAAACTGTAAATATTTGCCGGGTCTTCTGAAAGAGATTTGTATACAACATTCTGGTCAATTCTTGCAATCACACTCTCTCCCTGCAAAAGTGCATACAACCTTTCAATAATATCGTCATCTGCCACATTTAAAACGCCCTCAAGGATTTCATTTTTCCCCGTATTTACCCAATATGCCTGTGGAACACACCCTTTTGAAACATAATTAATAACTGACCATGGATTATAGATTTCCTTATTCCCAAAACAATATCCATCATACCAGTTTTTAAGTTCTCCATATTTTTCTGAAACGCCATAGTACCCCAGCATTTCCCTTACTTCTGCATCTGTGAATCCAAAATATTTATCATATTCTTCATCCATTACAGTGTTTACACTCAGATTATTTAACCCGCTGAAAATACTTTCCTGTGCAATGCGAAGAATCCCTGTCAGAAATCCGTAAGAAAGATTTTTGTTATCTTTAAATGCCCCGGAAAAGAAGTTTCTCATAAAACCAATAATTTCATCATAAAAATCCTTTGAATAACCCTCCTGAATCGGAGTATCATATTCATCGATAATAATAACCGGAGCCTTGCCATAATGTCTGGCAAGCATTGCGGATAATTTTTCCAGTGCAGAAGTCATATCAACTTCTGTTGCTGTTCCTTCGAGAATTTTTGTAAAATAATCCTTCTCATATTTTGCAATACATTCACTATAAAGAATTTCCTGATGCCTTCCATATTCTTCCTGCAAAAGAGCGCGGATTTTGTCTATTGTTGCACTCCATGTATCAAATTTAACATCTTTAAAGGTAAGAGATATAACCGGATATTGCCCCTGATAAGAGCGGTATTCTTCGCCACACTTCCAAATATCCTTATCAGTGAAAAATTTACTGGTGTCCTCCGCCTTTTTTTCAAAAAACACCCTGAGCATATCCATATTTAAGGTTTTTCCAAAACGCCGTGGTCTGGTAAACAGCGATACCAGTGGTTTTTTATCTAAAAATTCCTTAATCAGCATTGTCTTATCAACATAATAATATTCGGACTGTGCACGCACATAATCTGAAATTCCTATTGGAAGTGACTTTAAAGTTCTCATCGGCATTTACCTCCCACCATCAATTTCTTTCCGCCAATTATAACTGATATCCCGGAAAACATCAATTTATTTTCATACGTTTCTCCGGAAGCATTTCCATCAATGTCTGCTTTATTTTTACAATATGTATCGGCTTTGCCAGATGCACACTCATTCCCGCCGCAAGACATTTTCTCGCATCCTCTTCTGCCCAGAAAATATCCAGATCAACACCTGTCATTTTCTGAATCGCCGGCCAGAAAAAATTATCCGTTTTCTTTGTCACATCTCCGGAATAATTTACCCCGAGTCCTGTGATCGTCAGTCCGTTTTCAAAATACAGTTCTTTACTTTTTTCCAGATTGTCCGCTCCTTCAAGCAACTGTTCCTTAATTCCCTGTGTATCATCACTGGAAGATTTGATATTTTCCTTTCTGTCACACGCCGGAAGCAAAAGCATCATGCTCCCTGCAATCAGCAAACTCGAAATATTTTCTACCTTTTTCCTGCACCGCACCCATTTTCTCATAGAAGGCCACTGCCGGTTCATTCCAGTCAAGACAGCTCCATTCCATCGCGGAATAACCCTCTTCCCGCACAATCCCGGCTATTCTGTCAAAAAAATATTTTCCAATCCCCTGATTACGGTATTCCTCTTTGATAAACAAATCCTCCAGATGAACCCTGCCTTCTGCCGCAAATGAACCAAATATCGGATAATACAGTGCATATCCGACTGCTTCCCCATCATATTCGGCGATCAAAACTGTAGCAATCTTTCTCTCAAAAATCCAGTATTTCAATTTTTCCTGTGTTCCCGTCATATCCTGCGGTCTTTTTTCATATGCTGCCAGTCCTTTTATCATGCATTGTATCAGGGAAATGTCTTTCTCATCTGCCCTGCGTATAGTTAATCTCGCCGTATTCATATTTCATTCCTTTCCGTCAGTTTCCCCTCACTGCAATTCGTAAATCCTTACCTGTCATTTTCATCTTCTTTATATTTTATCCTGAAATAATCCAGATAAGCTTTATATTTATCCTGTGCTGTCAGACAGGTATCCCTCAGATATCCCTTTTCTCTGTACCATTCTTTCAGTCCTCGATAGTAAAACATTTTCAGATTATCCTCGATGATAAATGGTACAATATTATATTTCAGACATTCTTTAAACATAATTAATCTGCCGACACGTCCATTTCCATCCTGAAACGGATGAATCCTTTCAAATGTCACATGAAAATCCAGAATATCATCAAATGTTTTCTCTTTTTTTGCATTGTATTCTGCCAGCAGTTCCTTCATTTTATCTGCAACATTTTCCGGCATGGCTGTTTCCATGCCGCCAACTTCATTTGGCACTTTTTTATAATCCCCTACTGCAAACCATTCTTTTCTGGAATCGCTGGTTCCATTTTTCAATACCAGATGAAGTTCCTTCATAAACTTTTCCGTCAATGCCGCCTTCGCATCATCAATCATTATATCTACACAACGGAAATGATTCGCCGTTTCTATCACATCATCCACATTTAATATTTCTTTTTCCACACCTATTGTATTGGTTTCAAAAATATATCTGGTCTGCTCATGTGTCAGACGGCTCCCCTCGATATGATTGGAGTTATAGGTCAGTTCAATCTGCGTCTTATGGTAAATGCCGCCGGAATACTTATTTGATTTTTCTTCCCGTAAAATATCCAGTAATGTATTACCCGGTTTTTCCTCTGTTTCTGCAACTGAAAAGTACTTCATTCCATTCCTCCATTCATTATAAAAGGTCAACAGACTTCGTCTATTGACCTGCATCCATCAACAAACCTCATCTATTGACCTTATATTTTGTCAACAGACTTCGTCTATTGACCTAGTATACCATACTATCTGCAAAAAATAAATTTATTTTACTTTTGTTTTTCTGTAAACCCTATACAGAACAGGCGGAAGAAACTGGAAGATGACTGTATATACCGGAGCAACTCTGCAATAAACTCATCTCTTTCATATGATTTAATGTTTGACCGATGTACCGCATAAATTTTCTTACTTTCCCCAAACTTCTTCTGCAATTTCCTTTACCAGTTTGAGTTTTGCCCACTGTTCTTCTTCTGTAATCTTGTTTCCAATTTCACAGGAAGCAAAACCACACTGCGGACTTAAACACAATCTGTCAAGAGGAATATATTTTGCGGCTTCATGGATTCTTGCAATCACGGCTTCCTTATCCTCTAACACCGGTGATTTTGTTGTAATAAGACCAAGCACGACCTTCTTATCTCCCGCTACTTTTTTCAGAGGTGCAAATCCGCCGGATCTCTCATCATCATATTCGAGGAAAAATGCATCGACATTTTCCTTTGCAAACACATAATCTGCCACGGTATCATATGCACCACTTGCAAAGAAAGTGGAATGATAATTTCCTCTGCAGATATGGGAAGTAATAACCATATCCTCCGGTTTTCCTTCGAGTGCAAGGTTATTTACTTCGAGAAGCTGTCCCTTTACCTCATCCAGATCAATTCCCAGTGCCTTGTATCTCTGCTTTGCCGCATCTCCTACAATCGCACCCCAGGTACAGTCATCGAACTGAAGATTTCTGCATCCTGCGTCATAAAACTGTCTGATTACCTCCTGATATCCCTTGCCGATATCCTGTATCAGTTCTTCATTTGTGGCATAAAACTTTCTTGTACTATTGATATTTGCCGGAACAATCAGCTGCTGGAACATCTGTGCCGGTGCAGGAATCGTATATTTTGCCACTGTATTTTCATCTTCAAACTGCTTCAAAAATTTGAAATACTCCACAAACGGATGTGCCTTTGCCTGAATCTTTCCAACCAGATAAGTATCATCCAGAACGGCAAGTTCTGCATTGAACTGCACACCATTGCCGGTATGTTTATGTTCCACACCCTCAAATCCCCACATAAAATCAAGATGCCAGAAAGTTCTCCGGAACTCTCCATCTGTAATCACATGGTAGCCTAATTCCTTCTGTTTTGCTACCACTTTTCTGATTTCTTCCTCTGTCACTCTGTCTAATTCTTTCTCGTCTATTTTACCACTCTGGTATGCCGCCTTCGCATCCTTCAATGCCTGCGGTCTTAAAAAACTTCCTACAAAATCATATCTGAACGGTGTCTGTAAATCTTTCATCTTTCTGTCTCCTTTTCTTTCTGCTGTTGATGGTGCTTATTATATAGAAAACCTCACCATTTGCAAAATACATAAAAGAAACAGTTGACCATAGTTTTAAGCTATGGACGATATTCATTTCAGATATTTTTTCAACATTTCCAGATAGGTTTCCCCCAGTCTGCTCAACATTCCTTTTCGATGCGTAATATAGCCAATCCGCATATCGCTTTCATCCGCCAGTGGTACTGCAATAATATCTTTTCCATTTAGTTTTTTATCGATTACTCCACTGCATACAGTATAACCATTTAACCCGATTAATAAGTTAAATAATGTTGCCCTGTCGCGCACCCGGATATTTTTCTTCCTCTCGGAAGCCGAAAAAATTTCTTCGGAAAAGTAAAAAGAATTATGTTCTCCCTGTTCAAAGGAAAGATATGGATATTCTTCCAGTTCTTTATTTGTAATAACGCTGTTTGCTGCCAATGGGTGCTTTCTGCTGATAAACACATGCGGTTTTGCAATAAACAACAGATGAAACTGCAGGTCATGGGACTTTAGGATTTTGCCTATAACTGCTTCATTAAAATCATTCAGAAACAATATCCCGATTTCACTTCTCATTTTTGCCACATCTTCTATAATTTCATACGTCTGTGTCTCTCTGAGACTGAAATCATATTCTTCCTGACCATATTGTTTGATTAAATCCACAAATGCATTTACAGCAAACGAATAATGCTGTGTGGACACACAAAATTGTTTTTTTCCGCCATCATGTTTCTTATATTTATCTTCCAGAATTGCCGCCTGTTCTAATACCTGCCGGGCATACCCAAGAAAATCCTCACCTTCTTTGGAAAGGCTGATGCCTTTGTTGGTTCTGTTAAATATAACTATGTTCATCTCTTTTTCCAGCTCATGCACCGCATTTGTCAGACTCGGCTGTGAGATATAGAGCTTATTTGCCGCCTCTGTAATTGTCCCGGTTTCTGCTACCGTTATCACATATTTTAATTGCTGAAGTGTCATTTTGCGATTTCCTTTTTTGCTTCCTGTTTTTTATTCATGTGATACAATTTTCCTCCCTCTGTTTCAGTGACCGTAATATCTATTATTCTCTCCTTCCATCTTTCCTACCGGGCTTTATATATCCATGCACTTACCCTGGCTGAAACCGGCAATATACAGATACATCCCAGGTTTGCAATTATCATGACAAACAACTGCTGTATAAAAGCCTTTGAGTTAAGCAATGCTGACATGTCATATCTATAATACTGACACATCATAAACAGGAGAAGTGATTCTCCAATTCCCGCAAAAAATAATGTATTCACTGTCGTACCAAGGATATCCCTTCCAATATTATTTCCCGATTTTCTAAGTTCTTTTTCTGTCAGGGAAGGATTACTTGCATATATTTGAAAAACTGCTGATGACACAGATAATGCTGCATCTATAATTGCACCAAGCAGTCCCAGTAAAACAACCACAGTCATTATCTGAAAGGAACTGACATGGATTTTGTTATTCAGAAATGAAGCCTCATCGCCATACATATCAAATTCATTATATCCTCCCAGTCTTGTCCGGTAAATACTATATCCACAGAAAATTATCAAAACCGCTATAACAATAATAACAGAAAGAAATGCACTGACGATTTTTCTGTTACACCCATTTTGTGCAAATAACGTCAATCCTGTAAATATCATACTTCCTATAAACAATACCAGAAAAACCGAACTTCCATCTGCAATAAATTTTATACACATCCATAATAAAATCATATTCCCTGCCAGTACAAAAACACCTGCCACACCACGTTCTTCCCCTATTACTATCATAAGTATTATCAAAATAGTTCCTAATATTACTGCCATATGTTTTACCTTTCTTTCAAAAAATTTTTTGTGGAATAAAAGATTGCAACAACACATTCGGACACCGGAATCGCAACAACAATTCCGATTGCTCCCACCAGAAAACGCAACAATTCAAAAATAATATCATAGTTTAAAATGCTTGAAAAAGTATACTGATTTAACATTTTTACTAAAATCCATGGAACACTTCCACTCAGATAAGAAAAAAACAGCACATTTACCATTGTTCCCATAATATCCTTTCCTACCTCATGCATAGATTCCTTCAGACTTCCCTTGCTATCTTCCGTCTGCTTCTTCATGTATTCATCCGCTGCCGCACAAATGGTAATCGTAACATCCATGACTGCACCCAGACATCCGAACAACACACTTGCAAAAAAAAGTGCCGAAAAATCTTCATTTCCCTTCGTGTATTCCATCAGTTCAAATACCGGTCTTTCCCCATAAAAATATGCCAGACTGTATATTCCAAATATAATAAATATTGTTATCAGGGATGCCAGTACTGCTGCCAGTGACTTCCGACAGATTCCATTCAGAAAAATCATTGTAAACAAAATAAATCCAACCGCCAGAAACAATGTAATCCTCAAAATATCTTCTTCTTTTAAAAAGAATTGAAGCGAATAAACAAATACCGCAATCTGCACAATCAATGTTCCAAGAATCAACAGACCTCTTTTTTCTTCTGTAACAAACAATGCAAAGCAGAACAATCCTATCAGAAATACTGCATAATCATCTCTTTTCAGTTTATTTATCACAACTGACATTTCTCCATTTTTTTCACTCATATAGACAAATACTATATCTCCTTTTTTATACTCTGTTGTATCCATCTGTGAGTAAAAAAAACTATTTTCTGTCACATATACCTCTCCTTTGTGCTCATGATTTTTTATTTTCAATGTTAATTTCTGTGTATATCGTGGTTCTTCTCCAGAATCGTCCTCCTTATTGTCAGCATCAACAACCCTGGCAATATCCGAGTCATACATCTCATAATTATATCTGACAATACCCGTGATACCTAATACCATAGCAACCAAAATAATTATCTGAATTAGTTTTTTTCTCTTGTTCATATTTCTCCTGTCCTCTTCCCATTTGCTGAAAACATATATTCTCATATACTTTATCACAGACTCTTCCGAAAATCAAATAACAAAAATAAGGCTTCCGAAGAAGCCTCACTGTGTCCTAAATCTTTTGCTGCAATAATCTATGTTCCCCTCTACCCTGCTTCCTTCTCCCGCAGTGCCGTCATAAACAGATAAATTCCGCCAAACACAAGCACACTTGCCACCATAATCACAATCATCTGATTTACAGTCACCACATGACCGTGAAAAACCGGATTGCAGTCCAGTGTATCGCGGATAAGCGTAATGGCTTCCTCCGGAAAACCACTGTCCTTCATCTCCCGATATACTCCGTTTAACATATGATTCTTCAGCAGTGAAGTACCATATGTACCAGGAAGATACGACAGCACTTTCTGCAGTCCCGAACTGAAGTTTGAAATCGGCATATAAGCACCGCAGATAAATCCATATCCGGCACTGACAATCGTACCGACCGCAGATAACTGCCCCTGCGTGGTAAGCGGATAACTGATGATACTGGAGATTGTGCTTCCGAACAATACCAAAAGAATTTCGTCTAAAATAACCCATAAAACATCTGTGGCACTCATATACCATCCCATTTTACCGATGTAGCCAAGACACAGCACAAGTGCGATTCCATTGACCATCAGCGAATTTACAACCGTGGAAAGAAAATATCCCAGATAAATGGTCCGCCTGCTGACCGGTGATACATTAAAATCTTTCCTTGTTCCATTGGCCCGGTCCTGCACCATGGTAAGATTGACGCAGAACGTTACCGTCACACAGCTTACCGCAAGCAATGCCGCTGCAAGCTGTGCCGCAACCGTCCCATTTACAAGCTTATCAGATATATTAACCCATTCCTTTGTTGCAGACAAAAATGAATCTTTGTAAACTTTTGCGAGAAACGTAGCATATAACACAATCAGAATACCGGGCGTAATCATTGCAGAAAATAACATTCCCCTGTCTTTAAAAAATAATTTCCTGTTTCTGTTCACAAGTGCAATTACTGTTTTCATTCCTGCACACCTCCCATTCTATTTCCTGTCACGGCAAGAAATACATCATCCATACCGCCTTTTACCACCTCATAATCACGGAATAACTCCTGATGTTCCACTATCAGTTTTGTGGCTTCCTGTGTATTTTTTACCATAATTTCATAGCCATCCCGAATTTCTTTGTATGTATGATTCAAAGTCTTTACTTCCTCTTCACTGACACCATAAAGAGATATCCGGTCCTGCACATATTTATTTTTCAATTCCAGCGGCGTGCCTTCTGCTGCAATGCTTCCCTTTTCCAGAATCACAACATAGCCGGCACCTGCTGCTTCCTCCATATAATGCGTCGTAAGAAATACGGTCATATTTTCCTCTGTCCGGAGTTTCTCAATGATATTCCAGATTAAAAGTCTGGTCTGTGGGTCAAGTCCTGTCGTTGGTTCATCCAGAATCAGAATTTCCGGGCGATGAATCAATGCCCTTGCAATATCGATTCTTCTCCGCTGTCCGCCGGATAATTTTCCCACCGGCCGGTTGATAAAATCTCTAAAATCCAAAATTTCCACCAGCTCCTGCAATCTCTTTTCAAATGCCAGCCCGGTAATCCCGTAAAGTGCCGCCCGGCTCTTTAAATTCTCTCTTACCGTAAGTGGTCTGTCCAGCA
The DNA here is from genome assembly GCA_000437755.1 of Roseburia sp. CAG:303. Taxonomy (GTDB): domain Bacteria; phylum Bacillota; class Clostridia; order Lachnospirales; family Lachnospiraceae; genus CAG-303. The sequence goes on from FR900108.1 coordinate 16,725, forward strand.
CACTATCCTGAAATACCACACCAAACATTCTTTTCGTCTGATTGCCGGCCTTGTCAGCCTCTATTCCCTTTATCCACACATTTCCGCTATCCTTCCGGAGCTGCCCGCAGATAATAGAAATCGTGGTACTCTTTCCTGCCCCATTCACGCCAAGAAACGCAAACAACTCTCCCTGCTTCACCCGGAAACTCAGGTCATTTACCGCTCTGACATCGCCAAAACTCTTGTTCAGATGCTCAATCCTGATAATATCTGACATTTTCTACCTCCTGTTTTTATGACTGAATATCGCTGTAAATCCATTCCACCATATCCAGCTTTCCATTGCCACAATATTCATACCCTTCCAAAGTAAAGCCTGCTTTTTTCAATTCTGCTTCCGTATCTCCGGCTGCCAGCATTTCATATTCTTTGTATACAACTTCCATTTTTTTCTGAAAATCGGACAGTTCTGCTTTATGATTCTGTTTCCAGTCCTGTACCGGCAGGGCATTCCAGATGGACAC
>FR900109.1:0-34558 GCA_000437755.1 Roseburia sp. CAG:303
ATTTGCATATACAATAAACATAGATTGTAAGTTTTGTAATTAACTAAAATAATATGATTCAGAAAGGAGTCTGGAATGAAGTATCGTGTTTTGGATGGGATCGGAAAGAAATCATCTGTATTTGTGTATGGAACGGGGAATAGTAAGATTATGGGCGAGGATGAGGGGCTTGCCTGTGAATGTCTGGACATGGCATGGCAGGCAGGATTCACGATGTTTGACAGTGCACATATTTACGGAAATGCGGAGCGGAATGTGGGAAAGTGGATGGAGAAAAGAGGACTTAGGGAGAAAGCGGTGATTCTTACCAAAGGGTGCAATCCGGGAATGAAAGGGTCTGCGGATGTGATGACACCGGAACTTATCCGAAATCAGGTGGAAGAGTCCCTGGACAGGCTGCGGACGGACTGCATTGATTTGTATATTTTGCACCGGGATCAGCCGGATATGCCGGTAGAACCGGTTGTCGAAGTGCTGAATGAACTGAAGGAAGCAGGAAAGATAAAACGGTTTGGCGGTTCTAACTGGACAGTGGAGCGGGTGAAAGAACTGAATGAATATGCGGCGAAACATCAGATGGAAGGATTTACTGCGGTAAGTCCGTGTTTCAATATGATGGATCATGCAGAAGATCCGTGGGGAGGAAGTGTCTGCATTAATGGAGAACAGGGAGAAGAAGCGAGAAAATATTACAGGGAGAATCAGATTCCTGTGTTTGCGTATTCTTCCCTTGCAAGAGGATTTTTATCCGGAAGATACCGCACAGATGGCAGGAAACGGATGGAAGAATGTATCATGCAGGCTGCGATACAGGAATACAATTCCCCGGAAAACATCGAAAAGCTGAGAAAAGCAGAGATTCTTGCACAGAAAAAGAGCTGCGGTGTGTCAGAGATTGCACTTGCATGGCTGCTGCACCAGAAAGAGGAAGTGTTTCCGATTGTCAGTCCATCTACAAGAGAGCATATGAAAGAAAATGCAAAGGCTTTTTCGGTGAAACTTACGGAAGATGAACTGAAATGGATGGCAATTATCTGAGCATTGTGTTATAATAAAATAGCATAAATTTAATTTCAAGGAGGTTTTACGATGGAAAGAGAGAATGCCTGGAAGAAATATTCAGAGGAACAGGTTGCAGAACTGGAAGAAGTGAGTGCTGCGTACCGGAAGTTTCTCGATAAAGGAAAGACAGAGAGAGAATGTGTCAAAGAGATAGTAAAGCTTGCCCAGAAGGCAGGATATAAGGATATAGAAAAGATTATTTCCAAAGATAAGAAATTAAAAGCCGGAGATAAGGTGTATGCCGTAAATATGAAGAAATCCGTGGCTTTATTCCAGATTGGAAAAACACCGATGGAACAGGGAATGAATATCCTGGGTGCACATATTGATTCCCCGAGACTGGATGTAAAACAGAATCCATTGTATGAAGATACGGATTTTGCCTATATGGATACCCATTATTATGGTGGAATCAAGAAATATCAGTGGGTGGCACTTCCACTTGCCATTCATGGTGTAATTGTAAAGAAAGACGGCAGCACGGCAGAGGTTGTTATCGGGGAAGATGAAAATGATCCGGTATTATGCATTACCGATCTGCTGATTCATTTATCCGGTGAACAGCTCGAGAAAAAGGCTGCCAAGGTAATCGAGGGCGAACAGCTTGACATTCTGGTGGGAAGCAGACCACTGGCAGGAACGGAGAAAGAGAGCGTCAAGGCAAATATCCTGAAACTCTTAGAAGATAAGTACCAGATCACAGAGGAAGATTTCCTCTCCGCAGAATTGGAGATTGTACCGGCAGGAAAAGCAAAGAATTCGGGAATTGATTCCAGCATGATTATGGCATACGGACAGGATGACAGGGTGTGTGCATATACTTCCCTTGCCGCCATGTTAGAAGTAGAAGATCCGGAGCGGACAACCTGCTGTCTGCTTGTGGACAAAGAAGAGATCGGAAGTGTGGGAGCAACTGGTATGCAGTCAAGATTTTTTGAAAATGTAACTGCAGAAGTAATGGAAAGAACTGGAAAATACAGTGAATTACTGCTTCGCAGATGCCTGGCAAATTCCAGTATGCTCTCATCCGATGTAAGTGCGGCATTTGATCCGTTGTTTGCAGGAAGTTTTGAAAAGAAAAATGCAGCATATTTCGGCAGAGGAATGGTATTTAACAAATTTACCGGCGCAAGAGGAAAATCCGGCTCTAACGATGCCAATGCAGAATATTTTGCAAAGATCCGCAGGGTTATGGATGATGCAGGTGTTGCCTTCCAGACAGCAGAACTGGGAAAAGTAGACCAGGGCGGCGGTGGAACGATCGCATATATACTTGCATTATACGGTATGGAAGTCATAGACTGCGGTGTGGCAGTGTTAAATATGCATGCACCATGGGAACTTACAAGTAAGGCAGATATCTACGAAACTAAGAAAGGATATGAAGCATTCTTAAAGAATGTCCAGGATTAACATGAATTACGAAGAAGCAAAGAAAAAAGTACAGCAGTATGGGCAGGAGCATGTACTGAGATACTATGAGGAACTGGATAAGGCAGATCAGGAGGAACTGTTAAAGCAGATAGAAGAAACGGATATGTCCGTATTATCCCTGTGTACGCACAAAGAAGATCTTCCGGAAAAAGGAGTGATTACACCGCTGGCAGCCATGCAGCTGGACGAAATCGAAGCAGAGAAGGAAACTTACCGCAATGCAGGCACAAAAGCCATCCGCGACGGAAAAGTCGGGGCAGTGCTTCTTGCCGGCGGCATGGGAACAAGACTTGGTTCGGATGATCCAAAAGGAATGTATAATATCGGAATCACAAAAAATGTCTATATATTTGAACGGCTAATCGGCAATCTGATGGATGTGGTGAATCAGACCGGAAGCTATATTCATCTCTTTGTCATGACCAGTGAGAAAAACCACGATAAGACCGTGGACTTTTTTGAAAAAATGAATTATTTTGGTTACGACAGGGATTATGTCGTATTTTTCAAACAGGAGATGGCACCTGCGGCTGATTATAACGGAAAAATTTATATGGAAACAAAGAGCAGAATGGCAACGTCCCCAAATGGAAACGGCGGATGGTTTACCTCCATGGCAAAATCAGGTGTGCTTGATATTATCCATGAAAATGGAATCGAATATTTAAATGTATTTGCCGTGGATAATGTGTTGCAGAGAATTGCAGATCCGGTATTCCTCGGAGCGGTTCTGGCAAAGGGCTGTGCCGTTGGTTCAAAAGTTGTTAAAAAGGCAGCTCCGGATGAAAAAGTCGGGGTTATGTGCTTAGAAGACGGAAAGCCATCCATCGTGGAATACTATGAGCTGACGGACGAAATGCGGGATGCCAGGGACAAAGACGGCAATCCTGCATATAATTTCGGAGTTATTTTAAATTATCTGTTCCGTGTCCGGGATCTCGAAGAGATTATGGAGAAGCATATGCCGCTGCATATTGTGGAAAAGAAGATTCCGTACATGGATGAAGCCGGAAATTTTGTGAAGCCGGAAGAACCAAACGGTTACAAATTTGAGACACTGGTTCTGGATATGATTCATCTCATGGATAACTGTCTTCCGTTTGAAGTTATCAGAAACAGGGAGTTTGCTCCGATTAAGAATAAGACAGGAGTGGATTCCGTAGACACGGCAAGAGCATTGTTAAAAGAAAATGGAGTCGAATTATAATATGAATTATGGATTTGTCAGGGTGGGAGCATTTACACCGAAGATAAAAGTTGCGGATACACAGGCAAATACAGCCGAAATCAAAAAATTAATCGATCAGGCGGAAAAAGAACATACCGCACTGGCAGTATTTCCAGAGTTATGTATCACCGGTTATACCTGCGGAGATCTGTTTTTACAGTCCAGACTGTTGAACAGTTCCAGGGAAGCACTGGAAGAACTGGCAGAATATACCGGGGATAAGTCTGTCACGGCGGTAGTCGGTCTGCCATTCTGCCACGAAGGAAAATTATACAATGTGGCTGCTGTTCTTTCCGGCGGCACGGTAAAAGGAATCGTGCCGAAGAAGAACCTTCCAAATTACGGCGAATTTTATGAAGTAAGACATTTCCACCCTGGATTTGAGCAGGTAAGAATGATTCCGTTTGGAACATATGAGGTGCCGTTTGGAATGAATCAGATCTTTTGCATGGGTGGAGATATCAGCTTCGCAGTGGAAATCTGTGAGGATCTGTGGGTGCCGTTATCACCGGGAATCCGGCATGCACTTGCAGGGGCGATGATTCTTGTAAACCTTTCAGCAGGCGATGAAACCACTGGAAAGGCAGCATATCGCAGAAGTCTGGTATCGTCCCGGTCGGCTTCCCTGATCTGCGGATATGTCTATGCTTCCGCTGGTGATGGAGAATCAACGACCGATATGGTATTTTCCGGACATAACCTGATCGCAGAGAATGGAAATATGCTGGCAGAGTCAAAGCGGTTCTGCAACCAGTCCGTCCTTGCGGATATGGATGTGGAAAGACTGGTAAACGAACGAAGAAGAATGACCACATATCCGGGAAATGAAGAGGATACCTATGGTTCAAGACAGGCATACCATTTTGTAGAGCTTTCTGCAGTGTCGGAGAACCAGCCGGAGAAACTGCTCCATTTTGTGGATAAAATGCCATTTGTGCCTTCCGATACGGCAAACCGTGAGAAACGCTGTGAGGAAATTCTCATGATTCAGGCGATGGGACTGAAGAAAAGACTGGAGCACACGAACTGCCGCAGTGCAGTGATCGGTATTTCCGGAGGACTTGATTCCACCCTGGCACTTCTTGTTACTGCAAGGGCATTTGATCTGCTCGGACTGGACAGAAAAGGCATCCTTGCCGTTACCATGCCGGGATTTGGAACAACGGACAGAACCTATGACAATGCACGGAAGCTGATTCACCAGATGGGTGCGGAATTGAAGGAAATCAATATCAGCAAAGCGGTGCGGCTGCATTTTGAGGAAATCGGGCAGGATGAAAGTGTCCATGATGTTACTTACGAAAATGCACAGGCAAGACAGCGTACCCTTCTGCTGATGGATTTGGCGAACAAAACCGGAGGTATGGTAATCGGAACGGGGGATTTGTCCGAACTGGCACTCGGCTGGGCAACCTACAATGGGGATCATATGTCGATGTATGCGGTAAATTCTTCCGTGCCAAAGACACTGGTGCGTTATCTTGTGCAATATGATGCGGACACAAGTGAGAGCGAAGAGCTGAAAAATACCCTGTATGATATCTTAAATACGCCGGTAAGTCCGGAACTTCTGCCGCCGGATGAGAGCGGAACGATCGCACAGAAAACAGAAGATCTGGTAGGCCCATATGAATTACATGATTTCTTTTTATACAATATCCTGAGAAATAATTTTGCTCCGGCTAAGATTTTTTATCTGGCTGGAATTGCATTTGACGGGCTTTATGAGCAGGAAGTCATTATGAAATGGCTGAAGGTATTTTACCGGAGATTTTTTGCACAGCAGTTTAAACGCTCCTGTATTCCGGATGGTGTAAAGGTAGGTAGTGTTACGGTATCCCCACGCGGTGACTGGAGAATGCCGAGTGATGCCTGTGCTGCAATCTGGCTGGAAGAATTGCAGGAGATAGAAAATAACAGTGTTATAAATAGGAGATAAATTCAGATGAATCGAATAGAAATGAGAAATTATTACCGGAAATGTGCCGGATATCTGGGAATGATGGGGGCAATTCTGATGTTTACCCTGTCCTGCCTTGCCATCTACATTTCTGATTTTAGTGAAATAAATGGTGTGGAAGAAGGAACTGGGGTAGTTATGTTAAACTGCCTGTATCTTATCTTCACTGTCGGTATCGTTTTTTCCATCATTACCGTGATTGCAGGAATCATCGCGGTAAAGGGAAATGGTGAAGGAATATTTGGATTTTCCGGATTTACCGCAGTCATTGATTTTATCATAGGTATACTTGGAACGATAACAGCCGTCTATGTCCTGAGAAATAAGGAGATGGAGTGGACTTCGGAACGAAGAGCCGTTTTGATTGTCTATCTGGTCATGGGAATCCTGCTGGTTCTTTTCTGCATTGCAGATTTCCTGTATAGCCGCAATGGCAAATTCTACTATGACAGGGGAAGCCATCTGGCAAAGGATGTACCGCAGATAGATTCCGGAAGACCGGCAAGAGTCCAGTTTGGCATTGTACTGGGCTGTTCCTCTGTTATGAATGCGGGAATTGCGTCATTATCCCTGTATTATTGCAATATGATCCGGTATTTTGACCGTACCATGGTAGAACATAATGCAGGATTTACACGGATTTACCAGGTGTTGTTTTTTGCAGGAATCTTCATCGTGGCACAGAGCCTTGTGATCTGCCTGCTGCACTGGATTCTGAACAGGGAGAGTATTCTGAAGGCAGGATTTATTACTGTGCTTGAAAATGTACTGTATCTTGCCATATTTATTATTCTGTCCGCCGTGGCTATGACAAAAGATTTTGTAAAGTCCCAGTGTCCGGATGTGGGATATATTATCTTCTCCTTCATTCTGGCAGTGATTTCATTTTGTTACCTGTCTGCCGCATGGAAAAAGACGGCATGTGTCAGGGGAAAAAAGACAAAAGAAGAAGTATAGAACAAAGATAAAAGCCGGCAACAGCCGGCTTTTATCTTTGTTTTGCCTTTGAAAGTGCGGTATCGATGGCCTGAACCAGTACGGAAGCGGTGTATTCATTATCTGAATCAAAGGAAAGTCCGGAAAGATTCTGGTTTGCAATTATGGAGGTTTCAATGTCTTTCAGGGAGGGTTTGAGAAGCGGATACATGGCGGCGACGGTTTCATCCAGGTTTACCAGGTCAATACTCTTTATGTAATTGTCATCCACGGAAACGCACACTTCCACAGGGACACTTCCAAGCACAATCGATGCTGTATAGGATCCGGAGTTGTAAGTACCGGTTTCATCTGTTTTACTTTCTTTGTTTTTATCGGGAAGAAACATGAATATAAGCAGAAAAATAAGCACGATGGCTACTATGATAAATATGGCTGTATATAGAACTTCTTTTAACTGAAGAACCATAATTTTTGGAGTGGATTGCATATTACCTCCGAATCAGGATACCTTTATACTTCATTCTATGTTATAATAAAGTTATATATGACAACAGGAGGCAATGATGGAAAAGAAACTGCATTTTATAGTGGGTGCATCTGGTTCTGGAAAATCAGAGCATTTATTTACGAAATTAATACAAAAATCTTTAGAACATCCGGAGAAAAATTACATTCTCGTAGTGCCGGAACAGTTTACCATGGAAACCCAGAAGAAAGTCGTGCTGATGCATCCGTCAGGTGCAGTTGCAAACATTGATATAGTCAGTTTTAACAGACTGGCATTCCGTGTGTTTTCAGAACTCGGTATTCTGCAGGCGGAAATGCTCGATGATACCGGAAAATCCCTGATTTTGAGAAAAGTAATTGCAAATGAGAGGGAACAGCTGAATATCTACCGTGAGAAAGTGCATATGCATGGATTTGTCGAAGAGATGAAATCGGTTATCTCCGAACTGTATATGTACGGCATCGGCATGGAAAAATATAAAGAGATCCGGGAGCAGGTAAAGGGAAATGCCCTGATCAGCGAAAAATTAAAGGATATCGAGGTTGTCTTTGAAGGATTCCGCAGATACATTGAGGATAAATATATTACAAAAGAGGAGCTGCTTGACCGGCTTTGTGATGTGATACCAAAATCGGGAGTGATCCGGGAAAGCGAGCTTTATTTTGATGGATTTACCGGATTTACTCCGGTTCAGAATAAGGCGATGAAGCTTTTACTGGAATATTCCGTCGGGATTACGATTACGGTAACGGCAGGCCGGGAGGAATATGCGGCCATTCAGAAAGGGATTGCATGTGGTATGATTCCTGTGATGGAGCAGGAATTGTTTAAAATGTCCAAGGAAACCATTAACACTCTGTTAAAAATGTATGACGAATTATTCGGAAAAACCGGGCTGGAGCAGATTGCCGGGGAATCGATATTTCTGGATGGCAGGAATGGAAGATTCCGGAATAATCCGGTGCTTGCTCATCTGGAAGAGCAGATGTTCCGTCCGGGCGGAAAAAGAGTGAAAAATGACGGAAGTGTCATGCTTCTTCGATTTGACGGGCCGAGAAGCGAAGTAGAATATATAACGGATTACATTGCATGGCAGGTGAAAAAGGGAATGAGATACCGGGATTTTGCAATTATCTGTGGCGACATGGACAGTTATGGAAGGATTCTGGCGGACAACCTCAATACGAGGAATATTCCCTACTTTATGGATAATAAGAGAAGCCTGATTCTGAATCCGGCAGTAACCTTTATCCGGGCGGTTCTGGAAGTGATAGACACAGATTTCTCTTATGAAAGTGTGTTCCGTTTTCTGAAGAGTGGAATCGAAGTACTGGACATGGACGATGTGGACATTCTGGAAAATTATGTCCTGGCAGGCGGAATCCGCGGGGCAGGAAAATATTTCAAAGAATTTACACTGGGGAGGCGGAGAATGGCGGAGCAGGATCTGGAGCGGGTAAACCGGATTCGGGAAGAATTCGTCGATGCAATCCGGGAAATTTATGATGATTTCAAAGGAAAAACAGGTGGACTTTCCGTTCATGAAATGACGGAGAGCCTGTATCGTTTTCTGGTGAAATTCCGGCTTAGCCAGCGGCTCTCCGAAATGGAGCAGGAATTTCTGGAAAGAGGGGAGCTGTCATTCGGAAGGGAATATGGACAGACCTATAAGTACATTATTGACTTATTCGACAAGATCGTGAGTCTTCTGGGTGGGGAAGTCATGCCGTTAAAGGAATACCGGCAGATTCTGGATGCCGGCTTTGAGGAAATCAAAGTCGGGGTAATTCCGCTCAGCATGGACCAGGTGCTTGTGGGCGATATTGAGCGTACCAGGCTGAGCAGTATAAAGATTCTTCTGGTGCTTGGTGTAAATGATGGAATTATTCCAAAACACGGAAAGAAGAGCAGCCTTTTATCACAGAGCGACAGAAATTACCTCAAAAAGATGGAGATAGATCTGTCCCCGACTATAAGGGAAAGCATATTTATCCAGAAGTTTTATCTGTACCTCAATCTGACCAAACCACAGAAGGGACTGGTATTATCCTATTCCGACAGCAGCATGGACGGAAGTGCCTTAAGGCCGTCCTATCTGACGGGGGAGATTGCACGTCTGTATGATTCCGTGGAAAATGTCCTTCCGGTACGGGAAGAATATCTGAATTTATCCTCGGATGCCGCTTCCCTGAAATATCTTTCCGAACATCTGAACCGGAATGAAATCAGGGATATGGATGGATTTCTGAAAGAATTATATTCGTATTTCCAGAAGCATGGGGAGTATGGCGATATTATTTCCAATATCCGTCAGGGATTGTTTTTTGACAATAATCCGACAAAATTAAGCAGTTACACATCGGCACAGCTGGCGGGACAGGGCATGATAAAGAGTGTGTCAAGACTGGAAAAATATGCCGCCTGTGCCTATGCCCATTTTCTTACTTATGGGTTGAAGCTTGCAAAACGGGAAAAATACGAAATCAATATGGCGGACATGGGAACGATTTATCATAAATGCCTGGAACTGTTTTCGGCGGAAATGCTGCGGCAGAATTATGATTACCGCACGATTACGGATGTGGAAAGAAATAGTCTTGTGGATAAATGTGTCACAGAAATTACAGAAAATTACGAAAATATGATTTTGAAAAGCTCCAAAAGAAATGAATACCTGATCCGCAAGATCAAATCCGTATGCCGAAAGACGGTATGGGCAATGTGTGAGCATGTAAAACGCGGGGATTTTACCCCGCAGGAATTTGAATTTGCATTTAAGGAAGGCAGGATTGACCGTGTGGACACCTATGAGAAGGACGGAAAACTCTATCTGAAAATTATAGATTATAAATCGGGCAGCAAGAAATTTGATCTGTCCGATGTGTTTAACGGATTGCAATTACAGCTTATTTACTACATGGGAGAAACACTGAAAATAAAAGAGGTGCTGGAGCAGGGAAAAGAAGTGCTCCCGGCAGGAACATTTTATTTTAATATCAAATCACCATATATCGAATGCAGCGAAGAAATACAGGATGAGAAGCTGCAGGAACTTCTCTTGAAAGAATATAAAATGACGGGACTGGTAAATGATATGATCGAGCCTGCGGTTGCGATGGATCATATTCTGGAGGAGGAAAAGGCGGAGTCCGTGATTGTTCCGTTAAAAACAAAAGATCTCGGAAGTGCCGTGTCATCATCCGGCATGAACAGTACGAATTTCCGGAGAATGATAGACCGTGTGGAACGGATGATGGATGAATTTACGGAAGAAATTCTGGAGGGGAGGATTGAGAAAAATCCGTACCGGAAGGGAATGAATACACCGTGTGAATATTGCAGTTACCGTTCTGTGTGCAATTTTGATGAGAGGGAATTCGGAAATCAGTATAAAAAAACAGTAAAAATATCAAAACCGGAAGATGTGTTAAAAGAACTGGAACAGGAGGGAAAGCATGAACTGGACTGAGGAACAGAGAGAGGTAATAGAAACAAGGGATAAAAATATTCTGGTATCCGCAGCGGCCGGTTCCGGAAAGACGGCAGTGCTAACAGAAAGAATTCTGACACTGGTAACGGATAAAGAACATCCGGTGGATATTGACCGGCTTGTGGTTGTGACGTTTACAAGGGCGGCGGCGGCAGAGATGAGGGAAAGAATATTAAAGGCATTGCAGAAAAAAGCGGAAGAAAGCGGAAATGAAGATGCCTATCTGCAGAAGCAGCTTTCCTATGTGCATAATGCAAGAATTACCACGATTGACAGCTTTTGCATGGATGTAGTAAGGGAGAATTTTGCTGCACTGAATATTGATCCGGTGTTTAAGATCGGGGAAGAGGGCGAACTCGTTCTTCTGAAAGCCGATGTTATTGCAAAAATTATGGAAGAACATTATGAAAAGGGGGAAGAAGATTTTCTGGAATTTATTGATATCTATTCTTCCAACCGAAGTGATGAGCAGGTGGAGGAAATGATTTTTACCCTGTATGAATTTGCCATGAGTTATCCGTACCCGGAGGAATGGGTACAGAAGGCATATCAGCAGGAGGGCGATATTACACAGAGCGACTGGTATCAGATTCTGCAGAAACAGCTGGAATTACAGCTAGGCATTGTTTCCGGTGAGATCAGGGAATGTCTGGAACTTACGGAAGAAGAGGACGGACCGTGGGCATACAAGGCGGCAGTTTTATCGGATAAAGTATTTCTCGATGCAGTGCTTCAGGCGGACAGTTATGAGGAGCGCAGAAAGCTTTTTGCCGGATATGCACCGGAAGCATTGTCCAGAAAGAAGCAGCCGGAAGCGGACGAAAAAAAGAAGCAGGCGGTAAAGGATATCCGTGACGGATACAAGAAGCTGCTGAAAGGCATGGCGGAAAAGTATTACGCAAAGACCATGGAAGAAATCATGGAAGATACGAAAATAGCAGGAAAGAACGTAAAAGTTCTGGCAGAACTGGTCTTATCGTTCATGAGAGAATACGCAGCCGCAAAAAGGGAGAAGAATCTGTTGGATTTCAGTGATATTGAACATTTTGCCCTGGAGATTCTGACACAGAGACAGGAAGACGGAACTGTCCGCCCATCACAGACAGCCCTTACGATGGCGGCGGATATTGAAGAAATCATGATAGATGAATACCAGGACAGCAATTATGTGCAGGAAATGATCCTTAACTCCATATCCGGAAAAGGAAAATCAGCCCATAACCTGTTCATGGTAGGCGATGTGAAACAGAGTATTTATAAATTCCGTATGGCAAAACCGGAGATATTTCTGGAAAAATACAACCGCTTTGAACGGACGGGGGACGGTCCGGATCGCAAGATTATATTATCGAAGAATTTCAGAAGCCGGGCGGCTGTTTTAAATGTGACAAACCGGGTGTTTGAGAAAATCATGATCCGGGAACTGGGCGGAATTGTCTATGATGAGGAAAATGCCCTCTATCCGGGTGCGGATTATGAGGGGGAAGATCCGGCGGTGGAACTGCTGATTGCGGACACATCCGTTATGGAAGGGGAGGAAAATCTGGAAAATGATGTGGAGGCAAAAGAATTAGAGGCTGAAATGGCGGCACTCCGGTTAAAAGAACTGTATGACAGCGGATTCCGGGTGCGTGATAAGGCGGATGGAAAAATGCGGCAGGTCAGATATTCGGATATGGCGGTGCTGCTCAGAAGTATGGGAAGTTATAAGGATGTTTACGAGAGAGTATTAAAGTCAAAGGGAATCCCGGTGCGCTGCCCGGTAAGAAAAGGCTGTTTTGATGCCTTTGAGGTAAAAATGGTACTGGAATTCCTTTCGGTGATAGATAATCCGAGGCAGGACATTCCGCTTACAGCAGTATTAAAGAATATGTTCCATATGAGTGAGGAAGAAATTGCACAGATTAAGCTGGCAGGCGGTCAGGATTCCATGTATGAAAATGTCATGGCAGCAGGAGAAGTGACGGAGCAGTTTAGGACTCTGCTGGAAAAATACCGCAGGGAAAAGACATACCGCACCATTTACGATCTCATCAATGAGATACTGGAAGATACCGGATTTGAATATTTTATCGCGGCATTTCCGGATGGAACGATGCGCCTTGCAAATCTGTCCATGTTAAAGGAACGGGCATCCATTTACCAGCAGGGAAGCTACAGCGGACTGTTTAATTTTATCCGCTATATTGAAAAAAATCAGGAATACGAAGTGCAGCAGGAAACGATGAGCGGTGCTGGAGAGGAAGATGCCGTAACCATTATGAGTATTCATAAAAGTAAGGGACTCGAATATCCAGTTGTGCTTGCAGGGGCATTGGGAAAAAGATTCAATCAGGAAGATGCGTCCAGAAAAGTGGTACTCCACCAGACCTTTGGAATCGGCATGGACCGGTATGATACGGAGAAAAACCGTAAGAGCAGCACCCTGGTGAAGCGTGCCATAGCCGGGCAGATTGTGATGGAAAATATGGCGGAAGAGCTTCGTGTTCTGTATGTTGCAATGACAAGGGCAAAAGAGAAGCTGATTCTTGCAGGAAGCGGAAAGATGGAAAAGAAATGGGCAAAATATGAAAGACTTGCGGCATATGCGCAGAACAGACCATTTCAGTATAACCAGATTATGGCTGCGGGAAGTTATCTGGATCTGCTGTTAATGTCACTTACAGAGGGAGAAAATCATAAAGGGCAGCCGAAGCAGGGATATATCATTACGGTAAAGACCGCGCAGGAGCTGGCGGAAACCCTGATCAGGGAAGCATATGAGAAGGAGCAGGGAAAAGAAGTGCTGGAGCATTGGAACAGCGATCATATTTATGATAAAGAAGCAAGGGAAGAGATAGAGCAAAGCCTGGCATGGCAGTATCCATATTCCATGGATGTGTTAATGAAAGCAAAAGTAAGCATTGCCGATGTAAAACAGAAAATTATGAATGAATATGCCCAAGAGCCGGAGGAACTGACAGAACCGGAAATGGAAATCGAACAGCCGGAAATCGTGCCGGCATTCCTCGGGGAAGGAACGGAAGAAGAATCTGCCGGCATTATCCGGGGAAATGCATACCACAGGGTATTCCAGATTCTTGACTATGGACGGGATCTGAGTGATTACGGAAAAATCAATGCATATCTGGATGAACTTGCCGGACAGGGACTTTTACAGGAAAAAGAGCGGAAATTTGTAAGGAATAAAGATATTTTGCAATTTCTGCGGTCGGATGTCGGAATACGGATGAAAGCGGCATGGCAGAACGGCACACTGAAAAGAGAACAACAGTTTGTTATGGGTGTCCCGGCATCCCTTGTGGAGGATGGGTATGAAGGCAGTGAAACCGTACTGGTGCAGGGAATTATGGATGCGTATTTTGAAGAGGACGGACAGATGTGCCTGGTCGATTATAAGACAGATTTTGTGGACGATATGCAGGAACTTAAGAAGCGATACCAGGGGCAGATGAATTATTATAGCTATGCCCTGGAGCGTATTTCCGGGAAAAAAGTAAAGAACCAGCTTGTTTATTCTGTACATTTTGGAGAAACAATAGAGATTGGGGATTGAAAAAAATACGCGGATAAAGTAGAATAGGCTAATAAAGTGATGAGGAGGCAGTTCATGGTATACGAAAAAATTAATCTGGAAGAAATATTTGTAAATCTTCCCAAAACAGACAGGACGGCGGTGGCACATGTGTTTCTTCCGGAAGTATATGAGGAGATCGGTGTGAATAAGGTTTTTCCATGCGTCGTACTGTGTCCGGGCGGTGCGTATGTATTCCGCTCACAGAGAGAGGACGAGCCGACCGTACTGCGTTTTCTGGGAGCCGGCATAGCTGTGGTAAAAGTAGAATACAGTTGCGGACCGGAGGGCGGTCATTTTCCGACGCAGCTTCTGCAGGTGTGTGCAGCGATTGCGATGGTGCGCCGGAACGCAGAACAGTGGCACATTGATAGCAGTAAGATTGCCGTGATGGGTTATTCTGCCGGTGGACATCTGGCGGGAACAGTCGGTACATTGTGGAACAGTCCCCTTGTGCGTGAAACACTTCAGATTCCGTCCGGTGAGGACAGACCGGATGGCATGATACTGGGATATCCGGTGATAACTTCCGGTGCATATACGCATGAGGACAGCATAAAATTTCTTCTCGGAGAAGACCGATATCAGGATGAAAAAGAAAGAGCGAAGGTTTCGGTTGAAAAGCTGGTAAATCACGATACACCGAAAGCTTTTCTGTGGCATACCTTTGAAGATGACCTTGTACCGGTGGAAAATACCTTGAAGATGGCAGATGCACTCCGGAAAGCGGGAGTTCTTTTTGAAATGCATATTTATCCGCATGGACCGCATGGTCTTGCAATTTGTGATGAGACAACCGTAGACGTAAAGGAAAATCTGAATCCTTATGCAGCATATGTTTCTTCCTGGGTAGAACACTGCATCCGGTGGATTCGTGAGGTATTATAGCTTTTGAAAGGTGTAGCAGGGAATGAAGAGTCAGGTAAATTATGTATATGATTTTGAAGATGACCCGGTGGATGAGTTAAAGCACTGGCTGTTTCTTGAGAATGTAAGACTGAACCAGCAGAAACAGCAGTTAGAGGATGAATACGAAGCACTGCAGAAATTAAAAGATGAGTTTGAACGTGAGAAAAAGCGTTCGGCAAGAGAACAGGAATTTCAGGAAAAGAAAATTGCAAGGGAAAAAGATCTGTTTGAAAAGCAGTGGGCAGTCGTGGAACGGGAACTGGTGCGCATGGCAAAGGATCGGGACAGGCTGGCGAAGGAAAAGGCATATATCCAGAGGGAAAAGGATGAACTGAAGAAAATGAGACAGGCTTCGCAGGGAGAAGCGGCGATTCGTTCCGGAACATTCTTCTGCGGAGTATCAAGTCTGAGTGCTCTGAAAAAGCGTTACCGTGATTTGATGAAGGTCTATCATCCGGATAATGAAAACGGGGACGAAACAACTGTATTATACATTAATAAGGAATATGAAAAATTGAAAGTAAAATTTCAAAAATAATCAAGAAACAATATTGCAATATATTTAAAAATATGATAATATAATAACAGAATCTCTGAAGCCGGAAAGGCACACGCAAATAGAACTGTGTGTGTCTTTCCGGCTTTTTTTGATACTGATATGCAAAAGAAAGGAAGGAAAAAGATGTTCAGCAGAGTAATATGTGCAGCCATACTGGGTGTCTGTGCGGAACTTGTATATGTGGAAACGGATATCAGCAATGGACTGCCGGCATTTGATATGGTAGGATTGTTAAGTTCGGAGGTAAAGGAATCGAGAGAGAGGGTGAAAACGGCGATCCGCAACAGTGGAGTGATTCTCCCACCCAGAAGAATTACCGTAAATCTGTTTCCAGCGGGGTTAAGAAAAGAAGGCGGGGCATTTGATTTGTCCATTGCAGCCGGAATATTAATTGCAGCGAATCAGGTTGTTCCAGTGTTAGATATGGAAAAGACCCTGATTGCGGGCGAGTTAAGCCTGGACGGCAGAGTCAACCATATCTGCGGGGTGCTGCCGATGGTATTGGAAGGAAAGAAGAAGGGACTCTCTCATTTTATCCTGCCCATGGAAGATGTACGGGAAGCAGAGATTGTAGAAGATGTAACGATTACAGGGGTTGCGGATATCGCCGGAATGATGCTTGCGTTAAGGGGAGAAGGGAATGTGTGTGACCGTGGAGAAGAAGCCGGCAGGACAACAGAAGAGAAAACGTACAAAACTGATTTTGCGGATATCGCCGGGCAGGAGAATTTAAAGCGTGCGGTGGAGATTGCTGCCGCTGGAATGCACAATATGCTTTTAATCGGTCCTCCGGGAGCGGGAAAGTCCATGATCGCATCTGCCATACCGGGGATTCTGCCGAAACCCGGACTGGAAGAATGTATCGAGATTACGAAGATTCACAGTATTGCCGGAATTCTGGATGGAAACGCACTGATGCGGGTAAGACCGTTTCGTGCACCCCACCATACCATTACGCAGAAGGCACTGGTTGGGGGCGGAAAGAAGGTTAGGCCGGGCGAACTTACCCTCGCACATGGTGGTGTATTATTTCTGGATGAGTTTGCCGAATTTAAGCGTGATACGATCGATGCACTGAGACAGCCGTTAGAGGAACATCGTGTGGTAATCTCAAGGGTGTATGGCATCTGTGTCTTTCCTGCGGATGTGATGCTTGTGGCGGCAACGAATCCCTGCAAATGCGGCTATTATCCGGACAGAAACCGCTGTTCCTGTAGCGGATATGACGTAAAGAAGTATCAGGGAAAATTCCGCGGACCGCTGACGGACCGGATGGATATCTGTGTGGCAGTTCCGGAAGTCAGTATTGAAGATTTGCAAAAAGGAAAGAAGTCAGAATCTTCGGAAACGGTCAGAAAAAGAGTTGAAGCGGCGGCAGCAAAAAGAGTTGAAGCGGCGGCAGCCATCCAGAAGGAAAGATATAGAGGGCAGCAGGTACGGTTTAATTCCGGGCTGTCGCAGGATCAGATACAGAAATACTGTTTTCTGGGAGAAAAAGAGAAAAGTCTTCTGGGTCAGGCATTTAAACAGCTGGGAATGAGTGCAAGGGCATATTACAAAACCATACGGGTGGCACGGACCATAGCGGATCTGGAGGGCTGTGAGGATATCCGGGAATGTCATATAGCTGAAGCACTCGGATACAGAATGACGGATTAAAAGGAAAGTGAGGAAAGATTATGACATATGAGGATGCGATGCTGTGGCTTGTTATGGGAAAGAATATGTGGCATAGGAAGATTGCCCTGCTGATGAGGAAGTTTGGAAGTCCGGGACGGGTCTGGGAGGCATCGTATGAACAGCTTGTGCAGAGCGGGATTTTGAAGGAAGAGGATGCCGGGGAGTTGTGTGAGAGCAGGGAAAACTTTGATCCGGCAGCTGAATGGTGTAAACTGGAGCAGAAAGGGATTCGTTTCCTTACGGACAGGTCAGAGGAGTTCCCTAAAAAGCTGTTAGATATTCCGGACCGGCCCTATGCACTTTTTATAAAAGGCTGTATACATAGTGATGGAACAGAAAAAAGGGTAGCGGTTATCGGGGCAAGGGTATGCAGTGCATATGGAAGATATGCGGCGGGAAAATTTGCCGGAGAGCTGGCAGAATATGGAATTGCGACTGTCAGTGGGATGGCAAGGGGCGTGGATTCGGCGGCACATCAGGGCACGGTGGATGCCGGAGGAAGGACATATGCCATTTTAGGATGCGGGGTGGATATCTGTTATCCGCCGGAAAATAAATATCTGTATGACAGAATTATAGAGCAGGGTGCAGTGCTGTCGGAGTATCCGCCGGGAACAAGACCGAATGCCTGGCAGTTCCCAGAGCGGAACCGGCTGATTAGCGGGATGGCAGACTGCGTTGTGATTACGGAAGCAAGACAGAAAAGCGGTTCGCTGATTACGGTGAAGCATGCACTTGAACAGGGGGTGGATGTCTGTGCCGTACCGGGCAGGATAAATGATGTATTAAGCGGTGGGTGTAACCGACTGATTCAGGAGGGGGCATTTCCGGCAACCAGCACGTTGGATATTCTGTTTAGCATGGGTATAAATATGAAAAAAAATGAAAAAACAAAAATTTTTCTTGAAAAACAAAATGAAGTGTTGTATAGTGTTCTCGATTTGCAACCACAGACCCCGGATGAAATTATGCAGAAAACAGGTATGAATCGGGGGGCTGTTTATGAAGGATTGCTCTGGCTTCTGATGCATGGATTAGCGGAAGAACCGGTTAAAAATTATTATATCAGAAAAGAATAGATACCCCCTGAATCCGGGTATAAGTATTAAAGTGGAGGTTATTATGGCCAAGTATTTAGTGATCGTGGAATCACCGGCGAAAGTAAAGACAATAAAGAAATTTCTGGGCAAAAATTATGAAGTGGCAGCATCGAACGGACATGTGAGAGATCTGCCGAAGAGTACGATGGGAATCGACATGGAACATGATTATGAGCCGAAGTATATTACGATTCGTGGAAAGGGTGAGAAACTTGCTGAATTACGCAAACTGGTAAAGAAGGCGGATAAAGTCTATCTTGCAACTGACCCGGATCGCGAGGGGGAAGCGATATCATGGCACTTATCCACGGCACTGAAGCTGGATGAGAGCAAAATGAAGAGAATTACATTTAATGAGATTACGAAAAATGCAGTAAAAGATTCGTTAAAAAATCCGCGGGAGATAGATATGAATCTTGTAGATGCCCAGCAGGCAAGAAGAGTGCTGGATCGTATGGTGGGTTATTCCATAAGTCCGGTACTGTGGCAGAAAGTAAAGAGAGGACTGAGTGCCGGAAGGGTACAGTCCGTTGCACTGCGCATGATCTGTGACAGGGAGGAACAGATCAATGCCTTTATTCCGGAAGAATACTGGACACTGGATGTCATGCTCAAAGTAAAAGGTGAAAAAAAACTGCTCGAAGCCAAATTCTATGGTACGGAAGAGGGCAAAAGGAACATTTCCGGAAAAAAAGAACTCGATCAGGTAATGACAGAATTAAAAGATGCGGATTACCGGGTAAAAGATATAAAAAACAGCAGCAGGGAAAAGAAAGCCCCGCTGCCATTTACGACCAGTACCCTGCAGCAGGAAGCATCAAAGGTATTAAACTTTTCCACACAGAAAACGATGCGTATCGCACAGCAGCTCTATGAAGGTGTGGATATCAAAGGGCATGGAACGGTCGGTGTGATTACCTACCTGCGTACTGATTCCACCAGAGTATCTGATGAGGCAGAACAGTCTGCAAAAGAGTATATTGAAGAAAATTTCGGAAAAGAATATCTTGCAAAAAAAGATAAAACAACAAAGAAGAAGGGAAAGATACAGGATGCACATGAGGCCATACGTCCAACGGATATCACATTGCATCCAGCCATTATAAAGGATCAGCTCAGCAGGGATCAGTTCCGTCTGTACCAGCTGATCTGGAGAAGATTTACTGCCAGCAGAATGAGCAGTGCACAGTATGCAACGATATCTTTAAAGATATCTGCGGGAAAATATCTGTTTACTTCTTCTGCATCAAAACTTGCATTTGATGGTTTCATGTCGGTATACAGCAGCACGGAGGATGAAAAATCAGAGGGAAATGCAATCGTAAACAAGATAAAGGAAGATACGGAATTTACTTTTGAAAATTTTGAAGAGAAGCAGCATTTTACCCAGCCGCCGGCACATTTTACGGAAGCTGCACTGGTAAAGGCACTTGAAGAACAGGGAATCGGACGGCCGAGTACCTATGCACCGACCATCACAACGATTATCCAGAGAAGGTATGTTGCCAAAGAAGAAAAGAATCTTTATGTGACGGAACTCGGAGAAGCAGTCAATAATATTATGAAAACAGCATTTCCGGTTATTGTGGATTCTAATTTTACGGCAAATATGGAATCCCTGCTGGATAAAGTGGAAGAGGGAACGGTTGACTGGAAAACCATTATCCGTAATTTTTATCCGGATCTTGATGAAGCGGTGAAGAATGCAGAACGCGAACTGGAGAAAGTCGAGATTAAAGATGAGGAATCCGATGTACAGTGTGAGGAATGTGGCAGAATGATGGTAATCAAATATGGTCCGCATGGAAAATTCCTTGCCTGCCCTGGATTTCCGGAATGTCACAATACAAAGCCGTATTTTGAAAAGATCGGTGTAGCCTGCCCGAAATGTGGAAAAGAAGTAGTTATCCGAAAAACAAAAAAAGGACGCAGATATTATGGATGTGAGGCTGGACCGGAATGTGATTTTATGTCCTGGCAGAAACCGTCTTCTGTAAAATGTCCGAAATGCGGAGGTTATATGGTTGAAAAAGGAAATAAACTTCTGTGTGCAGATGAAAACTGCGGTTACGTGCAGGACAGAGATGCCGAAAAATAAGTTGTCTGAAAATTGAAGAAAAAATAGGATTAATTGCTTGAAAAAAAGAAAAAAATATGTTATATTCATAATAAATGAGGCGTGGGAGATCATTAGGGTGTAGTAGTAAAAAATAAGACAAGTAATAAAATCATCAGGAGGGCCGCATGAGCGTACAATTATTAGACAAAACAAGAAAAATCAATAAGCTGCTGCATAATAACAATACACAGAAAGTCGTATTCAATGATATTTGCAATGTATTGAGCGACATACTGGATTCCAATATTCTGGTTATCAGTAAGAAAGGCAAGATACTGGGTGTCGGTAAAAAAGCAGGAGTAGAGGAACTTACAGAACTGATTCACGGAGACATGGGTGCTATGGTTGACCGTATGCTGAATGAAAGACTGCTGAGTGTTCTGTCCACAAAGGAGAATGTAAATCTTTCAACCCTGGGATTTGACAAGGACAGTAACCGGAAATTTCAGGCAATCATTGCACCGATTGATATCGCAGGAGAACGTCTTGGCACATTATTTATTTACAAATGTGACCAACAGTATGAGATTGATGACATTATACTGAGCGAATATGGAACGACAGTAGTCGGTCTTGAGATGATGCGTTCAGTTAATGAAGAAACAGCAGAAGAAGAGAGAAAAGTCCAGATTGTAAAATCAGCTATCGGTACATTATCATTCTCTGAGCTGGAAGCTATGGTTCATATCTTTGAGGAACTTGACGGAAGTGAAGGACTTTTGGTTGCAAGCAAGATTGCGGACCGGGTGGGAATTACCAGATCCGTGATAGTAAATGCACTTAGAAAATTTGAAAGTGCAGGAATTATTGAATCCCGTTCTTCCGGCATGAAAGGAACTTATATCAAAGTCTTAAATGATGTTGTATATGATGAGATAAAAAAGATACAGTGCTAAGTCAAGTCCCCTGAAAAATTCAGGGGACTTTTCAGATCTGTGGGATGAAAAAGGTTTTTTTTTGTAATTCGCTGAAATATGTCTTGCTATTTTTCTATAAAATGGATATAATATTAGACAGACTATAAATAGAATACATATAAATAAGTAAGACAAACTACGGAAGGAGTATTGAAATGATTAATTCCCATGCATACGATTATGTGAATGTACTGGAAAAGGCGGCAGATGCATCATGGACCAGATACAATGTAATTGCCAATAATATTGCGAATAAGGATACCCCTGGATACAAGAGGAAAGATGTTAATTTTGAAGATTATCTTCTGGAAGAACTCACAAGCGGAGGAACGCAGTCTATCAGGCAGAAGGTAGCGGGTGTGGAGCTTGATAATATCACAGCATCTACTTATACCGATTATTCAGAGTTATCCTATCGGCTTGATGGAAATAATGTGGATATTGATACGGAAAATGTGGAACTTGCATCAACACAGATTAAGTATAATGCATTACTTGATTCTGTGAATTATGAATTTAATATGCTGAAAGCAGCTATGGCGAAATAGCGGATAAAGGAGAAAAAATATGGGATTGTTTACAGCTTTTGATATCTGTGCATCCGGCATGAGTGCCCAGAGGTTGAGGTCAGATACCATTTCACAGAATATTGCCAATGTAAATACCACACGGACGTCGGAAGGCGGTGCATATAAGAGAAAAACCGTAGTGTTTTCGGAAAAAAAATCAAATGCATTCAATAATATATTATTGTCCAATATGGGAACACGCGGAGGCGGAATAAGCGGAACTGGTGTTAAGGTTACGAAGATTTTGGAAGATAATGAGACGGAGATGAATATGGTGTATGATCCTTCCCATCCGGATGCGGATGAGAATGGATATGTTACATATCCGAATGTAAATGTAGTGACGGAGATGACGAACCTAATTGATGCATCAAGGGCATATGAAGCGGATGTGACGGCATTCAATGCAGCGAAAGCGATGGCATCAAAGGGACTTGAAATAGGTAAATAATAACAGGCTATCATGTATAGCGGATGGGAGATAAAATGACGGACGTAACATCAGGATTAAGCGGAATTGGTCTTAATTTCTATACGGATGCAGTGAATTCAGTTACGGGAAGCGGGACGGACAGCAATAAGAGTTCGTTTTCGACGATTCTGGATTCGGCAATGAATACAATAAAGGAAACAGACAGTTTATCACAGCAGGCAGAACAGGCGGCTATGGATTTTACACTGGGTAATACGGACAGCACACATGAACTTACCATTGCACAGCAGAAGGCATATCTGTCCCTACAGTATACAGTGGCAATAAAGAATGCATTTCTCGATGCTTACAAAGAGATTATGCAGATACAGATTTAGTTGTGAACTTTAAAATAAAATAAAGAGTGAAGAAAGAATATGAATGAGAAACTAAAGGATATACAGACAAAAGCAAAAGATTTCTGGAATAAATATGATAAAAAACAAAAAAGACTGATAGTAAGTATCTTTGCAGTGGTGGTAGTAGCTGTTATCATTCTTGCAGTGGTGTTATCACGACCTACATATGAAACTCTGATAGAGTGTACAGATACGACGAATGCTGCGGATATTGCAGATACCCTTACTTCCAATGATATTCAGTATACAACGGAGAATAACGGACTTACCATAAAAGTTCCGAAAGAAAACCTGGTTAAGGCTACCTATCTGATCGCGCAGAACGGATATACGGCGAAGGGATATGGAATCGATGACTATAAAAATGATGGCGGATTCAGCACCACATCAGAGGATAAGACCAGATTATACCAGAAGTATCTGGAAGATAAGATGGTAGGTGTACTTACTTCTTTTGATTATGTAAAGAGTGCGAATGTAACATTTTCCATTCCGGCAACCAATTACAGTGTGCTGGCAACGGATGAGGATCAGGAAACATTTGTCAGTGTACAGCTTACCCTGAAGAAGTCCGTTCCGGACGGTGCGGCAGAAGCCATGGCACGTTACTGTGCAACCGCAGTGGGAAGTGATTCTACAGCGAGGGTAACGATTATTGATTCGAATGGAAATACCCTGTTTCAGGGAAATGACAGTGCGGCACTGTCAGGTTCTAATGTAAATGCTTCGGAAAAAGAAAAGATTCGTCAGCTGTATAATGATGAAGTAATTTCAAATGTTACAAAATTATTAAACACAACCAATCTGTACAGTACGGTGTCCGTAGCACCGAGCCTTGATATTTCGTTTGATAAAGTGGATAAGGTGGATACTGTTTATTCCAATGATGCCAATGTAAAACAGAATGATTATGTGTATGAACAGGAAGGCGGAAGTTACAGCGGCGGTGTACCGGGTACGGATTCCAATGATGACGATACCACTTATCAGGTAGATACCGGGGACGGAAGCAGTACAAGTATTACGATTACAAAAAATGAATATGCGCCAAGCTCTTCCATTACCCATACGGAAGGTGAGCAGGGAACATTAAATAAAGCAAATTCATCGCTTTCCATTGCAGTGAATAAATATCAGGTATATGACCAGGCAACACTGGAAGAAAACGGACAGTTGGATAATACGACATGGGAACAGTATAAGGCACAGAATAACACGGTAACGGCCATGAATGTGGATTTTACGGGCGTTATCCAGGCAATTGCAGCAGGTACCGGTATTCCGGCAGCCAATATTTCTGTTATCGGATATAATGTGCCGGTATTTAATGATAAAGTAAGCACATTCAGCTTTACGAATACGGTACTTCCGATTATACTTGCAGTTATTATTGTGGGGCTGTTAGGATTTGTAGTATGGAGAAGCTTAAGACCGGTAGAAGTTACAGAAACCGAACCGGAATTATCTGTGGATGAAATCCTTAGTGCCACAAAGGAGAAGGAAAGCGTGGAAGATATTGAATATGACGAGAAATCAGAAGTCAGAAAAGCGATTGAGAAATTCGTGGATGAGAATCCGGAATCTGTCGCATTACTGCTTCGTAACTGGCTGAATAACGATTGGGAATAATAATAGGAGGTCATAATCATGCCGAGAACAGCAACACAGGAAAACACGAGTGAAATTTCCGGAACAAGCAAAGCTGCGATTCTGTTAATCGCTTTAGGTCCGGAAAAGTCAGCGCAAGTATTTAAGCATCTGAAAGAAGAAGAGATAGAACAGCTTACTCTGGAAATTGCGAATACCAGAAGTGTATCGCCACAGATGAAAGAGGATGTTCTGAATGAGTTTTATCAGGTGTGTCTGGCACAGCAGTATATTGCAGAAGGTGGTATTGGTTATGCAAAGGAACTGTTGGAGAAAGCTTTGGGAACAGAACAGGCAGAGCAGGTTATCAAGAGACTTACTTCTTCCCTGCAGGTTCGTCCGTTCGAGTTTGTACGGAAGACGGATCCGGCACAATTGCTGAACTTTATTCAGGACGAGCATCCACAGACAATCGCACTTATTTTATCCTATTTGCCATCCGCACAGGCATCCATGGTTGTTTCGGCACTGCCTCCGGAAAAACAGGCAGATGTTGCAAAACGTATTGCAAAAATGGATCGTACTTCGCCGGATGTTATTAAGGAAGTGGAGAATATATTGGAAAGAAAGTTATCATCCCTGGTTACCCAGGATTACACAATCGTTGGTGGTGTGGATGCCATCGTAGATATCCTGAATACAGTGGACAGAGGAACAGAAAAACATATCATGGAAAGTCTGGAGATCGAAGAGCCAGAACTTGCGGACGAGATCAGAAGAAAGATGTTTGTATTCGAAGATATCTTGTCGCTTGATGACAAGACCATCCAGAGGGTACTCAGAGATGTTGATAATAATGATCTGAGTGTTGCCCTGAAGGGTACAAATGAAGAAGTACAGGGAGTTATCTTTAATAACCTGTCCAAGAGATTGGCAGAGATGATCCACGAGGATATGGAATACATGGGCCCTGTACGAATGAAGGATGTAGAAGAAGCACAGCAGAAGATAGTTGGTGTAATCAGAAAGCTTGAGGACAGTGGTGAAATCATTATCTCGCGTGGTGGAGGTGATGAGTTAGTTGTCTAATATATATCGTTTTATAAATTTTGGCGGGAATGAAGAACCCAGAGTTATTGATAATAATGAAATGATTTCAAAGAAAATCGAAAAAATAAAGGAAGAACTGGAACATCCGGAACACCAGGCAGAAACGGACGGATTTGTTCCCGGACTGAATGCTGAAGTAGCAGAACTTCCCAATCCGGAGGAGGAAAGTGCGGCGGCACAGGAAACGGCAGAGGAGATTATTGAGAGTGCGAGGGCGGAAGCGGAACGTATTCTCAGTGTTGCGGAAGATAATGCGAAAGCCGTAAAACAGAATGCCGATAAGGAACGTATGTGGATTATACAGTCTTCTTCGAAAGAAGGATTTGATAAGGGATATCAGGAAGCACAGCAGCAATGCCAGGAAGAATTAAACAGGCGGCTTCAGGAACTGAACCAGAAACAGCAGGAGATGGAGCAGGAAGTGCAGAAACAGAAAGAAGAAATGGAACCGGTTCTGGTAGAAACTATTCTTGATGTATTTTCGCATATGACACATCTGCTGATGGAAGATAAAAAAGATTTGATTTTGGCCGTTGTTAACAGTGCGTTTGAAGATATTGATATCAGTAAAAATTATCTGATCCGTGTATGTCATGATGATGCAGTATTTCTGAAAGAAAATAAGGATAAGATTGTTACAGCGGTAAGTGATGTAAATATTGAGATTGTGGAAGACTCACTGATGACAAAAGGACAATGCATGATAGATACTGATATGGGAGTTTTTGACTGCAGCCTTGATGGGCAGATTGATAAGCTGATGGAGGATATTAAGATCCTCTCCTGTTCCGGAAAACGGCAGTCATAACAGTGGAGACAGATATGATAAATATGGATGTTGAAAAATATCTTGCTTTGAAAGAAAAAAAATATTATAGAAAGCTTGGAAAAGTTTCTAAAATCGTTGGACTGACGATTGAGTCCATAGGGCCGGATGCAAGGCTGAATGATTTGTGCAGAATCACATCGGATAAATCCGGAGGGCAGGAAGTAATGGCAGAAGTTGTCGGATTTAAAGATAACCGGGTATTGCTTATGCCGTTTGAATCTGTGGATGGAATCGGACCAGGGTCACTGGTGGAAAATACCGGTGATGTCCTGAGGGTAAAAGTTGGTCCGGAAATACTCGGAAAAGTAGTGGATGGTCTGGGACGGCCGATTGACGGTTCTGAAATTGAACATGGTGAGGCATATTCTGTAGAAGCACCGGCACCGGATCCGATGACCAGAGAGATTATTCATGAGGTACTGCCGTTAGGTGTCAAGGCGGTAGACGGACTGATTACGGTAGGAAAAGGTCAGCGTATTGGTATTTTTGCCGGCAGTGGTGTTGGTAAAAGTACATTGCTTGGTATGTTTGCAAGAAATACAAAAGCAGATATCAATGTAATTGCCCTGATTGGGGAACGTGGAAGAGAAGTGCGGGAATTCATAGAGAGAGATATGGGTGAGGAAGGCATGAAACGAAGTGTGGTAGTTGTCGCAACTTCGGATAAACCGGCATTGATCCGAAATAAAGCGGCAAAAACGGCGACAGCCATTGCCGAATATTTCAGAGATCAGGGAAAAGATGTGCTTCTTATGATGGACAGTCTGACACGATTTTCCATGGCACAGAGAGAGATTGGACTTGCTTCCGGTGAGCCGCCGGTAACGCGTGGATATCCGCCGAGTGTATACAGCGAGATGCCGAAACTGCTGGAACGTGCCGGAACGGCAGGACAGGGTTCAATTACCGGGTTGTATACCGTTCTGGTAGACGGTGATGATTTTAACGAACCGATTACAGATACGGCACGAAGTATTCTGGATGGGCATATCATGCTGTCGAGAAAACTGGGACATAAAAATCATTATCCTGCCATCGATATTCTTCAGAGCATTTCCAGAGTTATGAGTCAGATTGCAACAAAGGAACATAAACAGCTGGCAGGAAAATTAAAGACGGTTATGGCAACTTATAATGAAGCGGAAGACTTGATCAATATTGGTGCATATAAGGCAGGTTCCAATAAAAATATTGATTTTGCAATATCAAAAATAGACAAAGTAAACGACTTCCTGACGCAGGGTGTTGATGAAAAATATGATTTTGAGGAAGAAATGCAATTACTTCAGGAAATTTTCCAATAAAAAAACAGATAGAAGCTGAATTGCATCTGTAAAGGCAGAAATGGCAAAATTTGTATACAGGATGCAGAATATCCTGAATTTGAAATTAAAACTGGAAGAACAGGCAAAGATAGCTTTTTCCACTGCAAATGCAAAGCTGCGGGAAGAAGAAAAAAAACTGTCACAGATAAAGAAAGAACGACAGCTGTATGAGAACCGTCTGAAACGGTGTTCCGAAGGACGACTGGTAATACTTGAGATGCGCAGGTGTTCCGAAGCAATCGAAATAAAAAAGATGCAGGCGGAAGACCAGAAGAAGCAGATACGGCTTGCAGAAAGAAATGTGGAAATTGCCAGAAAAAAGCTGAATGATGTGATGATCGAAAGAAAGACACAGGAAATTTTACGAGATAAGGCTTTTGAAGAATTCAAACAGGAACTCAAAGAAGAAGAAAAGAAGGAAACAGACGAGCTTACCAGCTATCAGTACAATGGTAATGGAAAGGAATAGAAAATGCCGAGAAGAAATAAGCGGAATAATAATACGACAGATGATGTTGGAGTAGAAGAAAAAAAAGGAAATAAACTTGTGTCAATTCTGATAGGAATATTAATTATCCTTGTATGGCTTGTAATATTTGCGGCATTGATTAAGTTTGATGTGGGCGGATTCGGAAGTTCTGTTATGAGACCGATCTTTAAGGATGTACCGATTATCAATAAAATTCTTCCGGATGCGAACGATACGGAAGTAAGTACGGATGAATATCCATATAAGAACCTTGCAGAAGCTATAGATTATATTAAGGATCTGGAAAAACAGATTGATAAATATAAGAAGGCAGGCGATGATTCTGCGACACAGATCGCAGATTTACAGGCAGAAGTTGACCGCCTGAAAACATTCGAAGATAACCAGGCGGCATTTGAGCAGGAAAAGCAGCAGTATTATAATGAAGTCGTGTTCGGTGCTTCCGCCATTGACTACGAGAATTACAAGCGTTATTACGAAGAAATCGAGCCGGATTATGCGGCCGAATTATATAAGCAGGTTGCACAGCAGTATCTGTATGATGAACAGTATAAAGATCTGGCAGAGGCATATACCAATATGAAACCGGCAAAAGCTGCTGCAGCACTGTATGAGATGACAGGTAATATGGATATTATTGTGGGAATCCTGAAAAATATGGAGGCAGATTCGAGAGCAAAGATACTGAATGCCCTGAGTGATCTGGATGCCGTATACTGTGCAAAGATTACGGCATTACTTGCACCATAATGGTAGCACCATCTGGTTTCAGATGATACTATAAAATACAATTATAAACAAAGGAGGTGTACAAATGGTAACCGGAAATATTAAAACACAGGCTTATCAGAATCCGGTAACGGCGGCAGGAAAAACACAGAAAATATCAACAAACACAGATTTTTCACAGTCCATCCGCCAGGCGGCAGGTTCTTATGCCGGTACGGATAATCAGTCACAGAATGTTTCCAGGAATCAGGAAGCAGCAAAAGACAGCAGTACAGCCAAGAATGCTGTGAAGTCAGAAATGACAGACAGGGATGCGAAGTCATCAGATGTCAGAAGCACAAAAACAGAAACTGCAGCAGTGGACAAAAACAGTAAAGAAGAAACAAATCCGGAAATTGCGGCAGTGGACAAAAACAGTGAAAAAGAAGAAATAAATCTGGAAATTGCGGCAGTGCTTGCAGGCACACAGCAGCAGAATACAGCAGTGGATGTGGATGAAACAGCGGTTTCTGATTTTCTTCAGGATATTGCACAGCAGTTGGAAGTATCCGTGGATGATTTGATGCAGTCCATGCAGAACCTGAATCTTCAGGTTACAGATTTGCAGGATCCACAGAATGTACTGAAGCTTATGACCGATGTAAAAGATCTGAGCGGCACAGCAGAAATCCTGACCAGTCCGGGACTGATGGAAACTTTTAAGGAGATTAACAGCCAGGCAAAGGATTTTGCACAGCAGCAGATCCAGACGGCAGACATAGCAGGAACTGTGGAAGTGGATAATGTCAATGTACAGGAGGTTCAGCAGATTGCGTCGACTGATGATATGAGCAGTAATGCGGATAGCCGGAAATCAGATCGGCAGGATTCGCAGAATGATATCACAGATTTGGGAAATAAAAATGTACAGACCGGTATGTCTAATCTGAGAGGACTGACGGAGAGAATTGAGGAGCTTGTGGCAGACCGGGCGGATGTGGAAACTGCGGAAAATATTACAAAGCAGGTGGTAAACCAGGTAAAGCTGACCATGAAAAATGATGTTACAAGTCTGCAGATGCAGTTATATCCGGAACATCTGGGAAAAGTATCCATTCAGGTGGTTTCGAAGAACGGAGTCCTGACGGCACAGATTGCGGCCGAGAATGAAGTGGCAAAGGCTGCACTGGAGTCACAGCTTGCAACTTTAAAGGAAAGCTTTGATTCACAGGGAATCAAGGTTCAGTCCGTAGAAGTTATGGTATCAACCAATGCTTTTGAACAGAACCAGCAGTCGAATACGGAAAATTCGGATCAGGAACACAGACATGGACGGCAGGCAAAGAAAAACATCCTGACGGGACTGACCGGGGAAGATGATTCGGAACTTCCAGAAGATAACAGCCTTCAGGAAACATTGGGAAATACGGTTAGTTATACCGCATAAACAGAACAGGAGGATATATGGTTTCAGGACAGATTGTAAACGGACAGGTTCAGTCAACCTATACGGAAACGGATCAGACAAAGAAAAAATCCAGTGGTGCAGAGTTAGGAAAAGATGCATTCCTGCAGTTGCTGACAACACAGCTGCAGTATCAGGATCCGTTAGAGCCAATGGATAATACAGCGATGGTCAGCCAGTTAGCACAGTTCTCAGCACTGGAAGAAATGCAGAATGTGTCAAGTGCATTAAGTAATTCACAGGCACTTTCTTTGGTAGGCAAGAATGTCATTATAGAAGTTGGAAAATCCACAGAAAATGCCAATACAACAACGGTTGGTGGAAAAGTACAGTATGTACAGATTGTGGATGGAAAAGCCAAGCTTGCAATTAATGGGCAACTTTATGATTATGATGACTTTGATATGGTTGTGGATGACAAATATCTAGAAGAGTTAAAGAAGAAAGACGAATCTGATAAAACAACAGATACCGATAATAAGAAAGACGAGTCTGATAAAACAACAGATACCGATACAAAGGAAGATACAGCAGAATAAAAAATCAGATAAGGTGGAGAAAAGTTATGAATATAAATAATAATCATTTTTCTTCCATCCGGCAGGTGCAGGAAACTTACTTTCAGAATCAGCCAGGTATTTCCAGAAAGAACAGCGAGACGGCAGCATCTTTCCAGGAAATCTTAAAGCAGAAGTCGGAAGCAGCAGGCACTGAAAACAAACCGCTTAAATTTTCCAGACATGCAGATGCCAGAATGGCAGATCGAAATATCAGCCTTACAAAAGAACAGCTGGACCGGTTGGAGCAGGGAACAAAAAAAGCAGATGAAAAGGGAATCAGAGAATCCCTTGTTATTATGGACAATTTATCTTTTATTGTAAACATAAAAAACAGGACAGTGATCACTGCGATGGATCAGTCGGAGAATGAAGAGAATGTTTACACAAATATTGACGGAGCCGTTATTATTTAGCTGGACCTTTAAGGGAGCTTAGGTTTTCTGAATGACAGAGGAAAACAAGACGGACATAGTATTAAGGAGGTCATTTAATTATGATGAGATCAATGTATTCTGGTGTGGCCGGACTGAAGGTGCATCAGACAAAAATGGATGTAATTGGTAATAATATTGCGAATGTAAATACCATCGGATTTAAATCACAGAAAGTATCTTTCAGTGATTTGTTTTATCAGACATCCCAGATTGCAAGCGGACCAAATGAAGAGGGAACAAAGGGTGGTTCAAATGCAAGACAGGTAGGTCTGGGAACAACGGTAGCCCAGATATCCACAAACATTACGGATCGTGGTGGTGCACAGTCAACAGGAAATGCTCTGGATGTTATGATAAACGGAAGCAGTTTTTTCATTATCCAGGGTGATGACGGCGGAGAATATTACAGTAAAGCTGGTAATTTTACAACGGATGGTAACGGAAATCTGGTAACCGGTGGCGGAAATTATGTTATGGGATATACCGCTGCAAAAGATCCGGATACCGGTGATTATACCTTACAGAAGGATAAATTAAGACCGGTTTCCATTTATGGTGCGGAATATATGACAACAGAACCGGCACAGACAACATCTGCAACACTTTCCGGAAATATCAATGCACAGGACGATGCATTTGATACAAAGGGTTCCGGTATTATCAGTACAAAATTATATGCTTTTGACAGTCTTGGAAATAAATACGGTGTACAGTTCGATATCGAGAAAGTAAGTTCCACAGAATATACATTAAAACCATCTACCATTTATAACGGAACTACCGTAGAAGCCGGAATGTCTGCCGTGTTCAGCGGAGATGGTGTCAATGCAGACGGTTCTGTTACCCTGACATTTGATGGAACGAAGGGAACAATCACAAATGATCCGGCACAGTTTACCCTGAATATTACGGATGGTTCTGCAAATCTTCCTTCTTTTGCCAGTGATATTACGGTTGATTTTTCCTCCATGACCAGTTACGGAAGCTCCACTTCTGTTTCGGCAAATGCTGGAATTGATAATCTGGGAGCAGGAAAAGCGGTTGGTAATATGACGTCCTTTGGTATTTCGGATGACGGAAGTATCGTTGCTTCTTATACAAATGGTGACGTTGTTACCATCGGACAGCTTGTTACAGCACAGTTTTCCAATCCGTCAGGACTTGAAAAAGCAGGAAATAACCTTTTTGCACAGACATTAAACTCCGGAACAATTAATTACCAGACCATCGATGCTGCAGGCGAAAGCATGACAGGCGGTGCGGTAGAAATGTCAAACGTAGATCTTGCAACTGAGTTTACAGACATGATTGTAACACAGAGAGGATTTCAGGCAAATTCAAGAATTATTACTACTTCTGATTCCATGATAGAAGAATTATTAAGCCTGAAGAGATAATAAAAGAGTTACGAATTAGGATAAAAGAGGAAAGGACTTATGTATATAAGGCTTTGTTGCTTGTATGCATAAGTCCGTTTTATGGTTTTAATGCACAACTGATGTTGGAAAATTGAAAAATCCTTTGCAAAAATAAAAAAATTGAAAATATTGAAATTTTTTGTTGGTAAAAAAGGTAAAGTGTGGTAGAATAGTGCTATCTACGATAAAGTATTAAGTTAAAAAAAAAAGAAGGTGGAAGGAAAATGGATTTAGCTTCAATCATAGGTATTGCAGCAGGTTTTATACTTTTGATATTTGGTATTGTATTTGGTGATACGATTGACTTTGGGATGATTAATAACTTCATTGATGGTGCGTCCATTATTATTACAATTGGTGGTTCGCTTGCAAGTACCCTTACCTCAAATTCCATTAAAGATTTTATGAATGGTTTCAAGTCTATCAGACTGATTTTTAAGGCACCGGTACTTAATATTGAAGGTTCGATTAAGCAGATTATTGATTTGTCGAATGTAGCAAGAAAGGAAGGTCTGCTTGCACTTGAAGAGGCCGCACAGGATATAGATGATGTTTTTATGAAAAAAGGTATTCTTCTGATTGTAGATGGTACAGATCCTGATTTGGTAAAAGGAATTATGGAAACAGAACTCAACTGTATGGAAGAACGACATGCAAAGGTAAGCGGTTTCTGGGATACATGGGCATCCATGGGTCCTGCGTGGGGTATGATTGGTACCCTGATTGGACTGATTAACATGCTGCAATTCATGAACGACCCGACAATGATCGGACCAAAGATGGCAGTTGCGTTAGTAACCACGTTTTATGGTTCTGTTATTGCGAACTGGCTGGCAACACCAACATCAAATAAACTGAAGCAGAATAATGAACAGGAAGTTCAGCTGAAATCAATTATGATAGAAGGACTTCTTTCTATCCAGGCAGGAGAAAATCCACGAGTAATTGAGGAGAAATTAAAATCATTCCTGGCTCCGGGAAGCAGAGAACTCATGAATGATAGTGAAGGCGGTGAATAAAATTGGCCAGAAGAAAGAAACAGGAAGCACCTGCTGGTTCACCGGCATGGATGAGTACATTCAGTGATTTGATGAATTTGCTTCTTTGCTTTTTCGTTATGTTATTCTCAATGTCTAATATTGATGAAGCAAAATTTGAAGAAATGGTTAAATCTTTCCAGGCAACTTTCAGTATTTTCGACGGAGGCGGTTCCTCTTTTACAGATGGTGTTTTGATTTCAAGCGGAGTGAGTCAGCTAGAAGAGCTGAATGATTATTATGAATCCATGGGAGAAAATCAGGATGCACAGAATCAGCAGATAGCAGAGTCACAGGAACAGTATGAGGAGCAGAAAAATCAGCAGCTTCTTGAAGCTTCTGAGCAAATGGGAGAAAATATACAGCAGCAGTTAAAAGCAGCCGGAATAGACAGTGGAAAAGTAGATGTCCAGGTGGAGACTCAATATGTCATGCTTACATTAAACGGTTCAGTTCTGTTTGATTCGGGAAGTGCAAATATAAGCAGCAATGCATATGATTTTATCAGTAAAATAGGAGACATACTTGTTCAGTATGACAAGCAGGATATCCAGATTATAGGACATACGGATTCTGTTCCACAGTCATCAAGTAATAAGAAGTATTCGGATAATATGGAACTTTCGCAGGGAAGAGCGTATTCAGTATATACATATTTAAAAGATAATAAAGGAATGGATGTCAGTACAATGGGCTGTATGGGACGCGGTGAAACG
>FR900109.1:34614-37127 GCA_000437755.1 Roseburia sp. CAG:303
AGCACAAAACAGGCGTGTGGAGATAAAGATATTTAATGAATACAGTTCATCCAATGTTCTGCAATAAAATGAGAACTGCTAAACGACATGGAGGTTTTTATAAATTATGAAGAAAAGTTTATTTAATATTATTTTACTTGTTTTGCTAGTGACAAATCTTGCAATGACGGCTATAATAGTATTTGCAATTGTACCGTCAGTAAAAAATTCCAACGAGCTGGTAGGTAAAGTTGCCGCAGCCATAGATTTGGAAAAAGAGGGAAAAAGCCAGCATGTAGGTGAAGGACAGATAAGTATCGATGACACGGATTTGTTTACTTTTGATGATAAATTTACTGTTGAGTTAAATCCGCTCGGTGATGGGAAGAGCCATATCGCTGTGTTTAAACTGACTCTTACATTAGATAAATCTAATGAAGATTATAAAAAGTACAAAGCAAAATTATCTGATTATGAAGAATTGATGAGAACGAAAATATCCGGAATTGTTAGCAAATACAATGAAACGGAAGTTGTAAATAACAAAGACCAGATTTTGGAAGAGCTTAGGGATGCACTCCGGGAAATGTATAATAATTCTACATTTATCTATAGTGTTGGATTTGGAGATTTCGTAACACAATAATAAATAAGATGTAGTTGGAGGTGAGATTCTGTGAGCGAGATACTATCGCAGGAAGAAATAGACAAATTATTAAATGCATATAGTTCAGGCGAGTTGGATGCAGATGAGTATAAAGAAGAAGAAAATGTCGATGTCAAAGTTTATGATTTTAAACGGCCTTCAAAGTTCTCGAAGGAACACCTAAGAACGCTCGAAAGTATATTTGAACATTATGGCAGATTGCTTTATACAAATCTTCCTGCATATCTGAGAAAAAATGTACAGGTAGATGTGCTCAGTGCAGAAGCGGTTACATATTCCGAGTTTTCAAATTCACTGTCTAATCCTGTACTGCTCAGTCTGGTTAATTTTGAACCGTTGCCGGGAAATATCGCAATAGAACTGGCAACAAATCTGGGCTTTTGTATTGTGGACAGGCTGCTTGGAGGAGAGGGCGTTGCTCTTGAGAAAAAGAGAGAATTTTCAGAGATTGAACTGGCAATTATTGAAAGAGTCATGAGTGTCTGCGTAGAATTACTACGGGAACCATGGAAGAATGTTGCAAATGTAAATCCCCGTCTTGAACGAATTGAGACCAATCCGCAGTTTGCTCAGATTATATCACCGCAGGAGATGACCGCTATTGTCACGATAAACCTTAAAATTGGTGATGTAGAAGGATTAATGAATATTTGTCTTCCTTATGCAACATTGGAAGATGTAATAGATAAGCTGAATATCAAATACTGGTATTCAACAATGCAGAATCATGAGGATGGTTCCTATGAGGAAGCGATTGAAACATTGATCGCTAGGGCAGAGATCCCAATTAAAGCGATTCTTGGAACAAGTAGTATGTCAGTAGCTGAATTCGTAAATCTTCAAAGAGGAGATTTGATAAAACTGAATTCAGGCATAGACAAAGAATTAACGGTATATGTTGGAAATATAAAGAAATTCATGGCATTGCCGGGTTCTGCAGATAATAATTATGCAGTTAGAGTAACATCTGTTATCAGGGAGGAATAGAAATGGACGGAATGCTTTCACAGGAAGAGATAAATGCATTACTGAATGGCATAGACTCCGAGAACAGCTCTTCAGATACGGATACATCAGCAGGTAATGCTTCTAGTAGCAATGCGATAGATGAAGCATTAACTCCGATGGAACGCGATATGATGGGTGAAATTTCAAATATCAGTATGGGGACTGCGGCAACAACCCTGTCTTCACTGGTAAATCAGAAAGTTGATATCACCACGCCGAAAGTAGAGTTGTCCACATGGCAGGATTTGGTTGATGAATATGACAGACCCTGCGTATTTATTCAGATATCCTACAAAGAAGGGATTAACGGAAATAACGTTTTTATCTTAAAGGATACGGACGTTAAAGTGATTGCTGACCTTATGATGGGTGGCGATGGAACAAATATAGAGGGCCAGATTGGTGAATTGCACCTGAGTGCAATTTGTGAAGCTATGAATCAGATGATGGGTTCAGCATCGACTTCATTATCATCAATGCTGGGCATAAAGATCGATATCAGTCCACCAACAGCAAATATTGTTGACTTAAATGATGATATCGAAGGAGATGATATTACAGATTTCCTAAGTGGAGATTTTGTAAAGATATCTTTTAAAATGACTGTCGGAGATTTAGTAGACAGTGAAATTATGCAGTTGTACCCTGTAGAGTTTTGTAAAACTCTTTGTAATAAATTAGGCATGGGCGGACAGCCGTCCGAAACCACAGGCACGTCAGAACCTGAACCTGAGCCGGTTGTATCAGCAGCACCGCAGCCTCAGGAAACACCGACAGCACCCGTAAGTCCGAGTCCGACACCAAGTCAGCAGCCAGTGCCGGATGTAAATATAAATTACGGAATGCCGATGCAGGAAAT
>FR900109.1:37215-42868 GCA_000437755.1 Roseburia sp. CAG:303
CCGATGCAGGGAATGCCGATGCAGGGAATGCCGATGCAGAATATTAATGTTCAGCAGGCGCAGTTCCAGACTTTTTCACCGGATATTGTAGCGGTAAACCAGAAAGAGAATATTAATCTGATTATGGATGTGCCTCTTGAGGTAACTGTGGAATTAGGCAGGACAAGTAAATCTATTCAGGATATTCTGGAATTTTCACCGGGTACGATTATCGAACTGAATAAGATTGCAGGTGAACCTGTCGATGTACTTGTTAATGGTAAGTATGTTGCAAAAGGCGAGGTAGTTGTAATCGAAGAAAGCTTTGGTGTAAGAGTTACCGAAATCATAAAGTAATTCGGAAAAGTAATAATACATTGAATTTGAATAGGAGAGAAATAGTATGGCAAAAAATATTTTAATTTGTGATGATGCTGCATTTATGAGAATGATGATAAAGGACATTCTGACAAAGAATGGTTATAATATTGCAGGCGAAGCAGAAAATGGAAAAATGGCTGTAGAAAAATATGCAGAAACAAAACCAGATTTAGTAATGATGGATATTACTATGCCGGAAATGGATGGAATCCAGGCACTTAAGAAGATTAAGGAATCAGATCCGAATGCTATGGTTATCATGTGTTCAGCAATGGGTCAGCAGGCGATGGTTATTGAATCTATCCAGTCCGGAGCAAAGGATTTTATTGTAAAACCATTCCAGGCAGACCGTGTTCTTGAGGCGATTAAGAAAGCAGTAGGCTAGAATGGGTATTGTATTAGCAACGGGATTGGAAAGTTTTTTCAGACTGGTTGTATCTCTTTTCCTCTTTCTCTTTGTGTTGGCAGCCTGTTATTTTACAACGGTATGGCTGGGTAATTTCCAGAAGGGAAAGATGGGAAAGGGAAATATTGAAGTGATTGAGATTCATAAGCTGACAAATAATAAATATATTGAGATTGTGCGCATTGGAAAGAAATATTATATTTTGTCTGTAACAAAAGAACGGGTGGAAAAGATAGATATTATAGATGAAGCAGATATTGAATTGCCAGATACACAGATGTCCGGTGCGAACGAGAGTTTTGCACAGGTTCTGGAACGAATAAAAAACATTACAACACATCAGAGAGATAAGAAGTAGGTATCAGACATGAAAAAAAAGGTAATAAACGTTTTATTATTATTGTTTTTGATTTTCAGTTTTTCTGTTTCATCAGGAAATAAAGTATATGCTACGGAAACTACGACTCAGTCACAGCTGGGCGAAAATAATCAGGATTCCCTTTTTGGAATTAATATTTCAACAAGTGGAGAGACCGGTGGAATCAGTCAGGCATTGCAGATTGTTATGGTATTGACTATTCTTGCATTATGTCCGTCCATTCTGATTATGCTGACTTCATTTACACGGATTCTGATTGTCATGCATTTTACGAGAGCAGCACTGAATACACAGTCGGCACCGCCCAATCAGATTCTGATTGGCATTTCCATATTTCTGACCATATTCATTATGTCTCCGGTTTTTAACCAGATATATGAGAATGCGTATGTTCCGCTCAGTAATAATGAGATTACACAGGAAGAAGCACTGCAGGAAGCGATAAAGCCGCTCAGAAGTTTTATGCTGAAAAATATCAGCGATAAGGGTGATTTGGACAAAATGTGCCAGATTGCAGGAATTGAGCAGGTCGACAGTGTGGATGATATTCCATTGCATGTAGTGATTCCAACATTTATTCTCAATGAATTAAAGATTGCTTTTTGGATTGGATTTCTGATCTACATTCCATTTATTGTAATTGATATGGTAGTATCTTCGACTCTGATGTCTATGGGTATGATGATGCTTCCACCAACAACTATTTCAATGCCGTTTAAAATACTTCTTTTCGTATTAGCTGACGGATGGAATCTGATTATTGTAAATTTATTGGAAACAATTAAGGTATAGCAGACAGAACAGGAGGCATTATTGTGACAGTAGAAGCAGTACAGAACATAGCAAGTGATGCGTTGTGGACAATTATTATATCTTCCGCACCTCTTCTGCTGATTTCCATGGTGGTAGGACTGATTATTAGTATTTTCCAGACCATTACATCTATCCAGGAACAGACACTGACTTTTGTGCCTAAAATACTGACAATTTTTATTGGATTACTTATTTTTGGATCATTTATTCTGAATACAATTGTTGGTTTTATGGAAACACTTTGGAGTAGTTTTGGAGAGTATATCTAGTGTTAAATATTACTTATTCCCAGTATGAACTGGAAACATTTTTTTTAATATTAATAAGAATTACATCATTTATTTATATTGCTCCTTTTTTTGGACAGACAAATACACCTCAGAGAATCAGGCTTGGATTAGGATTGTTTCTGTCCTTTCTTGTTTATATGTTACTGCCGGCACAGTCGCTTTCTTATGCAACAACTACGGATTATGCGATCCTGGTAATTAAAGAGGCAGTTACAGGAACATTGATTGGGTTTTCGGTATACATTGTGTGGTCAGTTATTTTATTTGCAGGACATATTATAGATATGGAGATTGGTTTATCCATGGCGACTATTTTTGATCCGCA
Organism: Roseburia sp. CAG:303; assembly: GCA_000437755.1. Lineage (GTDB taxonomy): Bacteria > Bacillota > Clostridia > Lachnospirales > Lachnospiraceae > CAG-303. The sequence continues at coordinate 39,789 of FR900109.1, forward strand.
GACGAAGACGCAGATAACTATATCAGGGCAGTTTTATCAGACTATTTTTATGTTGATTTTTATTGCAACAGGTATGTACTGGTATCTGCTCACTGCATTAGTGGATTCTTTTACAGCAGTTCCGTTAGGAAATATACATGTAAGGCTTTCGCTCATGACCATGCTGACAGATCTGATAGGACAGTATTTTATCATTGGTTTTAGGATTGCACTTCCTGTATTTGCATGCAGTTTTCTGGTAAATATCGTGTTGGGAATTATGACAAAAATTGCACCACAGATCCATATGTTTTCTGTTGGAATGCAGCTTAAGATTCTTGCAGGTCTGTTTGTTATGTTTATTACAGTAGCTGCTTTGCCTAATATTGCGAACTATCTTCTGGATCAGATGAAAGAGGTACTTGGGATGGTAATACAGAATCTGTCTCCATAGCGGATTTTGAAACTGACAGGTGAAAAAATGAAATACTATATGAGATATAACTTGCAGTTATTTGCAAAAGACGGACCAGGCGGGGAAAAGACAGAACCAGCCTCCCAGAAAAAATTAAGTGATGCGAGAAAAGAAGGAAATGTTGCAAAAAGCCGGGAAATTGTAAATGCAGTTTCTCTTATTGTAGCTTTTTATTTTCTGAAATCCACGATAGGAAATATTGGTACCAGTATTATGGGAATCTATACACTGCTATATGAGAGAATTCCAACTTATGCTTCTGATAGCAGAGATGTCACGGTCAGCTCGGCAATGCTGATTCTGAGTGAAATGATGAAACAGATGATACAGATTATACTGCCTTTTCTGGTTCTTGGATTTGCCATCAGTTTTCTGGTCGAAGTATTTCAGGTAAAATGGATGGTTACCGGTAAACCTCTAAAACCGAAATTCAGTAAATTGAATCCGGTCAAAGGAGTAAAAAGAATTTTTTCCAAACAGTCACTGATGAATATGCTAAAGTCTGTTGGAGTAGTGGTGATCTGTATTGCCGTATTTGTAGCATCGTTAAGCTCTTTCAAAGATATGCTGTTTAATCTGTATGATTTGAGTATCATGAATGCCATTACAGCAATCGGCAATTTTGCATTCGATGTGGCATTAAGAATAAGCATGATTTATCTGGTTATCGGATTTGCGGATTTTGCATTCCAGAAATGGAAATTTAAAGATGATATGAAGATGACCAAACAGGAAGTAAAAGACGAGTATAAGAATCAGGAAGGAGATCCGAAAGTCAAGTCACAGCAGAAGGCAAGGATGCGTCAGGCTTCCCAGCGAAGAATGATGCAGCAGCTTCCCAAAGCAGATGTTGTTATTACAAACCCGACACATTTTGCAGTTGCACTGATGTATGATACTGATGTTGCCAATGCACCGATTGTTATAGCAAAGGGTGAAGATTATCTGGCACAGAAGATAAAGGCAAAAGCAAGAGAGTCACAGATAGAAATTGTTGAGAATAAACCGCTCGCCAGGGCACTCTACCAGAGTACAGATATCGGAGAAGAAGTTCCGGAAGAATTGTATCAGGCAGTTGCAGAAGTGCTGGCATATGTGTATAATTTAAAAAATAAAACAGTAACAAGAGATTAATTTAGGATATGGAAAGGAGACAGAAATGAAAAGAGCAGACCTGGGTATTGGATTATATGTATTATCAGCAATTATATTCCTTATCATACCTATGCCGAGTTTTTTACTGGATTTTCTGCTTGCAATCAATATGTCAGTCGCATTGATTATCTTATTTAATACGATTTATGCAACAGACACTCTGCAGATGTCTTCTTTTCCTACAGTGCTTTTGTTAACAACCATATTCCGAATTGGTCTGAATGCATCGTCTACAAGACTGATTCTGACTACTGGTGATCCGGGACAGGTCGTACTGACATTCGGTCAGTTCGTTGGGCAGGACGATCCTGTTGTCGGGGTAATCATATTCATTATTATTCTGATTGTCCAGTTTATGGTTATTAACAAAGGTTCTGAACGAGTAGCAGAAGTAACGGCACGATTCACTCTGGATGCAATGCCTGGTAAACAGATGGCGATTGATGCCGATTTAAATACAGGTGCAATTAATGATGCACAGGCAAAAGAAAGAAGAGAAAAGATTCAGGCGGAATCTACATTCTTCGGTGCTATGGATGGTGCTGTTAAGTATGTAAAAGGAGATGCAACCGCCGGTCTGATTATCACAATGGTAAATATTGTCGGAGGTATTCTGATGGGGGTACTCCGTTTAAATCTTTCCGCAACGGAAGCACTTAATAAATATGTGGTGCTTGCAATAGGTGATGGTCTGGTAAGTGCCATTCCGTCCGTATTAATCTCGCTGTCAACCGGTATTCTTGTCACAAAAGCGGCAAAAGAGGACGAGGATATGGCGGGAATGGTATTTTCACAGTTATTTGCCAGTCCAAAAGTTATGTCGATTGTCGGAGGAGTGCTGATTTTCCTTGGAATTGTAACACCTCTGCCAATTTATGTGTTTGTACCATTTGGTGTACTCTTTATTGTACTTGGCAGAACACTTCATACCAGAGAGGGAATCAAAGGAATCGAAGAAGAAGCCTCTTCGGCGGAGGCGGACGCAGAGGAGATACGAAAGCCGGAAAATGTCACCTCGCTTCTGCAGGTTGATCCGATTGAACTGGAGTTCGGTTATGGTATCATTCCTCTTGCAGATGTAAGCCAGGGAGGAGATTTGCTTGACCGAGTCGTTATGATACGAAGGCAGATTGCACTGGAATTAGGTACAGTTGTACCGATCATCCGACTGAGGGATAATATCCAGCTGAATCCGAACCAGTATATTATCAAAATAAAAGGTGTGCAGGTCAGTGAAGGTGAAATATTATTTGACCATTATATGGCGATGAATCCAGGAATTGTGGAAGAAGAAATATCCGGCATTCCGACTTTTGAACCATCCTTCCATCTGCCGGCAATCTGGATTACGGAAAATCAGAGGGAAAGAGCAGAAACTCTGGGTTATACCGTAGTAGATCCGCCGTCCATTATAGCCACACATCTGACGGAAATCATCAGAAGTCATATTGATGAACTGCTTACCAGACAG
>FR900109.1:42876-62871 GCA_000437755.1 Roseburia sp. CAG:303
TGATGAACTGCTTACCAGACAGGATGTGCAGAATCTTATTAATAATATTAAAGATAATAATACAACCTTAATTGATGAATTAATACCAAAACTTCTCAATATTGGCGAAGTGCAGAAAGTTCTCCAGAACCTTCTGCGTGAGGGAATATCCATCAGGGATCTGCTTACCATATTAGAAACACTGGCAGATCATGCATCTGTGACAAGAGATACAGATGTACTGACAGAATATGTAAGACAGAGTCTGAAGAGGGCTATTTCAAGTAAATTCTTTGCACCGAATGAGGTAACTTCTGTTGTAACACTGGATCCTGCGATTGAACAGGAAATCATGAATTCTGTAAAACAGACGGAACAGGGAGCTTATATCTCACTGGATCCGGACAAGACACAGAAGATAGTGAAAGCAACCGAAGAAGAAGTAAACAAACTGGAAAATATGGGAAAGAATCCAATTATTGTAACGTCTCCGATTGTGAGAATGTATTACAAACGCCTGACACAGGATTATCTGAAAGATTTAATTGTTGTGTCATATAATGAAATAGAATCGAATGTCGAATTACAATCAGTTGGGATGGTGAGCATATAAATGATAATTAAAAAATTTCAGGCACCTACAGAAGCAGAAGCGGTGTTAATGGCAAAAGAAGAGATGGGGAGTTCAGCTGTGGTTGTAAATGTAAAAACAGTAAAGCACAGAGGAATTGCAAAATTTTTAAAAAAAGATTATGTAGAAATTACAGCGGCACTAGAAGAAAAAATCTATGTAACCGGTGAACTTCCACAAAATGAAATCAATGAACATATAAACAGAAACAATGATATTGTTTACGGGGAGCGGAAAGCAGATGTTATTGAGGAAAAATTAAACAGTCTCCAATCGTTGCTTGAAACGAAAATAAAAGAAGATATTGATGGCCTGCGTGAGGAAGAAAAGGAAGAACGCAGGCAGAAGACGGAAGAAGAAAATGAAAAAGAGCAATTTATCAGACTGATTTATAATCAGATGATTAAAAACGAGGTGGATGAAAAATATGCAAACCAGATTATTGCAGAAGTCCAGCCTTCGATTAAGAAGGATACAAATGTAGATACGATTCTCGGAGCGATTTATCAGAAAATTATATTAAAACTGGGACAGCCAAGAACAATCACAATAGAGCCGGGAGAACGCAAAGCTGTATTTTTCATTGGACCGACAGGTGTCGGAAAAACGACTACGATTGCCAAAATTGCAGCACATTTTAAATTAAACCAGAATGTAAAAGTAGCATTGATTACTGCGGACACTTACCGTATTGCAGCGGTAGAGCAGTTAAAAACCTATGCGAATATTATAGATGTACCTTTAAAAGTGATTTATACAATGGAAGAATTTAACCAGGCAGTGAAAGATTATTCCCAATATGATCTGATATTGATCGATACGGCAGGACGTTCCCATAAGAACAGTGAGCAGTGCGGGGAATTATACCATCTGTTGGAGGATTGTTCATTGGATGAGAGTATTACAAAGGAAAATTATCTGGTCTTGAGTGCAACCACCAAATATAAAGATTTATTAAGAATCAATGATGTGTTTGGACAGGTAAAAGATTATGGATTGATATTTACAAAACTGGATGAAACTCTGTGTCTGGGAAATATTTTAAATCTGAGACTGTATTCCGGTGCCCCGTTATCATATCTGGCGGATGGACAGTCTGTGCCGGATGATATTAATACGATTGATCCACAGATGATTGCAAAAAGCATTCTCGGACAGGCCGAGGAACAGTAGACATACTTTGGAGATAAGAAAAAAATATGCGAGAGGTGTGGATGAAATGGATCAGGCAGAAAGATTAAGAAGTATAGTAAAACAGAAAAGTGAAAATGAAACGGAAGAACAGATTATTGACAGTATTATCAAAGCCGTCGAAAATACAGAAAATCAGGTAAAGACGGAAGAAAAAAAGGCAAAAGTCATTACTGTTACAAGTGGAAAAGGCGGTGTCGGAAAGTCCAGTGTATCCATAAATCTTGCGATACAGCTGAAAAAACGTGGAAGAGAAGTTATAATATTTGATGCCGACTTTGGACTGGCGAATATCGAAGTTATGTTTGGAGCAGTTCCGAAATATAATTTATCCGATGTTGTTTTCCGGGGAAAATCCATCAGGGAAGTAATCGTCAGCGGTCCGATGGATATCGGTTTTGTTTCGGGTGGTTCCGGAATTAACGGCCTTGGAAATATGACCAGGGATCAGGTTATGTTTCTGGTAGAAAAACTCGAGGAACTTGAAAGTATGGCAGATATACTGATTATTGATACCGGAGCAGGTATATCGGACAGTGTAATGGAATTTTTATTATCCAGCCAGGATATTCTGCTTGTCACCACACCGGAGCCGACATCAATAACGGATTCCTATGCACTTCTGAAGACATTAAATGCCCGTGCAGAGGACAACGCCAAAAATCTCAGTGTGAAATTAGTTGCAAACAGAGTGGCTGACGAAGCAGAGGCAAGTAATCTCTATTACAAGCTGAATGGGGTAATTAACCGTTTTCTTGATTTGAAGCTGGAATATCTGGGGATGGTTCCATGGGATCAGAATATGTCCAAATCCGTGATGCAGCAGAAACCGATTTCCATTGCTTATCCTTCTTCAGCAGGAGCACTGGCAGTAGAAAAGATAGCGGCAGAGCTTTTGGGACAGAAGATGGAGGAAACAGAAGAAAAGAAAGGGCTTGCAGCAGCTTTTGCGAAGATGTTCAAACGCAGAAAGAATTAATGGAGAGGATGGATAGTATGGTAGAGAGAATTATTACGGAAGGAAGTAAAGTAGAACTGCAGCGTCTTGCCTCGGTAGCACAGAACCGAAGGGAAGGTACGGATAAAGAAGTAAAGACGTATTACAGCCTGGTTTCAGAAGTACTGGACGAAGACAGAATCAAAATCACGATGCCATTGGAAAAAGGGCGTATTGTTTCGCTGAGTGTGAACAGCCGGTATAATGCCTGTTTTTACACACCCCATGGGTTGTATCAGGGAAGGATAATCGTAGTTGACAGATATAAAGAAGGCAATATTTTTATGCTTGTGGTAGAACTTACTTCTGACTTGACAAAATTTCAGAGAAGACAGTATTACCGTCTTGGCTGTACAATGGATATTGTATACAAGAAAATTGAAAAAGATGCAGAAATTGAGTTTACAAGAGAAAGTATGCCTGATGCCAATGAAGACGGGGATGAAGTTTCAAGAGAGGATTATATAGAAGGGGTTGCGCTGGATATCAGCGGAGGCGGAATGCGTTTTACATCGGAGCAGAAGCTTGCGGAAGGAGATGATATTTTCGTGGTCATCGAAATCCAGTATAAGGATGATAAAAAGATCTATGGCTTGAATGCCAGAGTTATCTATTCGCAGCCGCTTACAAACCATGCCGGAAAATATGAACACCGCGTGGAATATAAAAATATCAATGGAAAAGTGAGAGAGGATTTAATTAAATATATTTTTGATGAAGAGCGCAGACAGAGGAAGAAAGAATCAGAAATTTAAATAAAAAGAAAAGGTGGTGTATGGAATGAAAAATATTTTAATTGTTGATGACTCTGCACTTATGAGGAGACTTATCTCTGATATAATAAAGTCAGATGATCGGTTCACGGTAAAAGATTTTGCGATGAATGGTCTGGAAGCATTAGATTTGATAGTAAAAAATTATCGTGCTTATGATGCGGTAATACTTGATATCAATATGCCAAAGATGAATGGTCTGGAACTTCTGGAACAGCTTCAGAAAAACAGAATTCGAATGAAGATTATTATGGTAAGTACACTGACGAAAGAAGGTGCACAGGAAACCATAACCGCATTGGAGCGAGGTGCTTTTGATTTTGTTACGAAGCCGGAGAATTATCTGGATGCGAAACAGGATGGTTTTAAGAACCGGTTATTGGAAAAGCTGTGTCTGGCGGTTAATCTTCCATTTTCGGTTTCTACTGCTGAAGATCAGAAAAACACAGCCGGTAAATTCCGTACACCGGGAGCCGGAGGATCTGGTCTGGGAACAATAAGAAGTACGATGGTCAGACCACCAAAAAATATTTCCTTCGCACCACATAAAAAGCTGACAGGAAATAAAAAAGGAAAAAGGAAACTGGTTGCACTGGCCTGCTCCACAGGCGGACCAAAATCACTGCAGTCGGTTATTCCAAAACTGCCAAAAGATCTGGAAGCACCAGTGGTACTGGTGCAGCATATGCCGAAAGGATTTACCAATTCACTGGCTGTCAGATTAAATGAGATGAGCCAGGTACAGGTAAAAGAGGCTGCTGATGGTGATATCCTGAGAAACGGATGGGTGTATATTGCACCTGGCGGAAAGCAGATGCGTATCGAAAAGGCAGGAACAAATTATAAAATAGTAACTACAGACGAGCCGGAAAGAGACGGATTAAGACCGTGTGCAAATATTATGTATGAATCGCTTGTCGGATCAGCATTTGATGAAATTACCTGTGTTGTACTGACCGGTATGGGAGCCGATGGAACATTGGGTATCGGCGCATTGGGAGAAAAAAACAATATTTACGTAATTTCACAGGATGAAGCGACGAGTGTAGTATATGGAATGCCGCGGGCCGTTGCAGAGGCTAAATTATCAGATGAGGTACAGCCGCTTGACAAGATAGCGGAAGCTGTAACCAGAAACGTGGGGTGTTAAGCCATGGATGTTAGTCAGTATTTAGAGATATTTATCGATGAAACACAGGAACATTTACAGGATTTAAGCCAGCATCTTATGATACTGGAAGAAGAACCGGAAAATGCAGATACAATCAATGAAATTTTCCGTGCAGCACATTCTTTAAAAGGAATGGCAGGAACAATGGGATACAAGAGAATGCAGCATCTTACACATATTATGGAAAATGTTTTTTCCGAAATCAGAAATGGTAAGATGAATGTAACTTCAGATCTGGTAGATATTTTATTCGACTGTCTGGATGCATTGCAGGCATATCTTGATAATATCCAGCAGACAGCAGATGAAGGTACGGAAGATAACGAACCGATTATTGCACGTCTGAATGCATTTCTGGAATCCGAAGGGAAACCGGAAGAAAAACCTGCACCTGCACCGGCAGTGGCAGAAGAAGCAAAGGCAGCACAGAATTCAGCTCCGATAGACATGAAGTTTGAAGAGTTTGAAGTAAATGCAATTAAGGAAGCACTTGCAAAGAAGTTCCATGTATATAAAGTAGACGTAAAAATAGATGAGTCATGTATTTTGAAAGCAGCCAGAGCATTCCTTGTATTCAAGGCAATCGAAGAACTGGGCGAAATTGTAAAATCAAATCCATCTGTACAGGATATCGAAGATGAGAAGTTTGAATTTGAATTCTGCATTATTATGTTCTCGCAGGAAGAACTTGAAAAAGTTACAAAAGCAGTTGAGAATGTTTCAGAAATTAAGGAAGTAAAGGCAGTTGAAATAACAGAGGCACCGCAGGTTGCTTCAACAGAGGCTGCAAAAGAAGAAAAAGAGCCGGAGGAAGAAACAAAACAGAAGAGTAAAGCGGAGACAGAAACCACAGCACCTGCAAAGGCAAATGCATCCGCAGCAGTGGCACCTGCAAAGGCAAAGACCACAGCACCTGGGAAGACAATGCCTGGAAAACCGGTTGTAAGCAGATCTGTAAGAGTAGATATCGAAAAACTGGATGTACTTATGAATCTTGTCAGCGAGTTGATTATTGCAAAGAATGGTCTTGTTTCTGCAAGCAGCAGCAGTGATGGGGCAAAGTCACAGGGATTCAATGAAGAAATTGAATATCTGGAACGGGTTACAACAAACCTGCATGAATCTGTCATGAAAGTCAGAATGATGCCAATCGAAACGGTTACCCAGAAATATCCGAAGATGATTCGTGATTTGTCCAAGAAGCTGAATAAGCAGATGAAACTGTATATTACAGGTGAAGACACAGAACTTGACCGTACTGTTATTGATGAGATCGGCGATCCGTTAATGCATCTGCTTCGTAATTCAGCAGACCATGGTCTGGAAAATGCAGAATTACGTGTAGAGAGAGGAAAAGATCCGGTTGGTAATATCTATCTGAATGCATTCCAGGATGGAAACAGTGTTATTATCGAAGTAAGAGATGATGGTAATGGTATCGATATTGAGAAGGTAAGAAATAAAGCACTCGAAAAAGGAACCATTACACAGGAACAGGCTGAAGTGATGACAGACAAAGATATTGTGGATTTACTGTTCCGTCCAAGTTTCTCAACTTCAGAGAAGGTTACAGATGTTTCAGGACGAGGTGTAGGTCTTGATGTTGTAAAGACAAAGATTGAAGCATTAGGCGGAGATATCGATGTAAAGACAGCATTGGGTGAAGGAAGCTGTTTCAGTATCAGACTGCCATTGACACTTGCTATTATCCAGGCATTGATGGTAGAGCTTGGTGAAGAGAAGTATGCAATTCCATTGGAAACAATTCAGACCATTGAAGATATTTCCGTAAATGACATTAAGTATGTACAGTCCAAAGAAGTAATCAACTTAAGAGGAAGTGTTATTCCGATTGTCAGACTGGATACCATTCTTGAAATTGAGCCGGTTCAGAAAGAGGGCGATGATGATGACAACCTTACCGTTGTTATTATCAATAAGGGTGACAAACAGGCAGGACTTGTGGTAGACCGTCTGATCGGACAGCAGGAAATCGTTATTAAGTCATTAGGAAAATACATCAATAATAACAGCAAGATTATCAGTGGTGCTACAATCCTTGGTGATGGTGAAGTAGCATTAATCCTTGATGTTAATACTTTAGTATAATGGAGGTGCTGTTATGAGTGAAAATAAATCAGAATCATTATCAAACCAGTATATAGTCGTAACTATCGGTGTAGAACAGTACGGTATTAATATCCAGTATGTGGATAATATTGTAAGAATGCAGAAAATCACCAGAGTACCGATGGTACAGAAATTTTTCAAAGGTGTTATGAATGTCAGAGGTGAAATTATTCCGGTCATGAGTATTCGTGGACGTTTCGGAATGGAAGATGACGTTTATACGGACAAGACCAGAATTATTATTTTAAAACCGGAACAGCAGGAAGCGATCGGCATATTGGTGGATTCCGTAAAAGAAGTGGTATCACTGGAAGAAGGAAATATCGAGAAAGTCAGAAGTGACGGAAAAGATGAGATGAGCAAATATATTACATCAGTAGGAAAGGATCAGGGAAGTCTGATATCATTATTAAACATTGATGGAATTATAGATGTGCAGTAAGTTTGGGGGCATATTATGTCAAAGATAAATTTAGAAGAATTAAATACAGTACAATATGACGTATTAAAAGAAATTGGTAATATCGGGGCTGGCAACGCAACGACAGCACTGGCAAAGATGCTCAATACCAAAGTAGATATGAGAGTTCCCAAAGTAAGACTGTTAGGTTTCTCAGAACTGGCTTCTTCCATAGGGAGTGAAGAACAGGTTATGACAGGAATTTTCCTGACACTTTCAGGAGACATTGATGGAATGATGTTCTTTTTACTGGATCTTCCATCAGCAAAAAAATTATTAAGCCTGTTATGGGCAAATGTCGGTGCAGAAGAGGAATCAGAAAATGATGAACTGAATGATATGCAGCTTTCTGCATTAAATGAGATTGGAAATATTATTACAGGTGCATATTTATCTGCACTTTCAAATCTGACAAATCTGAACATCAATGCAAGTGTACCATATCTGCAGATTGACATGGCAGGAGCGATTTTAAGCCTGCCTGCCATTGAGTTTGGAACAATTGGTGATAAAGTATTATATATCGAAACAACATTTAATGAAGAAAGTGAATTAAATGGATATTTTATACTTGTTCCGGAACTGGAATCTTATGATGTGATATTAAATTCACTGGGAATATCTTAGTGAGGCATAGAGTTAGGATGATATTATGAGTGAAATAATAAAAGTCGGAATGGCAGATTTAAAGGTGTGTACATATCCGGACAGCCTGACCACACTGGGGCTTGGTTCCTGTGTGGGAATTGCCTTATATGACAGTGTTACAAAGGTAACCGGATTAGCACATATTATGTTGCCGGACAGTACAAAGATTACAAAAAATGAGAATATTGCCAAATTTGCCGATACAGGAATTGCGGAAACATTAAGACTGATGCTTTTACAGGGGGCAAACAGGAAAAGAATCGTTGCAAAAATAGCCGGAGGAGCCGATATGTTCGGAGGGGCAAATGTATCAAAATCAACATTCAGGGTCGGTGCTTCCAATATTGAGGCTGCCAAAGAAAATTTGAAAAAGCTTGGAATTCCGCTTGTAGCAGAAGATGTTGGAAAAAATTATGGCAGGACTGTAATTATCCGGTCTGAGGACGGAGCTTTTGTTATTAAATCAGTAGGAAAACCTATAAAAGAAATCTAGGAGAGGCTGATTGTAAGTGAAGAGAACAAAATATATTCCTGCAATTGTTACATTAGTAGGCTGCCTGGCGGCATCCATTATAGCGATTGTAAACAGGTATGACGCATTACATTCAATGATTATCATATTGTCTGTGCTGGTAGGATTTTATATCGCAGGTCTGATTATAAGAATGCTGGCGGAAAAATATCTGATTATTGAAGAAGAGAAAGAACTGACGGAAGAAACTCAGGAAAATACAGATGAATCCGGAGAAAATACAGCGGAGGAAGAAGTAAAAACTTCCGAAGACGAGAGAGAAAAATTAGAATAAGAATGAACTGACCAGATATTTAGGTACGAAAGGTGATATTTATGAATGATATCGAAAAAATAAATTTGTGGGCTGAATATCAACATTCAGGAGATCCACAGTTAAGAGAAAAAATAATACTTGAATATGCATCGCTGGTCAAAATCGTAGCGGGGCGTCTCAACATGTATCTGGGGTATGCAGTAGAATATGATGATTTAGTAGGATATGGAATTTTTGGTCTGATAGATGCGATAGATAAATTTGACAGCAGCAAAGAAGTTAAATTTGAAACATATGCGAGTCTGCGAATCAGAGGTGCTATTCTGGATCAAATCAGAAAAATGGACTGGATACCACGTTCATTGCGTCAGAAACAGCGGAAAATAGATGCGGCAATAACAAAACTGGAGAGCCAGTTTGGAAGAAATGCTACGGATGAAGAAATTGCAAAGGAATTGGGAATTAGCGAAGAAGAATATCTGAGCTGGCAGGGTGAGTCAAATATTTCAAATGTGATTTCTCTTGATGAATTTATAGAATCAAGCGGTGACAAGGATATTGAACCCATGAGGGCAGGAACCTTTGACCAGCCAGAACAGGTACTGGAAAAGCAGGAGTTAAAGAAGCTTATCATAGAGTCATTGGATACACTAACGGAGAAAGAAAAAAAAGTCATTCTTTTATATTATTATGAAGACCTTACATTAAAGGAAATCAGTAATATACTTGAAGTATCCGAATCAAGAGTTTCCCAGCTGCATACAAAGGCATTGGGAAAAATGAGAAAAAAGCTTGGAAGTGCATCTGGATATGTCTTTAAGATATAGCCATGGGAGAGGCATATGCAATATAAAAACAGTTATTTTACACTTGACATAGATGAAAGTCAGGTATATATGAATTTTTATCCGGCAGTTTCAGATGGAGAAAAATTAAAAATTGCAGAGGTATCAGGTTATCTTGATCGGGCGGGAATTAAAGATTATGATTTAAAGGTAATCAATGATCTGATTGTAAATTCAGATCAGCCGTCAAGACTAAAGATTTCATCAAAAGGTGCAGCTCAGATTGATGAGAGAATGGAGCTGAAAGTGACATCGGATGCGATGTATGCGATTGTAAGATTTTTTCCGCCGAGCAATCGTGGAAAAAGAATTACAGAGAGCGAGATACGCAAAGATCTGGAATACCATAAGGTCAAATACGGAATTACAGAAGATAAGATTCAGGAACATATGGCAGAACCGGAATATTTCAGAAATATTATTCTTGCGATGGGAACAGCACCTGTCCAGGGACATGATGGAAAGATTAATTACCGATTCAATACGGACAAAAAGGCAAGACCGAAACTGAATGAAGATGGGACGGTTGACTTCCATAAGCTGAATAATATTTCCCATGTGCGCAAGGGAGATGTGCTGGCGGTGATTACACCAGCAGATAAAGGAACACCGGGATGTAACGTTTTTGGAGTTGAACTACGACCGGATAAGGTTGTCAAAGTAAATTTCAACAAAGGAAATAACCTCGCAGTTTCGGAAGACGGACTCCAGCTGATAAGCATGGTGGATGGATATGCAACTCTGGAAGGAGATAAGATATTTGTTTCCGATGTATACGATGTACCGGCTGATGTGGATAATTCCACCGGAGATATCGAATTTAACGGATCCGTAGTGGTACATGGAAATGTCAGAACAGGATTCTGTATTAAATGCGGTGGAAATATAGAAGTATATGGTGTAGTCGAAGGTGCAGATTTGGATGCAGGTGGGGATATTATACTTCACCGTGGTGTTCAGGGAATGAGCCGCTGCCAGATTCATGCCGTTGGAAATCTTGTATCAAAATTCATAGAAAGTGCCAATGTATCCGTCGATGGATATATTAATGCAGATTCTATTCTGAACAGCCAGATATCTGCACATGGAGATATCGTAGTGTCCGGAAAGGGCGGTAGTATTATAGGTGGAAATGTACGTTCTACAACCCTGATAGAAGCTTCTACCATAGGAACACCGATGGGAGTAGCAACATCCGTGGAGGTCGGTGTTGATCCAACCGTACAGGACAGAATAAAAGAGATTGATGCAATGATTAAGGATAAAACGGCTGAAATCGAAAAATTAAGCCAGTTAGTAACCGTATTCCGCAAAAAGCAGGAAATGGGAACGTTGACACCGGATAAACTGCCGATGATCGCGCAGTTTACCAAAACGATTATTCTGGATAAAACAGATATTAAGGAACTGATGATTGAGCGCGAAGCAAAAGAAGAACTTGCTGGAGAAAATGTGGACGCAAAGATTCGTGTGGTGAAAGATATTCATCAGGGAACAAAAATCACGATATCAGGTGATATTATGATATTAAATGACAAATATACACATTGTCAGTATTCAAAGAGGGATGGAGAGATTGTTTCAAGTGTATGGTAGGTAACAGAAAGGCGGAGTTTGTCCTGAAAAGGTCAGACTTCGCTGATGTTCCATCAGAAAGAAAATATATTTTTAGGGAAAAGTATTTAATTTTTGATATTTTGGAGGTAGACCTATGATTCGACCAGTAGAATTCCAGGGAGTTGTTCAGAGAAATCAGGACATGGCATCGGTAAATCAGAATGAGAACGATAAACCATTTATTAATCATGAAAATGTTGTTGCCCAGATAGAAAAACAAACAGAAACGAAGATCCGGGATGTAAATGAGAAAGATAATGCAGATAACCAGGGGCAGAAGAAAGATGCAAAAGACAAGGGAAGCAACGAATATTTCGGGGACGGAGGAAAAAAGAAAAAACATTTCAGCAATACTGCAGGAACTGTAAAAATCAAGGAAAGAAGAAATTTTGACGTAAAAATATAAGGTGAATTATGGGTGCAATGGAAGTATTTTTAATAATAACGGCAGTGATTGTGATTGCCGTAAGTTTTTGTATAAAAGAGAAAAGTGATAAGAATGAGGATGAAAAGAAGAGCGGGCAGGATGAAGTAAAAGCTGTTACACAGGAAATGATAAAAGAAGAAATACAGAATCAGCTGGCGATGATTAGCGATGATATGCTGGAGAATACAGAAGCAAAACTGGATAAAATCGCAAATCAGAAAATCATGGCGGTTGGAAATTATTCGGAGGATGTCTTAAAAAATATTGAAGAAAATCATAATGAAGTTATGTTTTTATATAATATGTTAAACGACAAAGAAACCACATTAAAAAATACAGTAAGAGATATCGAAGCTGTAAAGGTCAGTGTCAGAAAGATGGCGGACAATGTGGAAAATGATGTACAGGCATGGGAAAATGAAATAAAACTTTCCCCGGAGGAAGAAACCGTACCGGCGGAAGATAAAGAAGAACAGCCTTCCCAGGAAGCCGTACCGGAGATGGAGGATGCAGAAGAAGAGGATCAGAGAAGTAATAAGGAAAAGATACTGGAATTATACAGACAGGGAAAATCCAATATTGAAATTGCAAAACAGTTAAATCTCGGGGTTGGTGAGGTCAACCTGGTATTAGGTTTATTTAAAGGATAATGGAGCGATTTATGAAAGCAAAATATTTTTTGAGAGGGCTGGGTGCCGGAATTCTTCTGGCAACCATAGTTTTATTTGCGGTATATTCATACCGGTATTCGGACAGTAAAATCATACAGAGGGCAAAAGAACTCGGAATGGTATACGACAGCAAAGAGCAGGACGCAGATGATGAAAAACCGGCATCCGCGGCAGTGAAAGAAACCACCACGGAGCCGGAAACAAAAGAACCACCGGCAGAAACCACCACGGAACCGGAAACAAAAGAACCATCGGCGGAAACCACCACAGAACCGGAAATAACAACCCAGCCGGAAACGACAACTGCCCAGCCGGCAACAAAAGCAACTACGGCTGCAGTGACCGGTGAGAATACCGGCGACAGCATTAAAGTAACGATTCCGTCAGGAACAAAAGCAACCACACTTGCACAGGAACTGGAAAATCTGAAAGTGGTAGAGAGTGCAGAGGATTTTAAAAATTTCCTGATTGAGAATAATTATACGCACAGATTACTCTCCGGAGAATTTTATCTGAATGCGGGAATGTCTTATGAAGAAATCATATCTGTGATTGGATATTAAAGATTTTTTGAAATTTTACTTGCAATGCAGGAATATCTGTGTTATCATAGTAAAGCTGATTGTGTAATGACATAACAGCGATTAGAATACACGCATAAGGATTCCGGAATGGTGCCGGCTCAGGGTCTCTCCGGAAGATGAGATATGCGGAAGAAAAATAAAACCTGGAGGTATTAAAATGAGCGTTATTTCAATGAAACAGTTATTAGAAGCAGGTGTTCATTTCGGACATCAGACAAGAAGATGGAACCCTAAGATGGCAGAGTACATCTACACAGAAAGAAACGGTATCTACATCATCGATTTACAGAAGTCTGTAGGTAAAGTAGATGAAGCTTACAAGGCAGTATCAGATATCGCAGCTGAAGGTGGTACAATCCTCTTCGTTGGAACAAAGAAACAGGCTCAGGATGCTGTTAAGACAGAAGCTGAGAGATGTGGAATGTTCTATGTAAACGAAAGATGGTTAGGTGGTATGCTTACAAACTTCAAGACCATCCAGTCAAGAATTGCAAAATTAAAAGAAATCGAAACAATGGCAGAAGACGGAACATTTGATGTTCTTCCGAAGAAAGAAGTTCTTGAATTAAAGAAAGAATGGGACAAGCTTGAAAAGAACCTTGGCGGTATCAAGGAAATGAAGAAACTCCCAGACGCAATCTTCGTAGTAGATCCTAAGAAGGAAAGAATCTGCGTACAGGAAGCTCATGCACTTGGTATTCCACTTATCGGTATTGCAGATACAAACTGTGATCCGGAAGAGTTAGATTATGTAATCCCGGGTAATGATGATGCAATCAGAGCCGTTAAATTAATCGTAGCTAAGATGGCAGATGCTGTTATCGAAGCAAACCAGGGTGAAGAAGCTGCAGAAGCAGTAGAAGAAGCTGAAGCTGAAGAAACAGTAGAAGCATAATCAGAAAAATATAACCGCAGGCGGTATATATATAGTTTCAGGATGCGCCGATTTCTTTATGATTCGGCGCATTTATAAAATAAAGAAATATTTTGAATGGAGGATTTAGAAAATGGCAGTTACAGCAGCTATGGTAAAAGAGCTCAGAGAAATGACAGGCGCAGGCGTTATGGCTTGTAAGAACGCACTTGTTGAAACAGATGGTAATTTCGACAGCGCAATTGAATTATTAAGAAAAAAAGGTGAAGCTACAGCAGTAAAGAAAGCTGGAAGAATCGCAGCAGAAGGTACTGTATTAGCTATCGTTGAAGAAGATAAAAATGCAGCAATCGTAGAAGTAAACTCAGAAACAGACTTCGTTGCAAAAAATGAAAAATTCAGAACATTCGTTGCAGATATTGCAGCTCAGGTTCTTGCTACAGATGCATCAGATGTGGAAGGCTTATTAGCTGAAAAATTCATCAAAGATGAATCAAAGACAGTAAAAGAAGAATTAGTAAGCCAGATCGCAGTAATCGGAGAAAACCTTACAATCAGAAGATTTACTAAAATTAACTCTGACGGTATCGTTGTTCCTTATATCCACGCAGGCGGAAGAATCGGTGTATTAGTCGAAGCTTCTACATCCGTTGTAAATGACGAAGTAAAAGAAGCACTCAAGAACATCGCTATGCAGATCGCAGCTCTTAATCCAAAGTACACAGCAAGAGGAGATATCTCAGCAGATGAACTTGTTAAATTAAGAGAGATTACAGTGGAAAGTGCATTAAATGATACATTTACACTTCCAAAGCCAATCTTAAACAAATTAATTGACAAGGCTGTAAGTGAAAAAGTATGGAGTGATGAAGATATCGCAATCTACGAAGAGAAGAAGAGCAATATGAACTACCTGCCAAACTTCCTTTCAAACGAAGCAAAGGAGAAGTTAGCAGAAATTGCTTTAGCAGACAGAGAAGCAATCTCAGGTGATAAGATTTTCAATGGTCTTGTTGAAGGTCGTGTATCTAAGCAGCTCAAAGAAATCTGCCTTCTTGACCAGGTATATGTAAAGGCAGAAGACGGAAAGCAGTCCGTAGCAAAATATGTTGAATCCGTAGCAAAGGCTACAGGTTCAGACCTTGCCATCAAAGGATTTGTTCGTTTTGAAACAGGCGAAGGTATTGAAAAGAAAGAAGAAAACTTTGCAGAAGAAGTTGCAAAACAGATGGGTAACTAATTTTACTGTTTAAAAAAAATAAATTGTAATTTTATCCTGTAAAGTAATAAAACCTTGAATTTTCTATGACAATAGAATAATTCAAGGTTTTTTTGTTGGAATATAGAATAAAAAAATGAGTAAAATATAAATAGAATTATAATTTGTAAAATGGAATAAAAAACATCAAAATGCGAAATAGAATTGAATATTTATATGTTTTGTGTTAGTATAGGGGTATGATTCCAGTGAATGATAGGAGGTAAATTATGAGAAATACTGTTGTTCGTTTGACATCACTAACTTTAAAGAATATTAAAAACGTAAAGAATGGTACTATTATAATGCCGCGTGCTGATGAAAAGAAATTTGAAGGCTGCAAAGCAGAGATTTTAGGAATTTATGGACAAAATGGATCAGGTAAAACAGCAATTGTTGATGCACTTTATTTTTTGCAGAATATTATGACTGGGGAGAAGTTAGAACAAAGCATTTTGGATTATATTGATACAGATGAGGTAGATGCAGAAGTAAATGCAGAATTTAAAATATTTGAAGATAGCATACTGTATGAAGTTGGGTATCATATTCTTGTTTCAAAAGCAGATAATGTTAGTGTTATTGAAAGAGAATATTTAAATTGTGCTATTAATAAAGATGGATATAGAACTAATAAGAATATTTTTATGGATTATCAAAGAACTCAGTCAGAGGTTGTATTTACACCATTGAAAAGACTTGCGGAATTGGTAGGAAAAGATAAAAATGCAAAAATGGATCTTATTGTTGCACGAAAAATGGCAGAGAGGGGAAATTACTCCTATATTTTTGGAAAGGAAAGCAGGGAAATTTTCTTCAAACAGAGAGAGGGTTTTAAGGAATATGCCACGGTAATTCATGCGCTGTTTAATTTTGCAGTTAGGGATTTGTTTGTTATTAGAAATTCCCATTCAGGTGTAATATCTGCCAATTTTCTGCTTCCCATGGCTTTTCGTATTGAAAAGGAAAAAACAGGAATGAAAGGAGATTTTGCAGTTCCATTAATGGAGCCAGTTATTCTAAATACTAAAAAGAAAGACATTCTTCTTGAGATTGTAGAGCAAATTAATACTGTTTTATATACCATTATTCCAGGAATGAGCATTGAAGTAAAAAATTATGGAAAACAGGCAATGGATTCAGGCGAAGAAGGTTGGAAAGTTGAACTTATGTCAAATAGAGAAGGGAAAAAAACAATTCCAATTCGCATGGAATCTGAAGGAATTATTAAGATAGTATCTATTTTAAATGTTCTGATTCAGGCATTTGGCAATCCGTCTATTTGTCTGGTTATCGATGAATTAGATTCTGGAATTTTCGAATATATGTTAGGTGAATTATTAGATATTTTTAATAAGAATGCAAAAGGTCAGTTAATTTTTACATCTCATAATCTTCGGGCATTAGAAATGTTAGATAAAGGTAGTATTATGTTTTCTACCACAAATCCAAAGAATAGATATATTCATATGAAGAATGTAAAAGGTTCTAATAACCTGCGCAGTATGTATATTAGAAGTATTACACTTGGCGGTCAGGCAGAAAATATATATGAAGAAACTGATAGTTTGAAAATAGCACGAGCATTTAGAAAAGCGGGAAGGAGACTGCAAGATGAGTGAGAAAAAAGTAGTTGCAGTGATTGTTGAGGGGCCTAGTGATGAAAATGCTATAGGTGGGATATTGAAAGAAATTTTTTCTTCAGAGGAAGTGCAATTTGCAGTGGTTCATGGAGATATTACATCTGACAATGGCACAACAAAAGAAAATGCAGTGTCAAAAATAGGTGCACTAATAGAAACTATAAGGAGTAGGTATGGATATAATTGGAGAGATTTTGTAAGAATTATTCATATAGCTGATACAGATGGAGCATTTGCCCAAAATTGTATTAAGGAAAAATTTTAGAGTTTATAGAGTTTATTTCAGATAAGTCATTTGCTGTCGATGGAACCTATAGGGAAACATGGAAATATATAGAAAAAGATATGAATTCTCTTCAGCGTCATTCTAATATGCATTTGATTTTTACAACAGATTAGACAAAATTTATTAAAGCAGAATAAGGAAAGGACTACTCAAAGATGAAAAAATCAATAACAAAAATAATATCTATTCTGACAGCAGCAATGCTTGCAGTAACACCGGCATTTCAGTATGCACCGGCATTTTATGCTGCTGAATCGGAATCGACAGAAGAATTAACCGATGCGGTAAAACAGGAAGTGGTACGGAGAATAAAGGCGATTGAAAAAGCAGATGACGATTATATATATTGTGATATTTCAGACTTGAATCTGCCGGAAAGCAGTAAACAGGAGTTAAAAGATTATATCAATGAGCTGACAGCAGACGATGCTGGGATGTACTGGATGGAATGGTGTGTCCCATTGGCATCGGATAATAAGATTACGAAAGTCGGCATCTCCCTGAAGGAGAAGTATTATCAGGCTGATTCAAAGTCGATTGACAAGGCAGCGGCAAAGCAGGATTATGAAATACTGCAGAAGCGTCTGGCGAATGGAGAATTAAAGACCATTTTAAAAGAACGGTTGTTAGGCGACGGACTGGAAAAGCATACCGTAGATGTGAGGGATTTAAAATTGTATGCAATAGATGATTCGGTATTGACAGAATTAATCAGTGAGGATGCGGACCTTTACTGGATTTTGGAATTTGAATTTGAAGATGATTATTATTTGGCTGGAACAGACGAAGAAAAAGAAAAATATCATTTAAGAGAAATCAGACCGACAGTCAAGGAAAAGTATCAGGATGCTTCCTTTGAGTATGGTGTTAATCTGGAACTTGCCAGACAGGATTTTGAAGAACTTCAGGAAAGACTGAAAGTGGAAGGCTGGCAGCAGATTTTAAAAGAAAGAATTCATGACAGTGTAAGAGAGAATGCACAAAATACACTTGATTTTCGTATCAATATACGTGATTTGAACATTCAGATGGAAGCAGCAGAATTAGAGGCATATATCGGTAAACTTGGGTTTACAGACCCATACTGCTTTGCGGTCGGAGAAGGTTCAAGTGCAAAATCAGACAGAGAGGGAAAATATATAGAGCGTATTGGGTTAAGACCGCGTCTGGATTATAGAAAGGAAGATGGAAGCGGTGTAGATTATGATAAATTATTCCAATCCTTTTATCATTACCGCTATCGCATTTCATCCCTGACTTCCCAGATGGATGAGAGCATGAGTGATGTGGAAAAAACATTTGCAGTCCAGCAGTGGGTGACGAGAGAAATAGATTATAATCTTCAGTGTTCACATAATTTATACCAAATGTTAGATGACGGATTTGCAATATGTCAGTATTATACGGAGCTGACCACAAATCTCCTGCAGATATACGATGTACCGGTGTATGATATTGCTTCCAATCCCATGAATCATGCCTGGAATATGGTAAAGCTGGATGGAAAATATTATCATATCGATAATACCTGGAATGATGGTGGACATATTACGAACGATGAAGGAATCTCTGGTACGCAGTATTTCTTAAGAAGTGATGAGAGATTTTACAATATAATATCCCCGCATTATGACTGGTATTGTACCAATCTTTCCAAGACACCGGTAAGCGATTCGGAAGATGCATTTGACGGATATATTTTCCGGGATGTAGAAGCAAAAAATCAGAATGCAAGATATAGTTATTATAAGGGATACTGGTATTATTTTGGTTCCAACGTGATTTATCGTTCGAAAATAGATGGTACGGACAAAGAGATTGTTGCACGATATGGGGACAGCGGGAATACGATTGTAAATCTGTTTGTATACAAAGACCGCATCTATCTTGCATTGCAGGATGGAGTCTATGTCACAGATATGGCGGATTTTGTGGCAGGAAAAACGGACATGGAGTGTGTCTATAATGTAAAAGAGGATGCGAAGCTGTCGTATATCGATCAGTTTACCATCAAACAGGATGCATTGCGTCCGGGTCAGAATGGAGTCGTAACAGTGATTCCATTAGAAAATCAGTCCTCGCTGAACATGAAAGAAACATCCATGGAATTAACCGTGGGCGATGTCGTCAAAGGTGATGTAGATTACATATCAGAAAGTGGAAGTGAGGCTATCTGGGGAACAGACAATACGGATGTCTTAGAAGTATCTGCGGATGGAACAATTACCGCAAAAGCAGAAGGTACAGCCACAGTTTATGCAGGTGTAGATGATTGCATGGATAAAATGCAGGTAACAGTCACCAAAGCTGCAGATGCAAAAGATTACGATAAGCTGTCTGAGATAAAAAATGGTTATACTTTTGAAACGGATAGTGAACTGGGAGTCCAGACAATACAAGGTATCTCAAGCGATAGCTCCGTATCCGCATTGAAAAAGAAATTTGCCGGTGCAAATATTGTTATCCGGAATGCAGAAGGCAGACAGCTGGAAAACAATCAAATGGTTGGCAGTGGATGCACCATCAATCTGCTGAAAGATGGAACTGTTGTTGATCGTGCAGAGGTATTGATTAAGGGAGATGCGGATGGAGACGGACAGATCGATGTCATGGACATGGAAGCAGTTCAGAAAGATCTTCTGGGAATGAAAAAATTAGGTGGAATATACCAGAAAGCAGCACTTGTTACAGGGGATGAAACAGAATTAAGCATACTGGATATGGAAGCCATTCAGAAACACATTCTGGGAATCAGGAAAATAGTATAAGAGAAGTGAAAAAGTGGAAGATTATATAAAATAGTATTGTAGGTAATTGCAAAACACTTAAATTTTTGTAAGTGTATATGCAAATGAAACATTACACGAAGGCACGCTCTCGCTACATTCGGCTGTGGCACTAGGGAATCTTCCCGGTTTACCGGGTCCCTCTCTAGTACAACAAAAAATAAATAACTAGGCATATTATGTATTTTGTGCTATACTGGTATTATCAAGAAGAAAGAGGTACCAGTATGGCATAC
>FR900110.1:0-4314 GCA_000437755.1 Roseburia sp. CAG:303
TTGCATATACAATAAAGATAAATTATAAGTTTCGCAATTAACTAATATGCTATTTATTATGCACCGGGATCCACACCAGAAAGGTGCTTCCCTCTCCCTTTGTGCTTCTGTAACGAATTGTTCCGCCCATTTTTTCTGTGGCTTCTTTGCAAATGGCAAGACCCAGTCCCGTACCTCCCTGTTCTCTGGAATATTCTTTGTTTTCCCGGTAAAATCGTTTGAAAATGTCATTCCCGGTATGTTTTCCAATTCCTATGCCAGTATCCCGGACACGGATTCCAAGCAATCCATTCTTCTTTTTTATATCCAGAAATATCTTACCGTCCGGAACATTATATTTTACGGCATTTTCCATAAGATTTAATATGATATCGTAAAGATACTGTCTGCTACCATATATATGGCAATGTTCCTGACAGTTCAGATGCAGGCTGATGTTTTTCTGTATGGCAGCCTGCGATATATTATTCTCCACCTGTTTTACGATGTCATCCAGTAATACGGACTGTTTTTCATCCCCATCGTTCTGCCTCCCCAGCAATGCAAGCTGCAGCAGGTCATCGATTACTCTTGTTTCCCGGTCAATCTGTGAACTAATATCCCTAAGAAATTCCCGGTATGTTTCTTCCGGAACGGATTCCTGCTCTAACAGGGCATCCGCCAGTACTTTCATGGAAGCAAGCGGGGATTTTAATTCATGTGCCGCATTCCCGGCATATTCCTCTGCCGTTTCCAGTTTCCGTTCAAGTTTTGCAAGTTCCAGATTCTGATCTTCCTTCTTTCTCATATTCTTATCCCTTAAAGAAATATCCTACCCCCCATTTTGTATGTACATAACGTGGTTCGCCCGGATTTGGTTCAATCTTTTCCCTTAATCTGCGGATATGTACATCAACGGTTCTGACATCACCAGGATATTCATAGCCCCATACGGTATTGAGCAATTCCTCCCTGCTGAATACTTTGTTTGGATTTCCAACCATCAGTTCTAACAGGTCAAATTCCTTTGCTGTCAGATTTACCTCCTCACCGCATACATACAGTCTTCTTCCATCCAGTTCAAGTTTCAGGTCGCCATTTTCCAGAATTCTTAAATATTCGTTCTGTGAATATTTTGCATTTCTTCTTAAAATAGCTTTAATTCTGGCTTTTACTTCAAGAATATTAAAAGGCTTTGTGATATAATCATCCGCACCGTATTCCAGTCCCATGATTTTATCCATATCTTCGCTTTTGGCCGTAATGATAATAATCGGGACATCGGAAAATTCCCGGATATCCTGGCAGACTTCCAGACCATCCATGCCTGGCAGCATAAGATCCAGCAGAACCATATCATATTCTTTTTCTTTTAATTTTTCCAATGCTGATTCTCCGTCAAAACAGGTATCCACTTCCATGCCATCCTGCTCCAGACTGAATTTAATACCCTTTACGATTAATTTTTCATCATCAACAACTAAAACCTTGCTTCCCATGATATTTCCTCTTTTCTCCGTATCTTAAACGGTTATGAAATCTTTTATCTTATCAAATGCACCCTGTTTAATCCCTGATATATTCATAATATCTTCAATCGCCGTAAAATTCCCGTGTTCTTCCCGGTAGCGGATAATTGCATCCGCTTTAGATTCACCTATCCCAGGAAGTGTCATCAGCGTATTTTTATCTGCCTGATTAATATTTACCACGTTTTCTTCCTGTTCCTCATGCACCGTCTGTTTTGCAGATGCAGCTTCTTCTTTTGAATAAACAATTATTCTGCTTCCGTCCTTTATCTGTTCTGCCATATTCAGATACTGTGTATCCGCATCCTCCGTAAAACCGCCTGCCAGTTCCACGAGTGTGTATAATCTTGTTCCCTCATCTACTTCATATACATCCGGTTTTTCGATACATCCTGTAATAAAGACGTAAATTTTTGAATTGTCCTGTGAAGTCTCCTGCTGTTCCGCCGCAGAATCCGTGTTATTCCACGACGTTTTCTCTATGACCATATCCTGCTCATTTCCCTTTGTGCAACTATGGAAAATGCCGGCAAACATCACAAAACTTAATAGCAATATAATTTTTATATAATTATTCAGTATCTTTTCCTCCTGTTTTCCAAAGAGGATTTCCACAAATACATTTATATTGTAACTAATTATTTATGTTTTTACAACAACTTTTTATTATTTTTTAAACACAATAATTCCTGCCACCGCGATCAGTAGTCCAATGAGTTTTCTCCATTCAAATTCTGCCTTCTCCATGCCAAACAGCCCGAAGAGTTCGATCAGATATGATGTTGCAAGCTGGGCAATGACAATTAACAGGGCGGATTTTGCAGGCCCTAATGAATCCACACTCCGGATGACCGTATAAGTAATAAATGCACCGATTACCCCGCCTAACAATACATATTTATTTTCCACCGCAAATAATTTTCCAAAGCTTTCCTTTCCGGTAAAAAACCATGCCGCAAGGCAGACCAGAAATGCCGTAATCTGCACCCAGCAATTTGCAACCCATATGCTTGTTGCCTTCGTCACATCCGTATTAAAAACTCCCTGAACACTCATCAAAGCACCCGATATCAGTGCAATCACAAATCCCATCATATATTCCTCCATAATTAAATTTCTTTTTTTCAGTATTCCCCCTTTTCTTTTCTGCATACAAAAAAGTGCCGTATGAAACGACACTTTTTCCTGCTTCTGTCACATTTTTATTCACTGATACATTTTCTGAGAATTCCTGTCATGGTATCTACATCCTCTTTTGTAATAATAAGAGGCGGTACAAAACGAATGACATCTGCTCCTGCGGAAATAATCAGCAATCCGTTTTCAATCGCTTTTGTCACGATTTCTCCAACCGGTTTTGTCACAACGAGTCCCTGCATCAATCCACGTCCTCTTCTCGCTGTCACACAGTCAAATTCTTCCACAAATTTATCTAATTCCTGTTCCAGATATGCACCGGTTTCCCTTACGTTTTCCAGTACATTTGTGCTTTCAAACAATTCAAATACTTTATTTACCGCAGCACATGCAAGCGGATTTCCACCATAAGTAGTTCCGTGATCGCCCGGTACCATTGCCTTTGCTACTTTTTCCACTGCCGCAAATGCTCCGACCGGTACTCCGCATCCCAGTGCCTTTGCCATAGTCATGATATCCGGTTTTACACCATATTTTTCCCATGCAAACATATCACCGGTACGTCCCATGCCGCACTGGATTTCATCGAGAATCAGTACGATGTCATTCTCATCACAAATCTTTCTGACACCTTCGATAAATTCCTGTGTTGCCGGATAAATACCGCCCTCGCCCTGGACGGTTTCCATGATGATTGCACAGGTCTTGTCTGTTACCTGTGCAAGCACACTGTCCAGATTGTTAAATTCTGCAAATTTTATGCCGGATACCAGCGGTTTAAATGGATCCTGATAATGTGCATTTCCTGTTACGGACAAAGCACCGATACTTCTTCCATGGAAGGAATGATTCATGGCAATAATCTCATGATCTGCCACACCATCCCTGACATAAGCATATTTCTTTGCCAGTTTCAATGCACCTTCGATCGCCTCCGTACCGCTGTTGGTAAAGAATACCCTATCCATTCCGGAAACCTCTGTAATCTTCTTTGCCGCCTGGATTGCCGGTACATTATAATACAAATTGGAAGTATGGATTACTTTATCAATCTGTGCTTTTAAAGCATCGTTATATTCTTTATTGTTATATCCGAATGCGAATACCGCAATGCCGGCTGCAAAATCAAGATATTTCTTTCCATTCACATCATAAAGGTTTACACCGTCCCCCCTGTCCAATACAATCTGAAAACGGTTATAAGTATGCAGAAGAACCTTCTCTGCCTCATCAATATATTCCTGACTGTTCATCTTTTTTTCCTTTCCAAAACAATGGCAATTTATACCATTTCGTGATAATACTTGCTGTCCACATCGTTCAGGATAGCCGTTCCGATTCCCTTATTGGTAAAGATTTCCAATAACAGGCAGTGAAGAATACGGCCATCCAGAATATGCACCCGTGACACACCATTGTTAATCGCATCAATACAGTTGTTTAATT
The DNA here is from genome assembly GCA_000437755.1 of Roseburia sp. CAG:303. Taxonomy (GTDB): domain Bacteria; phylum Bacillota; class Clostridia; order Lachnospirales; family Lachnospiraceae; genus CAG-303. The sequence continues at coordinate 4,092 of FR900110.1, forward strand.
TCGGAAGCATTCCTCCTCCGATCGTACCGTCTGCGATCAGCTTCTCAGCTTCACTTACACGAAGTTCAGAAATAAGGGATTCCTTATCCTGCGGATCTCTGTATACCCCTTCCACATCCGTAAGAAATGCCAGTTTCTCTGCTTTTACTTCTCTTGCAATCGCACACGCAGCATCATCCGCATTGATATTATAAGAATTAAATTCATCATCCATGCCGATCGG
>FR900110.1:4345-7296 GCA_000437755.1 Roseburia sp. CAG:303
TCGGAAGATAATCTTTTTCCATCAGATCGTGAAGAATCTTCGGGTTTACTTCTGTGATTTCACCTACAAATCCGATATCCTCTCCTCCGGAATATTTCTTCTTACATTTTAACATCATGCCGTCTTTTCCACTGATGCTGACTGCCTTTACACCCAGTTCTTCCACCAGTCTTACCAGCTGTTTTCCGACTTTTCCGAGTACCATTTCTGCAATTTCCATTGTGTCCGCATCTGTTACACGCAGCCCGTTTACAAAACGAGGTTCCATGCCTGTCTTTGTAACCCATTTGCTGATTTCTTTTCCGCCGCCGTGTACAATGATTGGTTTGAAGCCGACTAATTTTAATAATGTCACATCTTTGATGACATTCTTTTTCAGATTTTCATCCGTCATGGCACTGCCGCCGTACTTTACAACGATAATTTTGCGGTTAAATCTCTGAATATATGGAAGTGCTTCGATCAGCACGTTTGCTTTTTCCTGTACGATTGTTTCTACTGACATATTTTTATCCTCCGGATCTGATTCTTTAGCTTCTGTAATCTGCATTAATGCTTACATACTCATGGGTAAGATCACAGCCCCACGCAGTTGCTGTCTGTGTTCCCATCTTCATATCAATTCTTGCCGTAACTTCCTCTTCGGAAAGAATCTTTGTTGCTTCTTCTTCGCTGTAACCGGTAGAAACACTGTTTTCCACAATTTTAATTTTTCCAGCTGCACTTTCAAAGAAAATATCTACTTTTTCCGGATCAAACTGTACTCCGGAATAGCCCAATGCACAGAGGATTCTTCCCCAGTTTGCATCATGTCCGCAGATTGCACATTTTACAAGGCTTGAGGTTACAACGGATTTTGCAAGTGTTACCGCATTTTCCTTCGTATCGGCATTTTCCACCGTTACCTCAAACAGTGCGGTTGCACCTTCTCCATCGCCTGCCATCTTCTTTGCCAGATATGTATTAATTTTTCTTAATACATTTGCAAATTCATAGTAATCTTCGTTTCTTTCCGTAATTTCCGGATTTCCTGCTTTTCCGTTCGCAATGACTAACATGGTATCATTTGTAGAAGTATCTCCATCTACAGAAATCATATTGAAGGTATCTTTTACATCTGCTTTTACAATCTCCGTAAGCATTTCTTTTGAAATATTGACATCAGTTGTAATAAACGCAAGCATGGTACACATATTCGGATGAATCATTCCGGAACCCTTACACATACCACCTATGGTCACTGTCTTTCCGCCAATCTCAGTTTCATAGGCTATCTCTTTTGACACGGTATCGGTTGTCATAATCGCTTCTGCTGCCAGTGTGCCATACTTCTTCTCACTTCCGAGTTCCTTTGTCAGAAGTTCCACACCATGAAGCATTTTATCCATCGGAAGCTGTGCACCGATTACACCGGTAGAACCGATTAATACGGATTCCTGTGGAATATTCAGCTGTTCGCCTGCTTTTTTCGCAAGTGCTTCACAGTTATCCATTCCCTCTTTTCCGGTACACGCATTTGCCACACCGCTGTTTACCACTACTGCCTGGACAAACGGGCTGTTATCTACTACATTCTGATCATATTTTACCGGTGCTGCCTTTACCACATTGCTGGTAAAAGTTCCTGCCACCTTACAAGGTACATCGCTGTATACCATTGCCATATCTTTTTTTCCTGTATGTCCTGCTTTAATTCCAACTTCCAGACCTGCTGCAAAAAATCCTTTTGCTGCGGTTACACCGCCTTCTATTTTCTTCATAACTATATCCTGCTTTCTGTTCTATTTCTTAAATCTTAAGGGAACATCGGAACCTGTATCAGTCCCTCGGTTTCATCCAGTCCGAATAACAGATTCATATTCTGGATTGCCTGTCCTGCCGCACCTTTAACCAGATTATCCATCGCACCCATCATAATAATCCGTCCGGTACGCTCATCTATCTTAAAGTTCACATCCACATAATTACTGCCTTCTACCCATCTGGTTTCCGGGCAGACATTCTTATCCAGGACACGGACAAATTTTTCTTTCGCATAATATTTATCATAAACTGCCTTTACATCTTCGTAACTTACTCCTTTCTTTAAAGAAGCATATGCCGTTACCAGGATGCCGCGGTTCATAGGAACAAGATGCGGGGTAAAGTTTATCTTCACATCTTCACCGGACGCATAGGATAACTGTTCTTCTATTTCCGGTGTATGTCTGTGTGTTGCCACTCCGTATGCCTTGATATTTTCATTCACTTCGCAGAAAAGATTTCCAACCTTTGCACTTCTGCCTGCACCTGAAGTTCCGGACTTTGCATCAATAATAATTGTATTCATATCGATCAGTCCCTCTTTTGCAAGTGGATAAATGGATAAAGTAGAACAAGTCGGGTAACATCCCGGATTTGCAATCAGTCTTGCACCACGGATTTTTTCCCTGTTAATCTCACATAAACCATAGACTGCTTCCTCTATAAACTGTGGACTCTTATGCTCAATGCCATACCATTTTTCATAAACTGCCACATCTTTAATTCTGAAATCCGCACTCAGATCAATGATTTTTACCTTTTTTAGAATCTCTTCATTTACGAGGGAAGCACATAAACCCTGAGGGGTAGCCGTGAAAATCACATCCACCGCATTGCTTAATTCTTCCATATTGTCATCCAGACAGGTATCATCCACGATCTGGAACATATTCTGAAATACCTCATAGTATTTTTTATCTACATAACTTCTTGAGCCGTACCATTTAATCTCTGCCTCCTTATGCTGCATAAGAAGTCTTACAAGCTCTGCTCCCGCATAACCGGTTGCTCCGATAATACCGACTTTTATCATTGTTCCTCCATCCTTTCTTCTGTTATTACAAATCTATAGTGTACTCCTTTTTTTGTATAAAGTAAATATTTTTTGTATTTTTGAATGTTTTTCATAATTATACATCTGTAATGTA
>FR900110.1:7328-25745 GCA_000437755.1 Roseburia sp. CAG:303
TATTATGCAACTACTTTTTTGTATTTTTATTCGTACATTTTCCTGTTTATTCAATGCAGCGAATTTTTATGCATAATTTTGCAAATTTATAAATATACATATTTTATTTTTTTCTATTGCTTTTTCCATTCATCTGTTGTATACTTCCCACTGAATAACTATTACATTAAATAATATGGAGGAACTTAAAATGAGAGAAAAAGTTGTTTTAGCTTACTCAGGCGGTCTTGACACCACAGCAATTATCCCGTGGCTGAAAGAAAACTATGATTATGATGTTGTATGCGTATGTGCAAATGTCGGACAGGGAAATGAGATTGATGGTCTTGCCGAAAGAGCAAAATTATCCGGTGCTGAAAAGTTATACATTGAAGATCTTACAGATGAATTTGTTGACGATTATGTACTTCCATGCGTTCAGGCAGATGCTGTATATGAAAATAAATACTTATTAGGTACATCCATGGCACGTCCTGTTATTGCAAAACGTCTGGTTGAAATCGCCAGAAAAGAAGGTGCAGTAGCAATCTGCCACGGTGCAACCGGAAAAGGAAATGACCAGGTACGTTTCGAGCTTACCATCAAGGCACTTGCTCCTGATATCAAAATCATCGCTCCATGGAGATGCAATGATACATGGAAGATGCAGTCAAGAGAAGATGAAATCGAATATTGCAAGCAGCATGGCATCGACCTTCCATTTGCATCTGATTCCAGCTACAGCCGTGACCGTAACTTATGGCATATCAGCCATGAAGGTCTTGAACTTGAAGATCCTTCAAACGAGCCAAATTATGACCACCTTCTTGTTCTTGGAAATTCACCGGAAAAAGCTCCTGAGGACGGCGAATATATTACCCTTTCTTTTGAAAAAGGAAAACCTGTCGCATTAAACGGTGAAAAGATGAAAGCATCTGATATCATTAAGAAATTAAATGAACTCGGTGGCAAACATGGTATCGGTATCGTTGATATCGTTGAGAACCGTGTTGTCGGAATGAAATCCCATGGTGTCTATGAAACTCCTGGTGGAACAATCCTTATGGAAGCTCACAAGCAGCTGGAAGAACTCATTCTCGACAGAGATACCATGGCATTCAAAAAGACAATCGATGCAAAATTTGCAGATGTTGTATACGAAGGAAAATGGTTCACTCCTTTACGCGAGGCTCTTCAGGCATTCGTTGAATCCACACAGGAATATGTAACCGGTGAAGCAAAGATGAAGCTGTACAAAGGCAATATCATCAAAGCCGGCACAACTTCTCCATATTCTCTCTACAACGAATCCATCGCAAGCTTTACAACAGGCGATCTCTATGATCACCATGATGCGGAAGGCTTTATCAATCTGTTTGGTCTTTCCCTCAGAGTACGTGCAATGAAGATGGCAGAAGTAGAAAAAAATCAGAATAAGTAATTTCCGGATTTTATCATAAAAAACTGCGGTTCACAGAATTTTTTATCTGTGAGTCCGCAGTTTTTATTATTATTTTTATTATTTTATTATTATTCTTATTTTTCTTCCTGCCGTGCTTCCCTTCCCTGTTCTTCTTCCTGTTCTTCTCTTCTTCGTTCCTCTTCTTTTTTCCGCTCCCGTCTATGCAAATCTTCCCCCAGAAAAGCATACACAAGTGCTGCCACCGGTATTCCAAGAAACATTCCCAATACCCCGGAAATATTTCCACCGACAATGATTGCTGCAAAGATCCAGATGGACGGAAGTCCGACCGCACTTCCCACTACATGAGGATAAATAATTTTATTATCAATCTGCTGCAGGACAAGGAACAGGACTAGAAACAGAACGGACTGAATCGGGGATTCCATTGCGATCAGAAACATTCCGATACCGCCGCCGACAAATGCACCCACTACCGGTATCAGAGCGGTAACAGCAATAATGACTCCCATCAAAACCGGATATGGAATCCGCAGAATCAGCATTCCTACGGTAACCATACAACCGAGAATAACCGCATCCATGCACTGTCCCGATATAAATCCGGAATACACTTCATCTGCACGTCTGAAAAAATGAAGGATCTGATCCGCTTTTTTCTCCGGCAGGTAATTATACAACAGACGTTTTATCTTGCTTCCCAGCTCTTCTTTCTGCACCAGAACGTAAAAAGCAAACACCAGTCCGATGGTAAATCCTGCAAAGCCGGCTATGATTTTTCCAATCACATTCCCACCGGTTTTCAAAACGGAAATAACCGTATCATTTTGCAAAATATCATCTAACATCGCCGGATCAAATTTAAATTTTTGCATTTCATCCAGGATATTTCCCGACATATGGAAGTTTTCTTCCATCCATGCCGCTACATTCTGTAACACCGCCGGAAGTTTTTCCTGCAGCACCTTTGCACTGTTTACAATCTCCGGAATCAGCCCTGCCAGGACGGCTGTGATAACACCAACCGCAATAACAACGGACAATATAATAGAAATACATCTTTTCACTGTCTGGTTCTGCCACATTCTTCCGGTCATGCACTTTTCAATCTTCCGGACAAGCAGATTTAAGATAAATGCAATGACAAAGCCATAAATAAGCGGCGATATCATCCGGTAAACCCATCCCACCATCCGGAACACCAGTTCATACTTCCAGACAAAACAGACAAATAAAACCATTCCTCCGATATATTTTAGAAATTCCTTTTGCTTTGCATCCATTCTGCATCCCTTCTTTACTTCAGTTTAAATGTCTGATCTTCAGCATCAATCACTACTTTTCCGCCTTTTTTCAATCTGCCGAACAACATCTGTTCTACCAGAAGCGGCTTGATCTCTCCATCAATGACACGTTCAATTTGTCTTGCTCCATATTCATCCGTAATGCCTTTTCTGCGGATTAATTCTTCTGCTTCTTTTGTAAAGTGCATTTCTATTTTCTTCGCTGCAAGCAGTTCCTGCAGTTTCATAAGTTTCTTTCCGGTTATCTGTCCTGCCATGGCTTCATCCATGCCATGGAAGATAACGATACGGCTTAAACGATTTCTAAATTCAGGCTGGAAGGTACGTTTGACAGCCTCGCTGACCGCACTTTCATCCATCTTTCCGCTTCCAAATCCGATGGCTTTCTTTCCAATCTTAGAAGCCCCCGCATTACTCGTCATAATAATGATAATATTTCTGAAATCTGCCTTTCGCCCCTGATTATCTGTCAATGTCGCATAATCCATTACCTGCAGAAGAATATTGTAAATATCCGGATGTGCCTTTTCAATTTCATCCAGAAGCAGTACGGCATACGGATGTTTCCGTACTTCCTCCGTCAGAAGGCCTCCATCCTCATATCCGACATACCCTGCCGGTGAACCGATTAATTTTGCAACCGTATGCTTCTCCGCATATTCACTCATGTCAAAGCGAAGGAAGGCTATTCCCAGTTCACCTGCCAGTGCTTTCGCCGTCTCAGTCTTACCGACACCGGTAGGTCCGACAAACAGAAAACTTGCCACCGGCTTATTCTCTTCATTCAGTCCTGCCCTTGAAAATTTGATTGCATTGCTTACCTGCCCGATTGCTTCGTCCTGTCCAAAGACCTGTTTTTTCAGATCGTTTTCCAGTCTTGCAAGCTTTTCGATATCGTCCTGCTCGATCCTCTGCTTCGGAACATTGCAAGTCAGGGAAATCATATCGTCAATCAGACCTTTTGCAACCGTCTGTGTCTTCTGCTCCAGCGGATGAAGATTGCGGTATGCCCCCGCCTCATCGATCAAATCAATAGCTTTATCCGGAAGAAAACGTTCATTTATATATTTGCTGCTCATATCCACCGCGTATTTCATTACACCGGCTGCATATTTTACTCCGTGGAATTTCTCATACCGCCGTTTTAATCCTTTCAAAATTTCAACTGCTTCTTCCCTGGACGGCTCCGGGATATCCACTTTTCCAAAACGCCGCATCAGGCTTCTGCTCTTTACTATATATCTGCGGTATTCTTCATAGGTGGTTGCACCGATAAAGCGGATTTTCCCCTCTGACAGATATGGCTTTAACATATTGGACAGGTCAAGGCTGCCCTCTCCTGTTGCCCCGGCACCGACAATATTATGGATTTCATCCAGGTATAAAATTGGTTTTTCCAGAGATTCAAGCCCTTTCATAACCATCTTGAATCTCTGCTCAAACTCTCCCCGGTACTGTGTTCCTGCCACCATTGTTCCCATATCCATGGCATAAACCTTTGCTTTTTTTAACTGCTCCGGAATATTTCCCTCTTCAATTCTTCTGGTCAGTCCATACACAAGTGCCGTCTTTCCCACACCTGCTTCCCCGACATGAAGTACATTATTCTTATCCATACGGCAGAGAATCTGAATCGTCCTGTCCAGTTCCTTCTCTCTTCCAATCAATGGATTCTTCTCTTTGCAATGATCACTGATACACTCTACATACTGCTTCCATTTGTCACTCTTTGGTCTGCTCTCTCCCGGTACATACCATCCATCCTCATCCGAATATTCATATTCTGCTTCCTCCCCATCCACAGACCGTTCTTCCGCCAGGCTCAGTCTTGAGAGTTCCCCCATAACTTCCAACAGATCCACATTCTGTTTTAACAGAAAATAAACAGCATGGCTTTCCTCCAGCGACATCATTGCAGAAAAAATATGTGCCAAATCGATTTTCTCACGTCCGCCAATCTGTGTTTCTACCTCTGCCCTGGCAAACATCTCTCCAAAATCTTCCGTTACCCTTATATCGTCGTCCGTCTTTGCACACTCCCCATTATCCCGGATAAACTCCATCAGTTCCATTCTCAGTTCATCTGTACTTCCGCCATTTTTTTCAAAACATTCTATAAAATTCCTGTTAAACGTCATGGCATACAGCATATCTTCCGGCATAATATATCTGCTTTTGCAACGGCAGACGATATCGAACGTATTTTCTATAAGCTGCTGTACTTCCTCGGTACAATTTTCAAAATCCATGTTAAACTCCTTTTATTCCTTTACTCCTCAACTACTTCTACTTTGAGTGGATAGCCTTCCTGTCTTGCAAGATCCATCGTATTGTCCGCCTTGGTATTTGCAATATCACGCGTATACACACCAACCACCGCACCGGTACTCTTATGTATTCCCATCATCAGACTGACTGCCTCTTCGTGCGACTTTCCAAAGATCTGCTCCAACACGCTTACCACAAACTCCATTGGTGTAAAATCATCATTATACATAATTACCTTATACCGTTTCGGCGGTCTCAGCCGTGTTGACGGCATTTCTCTCATTCTTTCCTTTGGCATCTCATTCTCCTTATTTCTATATATTTTCCGGTTATTCTGTTTATTCTACACTTTTCTGTGTAAAAAGTAAATATTTCTCCCTCTCATTTCATGGAAATTTCAGATCCTGCTTGCATTTCTTTCCCAAAATGCAGTATACTCAATAGAAACAGAACTTGTGAATTTCAGAAAGGAATGTCATGAACCAGAGAATTATATATCACATCGATGTCAACAGTGCCTTCCTGTCCTGGCAGGCATGCCATATGTTAAAAACTGCACCGGACTCTGTTGATATCCGTACCATACCTTCCGTAATCGGCGGCAGCGAAAAACTCCGCCATGGGATTGTCCTTGCAAAGTCTTCCCCGGCAAAAAAATATAATATCCAAACAGCAGAAACACTTGTCAGTGCAAGAAAAAAATGTCCCGGACTTGTGATTGTTCCGCCGGATTATGAAATCTATGTCCGCTATTCTTCCCGTTTTATTGATTTACTGCAGCAATATGCCCCGGTCATCGAACAATACAGTATCGACGAGGTATTCTGCGATATGACGGGAACAGAAAAACTCTATGGAAATCCGGTAGACTTTGCCCACCGTTTAAAAAACATTATAAAAAAAGAACTGGGATTTACCGTGAATATCGGTGTTTCAGAAAATAAACTTCTGGCGAAAATGGCATCTGATTTCGAGAAACCAGATAAGGTGCATACACTTTTCCCATCTGAAATCAGGGAAAAGATGTGGCCGCTTCCGGTAAATGAACTGTTTTTTGCAGGGAAATCATCTGTCGCAAAGCTCCATTCCCTGGGCATCCACACCATTGGAGAGCTTGCCTCAACGGATGTATCCATTCTCAGAAGTGTTTTAAAAAAGCAGGGAGAAGTATTGTGGAATTATGCCAACGGCCATGACCTTGAACTGGTTACAGATCACAAGGTCCCTGCCAAAGGATTTGGAAATTCCGTCACAACCGCTTTTGATGTCACGGACGAATATGCCGCCGGAAATATCCTGCTCTCCCTGTGCGAAACCGTCGGGGCAAGGATCCGTGCCGCAAAAGCTTATATCAGTGTTGTCACTGTTACAATTGTCGGAAATGATTTCTCCAGATACAGCCGTCAGACTTCGCTCCCGTCCACGACCGATTCTACAGAAATGATCTACGAAATATCCAGGAAGCTTTTTTCCGAAATATGGAACGGAACCCCCATCCGGCTTCTCGGTGTCAGCACCGGGAAGGTACAAAGCGAATCCTACGAACAACTTACACTTTTTGATAATACCAAAAACGATCGCCTGAAACAGCTTGATTCCGCCATCGACAGGATTCGTCACCAGTACGGGGAAGATTCCCTGATTCGTGCCAGTTTCCTGGAAACAAAGAACGCCCCGATGACGCAGGGAATGAACAAGGCAAAACGGAATCTGTCTAACTCTCCATAATAGCTTTGCGCACCGGAAGTATCCTGGATGGCGAAACCGAGAGTTCATCGATTCCCATTGCAATTAACTGCGAAGTCATCGCCGTATCTGCTCCCAGTTCCCCGCAGATACCCACGCGAATTCCTGCCCGGTGCCCATTCTCAATGATCATCTTTATCATTTTCAACACTGCCGGATGTGTACTCTGATAAAGTGTGTCCAGCTTATGATTCTGCCTGTCAGCCGCCAGGGTATACTGTGTCAGATCGTTTGTTCCGATACAGAAAAAATCTGCTTCCTTTGCCATCTCCTCACTCAGCATGGCTGCCGCCGGCGTTTCAACAGTGATTCCCAGTTCCACTTTTCCAAAGGCGATTCCCTCTTCCGTCAGTTCCTTTTCTGCCTGATTCAGAATCTCCCTGGAACTTCTGATTTCCTCCACTAAAACAATCATCGGAAGCATAATGGATATATTTCCATATGCTGCTGCCCTTAAAATCGCCCTCAGCTGCGTTTTAAACATGTCTCTGCGTTCCAGGCAAATGCGGATCGCCCGATACCCAAGTGCTGGATTTTCCTCTTTTTCCAACCCGAAATAACCTGCCTGCTTGTCCGCCCCGATATCCAGTGTCCGGATCACAACCTTTCGCCCCGCCATCATTTCTGCCACATATCTGTAGACCTGGAACTGTTCCTGCTCCGTCGGATAATTCATCTTCTCCAGATATAAGAATTCGGTCCGGAAAAGTCCGATGCCTTCTGCACCATTCATCAATGCCTGCAAAACATCATTTTCTTTTCCAATGTTGGCATAGAGAGAAATCTTTCTTCCATCGCCTGTAATGCTTTCCTGTTCCTTCAGCTTCTGCAGTTCTTTCTCCTGCTCTGACTGCTCTCTCTGCTTCTGCCTTAACTCCTCTAATATTTCTTCGTCCGGATCTACATAAAACTGTCCGGTAAATCCATCAACCGCCCCCATTCTTCCTTCCCATTCCGGAAGAATCTTTATCCCGGTAACGGCCGGTATGTTCATGGTTCTTGCAAGAATCGCCGTATGGGAATTCCCGGAACTTTTCTCCGTCACAAATCCAAGCACATTCTTCCGGTCAATCCGGAGTGTCTGGCTCGGAGTCAGGTCATATGCCGCAAAGATGACCGGCTCTTTAAAAACTTCTCTTTGCTCCTGCTTTCCTTCCAGCATTGCAATCACACGTTCTGCAACATCTTTGATATCGCTGCTCCTTGCCTGGAAATATTCGTCTTTCATATTCAGAAACATGGAGGCAAAATTATCACCCGTCCTTGCTACTGCATATTCTGCATTCACCGACTGCGACAGTATCATATTTTTTACGGATGCGTTAAAATCACGGTCATCCAGCAGCATGGCATGGACTTCAAAAATTTCTGCCTGTGCTTCCCCTATTGTTTTCGATGATTTGTGATAAATCTCTTCCAGCTCCTGCTGTGCCTGTTTCTTTGCCTGCAGGTAACGGATGATCTCATGTTCCGTATCCTGCACTCGTTTTCTCTTTACCATGCGTTCCTTCGGCTCACAGAACACAATTCTTCCAACGGCAACTCCTTTAAAAATTGCCTTTCCATTCTCACATTTCAAGGTTGATCCTCCTGCCTTTCCATTCTTTTTCCCTACCATACTGTTTCCATCACACACTCCCCGGTGTCCACATTCCCTTCCGCCGTCACCGTTACTTTCTGGTTTTCCCCCGGATTTGTAATGACCATCGGTGTCACGATATTATATCTCGCCGCCAGAAGGGCATCCCTGTCAAACTCCAGAAGTTTGTCCCCTGTCCGCACCGAATCACCCTGCTGTACCAGTGTCTTAAAATGGATTCCTTTTAATTCAACCGTATTAATTCCCACATGAATCAGGAGTTCCAGTCCTTCCTTCGATCGCAGTGCAATCATGTGTCCGGTTTCAAACACTGCCAGAACCGTTCCCTGAAAGGGTGCCTTTATCTCCCCATCTTCCGGAAGAACTGCCACACCCGGACCAAGAACCTGATTTGCAAAAGTTTCGTCCGGTACATCTTTCAGCGGCACTACACCTCCCCGGACCGGACTGGATATCCTGATTTTTTTCGTTTTTTCCCCATACAGCAGAAATGACAGGATAAAAGCAGTACAAAAGGCAGTAACCATAGCAATAACATATCCCAGCGGATGTGATTTGATAATCAGGAAACCCGGAACTGCACTTACTCCGTATGCCCCTGCACCAACCCCCATAATTCCTGCAACTGCCGCTCCACATGCACCTCCGGCACAACCAGCCAGAAAGCAGCGCGGCCACCGGATATTTACCCCGAACATGGCAGGTTCCGTAATTCCAAGAAATGCTGAAAAGGATGCCGGATATGCAGCTCCTTTCAACTTTCTGTCAGAGGTTTTTATCCCGACAGCCAGTGCTGCAGCACCCTGTGCAATATTTGCCGAACTGGCGATCGGCATCCAGATATTCAGTCCGTCATCCGAAAGCATCACCACTTCTATCATACTGTACATATGATGCACCCCAAGCACAACGGTCGGTGCATAACCCAACCCCAGCAGAAAGCTTCCAACACCAACCGGAATGCATATCATGGTCCTTGCTGCAAAGAGCAGTCCTTCTTCTATGATGGAAAAAACAGGATCCAGAACAAACCAGGATAATGCTCCGGTCAAAATCAGTGTCGCCAGCGGGGTAATAAACAGATCGATGTTTTCCGGAACTATCTTATGGAGTTTCTTCTCAAGCTCCGCCATGAGTTTCACCGCTATAATTACAGTAAAGATATGACTTTCCGTATCTGCCTGCATAAGAATCAATGCCAGGACAATGCCAAGATAGCTGTTTGTACCGAACATTCCGGAGGCACTAACTGCTATCAGCACCGGAAGATAACTAAATGCCAGTGCGGTTATGTTCTGCAGCATCTGATAAACTTCCACATTCTTTAGCACCGGCCACAGATTTCCGGCAGTCCCAAGCAGACCATTCATAAGACCTGCTGCAACGATGGCCGGAATAATCGGAATAAATATATCGCCCAGCAGTTTCATCAAATGCTTCATCCCCTGAATACCAGACATTTTCCTGCGTTTCTGACGGATATGAGGCACATCCGTTCCCTTCTTATTTTCATTATCCAGAATCTGCTGCAACTGCACAAATATCTTATTCACACTGCCGCTGCCCAGCACGATATGAAGCTCCCTGCCCTTATGCATGATTCCCTTTACGGCTTCAAGCTCCTGTATGCTATTCCTGTCACAGTGATTCTCATTTTCCAGTACAATTCTTATTCGCGTTGCACACGAAAGGATGGAAGCTATATTTTCTTTTCCACCAATATATTGCAAAATCTTTTCCGCTGTCTGTCTTTCGTCCATGTATTTTCTCCTGCTGCCCTATGTTCAAAAGAGCCGATCCGACATTGCACCGGACCGGCTCTTTTCCACTCTCAGGCTTCTTTCTTACAGTCTGCTTTCAAAAAATTCCTTTAACTTTTCTTCTGCTTCCTCTTCCTTTGCACCTTCGATTGTAACATTTATTTTTGTGCCCATTTTTATTCCCATTCCCATGACAAGCATAAGCTGTGACGCATCCACACTCTTTCCATTTGCCGTAATAATTACATCCGTCATGGATTCTTTTACTAATTTTGCCAGGACAGCTGCTGGCCTGGCATGCATTCCTACCGGGTCTTTAATCACATAATCAAAACTTTTCATATTTTCTTCCTTTCCGGGCAGTTATGCCCTGACAATGGATTTGACTTAACCTGCTTCATAGGCAAGCAAATCCGAATAATTAGTCACTTTTGCCTTTGCTGCGGAACTAAGCTGCTTATATAACATACGGGCATTTGCTGCCTGTTTTGCCGGTTTTGATGAGGTTGCAATCTCATTAATAGCATCGATAACAGACTGTGCCTTTTCCTCATCAGACTGTGGTGTAATGGAGCTTGATTCCGTTCCCGGAAGCTCGTAACAGATAACCGCCATTCCCTTTTCCACATAATTAAACATTTCTTTTGCTACATTATATGACAGATTAACACATCCGTGAGAACCAATGCTCTGGTACAGATTACTTCCAAGCTGGCTCTGCCATGTTGCATCATGCAGACCGATATCTTCATTAAACGGCATCCAGTAAGATACCATGGTTTCATATGTATCACCACGCAGAATCGCATATTTCTGGGTATAAGTTACTGCATAAGTTCCCGGCGGTGTCTCATGTCCATATGGTTTTCCTGATACAAAATCCGACTCCAGAATAAGCTGTCCGTTGGAATACAGGAACAGATGCTGTGCGGTCAGATTGATCTCAACATAGCTGTTTCCATAGTCAACATCACCATAAGCTGCTGCTTCCTGACTGTAAACAGGTGTTCTGTCTCCACTTTCGCCAGCTTCTATCATTGCCGTCAGACCGGCTACCTCTTCTTCCTTATTCATCCACCAGCCATAGTCTCCGCCTTCAATGGTTACTTCCTGTCCGTAGCTGGTCATGAACTTTCTCGTTCCAAATATAGTATCATGATGTCTTCTTAAATAAGCTACATAGTCACTGACTTTATCCGCATCCAGTGAAACTGTATTATTCTCATAATCAATATTCAGCCATCCGCAGATATCCTGACCGGTCAGTTCTTCCACTTCCGTTCCGAATGTGTATTTGATATTCACACCTGCATACTGGTTCAGCTTATGATAAAATGTCTTAAGCTGTTCTGTCTCAGAGGTAATCTCCGGCTTCTCATAGCAGCCGTCAAGACTTACTTCCTCATCCAGTTTCATAAGTGCCTGTGTCATCTTCTCTTCCGCTTTCTTACGGTCAAGTGTATTTCCTTCCACTTCTTTTACCATCTCAAAGCTGTTCTTTTCCTCATTGTAACCGCTTACATAGGCATTCTCCGGCTTTACGGCGAAATCATCGGAAAAGCATTGCATCTTATCCAGGGCTTCTTTCCACAGCTTCTCATCATATGTGGTAAGTTCATCCACCGTATGCTCTTTTCCCTTTCCGTTTATCCATTTTCCACCCTGCTGGCTGTCCAGAATATCCTGCAGCTCTCCATCCTGAATCAGGCTTAATCCCACCTGTTCACCGGTAAGTTTCTCACTTGTCTCTTTCCCGTCCGATGTTCTCTCCCGCACCGTCAGTGTATACTCCTTTATTTTCGTTTCTAACTCCTCCACACTTAATTTAGATACGTCAATTCCGTTTATTACCGTACCATTCAGAAAATGGCTTCCGTAATAATTCTCACCTAAAAAAAATGCGGCAAAAGCTGCTGCCAGGATTACAACCACTGCTATCACAACAGCCAGTATGATAATCTTTTTCTTCTTTCCCGGCTTTTTAACTGCTTCTGTATCCATTTTAACCTCCATTATTCTATCTTATGAATCATTAAATTGTATTCTATATATTATATAACATATTTGTCGAAAAAAGCAATAGATACTTTTTTTATTTTTAGTATTGACATTTCCGTTTTTTGTGCTATAATTTATCGAGGATTGATACTGAATCAAATCTTTCGGGGCGTAGCACAGCTTGGTAGTGCGCTGCGTTCGGGACGCAGAGGTCGCAAGTTCAAATCTTGTCGCCCCGATTTATCATTTTGTTTTTCACAAAATTTACCTCCTGTTATTTTAACAGGAGGCTCTTTCTTTTTACAGTATTTTGATCTATTTATTTACAGGGTTTTTCTAACATCCGAATCAAAAAAACAGGAGGCAGATATTTTCCGCTTCCTGTTTTTCTCTAATCCAGCAGACCACAGTTCTCATACCAGTGAGCGTAGGAACTGTCCCCTCTGTGATCCATAAGTTTCCAGTTTTCTTCCAGCCACTCACCCATATACTGTGTTACTTTTTTTGCTCCGGCAAAGTTCAGATGATCTCCGCCGTCTTTGGTATCCGTTGTCCAGTCAATTCCCAGGCCGTCCTCGAGATTCAAGTCCAGATAACGCACTCCATTCTTTTCCGCCCATGCCGTAACACCGTTATGCTTTTCATAATTCCAGCATTTTGCGGAAGGTGCACTGACGAGTACCAGTTCTGCATTCTTTTCCTTACACAGTGTATTGATTTTTTCCAGATATTCTGCTGCAAGCTCCGGAACTTCTTTTACTGCATCTGTTTCGTTCATATATTCGCCGCCAAGGTAAGGCTTCACGGTTTTTCTCTTACGGAAACCTTTTAACTGACCCTCACTGCTTTCACTGTCACCCCCGCTCAGATAAGTTTTCCATCTGGAATGATACTGGAATACCCGCAGGTATCTAGACAATCCTGCCATGACCTTATCGTCTGTTTCTTTTGCAATCCCGGCAAAGCGATACAGGCAGTTTGTTTCCAGCACAACCACCTCGGGAGACTGCGTCTCAAAAGTTTCCTGCAGCAGTGCATAGGTATCGCAGAGTCTCTGCGCGGACGTTCCACATACAAACGAAGTAAAGCCATATTCCGTCCATATTTGCAATGGCGAAAATGCAGAATAGGATTCACTGTCACCCGCAAAAATAACATCTATGGTATCTTCCGGTTCTTCTTTAAGTGACCGCTGTTTTTCATCCACAGCGATCGCATTATAGATTTCCCGCTTTGGTGCAAATATTGCTGAAAATACTACCATCAAAATGAGCAATCCTGTTAAAAAACCGATACTTCGTACTACTTTTGTACTTATTCTGATCATCTTTTCCCCTCCTGTTAATATCCTGCATAAATCATATCAACAACAGTATATCCTGCTCCATATGCTCCAAAAATAATTACAATAAATATGGCTGCATACCAGAATACCCATCTCGCCGGAAGTGCCCAGCCCGATATCGCCTTCCGAATCTGAATATTCTTTTCATGCAGAATATCCACTACCAGCACGATTAGGATTCCAATCAGTGCCACTGCGGCATCATAATAATCCATTCCAAGGCTGTAAATATGGTCACCCAGCTCTGTTATGTGAAAGTTTGTAAGTATCCTTCCCAGCATGGCAAATCCTGTGCCCACTGTTTCCGCCCGGAAAAACATCTCTCCGAGATTGACAATAACCAGAAGTTTTATCAGACGAAAAATACGGTAACCTTTTCCTTCCCGGTTAATCTTTAACTTTGCTGTAAGTTTTGTGACCGGTTCTTCCAGAATATTTTCCAGAAAAATCAGTGCAAAATAATACATTCCGTAAAAAATATAAGTCCAATGCGGTCCATGCCACAATCCGTTACAGGACCATACACAGAACAATGCCGCAAATGGTGCTACAAATTTGCTGACTCCCCTTCCAAACCTATTCTTTACTTTCTTCGCAAAATTCTTTACCGGTTTTGCAAGGGAAACCGGATAAAATATGTAATCCTTAAACCAGGTACCCAGTGTAATATGCCATCTGTGCCAGAAATCTGACGCATCTTTTGCAAAAAACGGCTGTCGGAAATTCTCCGGCAGGGTTACACCGAAAATCTGTCCGGATCCCATTATAATATCCATGCATCCTGAAAATTCCATATAGAGCTGTATCGTAAAACAGACTGCCCCGAAAAGCACAATCGAACCATCATAGGTATCGTAATGCTTAAATACTTCTATGACTACCGGTGCAACCCGGTCTGCAATTACAATCTTTTTCAACAATCCATATACGATTCTCTGATATCCAAATTTAATATTTTCAAATTCAATTCTTTTTCCTGACCAGAGTGCCTCTGCTGTTTCAGAGAATCTGCTGATCGGACCTTCCATAATCTGTGGAAAGAAACTAAGATATAATGCTATTTTTACAATATTTTTTTCTGCCGGAATTGTCCCCCGGTAGACATCCGTCATATAGGAGATGGTCTGGAGTGTATAATAGGAAATTCCTATTGGAACCATAAAGTCAATCTTTTTATACTCCCAGCCCAGCGACAGCATATTGGATAAGGCAGAAAGATTCTCACCAAAGAAATTAAAATATTTCAATATAATAAGAATCGTAAGATTCACAAGAATACCAAAGGCGAGAACCTTCCGTTTCCTTTTCGTTACCTGCTTTGCAGACCCGCCGGCCTGTGCTGCTGTTTCCAGCCACAGACCGATATAATGAGTCATAATTGTTGCAAAGAGCAGATACAGAATCAGTTTTCCGCTAATCATCCAAAAAAACACATAATCTGCTGCCAGAAGAATCATCCACCTAAATTTCTGCGGGGTAATCTGGTATATCAGAATAACCACCGGTAAAAATATTGCAAAATATGCAAGCAGGTGATAAGACATCTTACTGTTCTCCCTTCAGTCGGTTGATCATAGCCATCAGTCTTTCTGCGGAATTGAAGTTATCCGGAACTAACTCTGCCGGAGATACCTCTACGTCAAATGCATCTTCAATCTCAGATACCAATGACAGAATTCCAAAAGAATCCAGAATATGATCGTCAATCAGGGTTGTGCATGTGTGATAATCAACACCCGGCTGAATATCTTCCAAGATTTCAATAAGTTCTTCCATTTTAATTTCCCTCCATTTGTGAATTTATAATATCAGTTCCCATTGGTTTTCTGACACACTGGAAACCTTTATTAGCTGAATAAAAAAGTATCTGTGGCAGTTCCCTGCTTAAAAACAGAGCCATGCCTTCTGTGACAGAATATGCTCCGCATATCCCGAATACAATGACATCTCCCGGCTGTGGCTCACCGATTTCCAAATCTCTTACAATCACATCATTAATGGTACACAACGAACCACACATGGTATATTTTCCTGTATTTTCGCTGCGTTCCGGCAAAAATGTCATCTGCGGCTTCTTCATGCCCATCAGCTGTCCGTAATAATTCAACTGATGAATTCCGCCATCCACGATGAGGAATCTGGTATCTTCTGTATGCTTGACATCTACCACTTCTGTCATATAATACCCACATTCCGAAGCAATAAACCTTCCCATTTCGATTGAAACATGGGAAAATACCTGTGTATTATCGAGAATATTTTTCAAATCCCGCAATTGTTCCTCTGCCGGTGCTGCCTTATCATTTTCAAAATATGCTACGGACAGTCCCGGACCATATTCCAGCTCCATCTGCTCCAGTCCATACTGTTCTTTCAGATATTCTGCATATTCCGATAATTCTGCTATTTCTTTTTCAACTTTCTTTATCTTCTTCTGCGTACCGGAATAATAATGGATTCCAAGTACAGACAGATATTTGTCTTTCTGACAGTCTGCAATTACCTGTTCTAATGTTTTCTTATCCATACCGAACTGGTTTCCGCTTGAAAGTCTTACATAAACCGATATCTTCCGTCCATACTTTTGGGCACAGGCACTCAGTATACGGTAATGTGCCAGTGATTCAATGGTAAAGATTCCCTTTCCCTCACTCAGCTGCATAATTCTGTCCATGGACTGCTCTGTCTTATTTACCCCGGAAACCACGATCTTATCCGGTGCAATGCCCTGACGCATACAGATCTCATATTCCCCCGGTGAGCATACCTCAAACCGATCCGTATATTCATCCATCGGCTTTATCAGAAACGGATTTGCCTTCATGGCAAAACAGGTGCATGCCGGTGACAGAATCTGCTTAATCAGCAATACTCTTTCCTTCAGGATATCCAAATCAAAGATATATGCCGGGGTTTTAAATTCTTTTATTGCTTTTTCAAATTCCTTCTTATCCACGTTTCTTTCCCTCTCTGTACATTTCTTTCAATCTATTCCTGTCCGTCTTTCCATTCTTTGTCAGAGGAAGCTGCTCCACATTCATAAATACATTCGGCACCATGAATTCCGGAACTTTTGTTTTCATTTCATCAATGATTGCTCTCTTATCTTCACTTCCCACATAATATGCCACAATTTTATTCTTCTGCTCATCAAAGAAGCAGCATGCATGTTCGATCATGGAAAGGCTTCCCAGCACCGTTTCTATCTCTTCCAGCTCAATCCGGTGTCCCATATGCTTGATCTGGAAATCTTTTCTTCCTGCAAAATACAGCATATGATCCTTACCGTAATATGCCAGATCACCGGTACGGTAAATCACCTCTGCCCAGTTTTTGTTTAACGGATTCTGTACAAATGCCTTCTCTGTCATCTCGGGATTATTATAATAACCAAGTGCCAGTGCCGTTCCTGCCACGCACACTTCTGCCGGATGATCCGGTTCTGTCACCTCATCATCCCCGTCCAGAAGGAACACACGCTCATTTGCAAAAGGCTGTCCCATCGGAAGCTTCTCTTCCTCTGAAAATTCCCTGTCGAGTATATAATAAGTACAGTTACAGGTAATTTCCGTCGGTCCGTAGAGATTTACAAATGCCGCATCCGGATAATAGCTTCTCCACTGGTTCAGCTGTTTGACCGGCATCAATTCCCCACTGAACATAATCGTCCTGATATCCGCTGGAACTTTATACTTCAGTCCATGCAGGCGATTTAACAGCACCAGTGCCGAGACTGCCCAGATTAATACGGTTACATGATTTTCTTCCAGCATATCAATCACAGCATTTGGAAACATGAAACAGGATTTCGGAATAATAACCAGTGTTGCCCCGGTCTTTAAACAGGAGTAAATATCCTTCACTGACACATCAAAATCAAATGGTGCCTGGTTTCCGATGACATCCGTTTCATCTATATGAAATGTCGCTGTAAAATGATCTATAAAATCAATGACCGAGCGGTGGCAAATCAGCACTCCTTTTGGTATGCCCGTTGAACCCGAAGTAAAGATACTGTACAGTGGATCCGTGTCCAGTGTCTGGCTCCGGATCTGTGCAAGCTTTTCTGTATTAACCGGCTTCTTTGCTTCTGCTTCCAGAAATACCTTTCCGGTATATCCGGTCTGTGCAAGTTTCTCCTGATACTGTTCCTGTGTCAGAACGACTTCCGGCTGCAATACCGAAAAGATCTGGCGGATTCTTTCCAATGGAAAATTCGGATCAACCAGAACATAAAAATCTCCTGCATAAACAATTCCCATAAAGCATTGCAATGCCTCTACACTCTTTTCCATGAAGCAGACAACCGGTTTTCTTACGGTAAGCTCATCTGCCAGGAATGAACCTGTCTCCTGTGCCTTCTCCTTTAATTCCTGATAGGTACAGGATGTTTTATCATCTTTAACTGCCGTCTTACTTCCGTATTTTTCAGCAGAATTTTCCAGATATTCTAAAATATTTCTCATTTACTATTCCCTCATCGCCACATTTCCCCCAAAAATGTGTTTTCTCCTTCCTGGTTATTCATGTGTACTATTTCACATAGTACACTCTTCACTGTCATTATACCATGACTTTAAATGTAAGTCAATTACAAGTAGTATCTTTCCTACATAAATTATAATAATAATAGAATCTTAAGAGAAAATCAAGGGATTTCTTAAATGTTTCTTAACTTTTACCCATCTGTTTCTCTCTCTTTTTCAGCAGATTTCCTATCGACAGATCCCTTTTCTTCTGCTAAAATCTATTCATTGAATTTTTTAGGAGGAAAAACCGTGGAACCACTTGTAACTATTATCGTTCCTGTATACAATACACAGGAATATCTCACCCGCTGCCTGGACAGCATCGTAAACCAGTCCTACAGACATTTTGAACTTCTCCTGATTGATGACGGAAGCCGGGATGATTCCGGCAGAATATGTGACGACTATGCAGCAAAAGACTCCCGGATAAAAGTGTTCCATCTGGAAAACGGTGGGGTTTCCAAT
>FR900110.1:25755-26427 GCA_000437755.1 Roseburia sp. CAG:303
GGGTTTCCAATGCAAGAAATTTCGCACTCAACCACGCATCTGGAGAATACATTCAGTTTCTCGACAGCGATGACTGGATCAGTCCGGAAGCAACCAGACTGTTTGTCCGCACAATTACCACCAGTCAGTGTGATATGGTAATCTCTGACTTCTACCGTGTGTCAGGAAAACGTCTCTCACAAAAAGGGGATATCGAAGAAGATGGTGTCATGACCCGGCAGGAATTTGCCAATATTATGCTTGAAAATCCGGCAGACTTCTATTATGGAGTACTCTGGAATAAGTTCTACCGCCGTGAAATCATTGAATCCGTACATTTACGCATGGATCCTCAGATCAGCTGGTGTGAGGATTTCCTGTTTAATCTGGAATATATCCGCCATGCAAACAGTTTTGCAGCACTCCAGGTTCCGGTATATTATTATGTAAAACGAAAGGGAAGTCTTATATCTACCCAGAGCATTAACCTGACAAATACAATGAAAATGAAACTGAATGTATTTGAATATTACAACCGCTTTTATAAAGATGTGTATGATGAAGAGGCATATGAGAATATCCGGCTTCAGGTATATCGATTTTTCATTACTTCTGCAAAAGACGGCATCGTACCTCCGCTCAGCGGCAGCCAGAAACTGGGCAATGAGAAAACCCGCATCCATAAGGCAGCCC
>FR900110.1:26436-27982 GCA_000437755.1 Roseburia sp. CAG:303
CCCGCATCCATAAGGCAGCCCTTGCTGGCGATGATTCGATTCTGGATGCTTACCGCGACCGCAAATTACTCGAATATTATTTTGATACGGTTTCAAAAAAGAACAGCCTTTCTCTTCCGGAAACAATGGTATTATATTATCTGCATCATTCCGGTCAGTATACTTCCATCCGTGATCTTGCAGACTGTATGCAGATGAGCAGCCGCATGGTATCTGTCTCTCTCCAGAAACTGATACGAAAAAATATCATCCGTTTTTCTTCGGAGAAAAAACTGTCATCCGTTACTTTTCTTCCTCTGTCCGAAACGATTTTAAAGGATCTGGAACTGGCTGAAACAGATTTTCGCAACACACGTTTTCTCGGATTTTCCAAAGAAGAAATAGCTGCCTATACCGAATCCACGAAGAAAATCCGCAGCAACATACAGGCAGCCCTTTTTCCGCTCTGATGAGCGGAATTTTTCTTATTTTATGTTTACTTCTTCCTATCTAATGGCAGTTACTTTGTAGTCCTGTGCTTCCACTGCCTTCTTTAACACCTCATCATCCACCGGTGCATTAAGCTTTACAACAGCAGTTCCTTTCTCATGGCTTGCCTCAGCACTGTCTACCTGTGGAATCTCTTCGAGTGCCTTCTTTACATGTGCCTCACAATGTCCACACATCATTCCTGTAATCTCGATTACCTTTGTATTTTCTTCCATTTCTGAAATCTCCTTTTTCTCTTCTTTTTCTTCTTTCTTTTCTATCTGCAAAGACTGATTATCTGCACGGAACAGATTCAGTCTTAATGCATTCATAACAACGCAGAAGCTTGATAAACTCATCGCAGCCGCACCAAACATCGGATTCAGCTTCCATCCGAGGAGTGGATAATATACACCTGCCGCAAGCGGAATTCCTATGACATTATAGAAAAATGCCCAGAATAAATTCTCATGAATATTCCGCAGAACCGCCCTGCTCAGATGTATTGCGGTACACACATCCATAAGGCTGCTCTTCATCAGGACCAGATCTGCCGCATCCATGGCAACGTCCGTTCCTGCACCTATGGCTGCTCCGATATCCGCACTGGTCAGTGCCGGTGCATCATTGATGCCATCGCCTACCATAATCGTCTTTCCTTCTTTTTTCAGTTCCCGGATAACCTCATCCTTACCCTCCGGAAGGACACCTGCCCTCACTTCGTCCACACCTGCAAGCTTCGCTACTGCTTTTGCAGTTCTCTCATTATCTCCGGTCAGCATTACCACTTTCATTCCCATTTTTTTCAGACGGCTGATTGCTTCCACGCTGTCCTCTTTCAGGGTATCAGCAACCGCAATGATTCCACAGAATTTTCCGTCCTGTGCAAAGAACAGTGGTGTTTTTCCCTGCTCTGCCAGATGCCATGACTTCTGCAGCACGTCTTCCGGAATCCTTACCTTCTCTTCGATAAATTCTCTCTTACCGCCGAATACCTCTTTGCCATCCAGTTTTGCAGAAAGACCATTTCCGGCAACTGCCTGGAAATCTTCCACTTCCCTTCCCTTTCTGAACTCCG
>FR900110.1:28057-35190 GCA_000437755.1 Roseburia sp. CAG:303
TCTCCAGACGATATGCAAGGGACAGAAGTGCACCCTGATCCGTATGATCTGCCGGTAAAACATCTGTCACTTCCGGCTCGCCTTTGGTAATTGTTCCCGTTTTGTCCAGTGCTACCATCTTCGCTTTTCCGGTTTCCTCCAGTGCCACGGCATTTTTAAACAGTATACCGTTTTTTGCCCCCATACCGTTTCCTACCATGATGGCAACAGGTGTAGCAAGCCCAAGTGCACACGGGCAGCTGATAACCAGTACGGACACGCCTCTTGCCAGTGCAAATCCCGTATCTTTTCCGGCAAGGAGCCATACAATAATGGTAATAACCGCCAGAACGATAACCGTAGGAACGAATACATAGGACACCTTATCCGCAGCCTTTGCAATCGGCGCTTTCGTTGCCGATGCGTCCCTTACCATTTTGATAATTTTAGACAATGCCGTATCTTCCCCGACTCTTACTGCCTGACATTTCAGATAACCATAGTCGTTCAGTGTTGCTGCAGAAACCATATCGCCCGGCTGCTTATCCACCGGAATACTTTCGCCTGTCAGTGCGGATTCATTCAATGCACTGCTGCCTTCCAGAATCGTTCCGTCCACCGGAACACTTTCTCCCGGACGTACCGCAAAAATATCGCCCGGCTTTACCTGCTCAATGCTTACAACCGTTTCCACACCATCTTTAATCAGTACTGCCGTTTTCGGTGCAAGCTTCATCAGATTCTTTAACGCATCCGTCGTTCTTCCTTTGGAATAAGATTCCAGCATTTTACCCAGGGTAATCAGGGTAAGAATCATTGCCGCAGATTCAAAATAAAATTCATGCATATAATGCATGGCATGTTCCATATCGGTCTTTACCACCGCATCCGTCATAGCCAGCAATGCATATACACTATAGCCAAAAGAGGCCCCGGAACCGAGTGCTACCAGAGTATCCATGTTCGGTGATAAATGGAGTGCACTCATGACTCCGCTGATAAAGAACTTCTGGTTAATAACCATAATCGCTATGGTAAAAAGCATCTCAAGAATACCGATTGCAAGATGATTCTCTGCCAGAACAGCCGGAAGCGGCCAGTCCCACATGGTATATCCCATAGAAACATACATCAGTGGAATGAGCAAAACCAGTGATGCAATCAGTCTGTTACGCAGTGTAATAGTTTCTTTTGACTGAAACTGCTCCTCTTGACTCTCCGTTTCTGTGTCCTGTGTATTTTTATCAGCTTTCAATGATGCTCCATATCCGGCATGGCTGACTGCCGCAATAATTTCTTTTGGTGCTGCCGTACCTTCCACCGTCATGGAATTTGTCAGCAGGCTGACCGCTACGGAATCCACACCATCCACCTTCGATACTGCTTTCTCTACATGTGCACTGCAGGCAGCACAGCTCATTCCTGTTACTTTATATTCCTGCATTTCTAACTCCTTTCTTTCACATCCTACTTCATCAACTTCTGAAGCAAGGCTGTCAGTTCATCTATTACTTCATCATTTCCTTCACGGATATCTTTTGCCACACAGGTCTTGATATGATTTGTCAGCAATACTTTGTTAAAACTGTTCAGTGCCGCATTCACAGCAGCCACCTGCGTAATAATATCCACACAGTACGCATCTTCCTCAACCATTCTCTTGATTCCCCTGACCTGACCTTCAATCCGGCTGAGCCTGTTCAGCATATCTTTATATTCTTTCTCTGTCCGCTCCTTTGTCTTGTGTCCATGACAACAACAGTTCATATCATCCATTTTCTAGTCTGCCTCCTTTTTCTGTTTTTATGCATTATATACCCCCTAAGGGTATATGTCAAGAAAAATCTATATTTTGTTAATGTAAAATTTTAAAAAATAAGTGTGTTCATTTTGATAATAACGTGTTATAATACGATATCATTAAGAACAGGAGAAAATTACATATGCGAAAAAAAATAGGTATTAAAGTCGTAGCAAGCATGCTTGTTCTGACTGTCGTATTTCTGATTACCATTAGCCTTAATTCAAGTTCCGTAAATGAACTTTCAAAATCGGCAAAGCTTATTTCGGATCAATATTTAAGTCTCGAGACATACAGCAGCACGCTGGTAAAAAATAATCAGACATGCAAACTCAACAGTAACCTTATTGTATTAAGCACCAGTGCAAGTACATCATCAAGTCTTGCAAGTTCTGCAGCTCAGATTATTGCCAATGTTCAGATGACCAAGACAACGATGCTGAAACTGTGTCAGAAAATTGGAAATGATGATTTGACGAAAGCATTCCAGGATTATTATGATTCCCTGACCGATATGACAAATGCTTTCCAGAGTGTTGCAGATTTCTATCTTGCCGGAAAATATGATGAAGCACTGGCAAAGAATAATGAAATCTACACCCTTTCCACTACAGTAACTAAATATGAAAATGCTTATGAAGACTGTCTGAGTGAAAATGTAGAAGCAATTACTTCCAAAGTACACTCACAGATCAAACATACCACAGTAATCACAAATTCCATGGTCGTTGTATTCATCATATTTGCTATCTGTTCTGGGCTCTATCTTGCCATTACTATTGTTTATCCGGCGAGAAATGCCAATAAACAGTTAAAGAAGATTACTACGGATATTAACAATAACAGCGGTGACCTGACACAGAGAATAAAAGTCCGCAGCAAAGATGAAGTCGGACAGCTTGTCAGCGGTATCAATGTATTTATGACAGAATTGCAAAGCATCATGAAAAAGATTCAGTCCGAATCCCTCTCTATGATCAATTCGGCAGAAACCATGCAGAACGGAGTCAACAATTCAAACGAAAATGCAAACTCCGTATCTGCTTCTATGGAAGAATTAGCCGCTACCATGCAGGAAGTTGCAGCCACGGTCGATCAGATTACGACAAACGCACAAACAGTCCTTGCCTCCGCAACCGAGATGTGGGAGAATGCCGGAAATGGTGTAAGCCTCGCACTTGACATTAAAAACCGTGCAAGTGAAATCAGTGAAAAAACTGCTGCCAATATGGATTCTGCCACGAAAATGGTGGCAGAACGTAAAGTCGTTCTGAAAGAATCCATTGAAAACAGCCGGAATGCAGAAAAGATTGCTGACTTTGTAGAACAGATTCTGAACATCACAAACCAGACCAACCTGCTTGCACTGAATGCTTCTATCGAAGCCGCAAGAGCCGGAGATGCCGGACGGGGATTTGCCGTAGTTGCAGAACAGATTCGTGTGCTTGCCGATGACAGCCGTGCTGCTGCCACAAATATCCAGGCACTCAGTAATGTCGTAATTGATTCCGTAAATACACTCAGTGACAATGCGGATGAAATGCTTAACTTTGTAAGCACTGATATCTTAAATGATTTCAGCGAATTTGTAGATATCGCTGCATGTTACAGCCAGGATGCAGATAAAGTAGAACATATCATGAACCGTTTCAATGAGAATGCACAGGAACTGGAAGAAACCATGTCCAATATTACGGATGGTATCGATGGCATTAATACTGCCGTGGATGAAAGTGCCAAAGGTGTGGCAGATGCTTCGGAAAACACCACTACACTGGTAAATGCCCTTGCGCTGATTAAGACAGAAGCGGATGGAAACCAGCATATTGCTGAACTGTTATCCGACGAAGTAAAGAAGTTTAAACAGATATAACATAAATTCTAATATAAAAGCAAAAAAGGAATGGAAACAATGTTTCCATTCCCTTTTTGCTTTTACAAACCGTTATCTTAATAGTCATCATCCAGATCTTCTGCATATCCGTCAATGACAGAACGCTGGTTCTTCGTTACTGCTCTTTTAATCGTCTTAACTGTTCTTACAATATATCCAATCACTACAAGATCAGATATACCATCTGCAATCAGGATACATCCTAAGAATACCATCAATACAGCATTGGTTTCAAATGGATTTACAATGGCAATGACACCAAGCACAATCATTAACACGGCTGTTACCATAACCCAGATCCAGCCGCCTGCCTTGATTCTTCCAAGGTCGATGGCATACTGAATCTTCAGGACACCGTCAATCAGCATAATAATGCCAAATGCCATGGTCACAAACTTTGCAAGCACATCCGGCTTTGCTATAATGGCAATTCCGATAATCAGCAAAGTTGCACCCTGTACCAGTCCATAAGAGCCAAATACTTCCATGCTGTCCACCTTAAAATGTGCAACCAGACGGATTAATCCCCAGATGCACGCCACAATTCCCGTTGCATAGCAGATTATTCTGGCAGATGACTCCGGAAATGCAATAAACAGCACTCCGATTAAAATTAATGATAATGCAAGAAATATGATTTCCCGCTGAAACCGGTTAATCGCCTGTTTTATTTCTTTCATATAGATCATTCCTTTCTGTTTTTCATTTATTCATTTGTATTACTTAATTATACTGAAACGAAAATCATCTGTCAACTTAATCGGATATTTTCTTCTCATCATAAGTATCGAGAAAATGATGTTTTACACCGCCCTGTTTATACGCGATCACGGTGCTGAGATTTACATTTTCCACACTCCGGAAAATATTTCCTTCCACAAACGGATTGGTCTCTTTCATTTCCTTAATCAGCTGCTTAATCTCCTGACGTTTGGATTTATTGCTTCCATCACTGTTACAGGTCGTACAGGTATCCGTAAACCGGCAGGCACACTGAATAAACCCGAGGTTATTATAATCTCTCCATTCCTTAATGCTGTCCTCTCTGACAAGATATAACGGACGAATCAGCTCCATGCCTTCAAAATTCGTACTATGCAGCTTCGGCATCATGGTCTGTACCTGCGCACCGTACAACATTCCCATCAGAATAGTTTCGATTACATCATCGTAATGATGACCGAGTGCAATCTTATTGCAGCCAAGCTCCTTTGCCTTATTGTACAGATGACCTCTTCGCATTCTGGCACAGAGATAGCATGGTGACTTCTCCACATTGTATACGGAATCAAAAATATCCGTTTCAAAAATCGTAATCGGGATATGCAGTTTCTTTGCATTTTTCTTGATAATCTCCAGATTTTCCGGACTATATCCCGGATTCATCACCAGAAATGTCAATTCAAATGAAACCTTATTATGCAGTTTTAATTCCTGGAAAAGCTTTGCCATCAGCATTGAATCCTTTCCGCCGGAAATACAGACGGCTATCTTATCGCCTTCTTTTACCAGTTCATATTCCTTCACTGCCTTTGTAAATTTACACCAGATGCTTTTGCGGAATCTCTTTCTAAGACTTTCTTCCACATCCAGATGATAAGTATCCTCTTCCTCCTCTTTGCTGCTCCGTTCCAAAAGCCAGGCAAGATATCCTCCCTTCAGTCCGACTGCATCAATGCCCTGTTCACACAGCCATTCCACAAGGTCCACACTCTTTTCTCCGCGCTTACAGTAAATCACTACCTTCTTCCCTGCAAACTGCTCCACATCCGCACGAATTGCATCTTCCGGAATATTTACCGCCTCCGGCAGATGTCCATATGCATAAGACATATCATCCCTCATATCCACAAGCATATAAGAATTGTCATATGCCGCAAGCTCCTGAACTGATATTTCCCTGTTTTCCATCATTTGTTTTCCTTTCTGTCGTAATGCTATTATTATACCCATATTTTTTTCCGCTTTCAACTAATTTTTTCTTCTGATATACCAGACAAAATGTATTTTATCACTAATATTTTTATACTTTTACATAGTTATCCGATTAGAAAATTAAATTATACAATAGGGAATAAATGTTGCGAAAGGATTCCATTATTATGAAAGAATTAAACTTCACCGATATCAGCCGTCGCTTAAAAGAAATCCGCCTCTCTAAAGGACTTACCCAGGAATATGTTGCCAATATCGCAGATGTAAATACCAGCCACATCAGTAATATTGAAAACAACCGGGTAAAAGTATCTCTCAGTACGCTTGTCCAGATGTGCAATGCACTGGATGTCACGGTAGATTATATTCTTGCCAATGACTATGATGATACTTCCTCTGTTCTTGATCAGGAAATTTTAAAAGAATTAAAGAACTGTACCCCGGCGAAAAAAGAACAAATCTTAAAAATCATTCACATTCTGAATGAAACAGACTAAACCTGTATGTTTACTGTACCATTTATGGAGAGGCTATGAGTCCTCTCCATTTTCTTTATTATCAATCATACATTCCTTCTGAAGCTGCATCCCATACCGGAAACCGGTTTTAAATCCTGCTTTCTGTGCCTGAAACTGTAATTCATACAGCTTATCCCGAATCTCTTCCTGTGTCATCGCTTCTCTGCGGTCAAGTTCCGCGGCTATCTCGCCGGCAAATTGCTCCACATTTCTGTGATCCGGCCACATATCCGGCTTTTCCAGACATATTTCGTATATTTCATCCAGTAACTCTGCCATACCTTTTCTCCCTTCTTACGTCTGCTTTCGCTTTCTGACAATTATCATTATAATGAGAGATTATGACAGAGAATGTCATAGTTTCATATTTTTATACCTGTTGATCTACTTTTACCCCTTTTAATCCCTTCCCAAATGTTAAGTTCCTGTTCTGCCATCAAGGATTCTTACGTCATCTCCCTGGCTGCGTATCCATCGGTTAATTCCCATTCCAAATACTTCTGCCGAAATAATGTAAGTACCCTGTTCCTTATTTTCTGATTCTATCACCGCAGTAGGAATCCTGTCAAGTACTGCTTCCAGACTGCCGCCCCTGTATTCAAAACGTATCTTTTGCAGTTTTCCTCCATACATGAACTGTATTCTCTTACGAAATTCCCCTTCCTCAAACCGGTCCTTATACGGAATGGAAAAATGCTCCCGCAGAATCTCCAGACTTCTAATCCGGTCAATGCGGTAAATCGTCGGAAAAGAATCATTCATCACATCAAAATCCTGCCTTACTTCGTCCTTCTCATCGATAAATGCCGTCACATAAAAATAGTATTCCGAAAACATAATGGCAACCGGCTTCAGTTTTCGCTGCACCACCTGATTTCCTGTACTCTTTTCATATTCCACCAATATGTAATTCCGTGAATGGATCGCCTCTGCCACCTTCCACATATTTTCCATAAAACTTTTTCCATGCCTCGGCTCAATATAATGGAACTCCTCATTCTTAATC
>FR900110.1:35203-36096 GCA_000437755.1 Roseburia sp. CAG:303
CTCATTCTTAATCATATCCATGACCATTTTCTTATTCAATTCCGGCGCACAGCAGTTAATCAGCCGTTCCAGAATCGAATCCATCTCTGACTTTAAAAACGGTCTGCTCTCCAGCAGAATCTTGCAAATCGCCAGAATCTCACTGTTATTCAGCATCTTCTGATAGATTTTCTCCAGCCGGTGTCCCTTCTTCTTCCTGTCATAAACAATATTATTTGTATATGCGTCATTCTCATTCGCCGACACCAGATAATTCTTAATCGTCGCAATATCCCTCTGAATACTGCGTACATCCACCTTATACCGCATCGCCTCTACTTGGACATTTACTACATCACCATTCATCAGTCTGGTATATATCCCAAGCAGACGCCCCGCCTTCTCTGTATTCCCTTCCTGCAAAACTCATCCTTCTTTCTCTTTTTTATGCGTATTTAATATCCAGCAATGAAAAATCAAATATATCTCCCATCGCTGTATGTACCTCTTCCTCATGCTCCATATAACTGCTGATACATTCCACAGACTTCGCAATATCATTCAGTTCATTTTCCCGATACAGCCGGCTGGTATTTCTTGCATCATACAGTGCGTCATGTTTCTTTCCCGAAAAGGTAATTCCACACAGATTCAATGCCCTCTCCAGCGAAATGGCTTCCTCACTGTTTACCTTCTCACAGAAAATCTTCTGGAAATCATACCAATGCGCAAACATATAGGCAACTTTCCGGTCACAGCAGAACTGCTTTAACTCCATCTCTTCCCTGACCTGTGCCATATCATTTTCACTCCACGCATATATCTCATAAGCCTCTTCGCCACACCAGTTTAAAAACTTCTGATAGGCATTTTCAAATGTGTCCGCCCCGATAACCTTATTCGTGGAAATCCCT
>FR900110.1:36136-46358 GCA_000437755.1 Roseburia sp. CAG:303
TTCTTCCGATCACAGCATTATACTCCGGTCGCACATAAGCCTTAAAACAATCCACCTCTTCCATTTCCTCATTCAGCATCACCGCCCCGATCTCTATAATCTCCCTTTTACACTGCTTCTTTATCTCAGGAAACTTTTCGCTCACCGGATTCATCTCGAAATCAACAAAAATATATCGCATACACTCATCCTTCCTGTAAAATACTCTCTTCTATGCTCCTGTCCATCATCTGAACAACTGTTGTTGTACTTATCTGTATCATAAGATGATTCTAGCATTATGCTATGACAGATTCTGTCATGGTGGAAAATAATTGCAGTTTTCAGAAGGATTTTCAGGAGCTGCACACAGAATTAACCCGGATCTATTATACTACAGGGGATGGGGGAATGTAAAGGATGCTACTGGTCTTTCCTCTCAGCAGAATTGTACATAAGGCTTCACTGCTGACACTCTTCTTTTAATTTTTTACATACCTCGATACCTAACCGGTAATATTCTTCCAATGTCATCTTATCTGAATAAAATAATTCATAATTTTCATCTATACGACATGCCAGCGGTCTATGCTCATAAATACTGCATAGATTATTTTGCAAGTATCTGCAAACTCCATCTCCTCTGTCCAATTTCATATGTTCCTTTGTTTTACTCAGATTTTTACAGCAGCATCCACAACAATCGCATGGAAACATTATATTCACCTCTTTATATTTTTTATAAAATATAGTAAAGTAGTATTTATTACAAACCATTCTGTACCAATACTGCTTCTGCCTCTTTGATTGATTCATCTATTGCACTATGATTCACGGTATTCATATCTTTCTCTTCTGATGCCTTATTTACTAAGCTAACCTGACACATCTTATATAATAAGCCTACCAAACAAACCGCTGTCTGAGTTGCCGTTTTTTCTTCTTCTGAGAAATCAGTCCATTTAGTTTTTCCAAGACTATTAACCGCATAGGATACAGGTTCAAATATCTCTTTATATTTTTTTCTAGTCGTTTCTAACGAGACAGTATACTTTGTCGCCGCAGACTTTAAATCATTTAAATATGCACAGGCAGTGTTTATTGTTTTCTCTGCTTTCCTCATTTGTGCCCAGGCCTCATCCGCTTTATCAGACAACTTACTCCCGGTAATATTAAAGATAACACCACCCACTAACAAACCAACTCCAAGTGTAGTTGCACCTAAAATAGTGCTTCCTAATGCCATGCCACCAGCACCCGATGCGATTGTTCCTCCACCAAGGGCTGCAAGCGTTGCATTCGTTGCCGCTGCCCCGCTTAGTGAAGCGATTGCCGTCCCGGTAGATGCCGTTCCCAATGCCATCACAGCAGATGTTGTTGCCCCCGCTGCTGCAAAACCTCCGGCAGTACCCACTGCTGCTCCACCCAGACCGCCTAAAAGAACACCGGCACCAACTGATACACTCTTTAATGTTTCCTTGTCATATGTAGGAAGTATTACACCATCTTTCTTATATTCTTTGAACTGTGGTCTGTTCTGTATCTTTTCTATGGTATCTGAAAATTCGTCAAAACTATGTAATATCTCAAGTTCCAAAGTCCCAAGCTTGTCCATCGCCTTATTGGCTGCTTCACTGGTATCTTCAAATCTCTTAATATTCTTTTTATGAATGCTGTCAGCAGATTTCATAGTATCATTTGCCTCTTTCATCTTTACGGCTCCATGAATACCGCTTCCCACTCCACCAAGAGCTGCTGCTGCTGCCGCTGCACCTAAAATAAATGGTAATGGCATATTTACTCCTCCTTCCATTTCTGTAACTGTTTGCATGCCTGTTTATTGATGTCATAAAATTCTTCCCTGGACATCATTTCACTGAAAAATCTGTCGTAGCTTTCATCTATCCGGCAGAGCACTGGTCTGTTCTCATAAATCGAACAGTCATTTCCTTTGAGATATTTACATACCCCATCACCACGGTTGAGTGGGGCATAAATATCACTTTTATCAAGATTTCTACAACAGCATCCACAATGTTCACAACAAAACATTAGTCAAAAATAAGTGTTGCATTTTTATTCGACATATGTTCATCAAAATCGCCCTGCCATGGTTTATTGAATCCCATTCTGTCAAATGTCTCTAAAAGCATCTGGTTCAATTCTTCATTATTTTCAGTATGATGAAATGAATTCATTATCTGATTGTATTCTTCCGCCTCTTTCTTAAATAACTCAATATCAATCTTTTCAAGCTCATTCAAATATGCTGTCAGTGCTTCATTGATTCTCTTGTATGCCTCTAAGTGTGCCTGTAACGAAGCTGCTATACCTAATCTGATACATACTTCTTTCAGTACAAGTGTCAGGAAGCGAAACCAGGCAATCAGATTCAGCCGCATAAAAAATGCTAAGAAATTACCTCCGGATTTAACTCCTGCATCAATTCCATCCATCACACAAAGTGTTCCATTTCCAAACAGGAGCATGACTCTCAAGTCTGCATGCTTCTGGCTTGGAATACATTCCTTTAATGCTTTTCCATACTGAAAATGCCTCCGCAAAGCCCATACTAATCTGATGGATAAATCCGTTATGATGACCGGAATCGCTGTTGTTAGTCCAAATCTAAAATCATACCCTTCCTGAAAAGCCCTTGTCGCAATTACCGCTAAATCCTGTTTATCCTGTCCAACGTTAAATTTTCCAAATTTACAAAAGCCAAACAATTCATAGAACGGCATGACAATCCCTGTCCCCCGGCCAGCATTTCCTCTGCTGCCAGAACTGCCGGCAATATCAGACATCACATGGCCAAACCAATTAGCAATTCCGCAAAATATTTTTGCAATAAAATTGCCTCCCTGTAATTCAGAAGTTGCTGTATTAATTGTAACCAACTGTCCATTTGCCACAAACGTTGCCGTAGAGGTAAACTGATTCAATATTGAGAAAAATAATCCTATCACATCCGGTGAATGTGCCAGAGACATCATATGATGATTCCGCGTCGACATATGAAATAGATTATCCACATCTGCGGAATACCTTTGGTCATAATTTACCTTAAATTTCTTTTCTAAGAAACCTATTGCACTGGTAATACTATCCGCCTTCTCAGGCTTAGGACTCCATCCAGATATTTTTGCAAATCCTTTTACCGCATTATCAATCTGTGTATCCGTCCATTTACCCAGCACACTATCTCCAGGTGCACCTACAAGAAATATATCTACGATTCCACCTAATGCACCACAAGCAACTGCGATTAAATAATCGTATTTATCACATTTGTCACCCGACTGAATCAATGCCCGGTTTTCATCAGAATTTATAATTAACGCATTTGCACCACTTGTATCTAAATTCAATCTGATTCCCTCCCTATACGTTAAACTTATTACTAAACGATTTTCTGCTCTTTCTCCTTCCGCTCACTTAATTTCTTTTATTATACTCCAACCAAACAAATATTACAATCAATTCTTGTGGTTTTATCTGTTTTTTTGTCTAATTTTCTTTTTTTTGTTGTATCATTTGTACAATAAGTATATTTTGTATTCATTGTCTACTTTTTAAGAATAATTTCTTCTCTGAATAAACATTATCAACAGTCCGAACTACAATGATATCTATATTTATCAGTCTTCTCACCAAAAAGAAACAGCCACAAAACACAAGAACAAAGGCTTTGTAGCTGTTTTATTTTAATACTTTCTATTACACAAGTTTCCCCCGGCAAGCATACAAATCAATCTTTTCCAGCAAGTTTTACATCTGCTAAACATAAATTCCACCTCCCTCATCAATTATATGACATGATACTCTATCTTACTCCAGAATGATATCAAAAAATGTCATTCTTAAAGTAACATATCAATGAAAATATTACCTTGCTTACTATTTCCCTTCTAGCCAATATCGCATTTCTTCTGGACTTCTAATAATTCGACTTGCTGACACACCCTGATTTTGAGCAAATTTAACACTTGATTGAGCCCTATGTTCAGAGGTTCCTATTGCAGGATTTAAGCTATGATTCAAATCATATGTAAATTTTTTATAATCTTCTTCAACCTTAACTATAAAATCCTTAAGCATTATATCAAGATTTTTGTCAAGTATATTCATTCTCTCATAATATTTCTTGAGGTTATACGCATCATTTCCACCAAATAGTTGCAAAAATCTATTAACAATCTGATCTATAAGAGCTGCTCCATAGCGTATTCTCAATTCTCTAAATATCAGAATGATCAACCTTGTCCATGCAACTAAATTCAAATGTAGAATAAATGTTAAAGAATTTCCTCCATGGATTCCTGTTCTTATTAATGCATCAACTCCATCAACAAGACATAATGTTGCATTTCCTATTATTAACATCATTCGCAAATCTGCATGTTTTGACGATGGTATGCACTCTCTCCATTCTTTTTTCGCATAGTAACGCTGTTTTATTACCCACACCATCTTTATAGATAATTCTTCTATTAATACTGGTATTGCCATTGCTGCACCATGTCTCAAATCATATCCCTGCTCAAACACTTTAACTGCAATATCAGCAAAAGAATTACCATCAAAATTACCGAAATCCATTATTAAAAATAAATTATAAAAAGGCATTGGCAGTCCCGCACCTCGTCCTGTTTTTCCTTCTCTTCTGGTAGAACTTGAACCGCATAAATCAGAAGCTAAATGTCCCAGCCAATTGCAAACCCCACAAAATATTCTTGATTCAAAATTTGTCCCCTGCATATACATCACTTTATTATTTCTCGAATCTTTAACCGGAACCAATCGTATAAGTTTACCATCATTAATAAAGGATGCCTTTCCTGTAAACTGATCAATAATAGAAAAAAGTAATCCTATAATATCTGGCGAATGAGCCAATGACATTAAATGATGATTTTTAGAACTCATAGATGTAATATCTTCTGAATCTAACAAATCACTGCTATATCTGGCATCATAATTTACAGGAAACGATTGTTCTAAATAAGATATTGCTTTTTCAAGTGTATCCGGAGCTTTTCCTGGTCTCCCTTCGCTTGAACTTCTCCCATCACCATTCCATAACATATTTGCAATTTTCTGAACCAGTGCATCTGCTGTTTTATCTGTCAACTGTCCCAATTTTCCGCTTCCTGGTGTTCCTACAAAGAATGAATCAATCAGTCCGGCAGCAAAGCCACAAAACGCCGCAATCATATAATCATACTTATCACATTTTGCATTTCTCCATTCTTTTTCATTTATCTGTCTGTCTAAATCATATTCGTATGTTGCCATCCCTACTTTTCTCCTTTTATTGTCTTTCCAATTAATTTAGACAATACCTCTGTTGAATTAAACAAGCTAATCAATTCATTCATGTCATCATCACTAAACGTATTATAATCATGTTTACTACTAATCCTCCTAAGATGAGACGTAATCGCGGTACTTAATGCTATGGTTTCTTTATTCCAACTTAGGACCTGAACATTAATTTCCTTTATTCTTTCAATTTCCTTTTTTATAGCAGTGATACTTTTTTCTGCATTTTCCGCAATTTCTTTATTAGACTTATTAATTTGCATTAGACTTGCCGTCAAAGATACACCACTAATAAGCAAACCTATCGGTCCTAAAAATCTAAGCATTGTTTGTCCAGCAATAGCACCTGCACCGCCTGCTGCCAAGCTTCCTCCTGCAAGCCATGATAATGCTGCATTTGTTGCTGCCGCCCCGGATAATGATGCTATTGCAGTCCCCGTCGAAGCTGTTCCAAACGTCATTGCCACAGCCATCATCGTCTCCTGTCCCATTAATGCTATTGCTGCTCCTCCTAATGTTCCAGCCATTCCCACGCTGCTAACCTGCCCTGTATCTTTCTGAATTTTTCCATAAGACGTTTCAAACTCAATATACCTCATTTGAATTTCGCCCATTTTTGTCTCATAGTCCCTAGGCTTATTCGCTAATGCAATGATATATCTCTCGACTTGCTTTATTGTCTGAATTGCCATCTTTCTTGAATCTTGCAATCTTTTCATACTTGTTATCGTTTTTTTGAATGTAGCAGAATATTTATTTTCAATATTCCTCAAATCCGTTTCTACCTGCTGTCTATAATCATTATTTAGCAAATCGAATCCACCTTTCTAAACATTAAAATTCTGACATATAAACTAAACACTTCTCATTTAACGTGTCATATGCATTTTCAATATCCTCTATTTTCACATCAAATTTATTTGCCATTTCCCTTGCTGACAATATTCCTGTTGCGTTTAATAGTATATCTTTCTGTAATCCTTTAAATCTTCCAACTTCAGAAATTAATATCTGGTTTTCAATTTTAAAATCCTCAAACGTGCGTATTATATAATAATCTTTGTTGAATTTCTGTTCTTTTTCTGTCATGTGTTGCAAAAACACATCTATATGTAATTTGCTTCTATACAATTTTTCCCATGTAGGGTTTATTGAAATCATTTTTCCTTCATGCATCATCCCCTGTACTATATCACTTTTTGACGATTCATCCGCAGCTTTCTGATACTCTTGACTTATAAACAAATCAAACTCCTGTTTCATATCATATATTTCATTTCTTGATAAATTTTCTGTACTTACAACTGGGGTTCTCATAGTATTTACAACTGTATTCTGTAATTCCTCATGTATTTGGATGCCAAAATTTTCTGGTTTTCTAACCATTTTTGTATTTGGATAAGGTGCAAAGTATACAGTATATAATTCAATAATTCCTTTTGCTCTGTGAATCATCTCTTTCGCAAGTTTTTTGCTTTCGGCTAATGATTCTTTTGATTCATGTGCACCGCCTATAATAAAATTTCCTGTTATTCCATGAATTCCCATTTTTTTACAGATATCTATTGCTTCAAGTATCATTTGATAATTTGTGTGTTTATTATAT
Source organism: Roseburia sp. CAG:303 (assembly GCA_000437755.1). Classification (GTDB taxonomy): domain Bacteria; phylum Bacillota; class Clostridia; order Lachnospirales; family Lachnospiraceae; genus CAG-303. The sequence goes on from FR900110.1 coordinate 43,047, forward strand.
GAATCTAATACCATGTCAGATCCACTTTCAATACCAAATTGAATACAGGCTAATCCTGCATCTATCATTGTCTTCAATATCTCTTGCTGCGATACAACAAATGAAATATGCCCCTCACAAAACCAAAGAATTTTTCTTTTCTTTATTTCTCTGCAGAACTCCAGAATTCTATCTCTTTTTAAAGTAAATGTATCATCATATATGGAAATAAATTTCAACTTATTATTATATTTTCTAATATAATCTATTTCTTCCATAACATTAGAAATACTTCTGAATCTAACATTTTTTGCATTCGCTCCTTCATAGCAAAATGAACAATTATATGGACACCCCCTTCCCGTTATAATTCCTACTGTATGTCCCTGTCTCAAATTTCCCGCATAACTATCTTCTAAGTGCGGATAACCGATACTATCCAAATCTTCAATAATTGCTCCGCTTTCACTATTAACATATAAACATTCTTCATCATAATTTTTCCATACAAGTGATGGGACACATGATATTTCCCTGTCTTTATCAATAATGGATGACAATAAATTATATATTGGAATTTCTCCTTCCCCAAGTATTGCATAATCATTTTTAGATCTTTCAAAAAAATTATAATCCAATCCTGCAACCTGAGGTCCTCCTATGATTGTTATACAGTTTGGATACATTTCTTTAATCCATCGCACTATATGTTCTACTATACGAATATTATCCGCAGCTGCGTAAAATCCTATAATATATACATTTCCGCTTTCTATTTCCTGTGCTATAATTTTCTTGCAGTCTCCTGCATTTCCTGAATAGACAAAAGCCTTAAAGTTTCTCTGTCTTAGATAGGATGCTATTGCATATTGACCTATACTATCCCTGAATGCACTTGACAAACTGCTATAATCTCTTGAAACATTTATTAATAACAATTCATAACTCATTTTTGTTCCTCTAAAGTTCTTTTGCTTTGAATTAATACATCCCGAAATTTTCTTAATCCCGTCGTATAAAAATAATCAAATAAAATTTTATAATCACTGCAGAGTATTGGTTCACCGTTAATATCTCCCTTTATTAATGCTTCTGCACTGCAACCGGCATTACACAATTTTAAATATCTGCATTTCAAACATTTACTTGAAATTTTTTCATTCCTTCTGCTACATAAATTATCTTTCAAAAACACTTCTATCCCATCATACGATTGATAAAATATATTCCCCATACACATTTCTTCCATGTCTGAAAATTTTCCACAAGGATATACATTCCCTTTATAATCAATACACAAAAAATGTTCACTGCATTTCATGTCAAACGTACATTCTCTGATTGCCTGTCCAGAAATTATCCCTCGAAGTATCTTATCTATTGGGGTAATAGAAATATTTAACTTTTTTTGTATAATTTCTTCATAAACACGAATAAGATATTTTGCATAATCTCCATTCTGTAAAACGAGTTCCGGATGAGTTACTGTTTCTCCATAATTTAATAATGGATTTATCTTTAAATGAAGATTCTTTTTCTCAAAATATTTTAAATAACTCAAATCTTTATTTAATGCATTTCGTGTTAAAACCATCAAACAAGATGCATGTATATTTTCATCAAGTGCCTTATCTATATTGGCTATGACTAAATCATAACTATCTTTTCCGGTAATTGTTTTTCTCTCTGAATTATGAATATCGGCTGAACCATCTATTGATATTCCCAGACTAATATCATGTTTTTTTATTAATTGTATAAAATTGTCTGTCAATACCAATCCATTCGTCTGCATTGAAATGATTATTTTTATATCAGGATATTTTTCTTTTACATGTGTAATACTTTCATCATAAATATTAGGATTAACTAACGTCGGCTCACCACCATGCAAAATAAAATTAATACTATTTTCACCTCTATATTTAGCAAATCCACATGAAAAATCTAATAATTTATCCAATGCTGATTTGCTTATGTATTTAAAGTTACTCTTTTTCCCTAAGGAACAATAACTACATGCTAAATTACAACCATTTGTTCCCTTCACAATTACTGTCAACATTTACATTCTCATTTCTTTCAGATTTGAAATAGTATTTTCAATTCCATTTACTGTAATTCTCTGTAATTTTTCAATTGGTTCATAGTATCCTTTTGTCAGAAAATCCATATATTTTTCAACTGTATTTTCAAAAAGGTTACTTAATTCTAATACAATATTTTGTGCAATCTCATTATCATTTACACCCAAATCATAGTCAATATTTCTTATTTCAGATTTTTGTTCAGATGTATAATACTTTTTACCAAATAAGCCCCCTATATGTTCAAATATACCTTGTGGATCTCTTTGAGTTTGTATAACACTTATATGTTCATATGGTATTCTATCCTGCCTCATCTTCATCTCTCCAATTCCTGAAAGCCGAATATTTAAATCAGGTAAGGCATTTTTTTGATTCAACGATTCCTCCTGGCATACTTTTTGAATAATTTCTGATAATGCAATATTAATTTCTTCAGAAATCTCTGATTCTGAAATAACTTTTCCTTTGTTTTGTTCAATTTCTGCCTTTGCTTTTCCGATTATTCTAAGTACCCCTATATTTAAAGAGCCCTTTATTTGTTCAATCATCCACCCTTTTCTATCTAAAAGATTTTGTTTATTTTTTTCAATGGCTGAACACGATTTTTCTATCTCCTCCGATAATGTAGTCAAATCAAGAACAATACTGTCTATCATCTCATTAATTCTATTTTTAGGTGTCGCCTTTTTTATTTCCGCAGCATCATTCTGTGTAATGCTTGTAAGTATATCATATAATTTCCCAATATTACTTTGTTCAAACATATGTTCATCATTATTTTTTATAGCTTCTGTCGCTAATAATGCTGAAACAGTTAATATATCCGCATATTTAAGCACATCTTCCATTCCCTGTTCTCTCAATGTTTCAAGCATATAATCTTCTTGATCTTTTCTATCTTTTTCTGATTTTGGTACTAATATACTAATTATTTCGTCATCTTCATCTACATCATCATCATATGTATCTGATTGTGTCAATAAAAGTAATATTGGTTTATCCATATCATGTAACTGCTTAATTTCTGAAAATTCCTGTCGCGTACCTGCAGCATCTGAATTACATGCAAATATAACTAAATCTGAATTTTTTACATATTCCTTTGCTAATTCTTCATTTTCAATAGTAACACTTCCTATACCCGGAGTATCAAACCAGCACATACCACCAATATTTACCCATTGAATTGTACTTGTTGCTTCATTCGGATCTACATAAAATTCTGTTCCATTACACTCTTTCT
>FR900110.1:46395-46610 GCA_000437755.1 Roseburia sp. CAG:303
CGGCAGTACTTAATTTATTTAGTTCATACATTTTACCTCTGTCATATACATGGACTGTAAGATCTTTTATCTTATCATACGAGGACTCTATTCCCGCTTTTCTAACCGAATGCCCCATAATCAGATTTCCAAGATAACTTTTTCCCGCTTTTACTTTTCCAAAAACCGACACTGTAAAATGTTTCTCAAAATCCTGAATAAATGTCATTCCTTTT
>FR900110.1:46641-56491 GCA_000437755.1 Roseburia sp. CAG:303
TTCTTCTATTTTTCTATTCGCTTCTCCTAATGCTTCAAAAAATTCGTCTGATGTTTTTTCGTAAATATCCATCATATCTTTGTCATTTGTTTTTTCTAACTCAAGTTTAATCTGAGTAATTCCCTCTTTTTCTTTGTGTTCAAGGTTCTTTAACTCCTGTAACACATCTTCTTCTTTTTTTGAAACCTCATTTTGCATAGTTTCAAATCCCTGCTGTTCTTCTAACATTGTATCTACAAATTTGTTTATCGTTTCCATCATTCCCATATCTATTCTTCTTCCTTAAGAATTTTATCAATCTTATTTATTACAGCATCTATCTCTTCTATCTCATGTTTCAAAGAAGCAGCATCACTGTTAAAATCTGTATTTAATTTATCTGATATTTTTTTATCTCCATCTCTTCTCACTTCTGCCAGATTCACTGTAACTCCACTTTCTTCTCTAAGTGTAGATGATTGCAGATAACTATTGACACTTTGAGTTTTATATGTATTAACATTAGATTTTTTAGAGTTAATTTCTCTTTTCTTATCCTCTATTCGTCTTTGTCTTCTCTCTGCTTCATCTGAATAATTTGAATAATCACTATGATCGCTATGATCACCATAATCACCATAATCAGGTGATGTGGCAATTCCCAGAACTGCTCCGCCTCCAACAACTGCAAATATTACTGCCATAATTCCTCCTATATCTTATTCAATTCTTTTTCTAATGCCGATAATTCATGCCTCTGCATAGAAAAATAATCATATACACTTTTCCATGCTTTTCTTTTATCTTCTGCTTTTTTCTCATTCATACGATATATTTTCTGTTTTTCCTGCTCATTAATCTCTATCTTCTGCTTTAACAACGCTTTTATGTTTGAAACAATATTTTTATATTCCTGTATATCATTTTCTTTCTTCTTTTTTGCATAGTTAGCTGCATATTCTTCTACATACTGTTTCAACTCAATAATTCCGCTATTCTTAATGAGTATCTCTTTTCCTTTATCAATCCCCTGTTGATATCTTTTTGCAGATATTTCAAACACAGGTATCTCATCACCTATAACATTAAATACCTGCTCCTTTACATTTTTTACTAATATCGGATAATCTTCTTCTTTTTCACGCGTATCTTTCCATGAAATCACAAATATTATTCGTGCCTTACACATATCCACATTACTCATAGATCTTGTAATTTTTTCCAGCCATTCAACTTCACTTTTATTAAGCGGTCCTGTTCTAATGTTATGTATCATCATGATAATATCTGCGCCCATTATAGTATCAAATGCCAAAAAATCATCCTCACTTCTGACATCTATTCCAGGGGTATCTATATACGAGATATTTTTATAATTATAGAAATTTGCTTTTACAGTTGTTCTTGCAGCACCAGTTGGAAAAAATTCCTTTTGATCACTATTAATCAATATATTATATAAACTGCTTTTTCCTGAGCTGACCATTCCAGTATTAACTATTTTCACAGAATCATTATTCTGCATTTTTTGAACAGCTTGTACCCTCTTACGCCATTCACTTCCACAATATTTTTCAATTATGCCTAATTCTTTATCTGAAAATCTATTCATTATACTTTCTCCTTTTAACTTATAGAATTTTCAATTTCCAAAATCCCATTTCTAAATGCTTTCACCTGACACATCTGTCTTTCACCATCTTCTAATATTTGTTTATTCATACAATCAATTTGCTGTATCTGTGAGATTATTTCATCATATTTCTCTGATAATCCCATTGTAACAACATTATTAAACTCTCTTGCCAAAACATCTAAATCACTGCTTGCTAACTGCCTTGCTTCCTGCCTGCGTCTTATTTTTTCCTGAACTTCATATTGTATTCTTTCATTTTTTATTCTGGCTTCTCTCTCCAATTGTTCCCTTTTTTCTTTTTCACGTTTCTTTCTAGTTTTAAAAATTTCCCAGATACCATGCTTCGTTACTGGTACACTATTTATATCTTCATTCTCTTTTGTATTATCTTCTTCAACTGCCAATTTACTTCCTTTCTTTCCACTTAAATCACATATTAGGTTTGAATCATTATTTATATATAAATTCAAATTTTTAAAATTATGTTCTACAAATACAATCATTTCATTTACTTTTGCAATGTATCTTTCATCAATTTCCATATAAATCGTGTTAGCAATACTTTCATACATATCTTCATCACCATTCACATAGAAATTTGTTAATTCATCGAGGTGTTTTTCAACTGCTTGTTGTGTTAATATTCTAAGATCTTCCAGAATATTGTCCCTTTTTCTCTCAAAAGTATGTAAGCGCATACTAAAATCCTCAGATAAATTTCCGCTCATTGTTTGCGTTATCATCTTTTCAACTTCATTTAAACACTCTTTCAAATTAGAAATTGGTTGTTTATAAACTGTTCCTATCGCATCTCCTTTTAATATCTGACTAATTCTTGTATCCAAAAATTCAATTCCACTTTTTTCATATAATTGAGGTTTGTTCTTTTCAATACCCGTCCATGCTTTTTTTGCATTAATTATGACAACTTCATACTTATTAACTATATTTTTGTCATTACTTTCTGTTATCAAATTATCTATAATTTTATATTGAATACGTTTAAGTTCCTGTTCATGATCAAATTTTGCCTTGGCTTTTTCCTCTTCTGACCATTCCTTTTTTATAAGACATCCTCTATCATTCAATACAATTACAAATGGAATATCCTTTTTTATCAAATTTACAAGTTTCCTGTAATTTGTTCTATCTTCAAACATTCCTTTACTACTAATTACAAACAGAATCACATGACATTGGTTAATATGTTCTTCCGTAACCATTTCATGCTGGATAGGTGCATCCACTCCTGGAGAATCAACTAAATAATAATCTCCTCTGTCATACTCTGCAATCTCATCTGTTAATGGACGGTCCGCTGTTTCCGCTACCTCTTTTTTACATAACGAATTGATAAGTGTACTTTTGCCACTATTATATATTCCATATACCATTACCTTCGGCTTTTCTCCATTTAACAAAGCATATACACCTGTTTCGATTTTTTCATTAAAATACGATGTAAAATCTGAAAATTCACCAGCTATAAACTTATTAAACTTATCTGTAACATCCATGAGTCTCGATGTTAAATCCATTTTCTTATCTTCTATAGTATTCATTCTAATTCTCCTTTTCATCTATTCCCTGCTTCATCAAAAATCCCTTTAATTTCCGGCTATAGTAGATTCCACTGACACCGGCACTTCCATCTTCTAATGCCAGATTGCTCAGGCAGTTCCGTAATTCATCAATATCTCTCTGGATAGTCCTTTCATCCACCTTGTATTTCAATGCTTCTTCCGGTTTCTTAATAATGCCGCCAGCCTTCAGCTTGATATATATGGCAAAGATTCTCTCTATTCGCTTATTCTTAATATCCTCCATATCTACTCCTATTTATTGCTTAATATACATTTTGCCTTTATATTTGTATAACTATATAAATATTAGCACTAACTAATATTTTTTTCTACTCTTTTTATCACTTTTTGATAAATTGTTATACTTTTTACTTTATTATACTTATCTTCAACGACATATAATGTCATTTTACAATTTTTCTTTCATTTTTTTCTGATTATTTTTCCTCCGGTTCACTTTTTGATTATCTGCTAACCTATCACCTTTCTTTCGAAAAATCTATGGTCGTTTTTCACCGCATTTTTCCACTCGTCTATCCCCTGTTTTATCTTCCGAAATCTATTCTACTTATTTACTACGACAGAATATGTCGTCATCCAAAAAAGCCTGAAAGAAATTTTCTTCCAGACTTTTCTATAATTTTTTTATTCAATTTTTACCGATATGTTCAGATTCTACATTTCTTCTATATTTCCAGCAGTTCATTGAGATTGGTTATCTCCATATCCGGCTGAATTCCGGTATCATTTATCCTCTTCCCGCTGTTCAGCCAGCAGGTATGGATTCCGTATGCTGCTGCACCTGCAATATCTGTATGAATAGAATCTCCGACCATCAGACAGTTATCCGGTCTTACAGGGATCTTTTGAAATACCTGTTCCCAGAATCTCCGATCCGGCTTGCATGCTCCCAGTTCTTCCGATATAAAGACATACTGAAAATATTCCCGGTATTTTTCCATTCTTCTGTTCTGTGCCTTAGTCAGTCCATTGCTGGCAGCTGCCAGACAATGCCTGTCTGCCAGTTCCTTCACGACGAAATCTGCATTTTCCACCGATTCTGTCGACTCTTCAAAATAATCAAGAAACTTATCATGCAATATTTCTTTTGAAGCCTTCAAGTGATACCTTTCCCTCATTTCATCCATATATTCATACAGATGCTTGTGATAATATTCATGATAACGGCTCTGCAGCTCCTCCGTATCCGGATTACTTAGATGGTAACGGTCCCAGTATTTCCAGGATAATGCCCACAATGCCTCGTAGACATCCTCATCAATGGACTGATTCTCTTCTTCAAATATACGGCTCATAATGTGCCGCTCCGCCTTCTTATACTGAAATAATGTGTCATCAATATCAAAAATAATATAGTCATATCTGTTCATATACTGCCCGCTCTCTTTCCTTCCAATACTCTTTTCTATGTATTTTATCATCCGGAAAGGGCAGAAGCAAGTAAAAATATCAACAGAATCTATGATTAGCTTGTATACAGTTCTTTACATGGATACACACCATCAAATGTACTTCCTGTTATCTTTTCTTTTCCATTGGCAATCGTTACCATGCCAAGCAGCCCATTGATATCATCGTATATCGCCATTGAACCATCTTCCTGCTTATACAGATATCCGTCATACTTTATTACATCTCCGTCCGTATTCAGATACTGGATATGCATCGAACCACAGGATTCTCCATATTCAATGTATTCAAAGAACATGTTGCTGCCATGTGTGAATGAAAAATCACCACTTTCATCCCCGTATTTTCCAGAAAAATATGTATCTGTTTTTCCTGCCCCACTGGTTCTGACAAACTGTCCCCATGGTCTGCCAACCCCACTTGTCATCCACAGGCTTCCGTCCTCATTTCTGCCGATATAATACACACCTTTGTCATCACATGCCAGATAGTCGCTATCTTCATCATATTTTATATAATACCACTCATTTTCATAAAAAATCTCGCCATTGGTATAATAACACAAAACAACATAACGGCTTCCTATATGTGCAATGTCCAGAACCATATCTTTATAAGCATAAGAACCGGACCATGGATCTTCATACAGGCCTGATGCTTCTTTGGAACTGAATTCATTTGATTTTTCTGTTACCTTCTCTGTTTTCTTTTGTGTTACTTTCTCTGTTTTCTTCTCAGTTCCCTTTTCTGTTATTTTCTGTGTTGTTTTTTCTTCGGATTCTACAACATATCCCGCTTTGCTTTTCCTTACATGTCCAAGAAGCGGTACACTGTCATAATCGGCTTTGAATCCACAGTCTTTATGTTTTGAAACATACTCTTCATAAATCTGATTGATCGCAGCACATCTTGCATCCTCATTTTCGATATTCTTTCCATTACGCTTTATCATTATCACACAAAATTCATTATCATCATCTGCGATATAAAACTGAACCCGGAAATCATCCGTTCCATATTCTACAAGATGTGCATCCTCACCATCCTTCTTGCCCTGAATCCATTCTCCATTCGGTTTATAGGATTCCAGTACTTCGGCAACTGTTACTTTACTATAATATCCGAGGTAGCCATTTTTTACTCTTTTAACATATTCGCCTTCCTCTGTCGGTGTTAATAATACGATTGCAAAGAATCCTATTACTGCTGCCATAACGATTCCCAAAAGAATCCATATCCATTTATGCGACTTTTTCTTTTTTACCGGTTTTCCCTGACGATTGCCTGTCTGCACCGATTGGAAACTTGCTCCACACTCCGGACAGAATCCTGCATCATCAGGAATTTCTCTTCCACAATTTCCACAAAACATAATATCACTCCTATCACCTACTTATTGAATCCAGTTATTATCCCACTTTTGCATCTGTATCAATCGTAATGTCCGGCTTTTTTGTATCATCGTATCCGGTCAGCGAAACGTATATCTTACTATAAACTTCATCTACTTTATCCAGAATAGTATCGGCATTACCAATCACTGCTATGGCAATGACTATAATTACTACTATTTTTATAATTTTTTTCACTTTTGTTTCTTTATCCATGTTTTCCCTCCATTATTTATATCGTACTGTAGCTCACATTCGTAAGATCACTCATATCCAGACCTTCATCTGACATTTTTGATTTAAAATCCTTTACATATTTCGTCATAATATCTGTCACTCCTGATTTACTTAAATACTCACCAAGCTTGCTGGTAATCGTACATTCCTGATTATCTACTATACATCTGTATTCTTTACTCTCCATATTGTAAATAAGAGCCGTTATATGCCCGCTGCCACCGGTAACATCTCCATCATTTTCCGAATAGACATCCAAATCAATCTCTATCGTATTATCTTCCAGGTTATATTTGAATGAACCATATTCTTCACTCGGAAAACAAAGAACTCCAAAACAGTCTTCCATGATTTCTTCTACATCAGCATCATCAAATCGCACATATTTATCTTCTTCCGTATAAACAAGTGCCCACTCATCTTTGTACAAAAATTCATATTTTTCGCCATTCTTTTCCAAAGTTGTAAAATCTTTTAATTTTTCTATTGTAGTTCCTGCATTAAACCCTGAAATAAAACCTAATACCAAAACTATAATTGCAAAAATCCCCACTCCAAACACTATCTTTTTCCATAATGGACTTTTCTTTTTCTGATGTTCCATACCCGTACTCTGTGGCGGCACAATGCTCTGTCCACCTGCCATCCCATTGTCATATCCACAATTCTGGCAAAATCTTGCATTTTCTTCCAGTTCACTTCCACATCTTTGACACTTCATATTTTTTCTCCTTTTTTGTATTGATTTTTTTTGGTAATTGATTTTTTATTATTACCATCACTTTATCAAATACTGTTGAAAACGGAATATAATATAATATGATAAAAACAATTCCGGTTCCAATAGATTCTAAAATGGTTTTTTTATAAACTTCTTTTTTTACCTGTCATTCCGATTGATGCCAGTAAAAATATCGCAGATCCAAGTTGGAATCCCCAAATTTCTTCACCACCATACGATATACCAAAAACAAGGTCTATAAGCGAAATATTTCCAACATTCCATATTCCATAATCAAGACTGAATACCGGTATGAAATACATAATAAGAGCTACAATTGATGCGGCTTTCATAATTGTTTTGCCTTTTATCTGATAACTTCCGGTTACAAAATCTTCTTCAATATGATCTGGTTCCGGTATCTGGGAAACATTTTCCTGCTTCACTGTTTCTTTTTCCAATCTGACACCCGGAGTAATCTTCTGTCCGGGCTGTTCCGTCTGTGCACTACAAAATACACAGAATTTTGCATTGTCTTCAATCTGTCTTCCACATTTTATACAATACATACCAAGCACCTGCCTTTACACTTCTACCTGTTCATTATCATTTATTGTTTCATACAAATCTCTTGCGACCGGAGCCTGTCCCCATAACCTCATGTACGTGCTGTCTAATTTCATTAACTTATCTCTTAATTCATCTTTCTCCATAATGTAATTCTCCTTCCTAATCCTCTTTCGCTAAAAACTGCCGGATTCTCCGTTCAGAGTACCCAAATTTTCTTCCCAGTTCTCCTGCATTTTTCCCATCATAATGTTCCCTGACATATTTCTTCACAAACTCAAGATTATAAATACGCTGCGGAAATAATACCTGTTGCCCCTTAAAATGTTTATAAATCTTCAATGTCTGTTCTACTCCGATTATTTCCGCCATTTCTTTATACAATGGCATTAAATCGCTTTCTTTAAAATTCATTGTATCACCTCTTCATTCCGAATAAAAATATCACTTTTTCTTTGAAATATCTACATACGTTTTTCATATTCTTTTACATCCTGTTCCTGTCTTCCTCCTTTTCATATTCATATTCTACCTTTTATCTACGACATATTATGTCGGTCTGAAAATTTTTTGCCAAAAAAAGAAAAGCTATCGCCGCAGCGATGCTTTTCTTTTTTTGTTTGGTTCAATTAAAGTAATAAACTTTATTACTGTTTCTACATATTATATTACATATCTGGTATCACTTGTTCTTCCTTCTGCTTTAACATATCCAGTTTCTACTAACATCTTCAAATACCTTCGGACTGTAGCTCCTGATTTACCCGTAATACTTCTGGCAGTCTTAGATGTTATACTCTTATTTTTTTCTAAATACAACACTATTGCCTCAACTTTTTTATAACTATCTTTACTCAAAATTCTGCTCAGATCTTCGCTCAATCTTCGCTCATTTTTATCTTCTTCGCTCATCCCCTTTCTTAAACTTCGCTCATTTTCTTGTTTACAATCCTGAGACTTTTGTTTTTCATTTAGATTATAACTTCCATCCGTTTCTTTAAACTTCATAATAAGAGTAACCGTATTCATAATTGTATCTTCTTCAAGTTCCGGTTCCTCCAAACCATAATTCTTCCATATATTCAGAATATCCGGAAATCCTGAACCTGCATTATCACCATAGCCAATCATTCTAAGCATTATCTGCATATGAGGATTTCTGGCCTTTGATTCACCTCCCTGATATATTTGCTGTTTAGGCAATTTCAAATTCCCTGGATTTGAAAAACATATAGCATCATCTGATTTTATTATCTTTAGTACACCTGCATCCATTCTATAATCGGCATGTATCATCATATTAACAAAGGCTTCCCGAATTGCTTTATGCATAGGTGTGTCTTCAACTCTTTGCTGATTTTTCAATACAAACGGCTTCTTTATATTTTCTGTTAATTTAGGCATAACTTTTCTGAAAAAATTAAACAGATTATTTTCCCATGTACCATCATAGGTGACTCTGTCTACCCAACGTGTTTCAGCATTTACACCCGACTCATCACGATAATCCATAAAAATATTTTCAAATTCATCACGAATTGCAAGCCCAGTACCGAACATCATTAATCCAGCTATTGTAATTCCTTCAACTTTTTGTCTTCGGTCTCTACGATAACCTCCCATCATCGCTAAAAAAGATTTATCATCCAATTCCCGCCATACATGATCAGGGTTCCAGCTATTAAACATAATTCTATATCGTTTCAATGTATCTTTATCAATATCATCCATAGTATATCCTTCAAGAATAGTACTATCATTCCCTTTATCACTCTGATCACGAATCATGGCTCTTATCTCATACTCTTTTGCATGATAATCACCTTCATGGTTTCTTTTAAAAGTACCCTTATATGGATTTTCTCCTTTATAAACAGGTCTCATAGTAAAATCTGCCTTTGGTACTTCTATTATAATTAATGAAATATTATTATGCTCTAGCACATACACATCATCATCTACAAGAATATTGGCATTTACTTTCTGACTATTAATTGTATTCCAGAAGTCTTCCCTGAGTTTTTCAGCATTATGAACCCCACACACAATAAACCGTTCCTTGGGCTTTATCCGGGTTTTGTCTTCATCAACTCCCAGCACAATAGTTCCGCCCTTCGTATTTGCAAATGAACTATATGTTTCATATACCGAGTCCGGAATGCTGTTCTTTGCCTTTTTGCATTCCATATCAATTTTCTCTCCTTTATAAATTTCACTCAAAAGTTCATCCCAGTTTTTCAAATCAAATCACCTCTTTTACCAATACTATTTTTTTAGTTAATTGCAAAACTCATAATTTATCTTT
>FR900111.1 GCA_000437755.1 Roseburia sp. CAG:303
GATCACTCAAGATTCCGAGAGATCATATAATTTTTCTTTTCTATTCTGGTTTTATTATAATTCTTATTATAAGTTTTGTCAACCATAGTTTGTTAGATATTTTTTCTATTGATTAAATTGCTTTTTTCTTATATAATAAATAAGATGTAAATTAGTTTGTTAGTTCTAATTATTAATTTATCCACATTGGAATTTTCTACTGCTGACTATTCATTATGCAATAATGATTTATATTCATTTTATCCGTCTCATATAATCAAGTGTTTTTATCGAAAATTTAAAGTGTTTCAACCTTTGATATCCCTGTAAACAAGCCACAGCTATTGAACATCTCAATGTATCGGGTACCGAAATAGGGGCAAAAGGGTATACGAAATAAAACTTCTTTGTTTTCCGTTTAGCTGGCCTTATGTATCCCCCTTCCCTCTATGGCAGCTAAACTCCTGTATCCAGAGATACTAACTCCCTTCATTCTGCCTGACCACAACTATGGGAAACCGCTTTACTTTTTAAAGTGTTGTGATAAAATATTGTTGTAACACCTCTTTTCCT
>FR900112.1 GCA_000437755.1 Roseburia sp. CAG:303
GTTGATTTTCCTGCTCCGTTTGGTCCTAACAGACCATAGATTCCCGGTTCCAGGACTACCGTAAAATCACTTAGCGCCTGCTTCTCCCCATACTTTTTTGTTACATGAATAAATTCCAGTTTCTTTTCCATCGCAATTCCTCCAACCATAATTATAGTATAAAACCTCCAAGCAGTAATGCCGGTAGCATGATCACTGCCACAGATACCAGAATACCGCTCCGGACACTCCGGCACCGGGAAGAACAGTATGCCGCGAGAAAACCGGCAGCAGTAAGTAATATTGTCCGTCCCATCCCGACAGCCAGAATATACTGCCATAACGTTATTTTTACCGGTACTTTTTCCAGATATTGCAGACTCTGCACAGCGGCATCCAGATCTGCCAGTCCGATTCTTCCCGTCACATTATCCAGTTCCACCAGGAAAAACAGAACCGAAATAATGACTGTTCCGCACACGATCCAGACCGCTTTCGCCCGGTTCATTCCTCTTACTTTTTTTGCCGTACTGTTTACAATCCCGGTCATACCGGACTGATTCTCATATGCCATATATCCGCCAAATAATACGGCAATCAGGAACAACTGCAGCAGCATATCATTTCTTACTGTTTCTTTTCCATTCTCCCCTATGAGCATACTATATCCCAGCGGATTCACATATTCTCCCCGGATATTTCTGTCCTGTTTTAACTGTGCCAGATATTCTTTCTGATTGATGATCACATTCAAAGCACTTTGCATATAACCTGCCCTGGCATTTGTCTGATCCTCCTGCAGCAGGTCATCGATTTCTTCCTCAGCTTCACTGATATAACGTTCTACCTCCTCCTCTGTTTTTCCCCGCACTTCACGGTAAAAAATATTTTTATACGTTTCCTCTCCGCTGTAATAGACTTTGGAATAATCCAGCCGGTTCCATGCCAGAATTCCTGACAGCAGCAGAATCAATATGCCGAATAAAGGATAGAACAGTTTGTAGCCCTCATGCAGAACCAGCGAAGTATGCCGGACAAATAGTCCGTTTCCTTTCAGGATACCTGCTTTTCCGACACCTCCACGGGTATTGGCTGCCCAGACCAGAACCGCCGCCAGAACAACCGGAAGCAGAATCCCCATAAAAACCCATGCTACAATACATGCCGAAACCGGTGTCCCCAGAATATTTATATTTACATAACTGGAATAAATATTTTCAATATCAAAAAATGCTGCCAGATTACAGTATTTTATAAATTTCAGATTACTCAGATCCGTAATGCTGTGGTAAGCAGTTCCTTCCACAGCCGCCAGAAATCCAAGTATAATAACCGCTGCACTGCTCTTACGGATTCCAAGCAGCAATAACCACAAAAGACCTCCGCATAACATTACGGCACAAACCTTACCGATAAACACCATTCCCATAAATCCGGCAATCGTCATCGGGTAAACGCAGCTGCCAAATTCCGGACAGGACTGCAGCATGACCGAAAGATCCACACTGCCATAATTCAGTCCGGCAAGCACCAGAATTTCCCCGTACAGGATCAGTACCGTTCCCGCACTTACCCCGAAAAAGATGCCAAGCCTCTGCAATGCAAGTACCACTCTTCCATTTGCCGTACTTCTTACCATGTGACATAATCCGTTTTTCCGGTCGGCAAAAAACTGCAGCACCACATATAACACCGGTAACAGAATAAAATAATTTACTTCCGTCTGTCCTGTCCATGATAACAGCCACTCACGGTTGCACAGCTTCAGCTGCAAATCCTTGATATTTCCATAATCCTTTACCGTCTTATTTACATTTTTCTTTAAAAATGTATTTTTTCCTTCAAACAGGCTGCTCTTAAGCATTGTCTCTGCATTTTCCCGGATGGTATCATAACGGCTGACATATTCCTCCTGATACTGTATCTGTCCCCGGACAGACTCCAATGCCAGATATGCGGCAATCCCATCCGGTCCTTCTTTCATTTCTCCCTGATATTTCTCAAGATAAACCGTTCTTTCCTCTTCTCCCATCTGTATACAGTCTGAATACAGTTTTCTGTATTCCTGCATCATTTCCTTTCTCATTTCTGCATAGTCAAAATCCTCCCCGTAAATCCTTTCTTCCTCATCTACACTATACTGTTTCTTCTCATAAAAGAAACCATTTACAAGAAAAACAAGAAGAAACAGGATTACAAAATTTCCTGAACAGACAATCCTTTTTAATTCCTCCATAAGCTTTACCCCGTAATTTCTTCCAGCTGTGCTTCTCCGCTTTTTATTCCTTCTATACTTATCTGTGCTATTTTCTGTCCCATAATTGTTGTAAAATATACATTTTCCTCATCATATCCTGCCAGAATCCATGTCGTACCGAGCTGATCATATTCGCCCAGTTTTTCTCCTTCCCTGCTATACAGGCTAACCCTTCCGTTTTCTCCTCCCATGTAAATCATGATATAATCGAATTCCACAATTACATTTGTTACAGCACCTTCCTGAGATATATCCGCAATCTTTTCCAAATCCTCCAGTGCAGGGGTATACCGGTGCAGTTCATGCTGTGTCACGGCATAAACACTTCCATCATAAATGCTGATACTCCACATTCCTGTTTCCAGATCCTTTTCCATAACCTCCCCTGTGCTGACGTCAAGTCTGACCACTTTACTGTGATCATCATAATACAATACATAATATACATAATTTCCCTCTGCCTGGATATCTGTTACCGTTCTCAGCGGCTGATCCGGCAAACATACATCCGACCAGATTTTTTCCGGCACAGCATCTTTTTTCAATGCACACCGGTATAATACCACACTTTGATCTCCGTTTTTCTCATCATACAGCAGCTGCGAACTGTAATAATATCCATTATACACGATTGGCTCTAAGGAATAAAAAGTTGCCCCGCCTGCTGTCCGGAATAAGGTGGTCAGTTTTTCCACTTCCATTGTATCCAGTGGAACCCGGTAAAGATGAATGGTGGTCAGTCCTACTTTCTCATCCACATCTTTGACATAATACAGATTTTTTCCATCACTGCACAGATTCATCTGCTGATTGCTTGTCATTCCTGCAACGCATGCTGCGGTTGTATGCTTACATGCCGGGTTATTACACATGATGATCCGGGTTTTCTGTGCCGGATCCAGATACACCAGATTATAAGCGATATCACAGGTCTGTTTTTCCTGCGGTATTGCCAGTGTACATAAATATCCGGACTGATACTTCATCAGTGCAGTTCCCCTGGTTACTGTCGTGTCCTGCAGTTCTTCCCCCGATATCTGCAGCTTTTCCAGTCCAAAATCTTCCTCTGAAGCCGCATCAGCTGTACTTTCTCCCTGTGTTCCGGCATTTCCGGTATCTTCCAGCTTGTTACTCCGACATCCGCCTAATGCAAGCGTCACACACAATGCTGCTACGATAAATAAATTTCTTCTTCGCATAATAAACCCTCCTTTTTCACTGCATTTTACATTACACTAT
>FR900113.1:0-5809 GCA_000437755.1 Roseburia sp. CAG:303
AATTTAAGTGTTTCGCAATTACCTAAGTAAATAATATAACAAAGGAGAGAAGAGAGATATGTTTTGTCAGAATTGTGGTCAGGAGATACCTGACGATAGCCGTTTCTGCGATTACTGCGGACAGCCGCAGCAGGCATATGACGGGCAGGGGACAGGAGAACAGCAGGGATATGGACCGTATGGAGAACAGCCTGTGAATTATGATACACAGGGATATGGAAATCAGCCTGTGTATGGCACAGAGCCAAAGAGGAACAGTGGAAAAATGATAGGAATAATTGCATGCCTGCTGGCGGCAGTTGTGATTATCGTGATTTTGCGGGCATGTTTTGGCGGAAAACCGACAACTCCGCTGAACAATATACAGAAGATTATCAATAAGCAGGAAACGGATATCACAAAGATTGTAGATGCCACTACACCGGGCTTTGTATCGGATGCTTATAAGGATATGCTCAAGGTATTAAAGGGAAATAAGCAGTATAAGAAAGAGATGAAAGAGATTTTAAAGAACAGCGAAGACCAGATGGATGATTTATGGGCTAATATGTTTGACCATTATGAAGATAAGTATGGAAAAAATGTAAAGATTTCTTATAAGGTTAAAAAGAAAGAAAAACTGACAAAGGATGAGAAGAAGTCTATCTCAGAAGGATATGCTGCATTTGCGGATTTATCTTCCGGAGTAACTGCCTGCATTGAAAATCTGGACAAATGTACGGAATTAAGTGATAAGGAAATAAACAAACTTGTTAAAATTGTCGAGAAACTGGAAAAGAAACTGGAGAAGATAAAAGTCACGGACGGATATCTTATGACGGTGGATGTGATAACAAAGGGAAAGGACGATGATGACAGCGAGAAGGTTGATATAGTGGTTATCAAAGTGGACGGAGACTGGACCATTGACTATCTGTCAACCTATCTGATCAATGATTCGGACTATGATCTGGATGAAGTGGATGAAGCAGTAGATCAAATGGAATTAAAGACCATAAATGCGCAGATGAAGCTTGCAGCAAAGGCAATGAAGGAAGCAGATGAAGATTTAATTGAATACTTTGCAGATTCCTTTGATAATTATTTCTATTAATCAGAAGGAGGAGATTTTAAATGAATAAAAAGATGCACGCATTGGGTGTGGCTATAATCGCAGCGATTGTGTACCTGCTCGTTTTCATACTGGCATTTACACCGGTTATTACAACCCGTGGCACTCAGAAACTTGGAATTATAAGTGGCAGGATATTATTGAATACTGCAGATCTGGATGAGGATGATTATGACGATCTGAGGGAGGATTTGGAAGATGATATTGCAGATGTGGATGATGCCAGCATAGTATCACTGGTTAAAATATGCAAGTATTATGTGCAGTACAGTGATAGTCTGTATGAATCAGGAGTATCATCGTTTATGCTCATATTTGTATTCCTGGCATTACTGCTGTTTGCAGAATGTCTGCTGGTACTCTGCAGTGCAGTATTTCTGATACAGGCAATCGTGGCAGTCATTAAAAGAGATGAAACGGAGAACAGTTTCTGTCAGAACTGCTGTGTGTTACTCGGATTCTGGCTGCTGGAATGTTTTATAGTGGATATCTGGGATAAATCAGATGTCTGGAAAATGAATTATACTGGAACGCATAAGGCAATTGCGGTTATTCTTATGATTGCAGTGATTTTATGTGTGGGAAATGCATTAATACGGGCATTGACAGGACAGAATAAGAAATTATTCCCGGCACATATTGCATCCCTGGTTTTCCTTGTTATAGCAGTTGCAGGATGTTTTGTAATGCGAATGGATGAGTTTAATATTGAGAAGAAGGTGGAAGTTACATATTACGATAGCCGGGGATATGAAGATAACAATTATGATGACAGGGAAGACGAAGATGTGTCACTTGCCAATGTTACAAAGAATACGATATTTACGATTACAAATGATGCGGTTAATATAGGCACTAAGGTTGCAAATAATTCCAGTGTGGCAAAAACCAATGTCCTGACGAAATATACAGGTGGTGTGGTTAATTTCGGTGTATGTGCATTGATTATTCTGGTACTGGTAATTGTACTGCTCTTCTTAAATATTGGCAGTGTCAGAACTTTTGCCGCAGGCATCTGTGCGGACAGATCTCATATGATAAAGCAGATAGTGGTCAGTGTGTTATCCGTGATTATACTGGTCGCAGTTTATATTCTGTTAAATCATGCGTATAGCGGACTGGAAGATACCGTTTCTAAATTCTGTACATCAGCAAAGGAAAAATATGAGGGTACTTATGAGGCCGATTTATCCTTTGATATTACCATGAAATTCGGATTTATTCTGATGATCGTTCTGCAGGTTGCCTATGTAATCGGTGCGGTTCTTCAGAATATCCTGCTTGGCATGGCAAAGCAGAATGTACCACAGCCGGAAATCGGGCAGAACTACGGTTATTGCAATAATGCCGGAAATAATATGAACCCGGGAATGAATTACGGAAACAATAATGTAAATCCGGGAATGAATTATGGAAACAATAATGTAAATCCGGGAATGAATTACGGAAATAATAATGTAAATGCTGGTATGAACTATGAAAATAATGACGGCTACAATGAAACGGTGCAGAACCCGGATGCATATGCACAACAGCAGTATGCCGAACAGACGACGGCTGCAGCAGGCGAAGAAGTCCAGAAGATATGTCCGAATTGTGGAACGGCAAATAATCCTGAAAATAAATTCTGCAGAAAATGCGGCAGTCAGCTGGGATAAGGAGATGCGAATGAAGAAAAGCAGATTTTGGGCGGCAGGATTCCTCATGGCGGGAATCCTTGCGGTCAGTACAGGCAGCCGGGCAATGGCGAATGAACTGGTAACAGGGGATAAGGACTATGGAATGAACGGGCAGATGGTGTCCAATGATGGCTGGGCTTCCAGTCTGAACGGTCAGTTCCTGATTCAGGAAGGGCAGACGGTCAGCTTTCATTTTGACTCTCATAGTTTAGATGATTCAAGTCCGGTATTTGGCTGGGTGGCAGAAGTTACGGATAATGAGAATTATTTCACAA
Organism: Roseburia sp. CAG:303; assembly: GCA_000437755.1. GTDB lineage: Bacteria > Bacillota > Clostridia > Lachnospirales > Lachnospiraceae > CAG-303. The sequence goes on from FR900113.1 coordinate 3,066, forward strand.
TCACACAGGGAGCAACCTGCTGGTTCGCACCGGATGGAACGGACTGGAAAAAAGGGTTTGATAACGGAAAAAACTCATGGGATATTCAGAAGAGCTGGTCTGATAATGAAAGTTGGGCTAGTTTGGGAGTGAAATTAGCAGATGGTACTGTGGATTTGGAAGTAACGCGTGCAGGGCAGCAGATTATTTTTGACTCCGTTACCCAGAGCAATGACGGCAGAATTTATACCCAGAAGGTAACTGCCACGTTTCAAAGTGCAGTTCAGGGAGATTTGTATATCCAGCTGGGTGTAGATCATGGAAGTATGACTTTGTATAACGTAAAGTACAGCGGAAATACTGCACAGGCAACCACGAAGGAAACAACGACAAAGGAAACAACCACAAAAGAGACTACGACAAAGAAGGAAGAAACAACAAAGAAAAAAGAAGAAGCAACGACTAAGAAATCAGCATCAAAGGAAGAAACAACCACGAAGAAGTCTGATACAAAAGATTCTGATAAAAGTACATCATCAGCAGATAAGAATCTGTCCGTCAGTCTGACAACAAACAGGGAAGAATATGATGCGGACGATACGATTCGGATGGAAGTATCTATTAAGAATATTTCTGACAGTGATATAAAGAATCTTGCATGGAAGGCAGTTGTACCATCCAATATGACTGTAAAGTATCAGGATGATGCAGAGTATTCCCGTCTGGATAAGGGAGAAACCCTGACGACGAAGATAAAGGTGTATTCCGATGAAGACTCAAAGACAGATGAGGACACGGAAAATACATTTCCGGTTATTCTTCTGATTGGCGGCGGCATTGCAATAGTTGTCATCATTGCAGTTATTATTCTGATTATCATTAAGAAACATAATAAAAAGAAGAGAAATAATAATCAGTTCATTTCTTATCTCTTAATCTTTGCATTGCTGGGAGCTGCGATACCATCCTTCTCCGTTCAGGCAATGTCAGCAGTTGAGAAAGAAACGACAGGCAGGACAAAGACCAATACAGCAACGGCTTCCCAGACCGTAAAAGTCGATGGAAAAGATGTGGAACTGGCTGTTGAGATAACTTATGAAACCACAATGGCACAGCTGGATGAAAGTACGAATATGACATTGACGTATCAGTTCTGGGAAGATGGACCGATTGTAGATACCATGTTAGAGGACTGGTCCGAGAAACATCCGAATATCACAATAAAGCCAATTGAAGTATTAGCATCTGATAATAATCAGGCTCTGCTTGCTTATATGGGAACTAATAATATGCCGGATATTTTCTGGATTCTCGGTTCACCGGATTTTGCTCTGACGAATGAGCTGCTTATGAATATCACAGGTATGTGGGATGCGGATGAAGATACGATGGATGTAATCGGCGGAATCAATGAATATGAATTAGGCTATTTTGGAACAGATAAAAGATGGGCATTCCCGGTTAAATTCTATCCTTATGCAGCATGGCTGAATATGAATTCATTCCTTCAGAACAGTATAGATATGCCGTCAACGGACTGGACATTTGAAGAGATGGAAGATTATGTAGAGAAATGTACGTCAGGCGACGGACAAAACTGGGGAATATACGAAGGATATTTATCCGTTGTGGACTGGTATCCGATTGCTTCTGATTCTGACTCAATGGGAATGTTCGGATGGAATGGAAAAGAATTCGATCTGACAAACTGGGCAGAGGGACTGGAGATAAAAAAAGACTGGATTGATAATGGATATAAAGCACCTGCAATAATAGACGGAACAGGGATTGTTTATCCGCAGGATGAAGGCAGGGTAGCCATGGTATTGAATGACTGGATTTGTTGGGAACGTTACTGGGATCAGTCAGATATGTATGCAAAACAGATATATTATGTACCATATGTACTTCCGCATACAGAAGATAATATGAAATCAAAAGTCAATTTTGCACTTATGCATTTCGGTGGAATCTGTGAAGAAACAGAGCATTCGAGAGAAGCTTATGAAGCTTTGAAATATTTTACATGGAGTGCGGATGGATGGAAATATAAGCTTGCACACAAAGATGAGATAGAAGCGGTAGGAACGGATTCTGATAAATCTTCTGTGTCAGGATTAAAACCTGTAGTAGTTGGAGATTGTCCGATTACACTGGATGAAAGCGTATGGAAAACATATGAGAAACAATTCCCGACTACGGTTGCCGGAGGTGATATCGAAGGACAGAGCACTTATGGCATCGACAGAAGTACATATTTTGATGCATTTCTTGATAATGTAAAGACGGCAGAATGGACATGCGGTGTAAGGCAGCAGCTGTTAGGCACAGGAGATTTCCTGAATAATGTATATAACTCAGACGAATCGGAACTGAATTATAATGGCTATGATAATATAGAAGATGCAGTCATAAAAGGTGGAAAAGATCCGGCAGATTATGTGGCGGATTTAACGGAGATAATAAACCAGTATCACAATGATATGGTGGAATTGTGTCAGTGATGCAGATTACGAAAGGAGAAAAATTATGAGCGTAATATGTCCAAATTGTGGTGCTGAGAATGAAAATGGTTCCGCATTCTGTGTGGTATGCGGAAGCAGACTGGATGTACAGGATACTGTATCACAGGGATATCAGGAACCGGAAGGATATCAGCAGCAGACACAATATGAGTATCAGGAACAGACAGAATATCAGCAACAGCAGAATCAGCAGCAGGCAGAATATCAGCAACAGCAGAATCAGCAGCAGGCAGAATACCA
>FR900113.1:5838-12344 GCA_000437755.1 Roseburia sp. CAG:303
GCCGAATAATAATCCGGGGCGTAAGGATGTAAATCCGGGGTATCTTCCAAAATCAGATCCGATTTTTCTGAAACTGGGAAATGGACTGGATGCGGAAGATGAATATGTTGTGGCGACATTGAGCAATGGAGTGGTAAGAAATCTTATGACAGGTGACGGTGTCATGTCGGAGTCAATATTTGTGACAAACCGCAGGTTGTATTATAATTATAACAGTGGTATCTTTACAAAGGACAGAGTAAGTGAGAGAGTGGATATTAAGGATATTACCGGAACAAAAGTCAGAGCATTTAGTCCTAATTTATTACTGGTAATTGCTGCAATAATATTTTTAGGATCTGCTTATATTGATTCTCATGGAGAGGGAATCTTTCAGATTGGAATGGTGGTTGCGATTATATTTGTAATAGCCTGGGCAATATCCAAAAAACAGGAATTACTGATACAATATGCAGGTGGAGATATTGCCCTGGATGTAAAGGGTTACAGCCGTAAGCAGGTGATGAAATTCCAGAGCATTATTCATGCACTGAAGGATCAGGTAGAGAAATAGAAAGGCAGTATTATAAAATACAGGATTTGGTCTTGATTTTTGATGAGACGCATAGTATAATAATGCCAGGCGCAGAACGTGCCAGAAATGAAAACATTGTTATACAAAAGTAACACAGAAAGGGCATCCAAGAATGGCAGAGTATTGGATGCCATTTTTTGTTTCTGTGTAGAAGTAATTTTTGTGATTGACAATTTTTTTAATTGTGTTATGCTGATGATGCGAAAATGTATAAATAATAAAAAACGTATCATTATATTGAAAAAGAGGTAGCATATGAATGACAAGAATTTAGCTTACTGCAGCGAATGTGAAGATTTAGTGGAATTTACAGAAAAAGAAGAAGTAATTGAAGAAACTTATAAAGGAGAATCTGTTAAATTTATTTTTAAAGTAGGTCGTTGTAAGGAGTGCGGACATGAAGTTGCAACAGATCTGGATTATAATACAAGAAGATCATTAGAGAAGATAGAAGCATATAAGAAATTAAAAGGGATTATTTTAGAACAGGAAATAGCTGAAATTTTAGAAAAATATGATGTTGGAAAAGAAGCACTGGCGGATATTGCAGGGTTTGGCAAGGCAACGATAAAAAGGTATTTTGAAGGATATATTCCTGCCAGACAGTATTCGGATACATTACATGATTTTTTAAATAATGAAGAGGAATTTTATAATAAAGTAGAAGAGAATAAATATAAGTTAAAAGAAAATGCTTATAGAAAGCTTATGGCCAGATATTCTGCGTTGAAAGAGATTTCAGATTCTAAAATTAATCAGGTAGCTAATTATATTATTACAAGACTGGGGGAGGTTACGCCACTGGCATTGGAGAAATTATTAGGTTTTTCTAATGGAGTTAATTATGCATTAAATGGAGAAAAATTATTATCGGAAGAATGTCAGGCATGGCAGCATGGATATGTATATCCGGAGATATATAATAAATACAAAAAATATAAATTTAATCCGATTGACAGTGGAATAAAAAGTACACATGGATGTATGCTGTCAAAACTCTCAGAGGATGAGATGCAGGCAATAGATTTGGTAATAAAAACATTCGGAATTTATTCTCCTAAGACACTTGAATTGATAAGCCATTCTCAGGATCCGTGGATTGAGAAAAGGATTGGATACAGAGATGACGAACCTGGAAATGAAGTGATAGATGAAAATTCATTAAAAAATTACTTTATAAAGAATCGATTAAATTCAGAAGAAAACATTATGTCGTATATCATGGATGTATTAAAAAAATAAACAGGTCGTACAACGGAAGAGAAAAACCACCCTGTCACATCTTGCTTTTATTACTTCATCGTGCTAAAATTTAATAGAATTATCAAAAATTCAAAAAATAAAATTAAATTACAATAGTTAATTGCGAAACTCATAACTTATCTTTATTGTATATGCAAATTAAACAATTACTAAGAAGGTACTATGAGGTAGTCGGCACTTAGATGCTGTATTTTAGCATCTTAGTACCGCTACCAGCCGAATGTAGCGAGAGCGTGCCTTCGTGTAATGTTTCATTTGCATATGCACTTAACAAAAATTTAAGTGTTTCGCAATTACCTATTAAATTACAATCAATGAGACAAACCAGTGGGGCTACAAAGGCATGAATGAAGTGATTGATCAGTTAAAGGCAAAAGGAATCCGTACCACAGTAGTTACACACAAAGGACAGCTGACTTATACATGGGATGATAAGACAGAGAGTTATTTAGGAGGCGAAGAAAGTATTCTGTTAGAGGATGAATACAAGGATTTAACAGAGAAAACAGATGGAAAGATTATTGACCTGACTACTGACTTTGCTGCTGAGTTAAATGACTATGCTTCTGAAATCATTGCAAAGACAGCAGGAACAGAAGTTCCGGATGATTATGTAGGTGTTACAGGTGTCGAGCTTGGCGATGATGTATCCATTCCGACAGACAGTGTATACAACTATCCGGTAACCGTAAAACCGGCAAATGCTACCAACAAGGTGATTTACTGGAGTGTTGAGGACGAAAGTATTGCAACCATCAATACCGAACTCACGGATGAGAAGCACTGTGTAGTAAATGCACTGAAGCCAGGTACAACAAAATTAATCGCAAAATCAGCAGATGGCGGTTATACAGCATACTTTACAATTACCATCGCTGATGTAGTAAGTGAAGATGATTCTTCCGTTACTACAAAGGTGGACAAGATAGTAGATATTTTATCAGACACAGAGTCAAAGACAACAAAGGCAGTATTAAGATCATCAGAAGATGAGACGGTTATTGATGCAGATACCTTAAAAGATATCTTCGTTGCTACAAAGGATAATAACAAAGAGATGGAATTCAACTTTGTAGATGAAGAGGGCGATGACCTTTACAGCTGGACATTCAAGGGCGAGAACATCACAGATGCTTCAAAGACAATCACAACATTTAAGATTAATCCAGATGCAGCAAGCAAGGATCTCGAAGGAAAAGATGCGGATGCAGTTAAGAAAGTAGAAGAAGGTCTTGCAGCAGTAAAGGCGGCAGAAGATTCTGAGATTATTCACTTCAGACATGAAGGAGAACTTCCGGGTAAAGCTGAAATCAAAGTAAAAGTTGGATTTGATGATACCGGTGACATGGGATTGTATTACTATAATCCGGAAACCGGAAAATTTGAACTTGTAAATGCAAAGGTTATCGTAAAAGATGGTTATGCTACATTTGAAATTGAGCATTGCTCTGATTATGTACTTTCCAAAGTTGATTTAACAAAGACTGCGGAAACAGAAACAAAGGCAAATACAGAAACAAAAGCAACAGAAACCGTTGCAGGTGCGGAAGAAACAAAGGCTGAAACAACTACAGCAGCAAAGGACGCATCCATCCCTAAGACAGGTGATAATGCGGCACCGGCAGCAGCAGCTCTGGCAGCAGTTATGTCCGCAGCAGCAGGTGCTGTAGCATTTTCAAGAAAGAAAAATGCAAGATAATTAATCTGGAAATATTTTTCGGTGAAATTATTACCCTGTCGAATATGGCAGGGTAATTTTTTATTTCTTTTCCGCACAACACCTTGTCAACTTCACGGGATTATGCTAAAATTTAACAGTCATTGATCGGAAAGACAACCATCCGGGGTATATTTCCCCGGCAATATAGATTTAGGAGGATTTTAAAATGGCATCAGATAAGAAAGTCGAAGCAATTACGTCCATGGATGTTGATTTTGCCCAGTGGTATACCGATGTGGTAAAAAAAGCAGAACTGATGGATTATTCCAGTGTAAAGGGATGTATGATTTTCAAACCCGCAGGATATGCACTCTGGGAAAATATTCAGCATGAATTAGATAAAAGATTTAAGGAAACAGGCGTACAGAATGTGTATATGCCAATGTTTATCCCGGAAAGTCTTTTACAGAGAGAGAAGGATCATGTAGAAGGTTTCGCTCCGGAAGTTGCATGGGTAACACACGGAGGTTTACAGCCATTACAGGAGAGAATGTGTGTAAGACCTACATCTGAAACATTATTCTGTGATTTTTATAAAGACGATATCCAGTCTTACAGAGACCTGCCGAAGGTATACAACCAGTGGTGTTCCGTAGTAAGATGGGAGAAAGAGACAAGACCGTTCCTGCGTTCGAGAGAGTTCTTATGGCAGGAAGGACATACCGCTCATGCAACAGCAGAAGAAGCAGAGGCAAGAACACAGCAGATGTTAAACCTCTATGCAGATTTCTGTGAAGATTTCCTTGCTATTCCGGTTATCCGCGGACGTAAGACAGATAAGGAAAAATTCGCAGGTGCAGAAGCTACTTATACCATCGAAGCTTTAATGCATGACGGTAAGGCACTGCAGTCCGGTACCAGCCACAATTTCGGCGACGGATTTGCAAAGGCATTTGGTATACAGTATACAGACAAAGACAATAAGTTAAAATATGTACATCAGACATCCTGGGGTATGACCACCAGACTGATCGGTGCAGTTATCATGGTTCATGGTGATGACAATGGACTGGTATTACCGCCGAAGCTTGCACCGGTACAGGTAATGATCGTGCCAATTATGCAGAAAAAAGAAGGCGTGTTAGACAAGGCATACGAATTAAAGGAAGTATTGTCAGGATTCAGGGTAAAAGTAGATGATACGGACAAGAGTCCGGGATTCAAGTTCGCAGAGCAGGAAATGAGAGGAATTCCGCTCCGTGTCGAGATTGGACCAAAGGATATCGAAGCAAATCAGGCAATTATCGCAAGAAGAGATACCGGAGAGAAGGTAACGGTTTCCCTTGATGAACTTCAGGCTAAGGTTGGCGAATTACTCGAAACCATCCAGCATGAGATGTTAGAGAGAGCAAGAAAGCATAGAGATGCACATACCAGCGTTGCTGTCACATATGACGAGTTCAAGGATGCCGTAGCAAATAAGCCTGGATTTATCAAGGCTATGTGGTGCGGGGATCAGGCATGTGAGGACAAGATTAAAGAAGAAACCACTGCCACTTCCAGATGTATGCCATTTGCACAGGAACAGTTATCTGATGTATGCGTATGCTGCGGAAAACCTGCAAAGAAGATGGTTTACTGGGGCAAGGCATACTAAAATGAAGATTATATTACCGGACAGTGTAAAGAGAATCATCGGGATTCTGGAAGAAAACGGTTACGAAGCTTATGCGGTGGGCGGATGTGTGCGTGACAGCCTTCTTGGAAAACAGCCAAAGGACTGGGATATTACCACATCTGCAAAGCCGGAGCAGGTCAAGGCACTGTTCCACAGAACCATTGACACGGGCATTGAACATGGCACGGTTACGGTCATGATGCATCATGAAGGGTATGAGGTAACGACATACCGGATTGACGGAAAGTACGAGGATGGCAGACACCCGAAAGAAGTGATTTTCACACCGAGTCTGGAAGAAGACCTGAAGCGCCGGGATTTTACGATCAATGCCATGGCATACAGCGACCGTACCGGGATTGTGGATAAATTCCACGGAGTGGAGGATCTGCAGTCACACATTATCCGCTGTGTGGGTGTGGCAAAAGAGCGGTTTACGGAAGATGCCCTGCGGATCTTAAGAGCGGTGCGGTTCAGTGCCGCTCTGGATTTCTCCATCGAAGAGGAAACCCTGCAGGCACTGACGGAATTAGCACCGAATCTGCGGAAAATCAGCCGTGAGAGAATACAGGCAGAGCTGGAGAAACTGCTTATGTCCGACCATCCGGAACGTGCAGAGCTTCTGTTTTTCACCGGAATTATTCCGGAGATCTTTGACGGATGTCTGCAGGTAACGGCACAGGAGAGCCTTGCGGATATGCTCGTACAGTTATGCCGATCGCCAAAGCAGCATTATATCCGCTGGAGTCTGTTTCTCGGCGGTCTTGCATATGAAGGTGTATTAAAAAGTCTGAAATTCGACAATAAGACGATACGGATCTGCGAAAAATACCATGCATACCGGCAGGAAAAGCTGCGTGCGGACAAATCAGCGATCCGTCATCTGGCGGTAAGCATAGGCAGTGATATTTTCTTCGATTATCTGGATTTCCGCCAGGCAGTCGGGAATGAAGATCCGCAGGTGCTTGAGCAGGTACGGAGACTGTATCAGGAGATCGTGGACGATGGAGATGCACTCAGTCTGAAAGAACTGGCAGTCAATGGAAAGCTTCTGGCGGAGTGCGGAGTCGCACCCGGTGCAGAGATGGGCAGGATTCTGAATGAATTATTTGACCTGGTTCTGACCGATGCTGGATTGAACGAAAAAGAAATTCTATTAAAAATTATCAGTTCTAAAAAAACATCTTGATAATATATTAAAAATAGGATATACTATCAGTAGATGATAAAGAGATACGATTCCTGGGGTGTTCGATAACCCCGTATATTTTGAACCTACATTTGTTTAAACGGGATTCCTATATTGCTGACAGGATGGAAAGCCTCCTGCG
>FR900113.1:12351-17723 GCA_000437755.1 Roseburia sp. CAG:303
CAGGATGGAAAGCCTCCTGCGAGTGGACTTCAGAATGTTTGGCTGCGGTTGCCCACCTAGCTTCGCTAGGACTCAAAAGTGCGGGACCGGCATCTTGGGATTTGTGCAATAAGAGAAGAGATAGACTGTCGTAAGACAGTCTGTTTTTGCATTTGAAAACTTTTATTTTAAAGGAGGAACTGTGTGCGGAATAAGAAATTGATCACTGCGTTATTTGTCTGTATTGCGGTGCTTATACTGGTGCTGGTGTACAGGGGAATGGGAGGAAAGGAGAAAAGTCCGGATGGAAATTTCGTGACCACCGGTCAGGCGGCGCGTGCCGTGGCACTTCTGGTCGCAACCCGGGATGACTGCGAGAGTGCGGCAGGGCATTTTTCAAAGAACGAGGAATGGTATGTGCCGTACATGAATCTGCTGTATGAGCGGGAATATTTTACCGAGAAACAGTTTATTCCTTCCAAAAAAGAGGCAGAATCGGTATTTACATATAAGAAACTGGAAAATCTGTATGAAAATATGGGCATTACGGATAAGAAACTGCTGTCTTTCGTGAAGAATAACAAATCTTCCCAGGGCATTACAAATGAGAAATGGGCGGAGATTGTTTCTGCGATGGCAGAGAAGCTGGCGGGGGACAGCACAAAGGAAATCGACCTGACCGTGATTGCCAGCCAGACAAATGTCACTTCCATGGAGAAATGGACGGCGGTAACGTCTGCGGGAAATTATAAATTTACCGGTCTGGAACTGGATTATTACATGGATAAACATATTAAGGCACTGGTGAAGTCGGATGAGATTCTCTGCGTGACGGAACTGGTATCTTCCAATATTACCTATCCGAATGTACTTGTTACCAGTGTGCAGAGCGGTCAGCTCAACGTCTTTATTAACGGCATCGTCCGGACGTTTGAGGTGGATGACAAGGATCTGTCTGCCACGAATGCGATCGCCGATTTGTCCCTGAAGAGTGGAAAAGTCACGGATTATAAGATAAAGCAGGGGTATGTCAGTGGAAAACTGTTAAAGTATACGGACCATATGGTGGAAATCGAAGGACAGGGTAGCTATGAGATAGCGGATGGATTCCGGGCATATAAAACCTATGGAAATATTGAGTCAAAGACCTTGTATGATATGGTGGTCGGTTATGATGTGCAGAAGTTCCTGATTGAAGACGGGAAATTATGTGCGGTGCTGATTGACCGGAATTTTGTGGCACAGAATATCCGTGTGGTATTAAAAACGAACGGATTTCAGGATATTTATCATGACAGTGTACGGATTACGTCCGCAGGGGAATATCAGTTTACCTATGGAACGGAGACGAAGAAATTCACTGCCGGAGAGGAATTTACCATTACGCAGGACAGTAAATATCTGGAAGCGGGAAGTCTGACGATCCGCCCGATGACAGCGGATGGGAAGATAACACTGGCATCTTTGGAGCGTGGTTACGGCAGTCCGTCCTACCGCGGTTCAATCGAGGTCATTAAGACGGAACATGGTCTGGTTCTGGTCAACGAACTTCCGTTAGAGCAGTATTTATATGCCGTTGTGCCGAGCGAAATGCCGTATACCTATCAGACAGAGGCATTAAAGGCACAGGCGGTCTGTGCCAGAACATATGCGTATAAACACATGGTATCGAACGATTATGCATGGCTGGGTGCTCATGTAGACGACAGTACCGCATATCAGGTATACAACAATTCCGAAGAGCAGACCACGACATCGCAGGCGGTGGATGACACATACGGACAGATTATGACCTGTAACGGCGGGCCAATCAGTGCGTTCTTTTATTCGACTTCCTGCGGCAGCAGTACGGATGCCACGATCTGGGGTGGAAGCGGTTATGAATATATCCGTGGAAAGTTGTTAAGCCAGGAAAACCCATCCCTTGATCTGAAGGACGAAAGCCAGTTCCGTATGTTTATTACGAACAATTATGACACCTGGGATAAGAATTATGCATGGTACAGATGGAATGTAACCATGCCGCTGGCAGAGATTTCCCAGGGAGTAAATCAGATCATCGGCTCATTGTATAGCTCCGGTCCGGAGAAGGTACTGACACTCGAAGGCGGTCAGTATGTGAGCAGGGAGATAAGCAGTGTCGGAAATGTGCAGTCCGTGGAAACGGGAACAAGAAATACCGGAGGTGTCCTTGATTATGTGATTATCCACGGGGATGCTGCTACGGTAATGGTGCGTACCGAGTCCTATATCCGTAAGATATTTAATCCATACGGACTGGATATCAATAAGAATGATGGCAGTACCATAAATACATTCACAGGACTTCCGAGTGCGTTCTTTGTACTGGATGAAGTGCGGGACGGGGATAATAACCTGACCGGCTATCTGATACAGGGCGGCGGCTACGGACATGGAGCCGGCATGAGCCAGAATGGTGCAAATACCATGGCTGGTGACGGTTATTCCTGTCAGGATATTCTGCAGTTCTTTTATACAAATATTAATATTGAAAACCTGTACTAATTAAGGTTACGCAGCATAATCTGCTTGCGGATGCCCTGATTCTGTGCAAGGGTGTCGAGGACTTCTCCCAGATGAATCTGCTCTAAACCGGACAGCAGATGCTCACAGGTACGGGGGAAGTCCTTTTTCTGGAAAATCAGTGTTTTTCCGGGGATACGATAGGCATCGATTAGTGCATAAAAATCACCCTGTGTAAAGTCATCCACCGGATTGTCGATAAGAATTGCACGGATGTGGGAAAAGTCCAGCGGCTTTCCGCCGGAAAGTGGATAAGCATCTAAAGTACTTACTTTGATATAGTGGGAGGACAATTCCCCCGCACCCTGCGAGTAATCCGCCAGTTCACAGGTATAGAGCATTTCCCCATTTTCCTCGGAAATAATAAGGGACAGTACAAAGCTGCGGTTTTCCAGTTCCCTTGCATCAATGATTCTGGCAGATCTGTCGTAGAGTGTGTGAAATTCAAACCCGGATAAGTAGGTGTACAGATGTGTGACATGAAGGACGGATGGAAGTATCAGCAGGATTATGCTGAAAATAAATGCAGCACCGGTAAACGTCAGCGCAGGAAGCTTTTTTAATGGAAGTCCGTAGTACAGCTGGGCGGAAATATACATCAGCAGGCTGAGGGTAATGGAAAGCACCGGTTCTACAGTGTAGGTCATTTCTGTCAGGAAGAACTGGGTCAGGCACAGGAAATACAGGAAAACAGTGGTCCGTTTCATACAGTGTCTGGCAGTGTCCGCATCATGGAAAAAACTCTCTTTCGTCAGCATATGACTCCAGGGGGACAGAATCACAAAGGAAAAAAATATTACAAGAAGTATTTTTAATATATTAAAAAAGGATAATTCCCAGTCCGGAAAAAAGGATTCACGGAACAGGGAAAAGAAACTGCGGTAGTCAATACAGAAAAATTCATAAATAACGGTAATAGTAATCGGGACAATGATAAAAAGGTACAGGAATTCACTTAAACGGCTGCGGATTTCGATGGATTTGCGGGCAACCAGGAAGCAGCAGAGAAATATGCACAGGGCAATGAATAATACCATCGTTCCGGGAAGCAGATTTTCATGGACGTATTTAATCAGCATCAGCACGCCGAAAACCGCCAGCAGAAAGGATTTGACATATCTCTTAAAATGGATATAGAGATGGAGCTTTCCTGAGACTTTTTTCTGTTCGAGCAGATAGAATACCAGTTTTAAGTACAGCAGGGAAAGGACAAAGATGCCGGTCAGAATCATGGCACCGGTCAGGATGTCCAGTCTTTTTGCAAAATACACGGAAAAGAGAAGAGCAAGCCCGGTTTCTTCCGTAAGCAGCAGCTTCCAGATGCCGTTTGTGGATAATTTGTGGTTGTCAGCAAACATAATAACTCCTCTACAATTTTTTTAATGGAAAGCGCAGAATAAGGTCTTTCATATCCCTGCGTTTGTTCACATCTCCTGCGGCAATCGGCATAAGATACGGCAGGGAAAAGCTTTTCAGCGAAGCAAGATGCAGCCCGATCATTAATACACCCAGTACGATTCCGAAAAAGCCGAGGAAATAGGACAGGAGTAAAAGGGCATATTTTAAAATACGGAAAGCCGAGGATAATTCATTATTCGGAATGGCAAAAGAAGACAGTGCCGTGAAAGCGACAACTACAACGATTACTGGGCTGACAATGCCGGCGGACACTGCTGCCTGTCCGATGATAAGACCTCCGACAATGCCGATGGTACTGCCCATCGGTCCCGGAATGCGGATTCCGGCTTCCCGCAGAAGTTCAAAGGCAAATTCCATGATAAAGACTTCCACCACGCTGGGAAAGGGCACACTCGCTCTGCCGCCGGCAAAGGAGAAGAGCAGGTTTGCCGGAAGAATGTCTGGGTGGTAATTCATGACGGCAAGGTATACCGCGGGCAGACACAGGGAGAAAAACGCCGCCAGATAGCGGATAATTCTTGCAAGTGTGACAATGGTATAGCGTTCGTAATAATCATCCGGTGTTTTCAGGAAATCATTAAAGTTTGCAGGCAGAAGCAGGGCAACCGGAGTGTTGTCCACGAATAAGGTAATGCGCCCTTTCATGATGGCATGGACGGCGGTGTCCGGACGTTCCGTGGTCTGGTACTGCGGAAACGGGGAGTAGACATTTTCTTCCGTAAGCTGTTCTATGATACCGCTGTCTGTGAGGTTAGAGATATCTAACCGGTTAATTCTGGAGGTTATTTCCTGTAATACCTGCGTTCTTACGGTATTGTCCAGGTAGACCAGTGCAACGGTTGTGTTGGACTCTTTCCCCACGATAAATTCTCTGACTTTCAGATGATTGCTGCGGATTCGTTTTCTCATCAGGGCGGTATTGCATTTTAATGCATCGGCAAATCCTTCCCGTGAGCCGCGCATGACCTCTTCCCGTTCTGACGAGGATACTCCCATCATGGGATAGCCTTTGCTCTTTATCTTGATTGCTTTGTCATATCCGTCAATGATTAGAACGGCATCTCCGACCATAACACCCATCAGAACCTCGTCGTAGGTGCTTAATTCATTTACATCCGTAATTCCGAGGGCATTTGCGGCGAGAAAACCATAGATTTCATTTTTTGGAAGATTCATCAGTCTGCCGAGCAGTTTTCCGATCACCGATTCCTCAACGGACATATTATCGACCGCCACTTCCACATAGTAAATGCAGGCATCGACGGTTTCGCTGCCAAGCTTCATAGTGTGTTTCTTTATGTCATCGCAGCCCTGGAACAGACGATCCAGAGTCTGGGAATTCCGGGCAAAAGAGAGGGATAGATTCTGGTTCATTTTTTTGCCACCTTTCTTTTTGGGTTATATATTAGGTAATTGCGAAACACTTAAAT
>FR900114.1 GCA_000437755.1 Roseburia sp. CAG:303
AAATTATGAGTTTCGCAATTAACTATATATAGCATAAGATGGAAGGAGAGAAATGGGAGATAGTTTGTACATATATAATCCTGGAAAATTGAGCAGAAAGGATAATACACTGCAGTTTGTAACTGATAATGGAGATAAGCGTGACTTGCCGGTTGAACGGGTTAGGGATATTTATGTGATGTCAGAAATGCAGTTTAACACAAGTTTAATAAATTTGTTGTCAAAAAATGGGATTGCAGTACATTTTTTTAATTACTATAATTTTTATACTGGAAGTTTTTATCCAAGAGAACAGTTATTATCTGGAAATTTATTAATTCATCAGACAAAACATTATACTGATCCTGACAAAAGAATGATAATTGCCAGAAAATTTGTGCAGGGGGCTGCTTCAAATATTTATCGGAATCTGAGGTACTATAACGGACGGGGAAAAGATGTAAAAGAGATTATGGATGATATTGACGTTTATCGTA
The DNA here is from genome assembly GCA_000437755.1 of Roseburia sp. CAG:303. Lineage (GTDB taxonomy): Bacteria > Bacillota > Clostridia > Lachnospirales > Lachnospiraceae > CAG-303. The sequence continues at coordinate 477 of FR900114.1, forward strand.
TCAATATAGATAAGGCAAAGACTATTCAGGAACTGATGGGATATGAAGGAAATATCAGGAAACGATATTATGATGCATGGCCTGTCATTATAAATCAGGAAATAGAGTTTGAAAAAAGGGTTATGCATCCGCCTGATAATATGATGAACAGCCTGATATCCTATGTTAATTCCATGATATATACCAAGGTACTTACAGAGATGTATCAGACGCAGATAAATCCTACGATTAGTTATTTGCATGAACCCGGGGAGCGAAGATTTTCACTGAGTCTGGATATTGCAGAGATATTTAAGCCATTAATAGGGGACAGACTGATTTTTTCCCTATTAAATAAAAATCAGATAACAGAAAAGAGTTTTACAAAAGATTTGAATTTTTTGCATTTAGAAAAAAATGCATCCCAGTTAATTGCCAGCGAACTGGAGAAAAAAATGAATACAACAATTAAACATAAAGATTTGGGCAGAGAGGTTTCTTACAGATACTTGATGCGTTTAGAAGTTTATAAACTGATAAAACATATTCTGGGTGAAAAGGATTATGAACCGTTTGAGATGTGGTGGTAAGTGAAAATGTATATTATTTTAGTGTATGATATTGTTATGGATGAAGAGGGAAAAAAGATACTTCCTAAAGTTTTTAAGATATGCAAAAAATATCTTTCACATATTCAGAACTCGGTGTTTGAAGGCGAGTTAAAAAAGTCACAGATAAAAAGTCTTGAGATAGAATTGAAGAATATTATTAGAAAAGACAAAGATTCATTAATAGTATTTTCATCAGAGACTTCTAAATGGATGAAAAAAGAATATTGGGGAAAAAAAGAGGACAAAACCTCATTTTTTCTGTGAATTCATAATAGTTATATGAAAAAGGACCTGTATCATTTCTGGTACAGGTCCTTTCCAACTAATAAATCCTCATCTTTTTTCCGTCTTTGCTCCATTCACGGAATTCTGCCGTGGCAGATAATAAAAGATCAGAAGATGAATTCAAAGCTGTTTCCATGGAATCCTGGATAACACCGATGATAAAGCCGATGCCAACGACCTGCATGGCAATGTCGTTTGGAATATTAAATAAGGAACATGCCATTGGGATTAAAAGCAGTGATCCTCCTGCTACACCGGAAGCACCGCAGGCTGACAGGGTTGCCAGAAGACTTAAAATAATTGCGGTAGGAAAACTTACTTCGATTCCCAGGGTGTGGACTGCGGCAAGTGTCATGACTGTGATGGTGATGGCCGCTCCGTTCATATTAATGGTTGCTCCGAGAGGAATGGTAACGGAGTAAGTATTTTTGTCCAGTTTCAGTTCTTCGCAGATTTTCATATTGACCGGAATATTTGCAGCAGAGCTGCGGGTAAAAAATGCGGTTATAGCACTGTCTTTCAGACATTTCAGAATCAATGGAAATGGATTCTGGCGGATGCATAAGAAAACCAGAAGCGGATTGGTTACAAAGTAAATAAATAACATACAGCCAATCAGTAATGCCAGAAGCTTTCCGTATTCCGTAAAAATAGAGAGTCCGTTTTCAGTAATGGCACTGTAGACAAGTCCTAAAATACCAAAGGGTGCAAAGCTGATAATCCATGTGACTACTTTGGAAATTGCAGAAGAAATATCGCTGAATACTTTTTTGGTTGGTTCGCCTGCGACACGAAGACCAAAACCGAGCAGTACTGCCCAGGCAAGGATTCCGATATAATTTGCATTTGCAAGGGAATCAACAGGATTTGCAACAATGTTTAACAATAAGGTATTAAAGACATCCGTGATGCTCTGCGGTGCGGACATATCAGCAGCAGTATTCTGCAAAGTCAGTGTTACCGGGAATAAAAAGCTTGCAATAACCGCAATGACAGCGGCGAGCAGGGTGCTGAACAGATACAGAAAAATAACCGTCCGTATAATACCGCCGTGACTCTGGCCTGCATGGCACAAAGAACTGATTACCAGAAAGAATACCAGCAAAGGGGCGATTCCTTTCAGGGCATTGACAAAGATTGTACCGAGCAGTGAAATAGCGGAAGCATCTGGAAAAACCAGAGCGAGTATGATACCCAGCAGAAGTCCTCCCAGTATACGATAAATGATATTAATGCTGTTCCATTGTCTGAATAAATTTTTCATAAAAAGGTTCTCCTTTGTGAACAGATGTAGATACGATAAAACCAGAGAATACAGTTCGTATCTCTGGCTTTAACCAACGATTAATTCTACACCCGGGCGGGTAAAAATGCAAGAAAAAAATCAAATAGATTGTGTTTTTATACCAGGTATAAAATGGTGGATAAGATGGTACTGGCAAGTCCGACGCAGGCCTCATATGGGATTAGTTTCATACGTTCTTTCATCTGCATATTTACAGAACCTCCGGTTGCATGGAAGAAAGATCCGTGGGGCATGGAATCAATGACGGTAGCACCGCTGTGAACCATTGCACCGGCGGATACGGCATCTACACCACTGGATATCAGTGTGGATGCGAAAGTCTGTGAAGCGATGGTAGCACCGGCAGTTGTGGAGGCGGTAGCACCTGCCATCAGGATACCGGAAATCGGGGCTAACAGGAAGGCAGGAAGGTTTCCGGCTTCCAGCAGGGAAATCATGTCAAACTGCAGATTGGAAGCTTTGATAATGCCGGCCAGAGTACCGGTTCCGATTAACAGAATCGAAACTCCGATTACTTTACTGAGTCCGAATTCGGTGTAGGATTTGATATTTTTGATCTGACCGGTTGCAAGCATACACAGGATTCCACCCGCCGGAAGTGCGATTAACGGGTCAATGGCTATCTGGAAGAGAGGACGCAGTGCCAGCAGGAGTATAACCAGAAGCGGCCCGGCGATAGCTGCAGTAAAAGAAGGAAGCTTTTTATGCCCGGATTTTTCCAGATCATTTTCGGAAATCATATCATCGGATCTTTTGGTCAGGAAGGTGGCAAGTACGATTGTAACCAATAATGCACCGATTGCAGGCAGGATATTTTTCATCATAAGAGAAGTAAGGTCGATTTGAAAAGCTTCTGCGGTTGCGATAGTATTTGGATTCGGGGAAATGATATTCCCGGCCTTTCCACTGCCGATCATGGCGAGAAGAATGGATGGCTTATTGTATCCGGCTCTTTTGGCAATGGCCATGGCGATTGGTGCAACCGTAATTACGGAAATATCCACAAAGACACCGACAGCACAGATAATCATGGTAGAAATAGCGATGGAAAGAATAGCGAAACGCTCGCCCATTTTCTTTACAATCATTTCAGCTATTTTTTCTGCGGAACCAGTTTTAATCAATGCACCTGCCAGAATACCGGAAGTAAGAATTCGCAGGACGGAAGACATCATGCTCTGGGCACCGGAAATCATGGTGTCTACGGTAACGGCAAGTCCGCCACCTCCAATGATGCCTCCAATCAATGCACCTAAAACCAGGCTGTATACAGGGTGAAATTTCCGGATAATCAGAAAGATGGAAACAGCTAATCCAAAGATTGCACCGAAGGTTGTAAAGGTCATAAGACAGCTCCTTTCACAAATGCGTGAATGACACGGAATACCTGTTCAGTGGTATGTGTCATATTATAACGGGCATTTTCCGTATCCATAGCTTCTTCGAGAGTCAGAATTCTGGGCAGGATGGGGAAAAATGCATCGATGCCTTCCTGATTGCAGGCAGCAGCATCTCTGGTAATACATCCGGAAAATGCAAGAACCGGAATGTTGTATGTTTGGGCTATTCTGGCAACTCCGATGGGTGCTTTTCCCATTACTGTCTGTTCATCCAGCCGTCCTTCCCCGGTAATGACAACATCAGCGGATTTTATATAATCCTCCAGCCTGGTTTCTTCCAGTATGATTTTGATTCCGGATTCCAGAGTAGCATGGAGAAATGTCTGCAGTGCAAATCCAAGACCGCCTGCCGCACCGGTGCCGGGATATTCCGGGTCTGCATCCGGGTAAGTGTTCTTTGCAAGGCTGGCATAGGATAAGAGCCATTTATCCATTTGTAAAATCATGGCAGGACTGGCTCCTTTCTGTGGGCCGAAGATAGCACTGCAGCCCTGTTCGCCGCACAATGGATTGGTTACATCGCAGGCAATGCGGAAGGTGCAGTCTTTTAATTCCGGCATTACATGGATATCAGTAATCCGGGCAAGATGTTCCAGACCGGAAGCACCGAAGCAGACCGGTTTCCCATATTGATCCAGTATTCCAAAGCCGAGAGCCTGAAGCATTCCGATTCCACCGTCATTGGTAGAACTTCCGCCGATTCCGATGATAAAGTGGCGGCAGCCTTTTTCGATGGCATCACGGATCATTTCACCGACACCATAGGTAGTCGTAAGAAGCGGATTCCGTTCTTTTTCCGAGATCAGGGTAATACCGGCTGCAGAGGACATTTCGATAATGGCGGTCCGGCTTTCTTCCAGAATTCCATATACACTGTCAACAGGACGACCGAGCGGACCTGTGACACGGATTTTCTGAAGCCGTCCGCCACAGCCCATGGTCAGGGCATCTACAGTACCTTCACCGCCATCGGCCAGAGGACGGATCCGGATATCTGCATCCGGATAAACACGGCGGATTCCTGCTGCTGCACTTTCTCCAGCTTCCAGAGAAGTCATGCTTCCTTTGAATGAATCTATTGCGATTACAACTTTCATAAGAAATCCCTCACTTTCTATATTTATTTTGATAAGCCTATTATAGCAATCATTTAAAATAAGAAAATATTATTTTTGTATAGTATTGAAAAAAAAGAAAAAAATATACCATTTTTAAAAACTTTCTTGACAAAGGGAATTGTATATGCTACCATGTCGATATCAGATATGTCGTATATCGACATATCTGATATCGACATGGTAAGAGTAACGGACAGAAAATTTTTGAAAAACGGAAAAGAAAGGAGGATGCAGATGGAAGAAAAAATCCGTAAAAAGTATTGTCCTATGACAGAAACTACTTTTTACACGTTACTGGCATTGCTTTTACCCAATCATGGGTATGGCATTATGAAGTTTGTCAGGGAACTGACAGAGGATCGGGTGAAAATGGGAACAGGAACATTGTACACAATGCTTGGAAGACTCGTCGATGACGAGATGATTTCCGTGGTCAGTGAAGAGGATGGCAAACGGACATACCAGATTACCGGTGAGGGAAGGGAACTGCTGCTTGCAGAGCAGGAGAGGCTAAAAAAGCAATGTGAAAATGGAGAAAGGATATTAGGTGAAAGATTATGAAGAAAACAAAATTTTTCCTGAGTGTATTAAAAGAACGTGACTGGCTGGAAGAGATGGCTGCAAAGGGTTATATATTGAAAAATATTACCATGGGGATGTGTTATGATTTTGAAGAAACAGAACCATGTGAGAAGGTATATGAAATCGAACGTTTTGCGGTCGGCATGAGCGGAGAGGCAGACAAGGAAGAGTTGACGGCAAAAAGAAATGCACTGGATATTGCAGGACAGATGGGATGGCAGCCCGTTGCACATGATGAGTCCATGAATTATTATTTTGTCAAGGATAAGGCAGGGGATGAAACCGATGAATTTTACAACGATGAGGAGAGCAGAAGGCGCAGGGCAGAACGTTATCGGAAAGCATATGCCATCGATACACCGAAACAGCTTTTAGGAATGTTGCTTGGAATTACTGTAATTTATCTTCTGATATTTCTTATCTGCATGGATGATATCCGTGATTTAAGCATATGGATGGGAATTTTTATCGTGGTTTCAATTTTGGAAGTTCTGGTTTCTTTTTACAGTATGAAAGCGGGAGAAATTATGTATCGTGATTTGGTTTTAAGCAGGCAGCAGTGGGAAGAGAAAAAGAAATATTCTGAGAAAAAAAGTTTTGGCAAGGCAGAAGAATTAATCGGATATTTGAACGGAAAGGACAGGGAAGGACTGGAGCTTGCAGGATGTAAGGAAGGATATTACCTGTTCCGTCCGACAAAAAAGCATTACCTGTATTATCTTGATACTTATGCAGCATTGGAAAAACGCAGAAAAGCGATGGGACAGAAGGTAAAGATCGACAAGAAAGACATCAGCGGAATGGGAACCAGCTGGCAGGAACAGAGTATGGAAGAAGCAGAAAAACAGGGGCTTGAAGTTGTCGGAATGTCGGAATATGGAACTTTGATTTATCGTAAAAATGCAGAAACCCCAGAGATTACATGGAATGAAAAGTTAAAAAGGACTGGTTTCGGAGATGCACAAAGATGTATCTATTATGTAGCCCTGGCAACGTTTATCGTAGGAGTGGCTGCAGGAATTCTGGCACAAATATAAGATTCACACAGTTGTTACATACAGAACATTTCTTTTTTAACAGTATAATGATATCAGGCTTAAAGTTTAAAAATACAGGAGGACAGAATATGTGTGCGAAGTGTCAGGCGATGCAGAATAGTTTTATGGGCAGGTATGGGGCTATTATACAGGCATATCAGAATGGAACGTATGAAGCGGGTAAGAATTACCGGCAGGATTCCGGGGAATGTGAAGAATATAAGAGAAAGATGCAAAGCCGGAGTGCCGGAAACGCAGGGGAGGATTAATATGCAGACAAGGGAAGAAGCATTGGAATATGCGCTTTCGTTTAAGAATACTTATAAAGATACACCGTTCCGGGATCTGAACTGGCAGCTGGTAAGGCTCAAAGGAAGTAAAAAGGCATTTTTGTGGACTTATGAAATGGATGGTTATATCAGGCTGAATGTCAAGGTGGATCCGGAATGGAGAGATTACCTGCGGGGTGCATATGCAGCGGTTCAGCCGGGTTATCATCAGAATAAGGAACACTGGACTACCGTGATTCTGGATGGTACAGTGCCGGATCAGGTGGTCAGGGATATGATAGCGGAAAGTTATGAACTGCTTTCAGACAGTCCGACGAAGAGAATTTATGAAGCGGTAAAAAAGATACCGGAAGGATCGGTGGCTACCTACGGGCAGGTGGCAGCCATGGCCGGAAACAGCAAAATGGCAAGAGCGGTGGGAAATGCACTGCATCATAACCCGCAGCCGGGAATTATTCCATGCCACAGGGTTGTAAATGCCAAAGGGGAACTGGCAGGTGCATTTGCTTTTGGCGGGGAAAATGTGCAGGCGAAGCTTTTGCAGGCAGAAGGGGTGGAAGTAAAAAATGGAAAAGTGAATTTAAAAATATACGGAATTTCAGGATGAGGAAACACGGAAAGCTTTCCGGGATCATCCGTTACATATGGCACACAGGGAGCATTGTAAGGATTTGGTAACCGGAAGGCTGTGCGGGGATATCCGTGCATAAAAGGACATTATTTTCCCAGGATTCCCAGGATATAGTTTACGGTCTCCTGCCACTGTTCTTCATGGGAAATGGCTGCAGTACCATCGCCCTTCTGTTCACCATAGCTGCCAAACCATGCGTGATTGCCGCCGGTAATAACGTGTTCCCCATAGACCTGTGGCATGAATTTGCGGCTGCTTTCTACTTTATCCATATTTAAGACTCCGTCCTCACTCCCATATATGGATAATACAGGGAAAGAAGCATCACTTAAATCTTTTGCGGAATAAGAAGCAAGGAGTACCAGACCGTCAAATGCACTGCTATGACCGGCTGCGTAGTCTGCCGCCATTGCACCGCCGAGAGAATGACCGCCGATGTACCAGTGTTCATAATCGTATTTTTCCATAATATTTTCTGCTTTTCCAGATCCTAAAAAAGCAATATTACACGGCATTTTTACTAAAAAGCAGTCGATGCCGGATTCAGAAATCATATGCATAAGAGGGGCATATGCACTTGCTTCGACTCTTGCACCGGGATAAAAGATTAAGGCAGAATTTTCCCCGCTTCCATCGAAGAGCCATCCATCAGAAAATTGGGCTACCGTTACAGTGTCGGAAGAACTGAGTGCATCCGATACATCTTCTGCATGATAGTAAATATTGACATAAACAATGCAGACCACTGCAAGGATCAGAAGCAGCAGTAAGATTAGTTTTAAGACAAAAGATTTCTTTTTTTTCATTTCATATATTTCCTTTCCATAAAATAATGCCGATAATAATACCAGGTAATACTAGGGCAGAAAAGGTATGCATCGATGATACCTTCTGATTATTAATCATATGATAGATTGGAAAAAAAGTCAAATGTTTCAGGGAGGGATGGATTTATGATACCAATATCAGGAACAATAACAAATGCGGTAAAGTATCAGGTGATGAACAGCAAATGGCAGCAGAAAAAAGACAGTGGACATGCTTTGTCAAAAGAGGAACGCAATGAGCGGGAGAACTGGACGGAGGAAGATTATCTGATTGCGGATTTTGAAGAGCAGGCGGCACAGAACAGGGAAGCATCCAAAAATACGGAGATTAAGAATAAAATCATGTCGGGTGCGGCATTAACCCAGGAGGAAATCGAATATCTTGAGAAGAATAATCCCGAGGATCTGAAGAAATACCGCGAGATTAAGGCAGAACGAAAGGCCTATGAAGATAAGTTAAAGAAGTGCAGGACAAAGGATGAGGTAGAACGGGTAAAGACAGAAACCATGGGAGAATATATGTCATCCCTGAAATCTGTGGTAAACAATCCGAATATACCCAAAGCGGCGAAGCTGGCAAAAGCACAGGAAATGCTGACAAAGACAAATAATATACAGGAAGTGCATCTGAAATTTGTACAGTCCGAAAGCTATCAGAAGCTGCCGACAGAAGCCGAAGAGGCGGAAAAATGGGAAAAGGAAAGAGAACTTGAAGATGCAGAGAACAGGATTGAATCCGGGAAGACAGAGCCGGATCAGATTATGAAGGATGAGAACGAAACAGAAGATACCAAAGATACCGGAAATATAAAAGAAAACGATGACAGTAACATGGACGAGGTCCAGGAAGATGACGCAAGGCGTGTCATACAGGAACTCTACCGGCAGGTAAAAGAGGAAGCTGACAGTACCGGACTGACGGGGAATGTGCAGACGGAAAAACGAAAAGGACAGAAGGTGAATGTGAGGCTTTAAGCTTCACATTCACCTTCTGTCTGTTACAGAGTATTTATAAAATCATTGATAAAATACAGGGCGGCTCCTGCAGCGGCGGTATATTCGCCGAGTCTGCTTACCTGAAGCTCCTTCTTATCCAGAGGAAACGGAGTAGAGGCATTTATCTTGCTCAGCAGATAGGACTGTACATTTGGGGTAAAATAGGAGGATAAATATCCGCCGATAATGACCGGACCGTCAATAATCAGATTCAGATTCCGAATAGCAAGTGCAAGCATGGAAAGATTTTCGTCCCAGATACGGATGAGAGAAAAATCTTTGTTCTTCTTCAGATTTGCAAGAAAGTCTGAAACAGGCATTTTTGAAACCGACTCAAGTGCTGACACGGAACAGTATGCATCAAAACATCCGCGGCTTTTACAGTAACACAGAGGCCCTTCTGGATTTAGGCAGATATGTTCCACAGAACCGCCGTGATTTTTACTGCCATGGTGGATCTGATGTCCCGTAATCACAGAACCGCTCAGATTTTCATTCAGAAGCAGGACAAGGGCATTTTCCAGATCCGGATTTGTCCATAATTCCCAGGCAGCGGCAGCCGCAGAATCTTTTTCCAGATGACACGGAAAAGAAAGTCCTGTTGAAAATCGGGAAAGAAAGGCATCCGGATCTTCCGGGTACAGCCGGGCAGAAATACTGAAAGAAATACCGGAAATTTTACCCGAATCCAGATTTTCCTGCTGTATAAAATCCATAATCTGCTGTACGACAGATTCATAATAATGGTCTCTGTTTTCATAATCAGCAGGGACGGATCCGGCTGCCAGTAAATCTCCATATAAATCAATGGCAGTCAGGAGTATGCGGTTATTCTCAATCTGGACACCGAGTGCAATGCGGGTATCCGGGATAATGCGGATTACTTTCCGGTTTCTGCCGGCAGAGGTTTTCTGAAAGCTGCTGCGGTCAATCAGTCCTTCCTGTTCCAGTTCGGAAAGATTCTGGCTGATGGTGGACAGACTGATGTGCAGTTCATCCGCTATCTGCTGGCGGAAAGTTTCTCTGTGTTCATGGATAAAGCGGTATATTTTATTTTTATTTCCCTGTTTCTGACTATGTTCATTCATAAAAAATTCTTCTCCTTAGAAATTCTCGTTTACTCTTTCAGGCTGGTCTTTATACTTTGAGCTTTGGCATTATTTTAATACATGAATCGGAAAAAAGCAACAATAAAGGCTTTACACATGGGATAAAGTAATTGACGATATAAGATTTATAATTAATATTGATAACAAAGTGTAAAATTTAATAGCATATTGTCATTGGAAAAATTTTGATTACGGGAAGGAGCAACAAAATGAAAAATTTAAAAATGAGCCAGAATATTACAATAGGTATTATGCTTATTGTAGCAGTCTGCATGGGTCTGCTGTATTTTATATCCAGTAGCGAAATGAATACGATTATGAAGCAGTCTGAACGAACAAAGAGCGAAAATGTATTATTATCACAGATGTGTTTGATTGAGGAATATGTGAAGCATAATGAAGATCTGCTGGCGGAGTTCAGTAAAGCACCGGCAGTAAAGGAACTTTTGAAAGATGTGGATAATCAGGACAAGCAGGAGACTGCACAGCAGTTTATCAGAGACTCCTATGAAAGTCTGGATAATTGGGAAGGTCTCTATATTGGGGAGTGGGATACACATGTTGTCGCACATTCAAATGAAGCAAATATAGGTATGACAACGCGTACCGGTGATGCATTAAAGTCTCTTCAGGATGCAATGACACAGAGAAATGGATTGTATGATGCAGGAATTATTGTTTCGCCGGCTTCTAAAAAGCTGATATTATCCATGTATTGTCCGGTATATGATACTGACGGAAAGACGATTCTTGGTTATGTAGGAGGCGGTCCGTATGCGGAAGAATTGAAGCAGATGCTGGACAAAACGAGTACAGACGATCAGACATTGAAATATTGTATGGTTAATGTTGCGTCTAAATTACATATTTTTAATGAGGATGAGTCGCTGATGGGAACAGAAGTGACAGATGATATGTTATTGTCTGTGATTGATGCCATTTCAAAAGATCCATCCGTTGAACAGGGGGAGGTAAGTTATGAGGATAAAACAAACGGAAAAATGCTGGTAAATTATCAGTATATGAGAGATTATCAGTGGGCAGTAGTTTCTTACGATAGTGAGGCAAATATTTATAAAGATATAAAGAATACAATGAAAACACTTGGAATCTGTTGTATTATCTTTATTGTGATAATAAGTCTGTTGTCTATGTTTTTGATACAGCAGGCGGTACGACCTTTAAAATATGCAGAAAAGTCAATTATCAATCTTAAAAATCTGAATTTGGCAAAAAGTGAAAAGCTGAATTCATGGATTGGGAAGAAGAGTGAAATAGGAGGAATAGCGACAGCACTCGATTCACTGTATGATTCACTGGGAAAGATGGTGGATATACTGAATCATTGTTCTGATTCCATGAATGAATCGGCGGGAACTATGGAAAATTCAGCAGCGGTGCTGGTGCAGTGCGTTACAGAAAATTCAGATTCTACGGTAAAATTTGCTGAGCATACGAAAAGTGTGAATAATGCCGTTGAGCATGTAAATGGTACTGTGAAAAATATGAAACAGTCCGTTGTTAATGTAGAACATCAGATTGAACAGGGTAACATGAGAAGTGGAGAATTGCTGGCACACATTAATGAAATGCAGAAGACAGCACAGGAGTCACTGGATAAGACAAAGGGACAGATTGTAAGCAATAAGAAATCAATAGATGAAGCGATTGAAAATCTGAAATCACTGGTAAGGATTGATGAGATGGCAAATCAGATTCTGGAAATTACAAGTCAGACAAATCTTTTGTCTTTAAATGCTTCTATAGAAGCAGCAAGAGCCGGTGAAGCAGGAAAAGGATTTGCTGTAGTAGCTGGTGAAATAGGAAATCTTGCAACAGATTCATCGAAGACAGCAGTTGAGATACAGCAGATATGTAATGAAACAAAGGATAATATTACCAGAGTACAGGAATGTTTTGCACAGATAGTACAATTTCTGGAGGAAGATATACAAAACCAATTATATCATTTTACTGGAGCAACACAGGAATATTATGAGTCAACACAGGATATTAAGAATATTATATCTGAGATATCACAGATATCAGGTTCATTTGTCAATGCAGTAGACACCATAGAGAAGGAAATAACAGCAGTATCTGATAACCCTGATTCGGAGCAGACGGACAGTCAGACAATTATTGAAAAAGCAAAGCAGACAGAAGAAACTACAAGACAAATGACAAAAATAGTCAGTGATAATAAAGAAAATGCAATGGCAATCAGTCAGATTGTACAGCGTTTTAAAAAGTAGCCTGTTTGGATAAATAAAAGGATTGTATAGAATTACTTTTTGCTGTATAATGAAAAAATGTAATGAGACATATAACTTTTCAGAAGGAGAGTGGATAAATATGAGAAAAGATTTTGGAGCAAAGCCGACCGTATATCCTATGCCGGTTCTTATGATTGCAACCTATAGCGAGGATGGAACACCGGATGTTATGAATGCAGCCTGGGGAATGATTACGGACGCATCAGAGATCACCATCAGTTTATCAGAGCATAAGACTACGGAAAACCTTCGTAAAAAAGGTGCATTTACCGTAAGCATGGCTACCGAGGAAACCGTAGTGGCATGTGATTATGTGGGAATTGTATCAGCGAAGGATGAGCCGGATAAATTTACAAAAGCAGGATTTCATGCAGTAAAGAGCGGTAAGGTGGATGCACCATTGATTGAAGAACTTCCTATGGCACTCGAATGTACCGTAAAGTCCTATGAAGATGGAATATTAACAGGAACGATTGTAAATGTGACCGCGGACGAAAGTATTCTTACAGATGGAAAGATTGATCCGTCCAAATTAAAACCGATTACATTTGACCCGGTGAACAATACATATATCGGACTTGGACAGAAGGTCGGAAATGCATTTCAGGATGGAAAAAAATTAAAATAATAAATAATAAAAGGAATAGAAAGATGAATATTGTTTGTTTAGATTTAGAAGGCGTATTAGTACCGGAGATTTGGATTGCATTTGCAGAAGCAAGCGGAATCCCTGAGTTAAAGAGAACGACAAGGGATGAACCGGATTATGATAAGCTGATGAAATGGAGACTTGGCATTTTAAAAGAGCATGGACTTGGTCTGAAAGAGATTCAGGAAACGATTGCGAAGATTGATCCGATGCCGGGTGCAAAGGAATTTCTCGATGAATTAAGAAGCATAACACAGGTAATCATTATCAGTGATACATTTACCCAGTTTGCAGGTCCGCTGATGAAGAAACTCGGCTGGCCGACCATCTTCTGTAATTCACTGGAAGTTGCAGAAAACGGCGAAATTACCGGATTTAAGATGAGAATTGAAAATTCCAAATTAACAACGGTAAAGGCATTACAGTCCATTGGTTATGATACCATTGCAAGCGGTGACAGCCATAATGACCTGGGCATGATTCAGGCAAGCAAAGCTGGATTCTTATTCAGAAGTACAGAGCAGATCAAAAAAGATCATCCGGAACTTCCTGCATATGAGACCTATGAAGAACTCATGGCAGCGATTAAAGCAGCATTATAAAGTACATAGTGATAAAAGCCGGCAGAGGAATCCTGCCGGCTTTGTAGTTAAATTCAAGGTTGCTTTTCGGGACTTTAAGAGATATACTATATCAGTAACTCTGACAAAAAACGACAAATTCAGACGTTAAAATTACCTAACGTTAAAATACACGAGAGGAGAAGATAATTATGAGGAAGAAGATACTGACGATAATGGCAGTTCTGTTTGCATTGTGTGTGATAGGATTTATTTATAAACTGCAGACGGATTATTATGTAAAGTTTGATGCTAAGATACCGGATACGGTGACGGTGGAATATGGGGAGAAGTTTGAGATGCCGGAGGTTCATGCCGTGGCGAAGCATTATCTGCTGGGAAAGAAAAAGGATGTGGAAGTGAGTACGGAAGGAACAGTGGATGAAAGTAAGCTCGGAGAATATAAGATCGTATTTTTGGCGGAATACCGTAAGAAAGAGATTCATGCAGAGATGAATGTAAAAGTCACAGACAGCCAGAATCCGGTTCTTGCCATGCTCGGTGAAGCGGAACAGACAATAGAAGCAGGGATGGATTACACGGAAGCCGGATATACGGCAGAAGATAATTATGACGGGGACCTGACCGGCAAGGTAAAGACAGATGGGGAAGTGGATGTGAAAAAGACAGGAGATTATGTCCTGACTTATACGGTTGAGGATTCTTCGGGAAATAAAGCGGAAGAGAAGAGAACCATTCATGTGGTTGATACAACTGCACCTGTTATTACCCTGGCAGGGGAAAATACGGTGTATGTCCAGAATGGGGAAAATTATACGGAGGCAGGATATACGGCACAGGATGGCTGTGACGGGGATATCACGGATCAGGTAACGGTTTCCGGTGATGTGGACACGTCTACTGCCGGCAGTTATATTCTGACTTATGAGGTAAAGGATTCCTCCGGAAATGAAGCATCCCTGCAGAGGACAGTCAGGGTATATGCACCGGTTCAGGTCAATACAGTAGATCCGGGAAATAAGGTGGTATACCTGACTTTCGATGATGGCCCTGGACCATACACGGCACAGCTTTTGGATGTTCTGGATAAATACAATGTGAAGGCAACCTTCTTTGTGACTAATACCAGACCGGATTACCGGACTATGATTGCGGAAGAGGCGAAGCGGGGACATACTGTGGCGATTCATTCGGCTTCGCATACATATTCACAGATTTACCAGAGCGAGGATGCATATTTTGCGGATCTGGAAGAGATGAACCAGATTATCATTGAACAGACAGGACAGGGTGCGCAGATCATCAGATTTCCGGGCGGATCGTCCAATACAGTCAGTGCAAAGTATTCCCGGGGTATTATGAGCAGACTGGTAAAAGATGTTGAGGCAAGAGGATTTTTATACTGTGACTGGAATGTGTCGAGCGGCGATGCCGGCAGCAGGCCAATCAGTACACAGCAGGTAGTCCAGAATGTAACGGAAGGTATGCAGAAGAATAATGTATCCATTGTATTGCAGCACGATATTAAAGAATTCAGTGTCAATGCGGTAGAGCAGATTATTCAGTGGGGACTGGCAGAAGGTTACACTTTCCTGCCGCTTTCAACCAGTTCACCGATGTCACATCATGGAGTAAATAACTGATGAAACTGGCATTGATAGAAGATGATGATATTCAGGCGGAATATTATGCGTAAAAGAGGGCATTGCACAAAGCAATGCCCTCTTTTTAAATCTCATATAAATCTTTTAGTGTCAGCAGTGTGCTTCCTTCGTTTTTGGCACGTTCTATGACCGGATTGGTAAAACCTGATTTGCTGAAAAAGAACAGATATTTTTCTTTGACATTTGTAAAAATATTTGATGCAGTGACTAAATCATCATATTCTTCCATGAGTAGTATCTATAGTATATGCTGTTTTCACATTTTTTACAAGAAGATTTCCCGGAAAAAATCCCTTTTCTTGTAATTTCAGTCAGGTTTGGTATAATGGAGAAAAAGAATGAGAAAGAAGGATGCAGAATGTTAAAGATAGATTTAATTACCGGATTTTTAGGAGCAGGAAAGACTACTTTTTTGAAAAAATATGCAAAATATTTCATGGAGAAGGGGCAGAATATTGGAATACTGGAGAATGATTTTGGTGCAGTGAATGTAGATATGATGCTGCTGCAGGACTTGATGGGTGAACAGTGTGAAATCGAGATGATCGCAGGGGGCTGTGATAAGGAAACGCATAGAAGACGGTTTCGTACAAAGCTGATAGCAATGCGGATGTGTGGGTATGACAGAATACTGGTGGAGCCGTCCGGTGTGTTTGATGTGGATGAATTTTTTGATATTTTGAGAGATGAGCCATTGGATCAATGGTATGAAATTGGAAATGTGATTGCGATAGTGCCGGCAAATCTTGAACATGAGTTATTGGAAAGTGCAGATTATATTCTTGCTTCCGAGGTGGCAAATGCAGGAAAGATTTTATTCAGCCATGCCGATGAAACGGAAAAGAACAGGATAGAGGAAACACTGACGCATTTAAATCATGCATTGGAGCAGATTCATTGTGGAAGAAAGATAGAGATGGGGGATGTCTGGTGTGGAAATCTGGAAGAACCTGGGGCAATGGATCTGGATGTGATATCGCAATGTGGATATGAGCTTGAAAGTTATGAAAAGATGGATCTGGAGAAACATCAGGGATTTGAATCCGTCTATCTTATGGATATGCACTTTTCCGAGAAGGATTTGAAAGAATTTGTGGATAAAATCATGAAAAATACGGAGTGTGGGGAAGTCTTCAGAGTAAAAGGATTTTTTCAGGAAGAGGGAGAATGGAGAGAACTAAATGCGACAAAATCAGGAATGAACATAAAGCAGATCGGGGAGGGGCAGGATGTTATTATTATCATTGGATCCGGTCTGAGTGAGGAGAAGATAAGGGAGGAGTTATGAAAATCGTAATATGTGATGATCAGAAATATATATGTGAAGAGGTTAGTCTGCTGTGTAAAGAATATTTTTTGAAGAGAGAGAAAATCTGTGAAATATACTGCTGTTCATCAGGAAAAGAGTATTTAGAATGTGGAATAGAACCAGATATTTTATTTCTGGATATAGAACTGGGTGACATGACAGGAACTGAGATTGCAGATATGACTGCACTTGGCATGAAGGAAACATACATTATATATATTAGTAATTATGTTGATTATATGCAGCAGATAATTGATATCAATGTTTTAGGTTTTTTGGAAAAGCCACTTACGGAATCCAAAATAAACAATATTCTGGATAAATTTTTCCGCAGAAAAGAGGATTTACAATGTATTTATAAAAGTACAGAAACAAATATTCTGGTAAAAGATGTGATTTGTATAAAAGCAGAAAGCAGTTATAGTAAAATAATATTAAAAAATGGACATAGTGTACTTGTTAGAAAAGGATTAAATCAGTGGGAAAAAGAATTGAAAAAATATTCATTTTACCGAATTCATCAATCCTGGATTGTTAATCTGAGATATATTATAAAATATAATTCTGCAAAAGCAGTTATATATCTTCCAAGTATGGAAATATCAGTTTCAAGGCGTAAAAAAAGTGATTTTGAAGAGATATACGCAAATTTTCTGAGAAGGAAAAGGTAGTGAAAATGGGAGATTTTATAGCAGATATTGTAAATTTATTTTTACTCGGTTATCTATTCTGTCTATGGGATAAAAGAACAGAGGGAAAGAAACTGGGAATAATTATTCTGGTATGGGCAGGGATTCTGTGCATACCACAACAGATACATATTATTAATAAGTCGCTTTTTGCCCAATTTGTATTTGTGTGGATATTGGCAGAAGGAAAGTGGTTTCAAAAAGCAGTATGGTTCATACAGATGCAGATGATTATTTTAGGATTGGATTTCCTTGTAATTGATCTTATGGTTCTGGGTAAAAAAATAACAAATATCAAGGTCAGCCAGCTGCTTATAACAAATATGGCAGTATATATAAGATTTATAATAATACTTGTTCTTTTCTTTTTACTGCGAAACCGAAGAAAAGAGACAGGGAACATAATAAAAAATTTATCGTATAGGATGGCATTATATATTTTGGGAACTATGGTAATTACGCTTTTGACATTAGGAATTACTCAGGTATATATGCTGGGTAACCGTTCAGAAAAATTAGTAAAAGCAATGCCGGTTTTTATATTGTTAGTTGGAATTTTACAATTTGTATTATGTATCTTAGTTCAGAAAATAGTATATGATAGAAAAAAATTGGAACGAATCAGCCGGATGAATGAATATTGTGTAGAAATCCAGGAAAAAAATTATTCAGAAATTAATCGAAAAAATAATGATCTGCGGAAGTTTCGTCATGATTATCAGGAACACATTTATGTTATGCAAAAACTGGTAAAAGAAAATCATATAGAGGAGCTGAAGGAATATATTGAAAGTCTGGGGCAGAAACAGGAGAGTGTTTCTTATATAAGAACGGGCAATGCTATTGCTGATGCTGTAGTAAATCAAATGTATGAGATGGCAGTAGAAAAAAATATATCTTTTGAATATACTGGAAAATTTCCACAGACCGTAAATCAGACAAATAAAATGATATTATGTTCAGTATTGTATAATGCATTAAAAAATGCAGTAGAAAATGCAGAAAAATCAAATATACCTGAAAAGAATATATATATGAATGTAGAGGCGGATTTTGAAAATGGATGGAATATTATAGAAATTATTAATACAGCAAATGAGCCGGTAGTAAAAGATGGGAAATTGCTTTCAGGTAAGAACGATGTCCTAAATCATGGAATTGGAATTGATAATATAAGACTGGCAATGGATGAATGTGAGGGAAAAATGGAATGGTATTACGAAGAGGGAAAGTTTCATCTGCTGCTATATTTTTTGAGTGATGCAGAAATGTTTGATGTGTAATTGACCGAATACTACAAAAAACGACCGAATACTGCAAAATAATTGACAGCGAAAATTATGAATGATATGCTTGGTGCAGATAATTATAAATAACAGGGATAAAATTGATGAGGTGTTTATGCAAAGAAAAACTCTTATTAAAGCAGCAATATTAACTATTTGTACTATAACATTTTTTGTAAGTGTATCGTTTATAAAGAATAGTCATAAGAAAGAACATTATTATACAGAAGAAAAGCAATTAAATTATGAACAGTATCTTTCAGATTATGCAACAGGGGATGTAATAACTTTTCAGGAATGTATTGGATATACTGGAACAACAAGTCCGGAAAGTCTGGATTATATTATGCTTATAACGGCAGATAATAATTTTTTTTATTTTACGGATGATGAACAAAAACAACAGATTTATAAGTTGTTTAATGAGGCAGCTTATTATGATAACCGTTTGGATTCAAGCCAGTTAGGTGGAAAATCAGGCGGAACAGAGTATAAATTTAATGGAGGTGTAAAATTTATTAATGAAAGTCAGGAAACTTCAATTAGTTTTTTATTTTATGATACATTGGCAAAAGATACAAAAGTGTGTATACCGAGAGAAGTAATAAGTACAGAACCTTTAAATTATGTTGAAGGTGATGGATGGCTTGAAAAGTACATATATTATGGATTTCTGGTTAAAGCTGAATTATGGACGGAACTTCAGAAAATCTTGAATGAAGTTCCGGTTATTACAATGGAAGAAATTATAGAGTTAACAAAAGATGGGAGAGTACCACAGACAGAAGAAATATATAGATATCAGCATGAGGTTTTATACAGCAGTACAGTGTTTGATGAGGGAGAAGATGCTTATGATATTTATCGTATGAATATACAAAATTCAGATAAATATTTAATTGTAAAAAGCATGTGTACAGGAACAGAAAAGGAAACCTGGTTTAATATTGGAGTAGTAACGATTATGAATGCAGATGGGACGGAAGATAAGGAGTTATATAATGTAGGGGATGCAACAACACTTCGTCCCTATGAATGAATAAAACAGGAAAAGGAGAGTAGGAAATGAATTGGCTTATAAATAGAAAAAAATATAAACCATTTATATATATAATTACAATAGTTGTATATGCTGCAAATATGGCATTACTAATGATATGTGTCCGGTTTGCATATTGCATTATGAAAGGAATACAGACAGACTGGTATAAAAAGGCGGAACTGACGGCAAGCAGAGATGATATGTTTTTTGCGGATAAGTCACAAGTGGTATTTTTTACATTAGCGATAGTTTTTGTGTTTATCATTTTATTTGCACTTCTTGTTATTTTAGGGTATCGCAGACTTCTTTTGGAAAATATGAAAAGAGATACAGCAGTATTGTTTATTCAGGGATATAGAGAAGAAAAAATATTATTGTTTTTCATGACGGATGTTATGGCGGATATATTGATAAGTATTCCACTGGCAAATTTATTTATGAGTATTATAATTATAAAGATATGTGAAAATAGTATGTATCAGACAATTTTTGCACAGGAGGAAAGAAAAATTCTTTTTATAGCAGGTTATTTAGTTATTCCGATTATAGTGTCAGCCTGTGCATTTTTTGTTCAGACAAAGATATGGATAAAAAAAATGTATCAACAGGGCTTGGCTCAAATGACCAGACAGGGGATATAAAGTGAAATGAGAGGAAAGGAAGCAGATAATGTTTTTTAAAATAAAGTCACTGGCAGGACTGGTTAGAAAAAATAATAAAGGAAGAAAAAAATATAAAAAGCTGGTAAGTTTTTTGATGATAGTTTGTTTTATCATATGTACAGCAGTGGACTGGACGATTATTTCATTAAAAAAAAGTATGGAAGATATTGCAGAAAAACCATTGGCAAGGCAGTTGGAAGTTATGGATAACACAAAAGAAGGAGAAATATATCAGCAATTAAAGGATGGATTGGAACAAGAAGCCGGAGTAGGAGATGTTACATGGCTGATTCCATTTACACAATCTGCCTGGAATAATACAGAAGAAATATTATATCAGAAGAATGTGGATATAATGTTAGCAGCATTTTTTAGCGGAATAAAAGAATATATTATTTCAGGGGATAAAGAAAAATTGGAAAAGGGAGAGATTTTAATTCCTGAATATATATATGGGTTGGGAGATTTAAGTAATTATGAATATATAAGTGGAAAAGAGCTTGTTGGAAAACAAATTAGCATAAGTGTAACAAATTATAATCTGAATACGGAGGATACATATACATTCTATGTGGTTGGGACATATGATAATATACGTTCATCATGTATGAATGATTTGTTTTTTATTAATGATGAAGAAGCTGATGAAATATATACGGCTATGAACAGGGGATGGGAAAAGCAGATTGCAGAGATAGCAAGAAAATATAGTGAAGAACTAAAAGATAATCCAGATATGCTTAATCAATTAGCACAAAATCCATATACACGGCATTATATTGGTATATATGTAAAACCAGGTTATTCTGTAGATTCTGTAAAGCAGGAGATTGAAAAAATTTGTGGTCAAAAAAGTTTTGAGATGCAGGAAGCAGATGAAAATCTTGTACAATATTATAATATGATACAGGAGATTTGCAGGTTGATATTTGTTATGCTTTTGAGTGTATTGGGAGTAAGCACAATTATTATGCTGATATCTGATATAAAACGAAGAGAGACGGAGATATTTGTGTGGAAAACAATGGGGTATAGAAAAAGAGATATTATGTATATGCTTGTAATGGAGCATTTGGTTTTGGTTATAAAAGCATTTCTGACAGCAATAATAGTATCTGTGGTTTTTGTTTTTGCAGTTAATTATGTAATTCAAAATTGCCTGCCTTTCTACAGGAGAACCATAGTAATTCAGTGGCAGGGTAATACATTATGGATGATAGGAGCAATATTAATAGTGTCTGCTGTAATTGCTATCATAGTAGCAGGATATGGTATTGCATATGGCAAAGAAGCAGAGAGAAAATATCTGTAAAATGAAAAGTAATCTTAACAGAATCATCCACAGCCTTCGGGGGATTCCGGATCGAAAATTGCGTGTGGAAAAATAAGAAGAGTGTAGATGCAGCTTGTGCATACTGTTTAAAAGAAGTATAATAAGTAATAAGATACTTAAAGAGGGCAACAATAAGGAAAGAAACGATTATGTTAAAAAAATTATTCAGAAACGGATCGGCGAATATACTGGTAATGATTAGTCTGGGACTGGTTTTTGTCATTTTATTCTATTTGATTCCATTATTTTCCACACTGGAAAAAATTCAAAGAAAAGCAGACGGATATCAGTGTGAAAAATATTTTGAAGTTCAATTTGCATCGTATAACAGTGAAGGAATACTTGAAGTAGATGAGGAGAAAGAACAACAGCTCTCGTATCCTGATTTTGAACAGTTCTGGGAGAAACTCGAGGGTATTTCTACGGGAAATATATATCTGTATACGAGCATAGATGTTGTTAAGAATGTTTCTTTTTATACCGGGAAGCTGCTTGTGAAAAGAAATGAAGCGGTATTGGAAAAATTTCTGGATGCGGGGGATGAAGCTGCATTTGCAATTTCGCCGGTGCTGGATTCGTATGTGGATGGAGAGTACATTCAGATGGGTGATGTAACATGTCATATCGATGGTTATCTGACAAAGAGCGAACAGCAGATATGTGCATTTTATGCAGATATGGAAGCATTATCAGAGGAACAGAGGGAATATTTTAAGGAAGAAATCTATCAGACGTTTAAAGAAGGAGCGATGATATTTTATCTTGCCGGTGAAAATGATATCAGTTCAGCGGAAGAGGTATTCCGGAATATCTGCGGGAGTTTTCATGCGGAAACAGAGGATGTGACCGAAGATATCAGCACGCAGACCAGTCAGGAGAAATCGGTTTATAGTATGATAAATAAATATGCACTGCTCCTGTGTCTGATGCTTGCAGTGGTAAATGCTGTGAATGTTACACAAAATTATGTGAAGAGAAAGACGGAAGAATATGCGGTACGGAAAGCATATGGATATACGGATATGCAGATTCTGCTGATAAATATGAAAAATATGGGAAAAGATTTTATCATTGCAATTCCTGCCGGACTGTGTGTTCTGGCGGGAATACATAGCATAGAGAAGAATATGTTCGGAACTGTATATGACAATCCATTTACATTGGTACAGATTTTATGTCTGCTGGCGGCAGGCATTGCAGTTTATTTCCTGACACAGTGGTTTGCATTAAGAAGAATAATGGGAATTGATCCGGCAGCAATTATACAGTCAAAAAATGATTAACAGACGGAAGAGAGAAGGGAACAAAAGAGTTGAAACAGAGATATAAAATAAAACTGGCAGTTGATTATCTGAGGCAGAATAAGTTAAAAAAATACGATGTTGTGTATTCTGATTATATTATGTTTTCTGCTTACAGGCATTGCCGTGATGTATGCGGGTGAGGTAAAATATTGTGAAACGTCGGCACAGTCCGTCTTGAAATATGGAATATCAGGGACCGGAATTATTACAGTGGATATTGAAAATGGCGGAGATAATGATAAGATGATGTCATTTCTGGATGATTTAAAAAATGACGAAAATATTTATGCGGCAGGGAACTGGTCTTATGGGGCGACTGCTTCCGGCTGGGCAGAGGAGCTGGCAAAGATACAGGGACAGCATAAGTACAGTCTTGACAATAATTCTTACGGGAATAACGGAATGTTGGAACTGATTGGAATAAATCCGCAGGCATTAGATCTGTTTCAGTTTAAAATAGCAGAGGGAACTTCTCCGGATCAGTTAAAGATGGAAGAAAAAAATGAGTATATGCTGTACCTCGGTTCTGCCTATAAAGGGATTGAAGTGGGAAAATATTATGAAAATCAGGTCGGGGAAAAGACGATACGGTATAAAGTTGCAGGTATCCTGGAAAAAAATCAGCCTGTTCTGATTCCGCATCTTGAGCTTCTCACGGAAAATGCCAGAACATCTGTTTATCCATCCGAGTATGCGGTTATTCTTGTGTCGGATGACGGACTGTATGATAATACCATCTTATTTTCCTATAATAAGAAACATTTTGAGGATGTAAAAAAGACAATTTCGCAGTTAAAACAAAAATATGATTTCCAGTGTGATATCACAAAGGTATCAGAGATTTTCCGGAATATCAATGAAGCAAATCAGGAAAGAATACATGTTATTGGGAAAATTGCGGTAATTATAATGCTGATTACGGTGGTATTAATCAATGGGCAGCATATTGCCAGATATATGGATCGGAGAAAAGAATATGGATTATTATATGCCCTGGGTGCCGGAAAAAGAGATATCATGTATATTATGATCTGTGAATCCATTGCATTGTATATAATTGCATGGATTATATCAGCAGCTATAATAGGGCTGTTTTTCGGTTATTTCTTTTTGACGGGGGACACCGGTGAAATTACATGGTATATGGAAAGAGATATTATACTGAAAAATATTCTGCCGTTGTTTTCCATGCTGGCGTTGGGTAACATCATTATTTCCGTGTCCGTTGTAATGGGAATGGTGGGAAGAAAGAAGCCGACAGAATTATTGGGAAAGGATGTATAAATATGTATATTGAATTGCAGAATGCCGTTAAGAAATATAAATCAGAAAATGTAGAAACACTGGCACTCAATGGAATTTCGCTTGGCATAGAGAAGGGCGAAATGATTGCCGTGGCAGGGCCATCCGGTTCCGGAAAAACAACTCTGCTGAATATTATCGGGGGAATGGACAGGCTGACGGAGGGGAAATACCTGTTTCAGGGCGAAGATACCGGAACATACAATGACAAACGGTTAAATACATACAGAAAAGAAAATGTCGGGTTTATATTTCAGAGTTTTGAACTGATGAACCGTTATAATGTTTACGAAAATATAGAAATGCCGCTGCTTGTCAGAAATGTGAAAAACAGAAGGAAACAAATAGAGGATTATATGGAAAAGCTGCATATTGCGGATCTGGCAAAGAAATATCCGTCACAGCTTTCGGGCGGACAGAAGCAGAGAGCCGCGATTGCAAGGGCATTGGTATATGAACCGGATATTATTCTGGGGGATGAACCGACCGGGGCATTGGACAGTGAAACAGCAGCGGAAATATTTGGGATATTAAAGAAGATACAGGAAGATGGAAAAACAATTATTATCGTAACACATGATCCGGTGATCGCGGGAAAATGTGAGAGAACGATACACATTGTGGATGGGAAAAACATTTGCCCTGATGGGGAGATGGGTATCCGAGCGCGGCACAGACATGTGCCAGAACAATACTGCGGCGATAGCCAATCCGGTCGATAAAACCTGCGGAAAGTAAATCAACAAAAAGCTGAATTAAAAAATTGATGGTAATTAATAATGTGATCTGTGCCAGAGGAATATGGTAACTCTTTTGAAACGTGACAAAGAGAAGCGGGACAAAATTATTGACAGCCGCCTGAACCACATAGCCGGTAAAACAGGAAGATTCCCTAGTGCCATAGCCGAATGTAGCGGGAGCGTGCCTTCGTGTAATGTTTCATTTGCATATGCACTTAACAAAAATTTAAGTGTTTCGCAATTACCTATGATATTATGAATTTTGCAAATAAGGATGATGTTCTGACCTGTTTAATCCATTTGGGTTACTTCGGATACAATGAAAATTTTCTTTTCCGGTTGCAATGGCGAGCTCGTCATACAGCCGTGTTTCCATTATTCTAAAATACTGTGCATCCGTTGTATTATTCGGTTTCTTATTTTTTTCCCTGTTGATTCTTTTGGTATGAAGCTGCTTTATAATCCCAAGAAGTTCATCCGGCTTTCCGTTTTTCAAAATAGCTTTATACTGTTGTTCTCTGTTTTTCTCATTTTCAATATGGATTTCAGGAATAGAATGGAAATTCTCAAGAATATTCAGGGCATCCTCTCTGCTCATGATATTTCGTATCAGTCCTTCCGCATTTTCTGCTGGAAGATAAATTTTTTCGGAAACATTTTCTAACGGCTGAAGAATGTAATATACAGCCTGTTTCTTTGAACCATGGATCTGCAGTGGCATTTCTGTCGTGTCTGTTATCCGGCATACTCCTGCACGCGGATGGACAACATAATCATTATTATTAAACATAGAATACCTCCTCATACAAAAGAAACTATCACATTCAGCGAATCCCGGTGTGATAGTTCTGTTGACACAAAATTGCGTGAAATTAAATCTATTTTATTTTAACATAAAAAAAACTTTGCTGCAAATGTGAAAGTGTGTAAAAAAATACATGGAATAAATTGGTAAAAACAGATAAAAACCAGTTCTAAAACTTAAGAAAAGATCGTATTATAATCTGTATGAAAAAGTTTTACAAGAGCTTTTAACTCGGACACACGGATATTATAAGTACCACATTCGATTTGGGAATAACTGCTCCGCGAGATATCAAGACCTTCGAGCTGTAACTGGACAACAACCTGTTCCTGTGTAAGTTTGTTCTGAATCCGCAGTTCACGCAGTCTGGAACCGATATTAATATCCTGTCTGATTTTCTGTGACATATCAGTATCTCCAATCAATATATTTGCAATGAATAAATTGCATTTCGTATTGATTTTAATTTGTCCGGAAGTTATAATTGCAATGAATAAATTGCAAAAAAATATATTAAACATAAATATGGAGATGTGATTATGAGAAAGCTTGCCGAACTTATCACGAATACATTACCCGGTGAAATTATAGTTTGCTGTTATAAGGAAGATTATCCAATCTGCAGCATAAATGATAAATTACTTGAGAAGTTAGGATACACAGAAGAAGAACTGACAGAAGCCACAGGAAATAAGATGATGAATCTGGTATATCCGGAAGACCGTGAGATGGTAAAACAGAATATCACACAGCAGTTATGCTGTAAAAAGGAATATGAACTTGAATTCCGCATTACAGGAAAAGAGAAAAATATCATATGGGTAAAATCAGCAGGAAGCATAGCGGATATGGAAGACGGCAGGATTCTGATCAACAGTGTGACGGATATTACAAAGTATATCGAACGCGAGAAGATGTTAGAAAAAGAAGCAGAGTCCGATCCACTGACAGGGTTATATAACAGGAAAAAGGCGATTTGCGTGATAAATGAGATGAGTAGTCATAAGAACAGAGGGATTCTGTTTGTATGTGATATAGATAATTTTAAAAGCCTGAATGATACGGAGGGGCATGTCAGGGGAGATGCAGCACTGATCTATCTTGCAGGGCTGATGAAAAGGCATGCCGGAAACGAAGTAGTGATATCCCGAATCGGCGGGGATGAGTATATGCTGTTTTTTCCGGAACGGGAAAACATATGTTGTATTCTTGAAAAAATGAAGAAAATCCAGGACGATTTTGCGGATTATATGAAAGAAAAATACCCCATGCTGGATATTTCCTTCAGTGCGGGAGGTGTAAAACAGGGGGAAAGCGACGATTTTAATATACTTTACCGCAAGGCGGACATACAGCTTTATAGAGCAAAAGAGAGAAAAGGATGTATCGAAATTAATTAACGGGTATTGACAGAATATGACACATCATCTTTATTTCTGCATTGCGTTATATAAGAAAGTGGTATATACTATAGTAGATAAATAGGTAATTGCGAAACACTTAAAT
>FR900115.1:0-3886 GCA_000437755.1 Roseburia sp. CAG:303
TAATTTATCTTTATTGTATATGCAAAACTTAAACGTTTCACAATTACCTATAAAAAATGTTTGGAAATAAGGATATAAAGCCCTGTAACATGCTCAATATCCTTATTCCTTAATCTTAATTAAAATGTTCTTCCGTTAATACTTTGTCTTTCTTGCGTCCAAAGAATTTCTTAAATAAACCACCTTTTTCTGCTTTCTTGATTGCATTATCAATTACGTTTTCGACATGGTTTCTCTGGATTACCAGAGTTACTCCGTATAACTGGTCAATTTTTGCATGAAGTGCAAGAAGTCCGATTTCATCGATTTCATAACCTTTTTCTTCTGCGTATTCCTGTGCAATGGCAACCCAGTCTTTAATCTTATTCTGTTTTACTACGATACGGTTTGCAAAATAGTCACGGAGTTCACCATGTCTTTCCAGAAGTTTGTCCGCATTTACTTTTTCATCTTCAATGACGATGATTCTGGAATCTCTGTCATTATCGATAGCATCCAGAAGATCCTCTAAGGTATTATCATCCATCAGACTGATGTTTTCAATAAACAGATCGCTTCCTTTTAATTTATCAAAGTAGACTGCCATTTCCTTACCGATTAATTTATCGGCACTGATCTTTGCAATTCTGCGGTTATTATTTCTCTTTATCTTGTTTACTACTTTGATAATGTCAATTCCAAGTGATGTTTTTCCACTTTTTGCATCACCCATGATAAATATGTTGCAATTATCATCTACAATGACGTTCTGGAGTGTTCTTAGCATCTGCTTATCCAGCCCCTGGACACCGGAGTATTTTCCAATAAAGTCTTTGATAATCTGCTTGATTTCCTGATTGCTGAGCGGTTCTTTTTCGTCCTCATCGTCTTCGGATTCCTGATCTTCCTGCTCATCTTCATCGTCTTCCGGTTCTTCTTCCCCGGATTCTTCGATTTCTCCGTCCTCGTCCGTTTCGTCTGGCTCTTCGGAATCTTCTTCAAAATCAGAAGAATGTTTAATCAGGTTCTTATCTATTTTCAGTTCTGTAACAGTTTCAAACGGATCTATTTCTTCATTTTCTTCTGTTTCTTCGTCCTCTTCTTCTGTTACAGCTGCTTCCCTGACTTCTTCCGGCTCTTCTGCTTCGTCCTGAACGGCTTCCTCCCCGATGATTTCCGGTTCGTCTGCTTCGTCATATTCTTCTTCAATGATTTCCAGTTCGTCCGGCTCGTCATATTCTTCTTCAATGACTTCCAGTTCGTCTGGCTCTTCATATTCTTCTTCAATGACTTCCGGTTCGTCTGCTTCGTCATATTCTTCTTCAACGACCTCTGCCTCTTCCGGCTCATCAACCTCGTCCAGTTCTACAGCAGGCTCTTCTTCATCCAGTTCCGGTTCTGTTTCAATATCATCTTCCTCATCCACCTCTGGAACATGATATTCACCCTCTTCATTAAAGAAATCATCCAGTGACATCTGACCTTCGATCTGCTCTTCTTCAATATCTTCCTCTGGTTCTTCAAATCCAAAGGAATACTGTCCATCAAAGCTTTCTTCCAGTTCCGGTTCGTCCTCAACTTCTTCGATTTCCGGTTCTTCTGCTGCTTCCTCAGATTTTTCGATTTCAGGCTCTTCTACGGCTTCTTCTGCCTCTACGGTTTCCGGTTCTTCCTTAACTTCCGGCTCTGTCGTTGCTGCCGCAAATAAATCGTCAGAGAATAAACCTTCCATCAGTTGTTCCATTACACCCGGTTCTACTTCTACTACTGTTTCCTTTGTGCTGTCTTCCGGTTCTTCTTCTGGAATTTCTTCTTTCTCAGCAACCTCTTCTTCTGCATGTTCTTCCTCTACAGACTGCTCCTCGACGATTTCTTCGACAGGTTCTTCTACAACCTCTTCTACTGGCTCTTCCACCGTTTCTGCGGTTTCTTCGACTGCCTCTTCTACCGTTTCCTCTGCCGGCTGTTCCTCGACAGCTTCTTCCTCTACTGGCTCTTCCACTGTTTCTGCGGTTTCTTCGATTTCCGGTTCTTCTTCCGGGAGTTCCTCTTTTATTTCTTCCCGCTTAATTGTTTTTTCTTCAACAATATAAGCTTCCTCCGGCTCTGACTTCTTCTCTTCCTTTACTGGCTGTTCTTCCCTTTCAAAAGAAACCTGTTCCGGAATCACAAGTTTCCGTGGATCAAAGACTTTTGTATCGCCCAGATTCTTCTTGCTTCTGGTTGTCACAAATATCTTTGTATCGCCTAAATCATCTTTTTCTTCCTCTTCTTTCTCTTCTTCAAATTCATCATCAGCGACCGCTGCCATTCCCTGCTTGCGCTGATTTTCATAAGTCATGGCATTCAAAGCCATTCTTGCAATATAGTCATCCGCATCTTCTGCAGCACCGTCTGCTTCGGAATAATCGTCCGGTTCTTCCGGCTCTTTCTTCTGAAGCGGTTTGAAGAGTTCTGCGGCTTCATCCTTTGCTTTTTCTTCCTTCGCAAAGATCTGATCCATGCTTTCTTTCAATGCATTCTGGATATTCTGCGTATTGTATTTATTTGCAACATCAACCTCTTTGACCTTGATTTCTTCGATCTTAATATTATTCTGTGCAGATTTTTCTCTCCATCTTGCCTCATATCTCTGCTGCTGGCTTTTTGTCAGCGGAGTATAGATCATCTTAAGATCCATTGCCTTGTCCACATATTTGCCATCGCTGAACCACAGCATAACCGTATCACACTGCTCGATACATTTATCACGCTGGCCGGTTTTATGATAGAGCTTTGCCAGTTCAAATGCCCATCTGTCATCCATATCCTCTTCAAGATACTGTTCCAGTATGGAAATCTGTTTTTCTAAAGGCTCGCCTTTTGCCTTTGCCAGTTCATACTGCAGCAGATATTTGGAAATATCTCTCGGTGCAGCGGATACAAAATCATCATAAAAATCCTCCGCCTCATCGATCTTTCCACATTTAATGCATACTTTTACCAGTTTGTATGCAATTTGTCTGCCCAGGCCGCTTCGATCATATGCCAGCTTGAGATTTTCCCTTGCCTGCTCATAACGTCCGCTTGCCTCGTACACATCTGCGATCAGCACAATCGTCTGGTTATTCTTTACTTTATACCAGTCTATCGTATCTGCAATGCGTGCTGCCGTTGCATAATCTTTTTTTCTGATAAGTTTCTTTATCTGCTCAAGTTTTACATTGTATTCGTATTTATCCATCTCATTTTCCTTTCTAAAATCTTACCAAAGTATTATTTTCCCCGATAATCAAGCTTTCGTAAGTAAATCAAAACTTTATACAGTATAATAACATAATCCCACTCAGGTTTCAATCAGTCTGCTTAAATTGATTCGCCAAATTCGGCATTATTTCCCATTACCAGATCCAGCACACCCTGTTCATATGACATCGTTGTATAATCGAGTTTCTCGCTGTCCACACTGCTGTAATAATCCACAACCACCGTCTGCTGTCTGCCGTTTACCAACTTCTGTCCCAGGACATAATTCACATCGAATCTTCCCGTAATCGCCGGTGTTGCACCCCTGCATGGAACAATCAGCTGCACATTATTGGTTTTCAGCATTTTGAAAATAGGCTCCCAGATATAGATATCTTTTGCCGCCCCAAACGGGTTATCAATAAATATTACTTTTTTCAGTGCGATACTGTCCGTATTTCTTGAATAAATACTGGATATATAATTAATAATTGCAATCAGGAACTGAATATAAATGCCCTGTGACTGTCCGGTACTTCCGACCGCTTCCTCGTATCTTAAATAGCGGCTCTGTTCCCGGATTCTCTCACGTTTGTACAGATTCAAACGAATTTCATTCATATCTGTCACAATAACCGAAAATAACTGTTTCCACGAAAGTCTGCCACGGATATAACGGACA
>FR900115.1:3923-14578 GCA_000437755.1 Roseburia sp. CAG:303
TCCTCTTCCGATGCCATGCGATCTGCCTGTTCCACCGTCTGATTAATATATTCTGACATCTTTGCGTCATATTCTTCTTCCCGCACATATGGAATCTGCAGGGAAATCATCGGTATAACCTCTTCATCCATTTTGATTCTGGACAGTTTCGGCAATTTCTCCAATTCTGCTTTTATATTCATGCAGCTCTGTATACACTGGCTTTCGAAATTCTGTTTAATCTGTTCCATATCCTGGATATTTTTTTCAATACGGTTCTTTTCGAGTTTCAGACAGGCGATCGTTTCCTCGACTGCCCCTGTCTGCTCCTGCACTTCGTCCATGCTGCCCGGCATGCCAAGATGCAGCAACACTTCATCTGCCAGCCCGGCACTTCCGTTTTTGCGGAGTTCTCCTGCCAGAATGGTCTTTGCCTGTTCGTAGTCTTCCCTGTTTTTCTGCATTTTCTTCTGGTACTGATCATATTTTTTCAGTGCCTGTCCGACACATTCTTCCAGATTCACAGTATCCGGCAGAAGTTCCGTTGTTTCTTCCTGTATCTTACCGGAAACAACTCTTTCCATATCATGCAGAAGAAGACTGAATTTCTGTGCTTTCTGCTCTGTTTCTTTTATCTGCTCCCGGCTTTCCCGCACCTGCTCTTCCAGTATCTTTATGTTTTTCTGCTTTTCTTCGAGAAAATCCATGACCATCATCTGCTGCAGATTAACGGGTTCAAACACTCCATATTTCTGGACAATCGCATCCCTGCCATGCTGCACTGCACCTTCCAGCCTGTCTTTTTCCGAACGAATCCTGCGTACCAGTTCTTTTATTTTCTTTAACTCAGAAGATTTGTCACGGATCACGTTTTTCCGGCGGATCAGTTCTTCTTTTGAGGTTTCATAATTAAGCCCTTTTTCCTGACGTTCTTCCAGCAGTTTTACGGAGATTCCCTTATAGTCCACCGCCTGCAGGGATTTTTCCATCGCCGTTTCATAATTTTCCAGAAGCCGCTGTTTATCGGTATATTCGCTGTTTCCGCCCTGCAATGCCTGCATTGTTCCCATGAAACGGTTTTCCAGCTCTTCGAGCGACAGTTCCTCATAGCCGGTGGTCTGTACGTCTGCCTTGTAATAACTGCGGTATTTCTCCCATTCCGCCGCCATCTGTGCAATCTGATCCCGGATATGTGCCATCGCATCCTGATCCGCTGCTTCCCTTGCCTGCCATGCTTCAAGCCGTCCCAGAATATTACTGTATTCCTTTTCGTTCTGCTTCTTTTCCCGGGTATTCCATTCCAGTTCTTCTTCTGCTTCTGTCAGGATTTTCTGACAGCCAGATATTTCTGAGATTTTCTTCTGTTTCTGTCTTAACACGCCCAGTTTTTCCTCAAGCATTTCCTGCTCTGTTCGCAAATGCTCTTCCTGCTGGTTTCTCCTGTCTGCGGCTTCATTTTCCTGCTCCAGAGATACTTCATAACAGTGAATATCCTGCTCCACCATCTGTATCTTTGTTTTTAATGCAATGATCTGCTGGTTGTATTTTTCCGCATAATTTTTCAGAAATTCCAGATCTTTCTGATACACCCGGATTTCATCCGCCATTCTCATGGCTTCTTCCTGTAATTTCTCTAATTCATGCGAGATACCGGCAGCTTCTTCCCTGATTTTTTTCTCATTATAAAATAATTCTTTCCCATACATTGCATAGAATGTTCCTGACGGCAAATCCATATCCAGCTCTTCTTCTGCAATAACCGGAACGGCATAATCTCCGAGGTTTAGTTCTGATATGCCCGTATCCATGATGATATTTTCAAAATCCTTTTTAACCACTATGCAATAGGGTAATACCGGTATGTTCTTTAATACCTCTTTCCTCTGCTCTGTGGAAAACTCCTTTAACAGATCCGTTCCTGCCACAGCCGCACCGTCATGATAGCGGTTGATATACTGCAGAACTTTCTCTGCTTCTACGGAAATTCCGACCGGCATACCGTCCGCCAAATGCATGTAATACTCGTTTTTTCTTTTCAGGGTTTCCTGTAATTGACTTTCCTGCTTCCGCTTCTCGCCCAACTTTCCACTGATGATCTGAATCAGCCTGTCCGTCCCTGTTTCCTGATAGACTTCCTGCAACTTCTGAAAATGCATCTCGTATTCATGCATTTCCTGTTCTTCCTTCCGGTACTCTTCCATCTGTGTCCCTGCAGCTTCCAGTTTCCATTGTAATTCCCCGGTTTTGAGACTCCCGGACTGCTTCTGCACTGCCAGTCCGTCCAGCTTCTGACTGTTCTCTTCCAGAACTGCTTCACATTCTTTTATCTGCCCGTCACACAGCTCCAGTTCTTTCTGCGAGTCATATAACATCGGAACTTCCAGTTCCTGCCTGAATTCTGCCGCTCTCTGATTATACTTCTTTATCTTCTGCTCTGCGTCATCCTTCTTATATTCTGCGACCGCCAGCTCCCTTGCCAGTCTGTCCCGCTGTAATTTGAGGTCTGCAATAAAATCTGCTGTTTCTTTTGTTCTCGCCTCATATCCTTCCAGACGCTCCTGCAGTTCCTGTGACAGCTTTGCTTCTCTCTTCCTGCGTTCTGCTGCCATATTTTCCAGTTCTTTCAGCAATTCCCCCTTATCCTCTGTCAGTACTGCAAGTGTTTCCCTGACAATATCACGTTCTTTTCTGTAATACAGATAATCGAGATAATCATTCACACTTTCCGCCAGTGTAAGATCTTTTTGCATGTCTGAAATCTGTTTTTCCTGCTTTTCTTCGTCCGCACCCAGCTGTTCCAGTTTTTCCTGTTCCTGTTTTACTTTCTCTTCGCTCTCCTGCACCCGCACCGTTTCATCCGCTCTTTTTTCTTCTGCCTTGAGATTTTCTAATTCCTGAATCTGCTTTTCCAGATGTACCTTCTCCTCTTCGCCGGCTTTCAGCCTGCCCTTTACAGAACAATATCCAGAAGCCAGTTCTTTTTCCAGTGCTTCCCGGTCAAAATATACTTCCTTCATTCCGGACACTTTGGTAACAAATTCCTGCAGCAGTTCCATCTGTCTGTCATAATTATGAATATCATTTTTCCGGGCAGACAGTTCAAGTAACTGATTGCGGATTTCTAACAGTGTTTCCGCCATCTGGTTTTCCTGTCCGGATATTTCCCCAGGCACACGGTTGTGGAATGCCTTCTCTATGATTTCCTCAATCAACAGATTTTCAACCACTTTCCGCGTTGTCTTATAATTACTTTCAAAATAAGTTCTGACATGACCTTCCGTCTTATTAATGCCACGGATAATCTCCCACTCACTCTCATAAATTCCATATTCCGAAATAAACCGCTGATAATCCCCTTTGCGGTCGAAAATTTTTACTTCCAGACTGAAATCTTTTTTCTCGAGATCCCTCAGATAATTTTTTAATCCCAGATAGGTAATTCGCTCTTTTTTTCCGTCCGCACCGGTCACGGATAATGGCAGGTTTTTAATATCATTATCATTATATTCCCGGTAAAAAATAACGTAATTAAAATACTCCACAGCCGCCGTATTCTGATCTTTTTCTTCCTCCCTGCCTTTTCTTGCACAAAAACCCGTCAGCATATATTTATAATTATTTCTAATATGCACATCACTCAGATTCCATTCAACCAGAGAATGAATGGTATTGCTTCCGCTTCCCGTCCGGAAAAGTTTTTCAATCGGCTGTTTGTCATCCAGTGTACAGTTCGGAATCATATTTTGGAGCAATAACAGCATTAAGACACTTTTTCCCCCTCCGTTTGCCAAATCATAGATCGTATTTTTCCCTGAAAATCTCATGATAAAATCATCATAAAACTGTGTGCCAAAATTATATCTGACATTATTTACCCTGATTCTGTTTATCTGCGGCATCGCTTTCTCCTCTCATAATCTCATACAGTCTTCCCTTATGTTCATCATAATAATGCTCCATGAGTGCACGGAAACGGACTTTCGGATAATATCGTCCTTCCGTTTCAAGAAATAATTCCTGCGTTACAAGGAAGTTAAAGACCAGCTTGACAAATCCGCTTTTAGAACCTCTTGAGGCCCTGGTCAGTGCATCTTCCGTCTGTACCAGCGGCATATCTTCCCAGACCATTGCAATTTCCTTAAAACTGTTTTCTTCTACTTCATCCAGACTTAATTCCTTCAGATCCCGGATAACCGAAGCCAGTGCCTGATCCACACTCTGTATCACCTGGTCACTGCGGACATATTCCTGTCCCGGGCGGTTTGTGCTGTCCTTATAAAAGCATGTCATAATCTGGTATATAATAAAATAACACAGGTATAATTCCCGGTTCCGCTTTATTCCCAGTTCTCTTTTCAGTTCCTCATTTGTATAGCCAAAGATCTGGTTATTATCCCCTGCGGTAATATAGAGTCCGTCCCGGTATTCATACAGATCCAGATTCAGTTTTTTCAAAATAAGTTTTACCTCATCATAGACCTGTGTTCCCAGTGCAAATTCTTCATATAATCCTGCATTTCCTCCATTCCGTCTTATTTCTTCCCCATTGATAAGAGCTGACACAATATCCAGTGCTTTTTCTAATGCCATGTCTGTTCCCCTTTCACTATTCTGAAATTCTTGATTTCACATCCTGCCATCGGGCAGAATTTATGTTCGAGATACTCGATTTTAAAATTCAGCTTCCGGTATGCCGGTTCCTCCTGAAGAATCATTTTCAGATATTCTTCAAAAAATGTATCGGGATGCTGCATGACTTCCTGCATGGAATATTGGTTCTTCTGTGCGAGATGAATCATCATGGAATATAAATCGCTGTTTTTCAGTACGTCTTTTCCCAGCATTTTTACCAGATCCCCACACCACTCTTCGATGGTAAAACTGTCTTTTTTCAAAATATCATAGAGCAATATCCTGACATACAGCCGGTAATTTTCACGGATTCGGTTTTCTTCTTTCTCATCCTCCGTAACATACATTTCCGGAATTACATTTTCTGCAATCTCCTCACCTTTTTCCTCCCGATCCATCCGCAGGGTAAGCAGCTTGTCCACCTGCAGCAGCGAAAAACGTTTCTTCGGCTGGATACGAAGAAGTGGAAGAATAAAAGCTTCCAGCCTTGCCGCATTATTTTCTTCCATCAGGATACACTGTGCCTCTTTGAAGTCGAAATTCTTTTTGAGTCTGGAATATTTCGCCCCGGCTACCATCTCATCCGCCTGTATCTGCAGCTTCGTACAGTCACTCAGCAGCCGGCTGTGATTAATGAGCGCACGTTTTAATTCACTCTCCAGATCATAAATATCCTTTACCGCCTGTCCATAGGCAGCTTCCGTATCGGCACGTTTCAAGGCTTCCTCTATCAGTTCCATATTCTTATGAAACATTTTCTGTTCCTCGGCAAACCATTTTGTTCCGTTTTCCATGAATTTTTCATATGCCCGGATTCCATGAAAAACATCTCCCGCAAGCAGTCCCAGCACTTCTTCCCGCTGTTTCTGCAGCCTTGCCACCTGATTATTCATTCTCTGTACCACCTGGATTCCTCCCCGGAAATTCCGTGATGCGATCATCTTCGACAGAAGTACCTGCGACACGCTGATATCGCTTTCGTCCTGAATTTCTTTCGTATCAAGATAAAATTCGATTGCCTCGGATGTCAGGCGGTAATACACACCCTCCTTTGTGACACGGCTGTCAAGCAGCCGTACTCTCAGGGTTTCCTTCTTCTTTTCGACCGGATCGTAATAGGACCACAGAAACGGTCTGCCTTCGTTTGTTATTTTATCGAATATATACGAAGAAAGAGACTGTTCTTCTGCCTGATCCAACACAAGTCCAAAGTCTCTTTCATAAATTTCTTTTATAAAAGAAGAATATTCCTGATATGTTACGTCTTTTTCGCGAAAATTATTTTCTTCTATAAAAAAACGTAACACTGCCATAAGCAGATATCCCATATCCAGACTTTCGTATTTTCCATTCTGAAATTGCGAAAAATTGTTTTCCGTAATCTTAAAATAAGGAAAATATTTTCTCAGATAAAACATTCTGTCCTTATGGTTTGTAATTACATCTTTATGCAGGATATATTCTTCTGTCATGTCTACCTCTTTATAATTCTGTTCGTCCCTCAAGGGCACGATATAATGTCATTTCATCAATGTACTCCAAATCACCGCCGACCGGCACGCCGCTGGCGATTCTTGTTACCTTGATTCCAAGCGGTTTGACCAGTTTGCTGATGTACATTGCGGTGGTTTCGCCCTCTACACTGGAATTTGTGGCGATAATTACTTCTTCCACATCTCCCTTTAATCTCTGAATTAATTCTTTAAGTTTAATATCATTCGGTGTGATTCCAAGCATTGGTGAAATCGCACCATGCAGCACATGATATACCCCGTTATATTTGCCGGTCTTTTCATAGGCTGCCAAATCTCTCGTGTTTTCCACAACCATAATTATCTTATGGTTTCTTGACTGACTGGAACAAATCGGACATAATTCCTGATCCGTCAGCGTACAACATTCTTTACAGTAATGTATGTTTTTCTTTGCAGAAACCATGGCATCTGCAATCGCCTGAACCTGTTCTTCTGGCATATTGACGATGTGAAATGCCAGTCTCCCGGCGGTTTTAGCACCAATACCGGGAAGTCTGGATAATTCCTCCATCAGTTTTGAAATATGACTGCTATAGTAATCCATTAGAACGGAAATCCTCCTCCAAGACCACCTGTAATCTTAGCCATCTCGGACTGGGTTAATTCTTCCATCTTACGCAGTGCTTCATTGGTTGCAGCCATGATCAAATCTTCTAACATCTCGATATCATCCGGATCTACAACTTCTTCTGCCAGTTTTACTTTTACGACTTCCTTCTTACCGGATACGGTTACTTCTACTGCACCGCCGCCAGCTGCCGCTGTTACTTCCTTTGTTTCAAGGTCCGCTGTGGTCTGCTCCATCTGTCTCTGCATTCTCTGTGCCTGCTTCATCAGATTGTTCATATTGCCAGGCATTCCTCCTGGGAATCCTCCTCTTTTTGCCATGATTAAAAATCCTCCTCTTCGATTTCCATATTAATATTTTTTGTAATTTCTACAAATTTATCTTCAAAGTGTTCGTGTTCCTCTAACAGTTTCACTTCCACTTTTACTTGCTTTTCGATCTCTTCAGCAATCAGTTTTTCGATCTCTGCAATCGTGTCTTCTCTCCCGATAAGCTCATAACCAATCTTATTCTTTGTTACGATCAGGAGTTTTCCCTCACCAGTAACCGTAAGCTTTACATCTTTCAGATAGATACTGGCCGGTCTTGTTACCCTGCCCTGAATCCTGCGCCAGTTATCTACTGCCTGCTGGATTTCTTCCGGTACAGCTAACTCCAGCTGTTTCGGCTCTTCTTTCTTTATTTCCGGCTGGTCTGCCGGTGCTGCCGGCTCACTCCTCGGTACAAAAACCTGATTTTCCATGCCTCTTTCAAGATTTGCAATCCGGTTCAATACGGCATCCAGACTGTTTTCCATCTGCGGCTTCGCCAGTTTTACTATGGCAACCTCCGCAAGGACTCTCCTTGATGTGGAAAATTTCATCTGATTTGACAGTTCGGACAATACCCGGATATAACGCATCACGGTATCCTCGTCCGCCATCTCTGCCTCTTCCTGCATGGCTGTCAGCCGCTCCGCAGACATGTCCAGCATATCAGAAATATCATTTCCGTCAGAGGTCATGACTAACAGGAGATTTCTCAGGTACCAGATAAAATCGGTAACAAACTGGGACAAATCCCTGCCCGTCATAATGACCTCTTCCAGTGTGTGGACTGCCCCCATGGTGTCACCGACCAGAATCAGTCTCAACATTATGCTGAACACTTCCATATCTACCGCACCGAGTACTTCCAGTGCATGCTCATAGGTCAGTTCCTGTCCCAGATAAAATGCGATGCACTGATCCAGCAGACTGAGTGCATCTCGCATAGATCCGTCCGCCGCCTTCGCCACATACCGCAGTGCTTTCTCTTCCGCCTGAATCCCTTCTTTATCCACCAGTTCCCTCAGTCTTGCGGCAATGACATCGATCGTGATTCGCTTAAAATCATACCTCTGGCATCGGGAAAGAATCGTAACCGGTATTTTATGCGATTCTGTTGTTGCAAGAATAAATATGACATAAGAAGGCGGCTCTTCGAGTGTCTTTAACAATGCATTAAATGCACCAATAGACAACATATGCACCTCGTCAATGATAAACACCTTATAGCGCCCTTCCGTCGGCGGATACTGTACATTCTCGCGGATGTCACGGATATTGTCAACACCGTTATTGGATGCCGCATCGATCTCTATGACATTCATGGACGCACCCGATGCTATGGTCCGGCAGCTTGGACATTCCCCACACGGACTGCCGTCCTGCTGGTTTTCACAGTTCACTGCCTTTGCCAGAATCTTCGCAACGGTAGTCTTACCTGTTCCACGGGTTCCGCAGAACAGGTAAGCATGTCCGATTCGATTCGCTTTTATCTGATTTTTTAATGTTGTGACTATATGATCCTGCCCTTTGACATCTTCAAAATTATCCGGGCGGAATTTCCTGTATAATGCTGTATAAGACATATTAATCTCCGAAACTGATTCCCACTGCCTTTGCTTCTTTAATGATAGATGCATTCGGATCTACCGTTTTTAATTTTCCAGCAACTTCTTCCAGTGGAATTCTGACGATTTCTCCATTCTTTATTCCTACCAGTTTTCCATAATCTCTTTCCATAATCATCTGGGCTGCTGCCGCACCAAATCTGGTTGACAGAACTCTGTCATACGGACATGGACTTCCGCCTCTCTGTGTATGTCCCGGAATCGTAACCCTGATTTCCTGTCCGGTCTTTTCCTCGATCTTCTTGCCAATCTCATAAGAAACCGATGGGTACGGACGTGCTGCCAGCTTCGCTTTGTATTCCTTCTTGCTTAATTTCGCATCTTCTTTGGAAATCGCACCTTCTGCCACCGCAAGAATGGAAAATCTCTTTCCTTCCCGTGTTCTCTTCTCAATCGCTTCCACTACTTTATCAATATCATAAGGAATCTCCGGAATCAGTATAATATCCGCACCACTTGCCATTCCTGCATGCAGTGTCAGCCATCCTACTTTATGTCCCATAACTTCCACGATAAATACACGTCCATGGGATGCAGCAGTGGTATGGATACAGTCAATCGCATCGGAAGCGATATTTACTGCACTCTGAAAACCAAATGTCATATCCGTTCCCCACAGATCGTTGTCAATCGTCTTTGGCAGGGACACTACATTTAATCCTTCTTCCCTCAGAAGATTTGCTGTTTTCTGCGAACCATTTCCGCCTAATACAACCAGACAGTCCAGATTTAACTTCTTATAGGTCTTTTTCATTGCTTCTACTTTATCAAATCCATCTTCACCGATAACTCTCATTAATTTAAACGGCTGTCTGCTCGTTCCTATGATTGTTCCGCCTTCTGTAAGAATTCCGGAGAAATCACTCGGTTTCATAATCTTATACTCTTCGTGCATAAGTCCTTTATATCCTTCCAGGAATCCGATAATCTCGATTTCCTTCACATTGTTATATAAGGTCTTTGCCACACCTCTCATGGTTGCATTCAGACTCTGGCAGTCTCCGCCGCTTGTCAACATTCCAACTCTCATATAAATCCTCCTGTTCTAATTGTCATATAATCTTCTGTTCTTTTCCCTTTTGATGATTATTTTACCATATTTATACCCGATTGACAATAAAGTCATCTTTTATTTTATCCCCTTCAGATTCTTTTCCACAAGAGTCCGCGGCACCATAATCATATGTCCGCACCCCCTGCATTTTAATTTGAAATCTGCACCAGTCCGCAGAATTTCCCATTCATAACTTCCGCATGGATGTTTCTTCTTCAATTCGATAATATTTCCAACCTGTAATTCTTTCATCCTATATCTCCCTTATAAAAGAAAAAGCCCACTCGAATTCCTGATCCGAGTGAGCCGGATTTTACCACCTGTTATTCC
The DNA here is from genome assembly GCA_000437755.1 of Roseburia sp. CAG:303. Lineage (GTDB taxonomy): Bacteria > Bacillota > Clostridia > Lachnospirales > Lachnospiraceae > CAG-303. The sequence goes on from FR900115.1 coordinate 13,955, forward strand.
TCTCCTACGCATATGTAAAGAGCAAATATCTCTTCGCCATCATTCAGCATAGGTACTCTCAATGCCTGTATATCAGAACGCATAGTCAGATTTTCTCCTCTGGTTGCAATCGGCGGTGTAATATCCATAGAAACACCTTTTGAAGCAAATATCGTAGCCGTATTTCCCATCACCATATTACTAAGCTCGCATAATGCGGATACCGCCATATCATTCAGTTCATCCATCTGCATTCCCATCATCATCTTTTCTGCAAAAAATCTGGCACTTTCTTCGGACATCGCCATCAGTACCTGACCTTTCAGTTCCCCTGTTACACCTACCTGCAGAAGAAATGCTTTTCCCGGAAAGTTAAGCTCTGACAGTCCCGGTTTACCAACTGCCAGCTTTACCTGTGTTGTCATCTCAATTACACTTATACTTGACTGTAAAAAAGGATTTATATGTGCTACATCTAAAGATTTCATTCTAAATGTCCACCCCGCATTCTCTTAAAATATTGTGTTTTTAGTATAGCATAAGAAAAAGCATACTTCAAATGTTTTCTATAAAAATTAGATGACTTTTTACCTCTTTTGTTCTATACTATCATTATATAATTTAGGTAATTGCGAAACACTTAAA
>FR900116.1 GCA_000437755.1 Roseburia sp. CAG:303
CAGGAAGAAACAAAAGCAGTACAGTCAGGGCAGGACGAAGAAAACCAGAATCAGGTAAAATTCTCGGTAGGAAATGCTTCCTTTTATCAGAATGAGATATATTTTGAAATAGCAGCGGAAAACGTAGTTTTAAAAGAAAACGGAGATGATTACCTGGGTGTGGAGATTCTGGTCAAAAATGAAGAGCAGGGGGAAGGCTCGATATATGGTATGACTGTACGGACAGAAGGCGACAGGGCAATCTTCCCATATGTCGCTATATTGGATCATGAAATACAGCAGGAAGAAATTTCCTGTGAAGTAAATTTAATAGAGGTATCTCTTGGAAAAGAATACAATGGGGAAAAGAAATTAAAATTCTCGGCAGGGAAAGATAGCACTGTGAAATTATACACGGCAGAAACGGAACTTTCCTGCGAGGATGGAACGACGATTAAGCTGAAAGGCTTTGAGCAGAGCGAAGCCGGATTGACCATAAGGGCAGATGTGATAATCGGGGATGATAAAGGACATCCTGCATATTATGTAATAAAATGCAGAAATCAGAATGGAAAAGAAGAGGATTTTTACTATTTTTATGAGAGTAATGGAGAAGAGGTGTACGGAACTCTTTACACAGAGGGGCAGGATAATGGGGAAGTGTTAGAGGATCTGGAAAGCCCCCTGACGATAGAATGTTATAAGGTTGTGGGAAATGGAAGCCTGGAAAAACAGGCACAAAGTGAAGTGACAGTGCAGGAAACAACAAATGATAA
>FR900117.1 GCA_000437755.1 Roseburia sp. CAG:303
TGAAGGCCTTGTATTTACTGGCTTAGAGATTCCGAGAGATTATTTATAGACAAAGGAGGAAATAAATGCGAATTGAATTGCAATTTGTTTTAGCAAAACGTGAAATAGATATAGAATATAGACGGATTCTATTGCATTTTATAAAAAAGAGTTTGAGTGAGGTGAATGGTGGGACATATTATAAAAAATATTATAGCGGTCATGATTCAAAGGATTTTACATTTGCAGTCAAACTTCCTAATCCGGTTTTTGAGGTAAACAGAATAAAATTAGATAATAATACAATAAAAGTTATTTGGTCCACTTCCGATTATAAACTCGGCCTGATTTTTATAAATGCGTTTATGGCACAGCTTAATAAGGTCTTTCCGTTAGCAAATCAAAACGAAATGACATTAGTAAAAGTGTTTAAATGGAAAGATAATGAGGTTAGAACTGATAAAATACGAATAAAGATGATATCACCTTTGGTTATTCGTGAGCATTGCAGGGATGAAAATAAGGATCATTATTATTCGGTTAAACAGGATGATTTTCAGGAAAAAGCAGTTGAGATTATTAAAAGTCAGTTAAGACTGGCTGGTTATACGGAAAATTATATTGATGATTTCAATATTACACCTTTGGATACCAGGACAGTAATTATTAAACATTATGAGTGTAATGTGGAGTCGAGTCTGGGAAATTTTGAATTACAGGGGAAACCGGTCGTCTTAAATTATTTATTGGGGGCAGGACTGGGATCACGGAAAAATCAGGGCTTTGGGGCCGCAGTGGTAGTAGGATAAAGGAGGTTAAAGATGTATGATGTTAGGATAGAATGTTATGATTGGAGATATTCGGCAGCTATATTGGGACTGGTACGTTTTTTTGACTACTGGAAAATAAAGGAAACAAATGTACCAGCCGAATATGATAATTCTGCGGATACTATTGAGTTTGATTCGAGGTATATTACAAGAGAGAAATATCTGGATTTTGTTGAGTATTATGTGAATGAAATTTTGCATGATGAAATGTATCATACAAAAGTGGAAACTTTCCTGCGTGGGCAGGAAAGTTTCACAGATGAACAGATAAAGAGAATTAATGAATTGTTAAAAGCAAATAGTATAATGAAAGAAGTATATGGAAAGATAAAATTTGATGGGAACAATAGAGATGAAATTTTATCTTTATTGCAGGAGAGGCACTATGATATTGTAGAAAAAACATTTCAGAATAAGAAAAATTTGTATGCTAATTATTGTAACAGCAAATTAATGGGAGAAGACACCCAGCCACATTGCAGGTTGTTAGGCTATAGTGTGGATGAAGGAAGAAAGTCAAAGTCTTATGCGTATGCATTTCAGGATGTGACAGGAGTTTTCAGAGATTCAAAATATTTTGATTTTATACCATTTGCGTTTACAAATACAATGGATGCAATATTTATAAATAATAATTATAATATTGAAAATCTAAGAAAGTCCAATGATTACATAAATGATCAAATTACCATATACAGACAGAAAAAAGAAAACGAACAGAAGCCATTGAATGTGAGAAGTTTGTTGTATCAGGCAATTATTCAGTCTGTAGATTTCATAGATTATGATATTGAAATTATTATAAAAGGCAGAGATAAAGAGTATTTTGAAACTTTATATATTCGAAAGGATAAAATTGATATAGTAAGAGAAATAAAGGACATAAGTAAACTTATGTATTCTTATAAAATTAATGATAAATATTATATTAATGTTGGTGAAGAATTAATTCAGTCGGTTATAAATGGATTAGATCTTTCATGGCTGATAGAACTGGCTTTAAAAAAAGAATTGGATAATTCTAATAATTATGCCATTAACAGATTAATAGAAATAAATATGAAAATAAAAGGAGTTGATGATATGGAGAAAAAATTAAGTTCAGCCTGTGCCTGCGCCTGGCAGGTAACCAGAAAATTGAAACAAAAAGGACAGGATAATAAAATTAAGTCATACAAAGTGAAACTGGCATCTGCCATGACCGCTAATGACAAAAAAAGAGTATATGATATTTTATTACAATTATCCATTTACACAGAAGAATCTTTTGGCTTTTTATATAGTCTTTTGGATGATTATGATAAAAATCAGGAAATTGTATATGCATTTATCAATGCTTTGGGCGCAGAACCAAAGAAAAAAGAAGCTTAAGGAGGATAAATTATGGGAAAATCAGTTACAGTTACAGTTATTGCTAATATGACGAGCAATTATTCGGAATCACTGGGGAATATCGCGAGTGTGCAGAAGATTTACAGGAATCAGAAAGAATATGCGATACGAAGCAGGGAAAGTTTGAAAAATGCAATTATGATACAGAGTGGTATGTACGATGATTTGCAGACGGAAGTAGATGGAGCTGCACAAAAAAAGGTGAATGAAACATTAAACGCAGCTAATTGCAGAGCATTAGAAGGCGGTTATATGAATACCGGAAATCTTACATATAAAAGAAATAGTTCTTTTTATGTTACAGATGCAATTTCTGTTGAATCTTTTATAAATGATGCGAGATTCCATAATAATCTGTATCTGGCAGAAAATGCTGCAAAAAATGCAGGAATTAATTTACAGGAAAAAGGGAAAGCAAATGAAGCAGGTCTGATGCCATATCAGTATGAATATAGTAAAAATCTGAAAGTATATAGTATTACAATTGATTTGGACATGATAGGAAAAGATGAGAACTTTAACACAGAGGCTGATAATGAAGAAAAAATACAGCGTGTAAAATTATTATTAAATGCAGTAGAAAACTTAAGTCTTGTTGTAAAAGGAAATCTGGATAATGCAGAACCGATTTTTGCTGTTGGTGGTCTTTCTGACAGAAAAACACATGTATTTGAAAATGTTGTAAAAGTAAGAAACGGAGAACTGGATGTTTCCGATGCACTTTGTCAAAAACTGGAACATGGATATGAGGCAGGTTATCTGGCCAATGGAGAATTCAAAAATGAAGATGAGATTATAAGAAAATTAAAACCGCAAAGTGTAGATAAGTTCTTTGAAAATTTATATGTGCAGGTTGAAAATTATTATAAGATGTAAAGGAAGAACGCAGAAAGAAAGTAGGGGTCAGATGAAAGCATTGAGATTGCATTTGCATCAAAATAGTGCAAATTATCGAAAAGAGGAAACTATTAATAATAAAATGACATATCCTTTGCCGCCATATTCTACTGTTATCGGTGCTTTGCATGATGCATGCGGATTTAAGGAATATAAGGCGATGGATATTAGTATTCAGGGAAACTTTCAGTCTTTGCAGAAAAGAGCGTATACGGACCATTGTTTTTTAAATACTACACAAGATGACAGAGGAAATCTGGTAAAACTTTATAACCCGGACTGTCTGTCAAAAGGTTATATATTGGTTGGATCTGCAATTAAATCACAGGGAAACAGTTTCCGGAAGGATATTACCGTAAAAACAGTAAATCAGGAATGTATGCAGGAATATAGAGAACTGAAAGACTTAAAAGATAAGATTGATATTTATAAGAAAAATGAATATGCAGATAAATTGCAGGAATTTAAGGAAAAGAAAAAATCTCTTGCACAGCAAAAAAAAGAAGCAGATTCAAAATCAGATGCATATCAAATTATTCTTGAAGAGGAAAAAAGGGTAAAATTAGAAGAAAAAGAATATAAAGAAAGAGTAAGAAAGTATGAAGAGGAAAATTATAAAATTCCGATATCTTACTTTAGAACTCTTACGACATCATTGAAGTTTTATGAGCTTTTAGATGATATTGAGTTATATATTCATGTTAAAAGTGATGAAGAAACATTAAAAAAAATTTTGGAAAATATATACCGGTTGAAATCATTAGGACGGAGTGAGGACTTTGTAGAAGTCTTAGATGCGGATATTGTAGAATTAAAGGAAAGTGTAGATAAGGAGATAAAGTCAAAATTTGCTGGATATGTTTCAGAGAAAGCTGTCAAAGGAAAAGATATTTTTACGCGAGATAGAAATATTCGGTATGGAGGAGGAACAAAGTATTTTATTAACAAAAATTATGAATACTCCGAAGATGGAAAACAGCGTGTTTTTCATAAAAAGAAGGTCTATTATTTATCTGGTTATTCCGTAGATGAAGAATCTGAGAATTTATATTTCGACACAATTGATGAAAATACAACACTTATTGTAAATTTTGAGTAGGGTGAAATTATGGAGAAAATATTTGAGATACCGGAAATAATAGGAAACAAAACAGCAAAATCGAAACCGAAACCGAAAAAAACAATAGCAGAACATACTATGGATTTGGCAAAAGAGGCGGAAAGATTATTGGATTATGGTTACATTAAGAGTACAGAGTATAAGAAAATATATCAGCTTCTTTTGCTTGCATGTAAATACCATGATTATGGAAAAGTGGGAAAGTATTTTCAGGATAGAATGAAAACAAACGGGAAATTTCAGAGTGATGTGGAGATTCCACATAATATTTTATCTTTGTTATTTATAAATCCTGACAGTGAAGAATTTGCTGATGAAGATTTTTACAAGGTTGCATATGCTGTATTAAACCATCATAAATATGGGGAAGAAAGAACGATTATTGCGGAAAGAAGAGAAGATATTTTAAATAATATTGAGGGATTTAATAAATACATTTATCCGGATAATTTAAAAAGAAGAAAAATGGATCGAATCTATGAATATGCGGAAAATCCGGAGGTGATTCTTTTGAAAGGATATCTTCATCGCTGTGATTATAGTGCCAGTGCGGGTTTTCCGGTAGAGTATCCGAATGATTTTCTAACGGATAAATTAATTAAGACAATGGAGAACTGGAGAAAAAAATCTTCAGATGCACATTGGAATAAAATGCAGGAATATGTAATAAAGAATCAGAATAAAAATATAATTCTAACAGCACAGACAGGTATGGGGAAAACAGAAGCCGGATTATTGTGGATTGGAGATACAAAAGGATTTTTTATTCTGCCATTGCGTACTGCGATTAATGCAATGTATAAGCGAATCCGGGAAGAAATTCTTGGCAGTGATTCAAAGATAGAAGAGCAGTTAGGTTTATTACATTTAGAAACACTGGAAAAATATGATGAAATAGAAACTGGAAATATAGATATATTTACTTATCGTGATAAGACAAGAAAGTTATGTATGCCGCTTACAATTTCGACGTTGGATCAGTTGTTTGATTTTGTGTTTAAATATTCCGGATATGAGATGAAATTAACGACATTGGCTTATTCTAAAATTGTGATTGATGAAATCCAGATGTATAGTGCAGAACTATTGGCATATCTGATTTGGGGATGTAAAATGGTTCATGACCTTGGCGGTAGACTTATGATTATGACAGCAACATTAGCTCCGTTTATTAAAGATTTGTTAATGCAGCATGTTTTTTCACAAAAGGATGTAGTAGTTTCGAGTTTTGCAGATGAAGATAAAATAAGACATAATGTCAAAGTGATTCAGGAAAAAATCCGGGTGGCAGACATCTATGAAAAATTTTATGATAATTCTGAAATAGGAAAAAGTAATAAAATTCTTGTTGTATGTAACACTGTAAAGAAAGCACAGAAGATATATCGTGATTTGGAAGACATGGGGATTGATACAAATGTAATTCATATCTTTCATAATAAATTTTTGAAGAAAGACAAAAAAGATTTGGAAGAACAGATTTTGGCATTCGGAAAAACTTATGAGGATAATAGTCATAAAAAAGTTATGAATGGGACAGGTATCTGGATATCTACATCTATGGTAGAGGCAAGTCTTGATATTGATTTTGATTATTTGTTTACGGAGTTAATGGATTTGAATTCATTTTTCCAAAGACTGGGAAGAGTTAATCGTAAAGGGATAAAATCAGTAGATGAGTATAATTGTTTTGTATACACAAGGATAGATGAGAATATTCTGCAGCGGGGAAAAGGCGGATTTGTGGATGAAACAATGTATCAGCTGTCAAAAGAAGCACTGGAAAAGTTTGACGGGAAAATGTCCGAATTGAAAAAATTCAAAATGTTAGATGAGACATTTACAACGGAGAAAGTGCTGCAATGCAGTTATATGGAAAAAGTTAATAGGACATTGGCTTTTTTGCAATATATTCGGGTGGATGAATTAAAAAAAGAAGAATCCTGCCTGAGAAATATTTTTTCTTATACAATTATACCGCGAAATACTTATGATGAAAATAAACAGGAAATTGAAACATTTGTAGAAGAACTAAAGAAGAAAAATGATTATAATAGTAAATGGGATGCGTTAAAAAAATTGCAGGGATATACTCTGGAAATTGAACCATATTATTATGGAAAATTAATTTCCGGAGATGATATTGTATTTAAAGTAAAAGGAATGGATGAAATACATATATTAAATTGTGAATATGGTAAATTAGGATTTGAACCGGAAAGATCAAAAGCTGAAAATTCCGGGATTATGTGGTAAATATTGAAAAGAGGGAATAAATTTGCAAAAACAGATTACTGGAACGATGGTTTATTATTATCATGTCTGTGAAAGAAAATTATGGTATTTTTATCATGAAATTCAGATGGAATGGCAGAATGAAGATGTAGCATTTGGAAAATTGCTGGATGAAAATTCTTATAAAAGGGATGAAAAGCATATTAATATTGATAATGTTATTAATATTGATTTTATCAGGGCAAAGGATATTTTACATGAAGTAAAGAAGAGCAATAAAATAGAAAAGGCATCTGTGTGGCAGGTAAAATATTATTTATATTATTTGAAAGAAAGAGGTGTAATAAAAGAAGCTGAAATTGATTATCCGCTATTAAAACAGACTGTGGAGATAAAACTCGAAGAAGGTGATGAAAGATATATCCGGGAAATGATCGATAAGATATATAAAATTGTGGACAATAGTACGATACCGGAAGCAAAAAATATAAAAATATGTAAAAAATGTGCATATTATGATTTGTGTTTTATATAGCATATAGGTAATTGCGAAACACTTAAATT
>FR900118.1 GCA_000437755.1 Roseburia sp. CAG:303
GCATATACACTTACAAAAATTTAAGTATTTCGCAATTACCTATTACATATTAATCAACCACAGGAGACATATATTATGCAGCCACAGACAATACTGCTTGCATTTATCTTCTTTCTATACGGCATTGTAATAGGAAGCTTTGTGAATGTATGCATTTACAGGATACCAAAAAAAGAAAATATTGCAGTGAACCGTTCCCATTGTATGTCATGTAATCATGTACTTGCATGGTACGACCTGGTTCCACTTTTCTCGTGGATTTTTCTGCGGGGAAAGTGCAGATACTGTGGTGAGAAAATATCCGGGCAGTATCCGTTGGTAGAGTTTATCAACGGAGTCGGGTATGTCTGGATCTTCCTTGTAAGCGGTATGAATGTCGGCTGCATTCTTTATTGTCTCACATTTTCCGCACTCATTGCATTGAGTGTCATAGACTGGAGAACATATGAGATTCCGGTCGGAATCAATGGTTTCATCCTTGTAATGGGAATCATTGCAACAGCCATTGATTATAAAAATATTTTAAATCATATAATAGGTTTTGTAAGTGTCAGCGGTTTTCTGCTGATACTCTATTATGCCACAAAGGGACGCGGAATAGGCGGCGGAGATGTCAAGCTTATGGCGGTGGCAGGATTATTAATTGGATGGCAGAAGATTCTTCTGGCACTGGTTTTAGGAGCAATATTAGGCTCTGTGATACATATAGCGAGAATGAAAATTTCAGGTGAAGAACATATACTTGCATTCGGACCATATCTTTCCGCAGGTATATTTATAGCCATGCTTTATGGGGAGCAGATGATAAACTGGTATCTCGGGTTCTTTATCCTGTCTTAATAATATCCCCATAGAAGATGAAGATGACTATAACAAAAGGAGCTGTTTTGGCAACCTTTTGACTAGATAGAAATAAAACAAGGAGGAGTGGACATGGCGAATATTTTGACCATCAGTATTGGAAGTATGTCAATCAAGCTGTGTGAAGTAAGTTATTCGGGAAATAGCATCCACCTGCAGAAAGCGGCGGTAATCAGAACACCGGAGGACAGTGTGGAGGATGGTTTTATCAAAGATGAACTGGCAGTCATTGATGCGATCCAGCAGTCTCTGGCAGTGAATAAATTTGAAGCAAAGACGGCGATCTTTACGATATTCTCAAGCCGTATCGCATCAAAGGAAATCACGGCACCGGATGTAAAAGATAACAAACTTACACAGTTAATTACAGCAAATGCAGGAGATTATTTCCCTGTAAATATTGATGAATACATTATCACACATAAGACATTGGAACAGATCGGTGCGGGAAAGGAGAAGCAGTTAAGAGTACTGGTTCTGGCAGCACCGAAAGAAATCGTTATGTCCTGTTACAGTATCGGATATAAACTCGGTTTATATGTAGAACGTGTCGATTATGCAGGTAACTCGGCGGTGCAGGTAGCAAAAAGGGAAATCAGTGCAGAAACCACACTGGTTGTCCAGATTCAGGAAGATAATTCCACCATTAATATTTTGAAAAATAACGTTCTCCAGCTTCAGAGAATCGTGCCTTACGGAAAGAGCATGGTAGTGCAGACCATCGTGGAAGAAAAGGGCATAGATGAATATGAAGCAGAAGAAATGCTGGGAACAGAGGAACTGATACATGATCATTTCGATGATGATCCGGTTACGAATTCACTCCGTTATCTGACGAATAATATCGGAAGGGTAGTGGAATATTATGTATCCAGACATGATGGAGACCGTATTGAAAAGGCATATATCACAGGAGCAAGTGCGGAAATGCTCGGAGTGGAACAGCTGTTTGTCAATGAATTTGACTTTCCGGTAATGGAAACACTTCCGATGCATAATGTAGTAGCGGCAGGAACTCTGATGCTCACAGAACGGGTTATGCCTCGTTTCATTGCAAATCTCGGAGCCGGAATATCGCCGGCGGACTTTATTCCAAATGAAGAAATTGAAAAAGTAAATAAAGAAGTAGATTTCAAATTGTTAAATCTGCTTTTATTTGGTTCTGTCATGGTAGCGATCGTTATTATTGCCATACCGCTGATTCAGTACATGACGGCAAAGAGCCAGCGCAACAGTATGCAGGAAAAAGTAAATGAAATCATCGAAGTAGAAGCTGTGATGAATGATTACTACAATGCAAAAGACAAGCTGGGAGATATGCAGAACTTCTATGCTTTAACGGAAAATGCGGATGATTCCATGGGCAGATTTATCAAAGACATGGAAACATATATGCCGGCAGATTCCGCAGTTACCGCATTAAGCATTGCAGCCGGAAGCGTGAATTTCAATATTACTGCGGCATCCAAAGAATCCGTGGCAAAATTCATTATCCAGCTGAAAAATCTGGATTATGTAAGTGATGTGGTGGCAGGTGCGTTATCCGAGAGTGAAGATACAAGCGGTGTTAAGACCGTGAATTACACATTGACCTGTACATTTACAAAAGTGGCAGAGGAATAGGAAGGAGGGAAACATCATGAAATTAACAGTATCAGAAAAAGATAAAAAAACACTGATGATACTTCTTGTAGCATTGATCGTTTTCTGCTCCTGGTATTTTGGATACCGAAATATCAACAATATGACAGTGGCAATGAAGGAAGAACGGAATGAACTGACAAAGAAATATGATTCCTTATATCCATTGTATACAGAGAAAGATAATTACAAGAGCCAGACAGAGAAGTTTGAGCAGTCTTATGAAGATTTACTGGAACTTTACCCTGCAGGAAGTTCACAGGAAGGTATGATTGTGCTTGCAAAAGCCATCGAGGAAGATACCGGAGTCGAATTCAGTACCCTGAGTATGTCAGAAATCACCCCGGTTTATACCTTTGGACAGATTACCTCCACAAACCCGTCCGCAATGGGACGGGCAGTATATTCCACCGATTATGTGGGAAACAGGGTTACACTGACGATGAATTACAAGGCAACCTATGATCAGGGAAAAGGCCTGATCAGCTATTTAAACAGTGCGACGGACAGAAAATACACCATTGATTCCATGAGCATGACATATAATGAAACGGACGATGCCATGACAGGAACGATCGTATTATCTACGTTTGACATAACCGGCAGTGACCGTACCGTACCGGCAGTAACCGTACAGAATGTACCGGTTGGAAGCAGTAATCTCTTTACTTCCGATTCCTTCTATTCCGGAAGCGGTGCACAGGGACAGGAAGGTGACAGTATTGTATCAGATTACGATATTTTCCTGACCGCAAGTGCATTTGAATCAGATATTGATTCCGTTGTAGTCGGATTAAAGAATGATGCCTTAGGAAAGACTCTTGCATCTGCAAGCAGCAACTCTACGAAAACCGTAACCGTAACCGTAACCGGAACGGCAGGAAATTACCGCGTAAGTTATAAGGTAGGTGCATCTACCTATCCGGTGGACAATTATTATGACGGAGCTGTACTGAACTGTGGAGATACCCTCGATATGCTGATTATGAGTTCAGCAAGACAGAGTGAATCCGATAAGGCCGGTGCAAAGATTAACTTTGTAAACAGTACGGATAAAGAACTGAATGTAAAGATTATCAACGATGATGTAAATACACCTCGTATTTCTGTAGGAACAACAACAGGAAGCGTCCGTATTTACCGTTAAAGGGAAAGGAATGGAGGAAACATGAAGCGGAAACTTAATAATAAAGGTATTTCGCTGGTAGAAATACTGGTAACCATAGCAATTATATCCCTGGTGGCGATTCCATTCCTGGATTCTTTTGCCGTAGGAATGCGGATTAATAACGAGGCAAGAAGGACAGCGGATGCTGAGCAGACGGCACAGGATGTCGCTGAAATATTTAAAACCATGACGATCAAAGATATTGTCACGACCTATGGAGGTGTGGAGGAAGCAGATTATCAGGACGGGCAGGACACCTATACCGGAATTGTTTACGGAAAAGAGAAGGACCTTGCCGGAAAGACATATGTAAAAGGTGCTGCCAATGAGAAATTCTATGTTTCGGCGGAATTAAAGGCAGACCCGACATTGGATGAGGCATACAAATTCTATGCGAATAAGAACTCTGTACCGGTTATGAATAATCTGAGTGATTCCAATACCATTCTTGTCTATGATAAATATACGAAAAATGATGCAGGCCTGAGTGCCGGAGATGCAAAATCTGCGGTATTAAACATTAATTGCAGTTACACTGTAACCGGGGGCGAGAAGAAATATCTGGTCAAAGTAACGGTGGACACCTATCGCAATGATGTTTCGGATGTAAATAAGATCGGGCAGACCATACTGGTAAAACAGAAGAGTGTGGATGTAACCGAAGATGCACCTGTTATCTACGTTGTGCCGGCATTATACGATCGGACCGGTGCAGTGGAAAGCGGGGTAAAATACAGCAGTGATAAGCTGGAAATTAATTATTCCTATGATGGAAGTCTTGCCGGTGCAGATGAAGAAAAGCCGCTGCATATCTTTCTGATTGAACAGAATACGCAGGCAATGCGTGCAGATGGCAGTATATCTTCATCAGAGGGAGATAAAATCATCTGGAAAGATGCCAATATCAGATACACCATAAATGGAATCGCGGCGAATCCGACCAATGAATATCCGTTAAATACCAGCCTTGTGCTGTATTCCAACATTCAGAATTTTGGAAACTCCTGTACGGCGGGACTTACGGGCAGACTGGTATCGGCAAAAACCGGGCGGAATACCTTTAATCTTCTGACCGATAATAAAGAAGAAGTAAATCATATTTATCAGATGGAAATAGTAGTACATAAAGATGCTGTGGACGGAGAAGTAGCAGCGAGACTGACAACAACACTGACAAAGTAGAAAGGATAAGGCTATGTGTGACAGATGGAAGAAACGTATCAAACTGAATAACCACGGTTCAACACTGGCACTTGCGGTAGCGACGATTGCATTTGTTGCATTGCTTGCGGCGACCGTGATATCAGCGGCTTCCGTGAATCTTGCACTGAAGCGGGCGCAGGTCTATTCCGACAGGGCATTTTATACCGCAGAAACAGCGGTCGATGAAGTCTATACCGGACTGGGTGTAAAATCACTCAATATGTTAAATTCTGTATTTGCCGATGTTTCCTCGAATCTTCTGGAAACCGATCTCACAACAGGAATGCAGTTCATGGTAGATAACAAGACTGCAAATCTTTCCATGCGGCAGTCTTTTATCCAGAATATGTATAAAGATCTTACCGGACATAAATGGTCGGAAACAAACGGAGAAAGCCTTGTGCTGCATCCGACGGAAAAGACTTCTGCCATCGCATCTGCGATGACTTATCTGGGAGACTGCATTCAGAATGTAAGCGCCGCAAATACCGATCAGAAAACAAAACAGATATCCATACAGTCCATCGAGGATATTCAGGGAAAAATAGATACGCCGAATAAGAAATATTATATTCTGCTTTCCGATGTGACCATCAGTTATCTTCAGGATAATGATTATTTCGCGGAGATTACGACCGACATCCAGATTGAATACCCGAATATGGAGATTAATTTTACCGAAGATAATAAGCTGACCGATTATTTATATTACACGCTGATCTCGGATATCGATATCGCTTTCGATAAGACGGATTCCTCCGATGATACGAAGAAAACGTTCATTGCGTCCAGCATCTATGCGGGCAATAACATTAATCTGCAGAACAAGGCAAATGTAGAGTTTGACGGAACGAACAATGCTTCCTATGCTACCGGGGATAAAGTACCGGCAAATGAAATATCCGCATCCCATATTAATCTGGTGGCAAGAAATGATTTCAATATGAATACCAGTTCGAAGGCAATGCTAAAGACCACGGATTTGTGGGCAGTGAATACACTCCTTGGCGGAACGGAAGGTGTATCCTTCACAACGGATGCAGGAAATAGCCTCTATCTGGAAGATGACCTGGAAATCAATTCCAATTCAAGCAGTGCCGATATCAAAGGAAATTATTACGGATATAAGGGTGATGGAGAGAGCATAAATAATGCCGCACAGAGTAGTGCCATTATCCTGAACGGAAAAAATTCCACCCTCAACATGGACGTAACAGACTTTATCCTGGGCGGACGTTCCTATATCAAAATGTCATCCAGTGTTGCTTATGCAACAGGGGAAGGTGTATCTGCAAAGGGAGATCAGGATGCCTATATCGTTCTGGATAAATATCTGCAGATGTCGGACAGCATAAAAGAAGGACTGAAGAATCTGGCGTCTCCGGTCGATCCGGATAAGATGACCATTACGAATCCGATGAGTACGGACAGTTGGAATCAGCTGAAAAAAGCGGCTGGATATTCCGAGACAGGAAGTGATGAAACGATTCTGGCAGATGATTTGCAACTGGCAAAAGAACTGACTGCATCATTGACAGCGGACGACAGTAATTTCTTTGCCAAAGGTATGTTAAATGCGGAAAATCCGGTCGTTGTAAAGAAGGTGGCACACAATGCCGGCTATGAAGTATTCCTCTATTATAATTTCTCAAGCAAGGCAAAACTGGCAGATTATGTGGCAGAATTATTGAATTCTTCTTCCGCATATACGGCAAATGAGGATTATATTACAGAGAAAATGCTTCTGACCAATAACCTCGGAAAGATTGTAAACGGAATCTCCATTACGAAGAATGGATCCGGAAAAGTTTATTCCAATGCAACCTTGATTACGGGAGCAAGCGGCAACACTGTAAACGGATTTGAAACGGCATCGCCGACCGCGTCCCTGGATGTATTCAAAAATATCCAGACGGATTTGAATATCCGGCGCTATCTGATCGGAAGTTATCTGGTTACTGTGCCAAAGACCACACAGCTCAATAATTATGCAACGGTCGAAAGCGAATTGAAGCGGTTAAAGAACGGTGTCAGCATTGCGGTTTCACAGGAAGATGTCAACCGCGGACCGTCTGCTTCCAAAGCGATGACCGGTTATATTCTGGCAAATGACGGTCTGGCACCGGCATCCTATCCGGATCCGCAGCTGTATGTGACGGTGGGTGGCAAACGGTACAATCTCATTGTGACGGATAAGAACTGCGAGATAAATTCGGATAAGATTAAAGTAGGAACGACAGAGATTACAAAGTCAGATCCGTCCCAGCCGACCTACGGTATCATTATTTCCTATGGAACTTCAAGTGAGGTAAAGGTAAATTCTGATTTCACGGGATTGATTATCAGTCAGGGAAATATTTATGTAAACGGAAGTGTAAAGGTGTACACAAACCAGAGTGAAGTGCTGGAAGTACTGGAAAATAACGACTGTGATTTTGAAAAATATTTTGATGCATTTAATTCATCCGTTATCACAAGCGGTACGGACGAAGTAAAGATATCTGATTTAAGCTATGCAGATATGGTATCCATTGTAAACTGGAGAAAATAAAAAGGAAGGAGGAAGCTGGCATGAACAGGGATAATAAAGGATTTTCACTGGTGGAACTTCTGGTAGTGATTGCGGTTATGGCAATACTGGCAGGAGTGGGACTTCAGGGATTCGGACTGGTTGCAAACGGAAACATGAAAAAGACAGCAGGGCTTCTCAATGAAGAGCTGCGGACCGTCCAGAAAAATTCCAAAAATATCTATGCGGATTATTACTGGCAGCTAGTGATCGAAAATGATGACGGCAGGTATAAGGTTGAAATTATCCGCATGAATAAAAAGACCATAACCAATCCGGACGGTTCGACAACGGATATCCTGGATCCGGAGGTTTATGACAGCCAGGAACTCCCATCCAGAATGGAATTGCAATTTACCTGCGGTACATCAAAGATCGATATGCCAATCAGCGAAGGGAATATGTTAGTTGTGACTTACCACAAAGGCTCGGGAGCGATTGAACGTGTGGAATACGATGCGATCAGCAAGGGACTGACGAATGAAGCGGATCTGAACGATGTATATGCGAAGGAGAAAGCGGCAGAACTTGGATTTGCAGAGCAGAACGAGAACCTGCAGATAGAGGTAACGAGTGACAGCATCAGTTCGACAAAATCGGTAACGGCATATTTCAACACAGGCAAAGTCGTAAGCAAATAGAGGTGATAAGGGATGGCAGAGAAAAGAAAACAATTAAATAACCGGGGCTTTTCGCTGATAGAGCTGATTGTTGCCATGGCGATCGCCGGGGTAGTATCCATTCTGATTGCTTCATTGATGACGAACAGCAGTAAATGGTTTTCCACAGAGAGTACAAAGTCGATTCTTCAGAATGAGCTGCAGGATGTCACGGAACAGCTGAACACAGCATTCATGGAAGCAACCGGAATCCGCATTGAGAAAGATGGGGAAGTTACCTATATCTATACCGGCGAATATGACGATTCGCTTGGAAACTGGAAGAATCCGACTGGATCGGAGCGGGTCATTATCCGGAAGGGTGAGAAGCTGTGGCTGCGGACCACGAAGCCGGACGATGTCGATAATCAGGATGCCGGATATCTGCTTACCGACAAGCTTGAGCATTTCTCTTTTGAACTGAATAATGTTACAAAAGACTGGCCGGATGCGGTAAAAGATACGAAAACAACCAAAGGGTATGTGACGAATCCGATTTCCGTACATATTGATATCGGACTTGCCTACCGCAGAAAAACAACGAAAATCACGCAGAATATCCGTCTCCGGAATAATCCGGGACAGGTAACGCTTACGGGTTCATCCGGAGCAGAAGTTTATGAAGTAATCAGCAGGGCAGCAGCGGCGAAGCTTGAGACCAGCTAGAAAGGAAAGGTGTCAGAATGAAAAATAAAAACAGTCTTACTATATTTGATGTAAGAAGGCAGAAGAAAAAACGTTTTATCATATGGACACTTGTCATCGTGATTATCATGACAACCTGTTTTGGTCAGGCACCGCTTGTTTCAGAGGCTGATGTGGATGATAAACCGGAGAATTACACTTATTTCCAGTGTATCGTGGATGAAATGACAAAGGATAAAGACCGGAAATTCACGATTCTTGAGATTGTGCCGGACACATCCTGTTCGGAATTCCTTTTTTACGGAGCAGATAAATCCATACGCGATAAACTGGACTGGATCAATGAAAATGAGCAGGATACCACGATTCGGAGATGGTTTGGAACAATCGGCGGCTGGGACGGTGCGGTCATGGCACAGAGCCAGTACCAGTTAAATGCCGATGGATTCAGCAATTTCAAATTCACATTTAATATCAGCAGACTTACGGGAAAGAAGTATGTTGAAGTAGAAAATATGTTTTTGAATTATGTTCTGACAGATTATGTGGATTTCATGGAAGACCGTCTGGTCATCAGTACCAAAGCGGCAAATGAAGTGACCGTGGAGGATGTGCAGAATGCGGATTTTGTATATGTAAGTACGAAATGCCATGATAATAATACCTACACAACAAACCAGTTCTTTAATGGATATATGTCTGACGGGGCAGGCGGATACCAGCCGGTAGAAGCTTCGCAGATTACAAAATACACCAGAAATGCGGACGGAAGTTTTACGGAAGTGGCTGTAAACAGCTCCGGAAATGCCCCGACTTATATGGATTATGAGTTTGTGGAAAACGGTTCTGAAAAAGATGAGCTGTTACGCAGTATCGATGGCAGGATTACCGGGGCAAATCCGGAATATCTCACTTATCCTTCTGCGGACGGAAGAGGCTATTATATCTCCAGGGATCTTTCCTGGGCAGCGGCGGAAGCGATTATGAATGCAACACTCGAGGGAAAGACATTCAAAAACGGACAGATCCGTATGATGCCGGTTGTATTCGATGCATCCACCATTGGAACGGCAGGAAATAATGTCAAACGAATGGAAGCAGTCGTCCGTTCTACCATAACTGATGTACCGACGGACGCGGATAAGATTATTTCAGATAAAGACGGCAATACCTACACCGGCTATGCGATTGTAAAGAACATGATATCAACCGTATATCCGGTATACAATGAATATGGTGCAAAGACAGCAGTCATGCATTCCCAGTATTACAGTGACCATCTGGCAGATAACAATGATGCGGATGGAAAGGCGATTATTGTGGATGGCAAAGACAGCGGGGAAAATGCACAGCAGGTATCGGAAAAAGACGGCAGATATGTAACTTCTTCCGAGTGGGAAGGATATCTTGCTTATCTGTGTCAGGATATCCAGTACGGAAGAGCAGGAAATATCAAGGCAAAGCTTGATGCGGAAGGTATCTTTATCAATGCGGTAAAGACAGGAACGGAGCAGTCGTACACAGGTTCGGGCGGAGAAAAAGTATATACTTCTGTATCCACGAACTTCCTCATTGACAATCAGGCATTTACCAGCAGACAGGATTACCTGAATCCGCATTATTATGCATTCCGTGGAACGGCAAACCTGATCCCGCAGAATTATGATACAAAGCTGTGGGGGGTATCCAATGCACCGGATCTGCTCGGAAAAGATAATGGTAATTATACGGTCATTGATATCCTGAAATATCTGCTCGGTATCAGGGACGGCAAGATAAAGGTCGATCCGGATCCTGACGTATTCGGCGGATTATATCTGAAAGTACTTGAGATTGAGCCGGCTTCCGTGTTCAAATTCGACACGCAGGAGAAGATAGAAACTCTTGCGGCGGCGATGGGAATCGCAAAAGAGAATCTGGTAACGGCGGATTCCACAGGTGTAACGAGAAATATGGACGGCAGTTATACCGTGCCGGACGGCAAATATATGATCGAGGTGGACTGTTATACACCGAATGGTGTAAATGGTTTAAATACGGAATTTATCGGTGCTTATGACATTATCTACATAGGTGATGAGAAAGGAAATCTGAATACGGATGGCAGCGGAGACACGGTTTACCGGGATTCTTCCTTAAACGGCTGTCTGTATACTGCTTATGGTGATACAACAACCGTGAAATCAGAACTGATGGGATTCTTAAGCGGAGATTTTGCGGGAACATACCGTGATGGTGGGGTAACTTACCGTTATCTGAAAAACGGCGGGACAACGGCAAGACTTTCCGGAAACGATCTGACAGAGTTCAAAACAGAGCAGATTAAGAAATATGCAGCAGCAGGAAATATTGTGCTGGTAGGAGATTTGTTATATGATGGAAAATATACTTATGCAACTTCAAATATGAGGGATCTTCTGGGAACAATTACCGAGACACCGGCATACCGTGGAAATGTATTCAAATACAGCCAGGCAATTAAAGTAATCTATGCTTATAATAACCCGAATCCGGTATTTGAAAAAGTGGATGTGACAAACAGTATTTCAGCATCGGAAGTAAGCCCATCTCTTACCTACAGTGATGAGGAAGGTATTGTAAATAATGTTATCCGTACAGGAGGAGCAGAAACGAAACTTACTTATCATGTAAAGATGGGTAATCTGCAGGAAGATAAGAACTACAGAATGAAGATTATTCTGGATAAGAATGGAGACGGTATTTTCTCTGAGACCGAAACACTGGATGAAGCCAATGAGATTTACCACAATCATGTATATACCGGCGCAGAACTTGAGGACATGAATATTACGATCGAACTGAACGATAAATTCTCCGGTCTGTTCATCTGGAAGATTATTATTCAGGAAGAAGACACGGAGAAGGTTATTAAGAGTGAAACAACCGGTTCTGTGGCGGTTAATTCCAGGGAAAGAGATGTGGAAGTTCTTCAGATAGTACCCGGTTCACTGCAGCCGGGCAAGACCAAAGTTTATGATATTACACTGTTAATGGCGGGACAGAGCGATGATGGCAGCTATGTAACAGCGGACAATATCAGAAATGCGGAAAATATCAAAGGGGTTTACCACACAACATCAGGTCTGTATGAAATGACGAAGGAACAGGTAAACAGTAACCGTGATATTACGGATTTTGAAAAGCTCTTATGGCAGACCTATCAGGCAATCGGATATAAGGTAAATATTACGGCTATGACAACGGATAAATTCAATGAGGAATATGGAAATATCAATGATTATGATATGGTTGTCCTCGGATTTGCGGACTGCTTCGGCTATTCCGATGTGAATGAATCGGCGGCACAGGCGATCACGGATTATATTAATACCGGAAAGGCATTGTTATTCTCCCACGATACCGTAAGCTTCACTTCCCTGTCGGCCAAAGAATATTTAGTGTGGAAAAACTCGGCCTGGTCATATGCCGGCGATTACTGGTCACCGAATATCAGTACCAGATTCCGTAATCTTGTCGGAATGAACCGCTATGGGGTATCGGCAAATGATGCGGAAAACGGAAATGAATATGTGCCGGAGTCATCAGCGGGAACAAAGATACCGGAAATACAGGGGATTTCAAACTTTACCCTGATGCGGTTCAGCTCTGGTTACAAGTATCCATATAATCCGTCGAAAGCTGTGAGCAGCAGTAGCATGAACACGACGAAGGTGGATAAATTAAATACTGGTCAGGTCACACAGTATCCATTCCGCATTGACGAGAGTATCTCCGTGGCAAAGACGCATGCGCAGTATTACCAGCTGGATATGGAGCTTCCAAGAGATGCGGAGGGCAATGCACAGGAAGAGGATAAGGTTATGGTATGGTATACTCTGGCTGCAGAGGATGGAACAAATAATTATTTCTCCGATACAGCGAGTGATGCCATCAATAATTACTATATTTACTCCAAGGCAAATGTTACCTACACCGGAGCAGGACACAGCAAGATGCTGGATTCAGACGGAAAGGCAACATCCATAAGTGAATTGAAATTATTCGTAAACACCATTGTAAAAGCACTTGCTGCAGGTAATTTTGCTCCTGAGGTTGAGGTGCGGAATGCACAGAAGTCAACCGGAAAATATAACATATACATAAATGAACTGGCAGCAGAAGAGGATTATAAGATTGTGTTCTGTGCAACAGATGCCGACCTTTATGAAGGAAGAGGTAGATTTAAGGCAGCTGATGTGGTCTGGACGGATGATGACGGAAATGACCATGTACTGATTGATTATGGAAATACACTGGTTTCCGGAATTGAGCAGACCATTTATATCAAAGATCTGCAGTCCGTGCTTTCCGGCGATCTGTACAGTAAACTCATTACCGAGATTCAGAATGGAACAGCAGATTTTACAATAACAGCAGAAGATGCAAGGGGCGCAAAAGGAACGGCAAATGTAGGATTTACACTCAGACAGCTGTTCTGGCTTGATTAGAAAGTGAAACCGGCAGGAACAGTTTTGTTCCTGCTGTTTTCCTAATTGGAGGAAGAAATGAAGAAGATATTAATAACGGCAGGAACGGTGATTGTTTCCCTGGGAATAGTGGCAGGAATCCTGATAGCGGTTGCCAGAAACGAAAAAGCACCGGAGATGGAAACCTATGCATACGACAGAATTACCGTGGCAGATCAGGAGAGCGGAAGCGGGCAGAGCCAGGCAGCAGGCGGAGAAGAAACCTCCGGATCGGAAAACACTCCGGATTCTGCCGTAGAAGTCTCGGGCGGGGATGCTGATAAAAACGTACAGGAAGCAACGGATTCCAACAAAAACGCACAGGAAGCAACAGATTCCAACAACAATGCACAGGAAGCAACAGATTCCAACAAAAATACACAGAAAATAACAGATTCCAACGGAAGTGCAGGTAACAGCCGGGGAAGCATTGGTACGGATGCAAAATCCGAATCCGGGGAAAAGAATATGCAGGCATGGAATACGTCCGAGAACCAGACTACCGAGGATATCAAAGTATCCGTACAGCAAGGTACGAAAGCATCCGGTACATCGGGAAATAAAAGCACAGAGAAAACATCACAGAAAGTCACACAGGCCACGTCTGATGCGTCAGGCGGCAATGGAAGTTCTGCGCAGGATAAAATGAATCTGGTGTATGAATACGGGGATGGAATCTGTGTGATCACAAAAGGAAGTACGGCATCCGGGAATATTACGATACCGGACACAACGTATTATAATGGACATGAATACAAGGTTGTGCAGATTGAACCGAAAGCATTTATGGGATGCCAGGATCTGAAATCCGTTGTCATCGGAAAATATGTGGATACCATCTCATCCCAGGCATTTCAGAGCTGTAAGAGCCTGACGGACATTACTTTTCCTGACGGACTGAAGACCATCTCTTACTGGGCGTTTAATAACTGTACCTCACTGAAAACAGTCCGGATTCCTGCGGGAACTTCAGTGGACAGTGAAGCATTTATCAATTGTCCGGATATCCAGATACAGACAAAATAATTGTAAATGAAATGTAATCAGCTCTTGCATACCGGAAAAAGCATTGTTATAATAAGAGAATCATAATATGGAGGATTGGAAAAATGAACTTAAGTTTAACAGGTAATTTAGGAAGTGGAAAATCCAGCCTCGGAAAAGAGCTTATTGCCAGAGGATTTGAAATCGTTTCTTCCGGCGATATTTTCCGCGGACTGGCAGCAGAAAGAGGTGTCTCCATCGTGGAGATGAATAAAATCGCCGAAACAGATAAATCCATAGATAAAATGGTGGATGACCGGACCATAGCATTGGGAAAAAGCAAAGATCGCACCATATTTGATTCCAGAATGGGATGGCATTTTGTTCCGGACAGCTTTAAAGTATTTGTAATGGTAGATCTGCAGGAGGCAGGAAAGCGTGTATACAACGATTCACTGCGTAAGGCGGAAACCTACAGGGATGTGAAGGATGCGGTAAAAGAACTTTACACAAGACAGTCTCTGGAAAAAGAGCGTTATGGACAGTTATATGGTGTGAATTATTATGACCTGGATAATTACGATCTGGTCATTGACAGTACGAATGCAACACCGGCGCAGATCGCAGAAGAAATCATCCGCCGGTTTGAGCAGTTCGAGGCAGGGGATAAAACAAAACATATGGAGATCAGTCCGTATCGTATTTATCCTGTAGTTCCGGTGCAGGAGCTGGATGATTTGAAAGTAGAGAAATATTCTTCCGACTGCGAAGACGAAGTATGTTTTGATGAAACACTGGAAGTCATTTTAAAGGACGGCAAATGGTATGCCGGTGCGGAGAATGAGAAATTACTTGCGGCACAGGCAGACAAGAAATCATTTATCTGCGTTAGGATAAAAAAAGACGGAGAGGGAAGATCCACAGAGGATATCTGCAGCGGCTATGAAGAAAAAGCAGGATTTAAGTATGCGGGATATCCGGAGGAAACACTTTCTTACAGTAACGAAACGATGTACTGGTAGGCATTATTTCCTTGACAATGTGCATAAATTGTACTAAAATAAAAACATTATATTGGTAGATTTGTTTAGGAGGCATTATTAATGAAAAAGATTTTAACGCTAATGTGTGCGTTTGTAATGATAATGGCATCTGCGACGATAGCTTTTGCGGATAACGGAGAACCGATCGCAGCCATTACAAATGCATACACATTTGAAGGAGCGAACCAGGACGCAAGTGTAGTTGACAAATGGGCAAATCCATTTAAGAATCTTGGTCTTGACAAGGCAACGATCCAGTACACGGTTACCATACCTGCACAGCCGAAGTATCTGACAGGTTATGATACCGTTATGACATTTGGAACAAAAAGCACAGGATTTTTATATATCTGTAACGAATTAGTCGGAATGAATTCTGGTGGATTTGTTGATTACTGGCCATCCGGTCAGACTACTTCTTTATGCTATCCGGGCAGAGGCGAAACATATACCGTAAATCTTGTATTTTCACAGGATGGTGTTGCATTCTATGTAAACGGTGAGCAGAAACCGGGTTCTAACACACCTGCTGCAAATAATAGCGGTGAAGTGGGAGCTTTAACCGGTGCGGATATGATGAATCTGTTAAATACAGAATCCGTACTGTATTTTGGCGATGATACAACGATTTCCTACTGGGCAGAGCAGGATATGACACTGACAAATATCATATTTTTCAAAGGCGAGGTAACATCACCATATACACTTCAGGGTACAGAACCGAAGGCAGCCCGTGTCAATGATGCAGGAGAGGCTGTGACAGAGGCAACAAAAGCGACTCAGAGCGAAACACAGGCACAGGCACAGACAAACAATGCGGCAACCACTGCCATGCAGGAAAATGCAGACAATAATAATATTACACTGATCATGATTATTGTAATTGTTGTAATTGTGGCTGTTATAGGGGTAGCTGCGATGGTTATACTTTCACAGAAGAGAAGATAAGAACAGAATCAGGAAGTCCGGTATGGTATTGCCGGGCTTCTTTTCTGTTTTTGCAATGATCCGGGATATTAGATAGGTAATTGCGAAACACTTAAAT
>FR900119.1 GCA_000437755.1 Roseburia sp. CAG:303
TGTTACAACTATATTTTATCACAACAGTTACAAGCCCACTACCTTTAGGCGGTGGGTAGTTGACAGCCATAGGAAGGTTTCTCCCAAAGCAGATACAAAATCATAGTGTCATTATATCCGCGGATGACAATACTGCTGATATTTAGCATAGCAATCAGTGTAAGTTCCATCTTTCACGCACAAATAAGTGGCTCTTTTAGACCGTACAGTAAGATTAGATTCCATAGATTCCGATATCTTTGGAAAATCAGCTACAGCTGTTATTGATTCCCTGAGTTCTCCATACGAAAATGTTGTCCAGTTACTGTGTACCAATTCCAGGTGTTGATCGTAACAGTGCAATTACTGTTATCTTTGAAATTGGTACCGATATGACTCCATTTTCAAACTCCAAACGTTTATATTGTTGGGCAGGACTTACTCCCGGCAACAATGAATCTGCTGGTAAGAAGAAATCTATCAGAATAACACATGCCGGTGTTTAACTCAAACCTGCCTTTCGGAATCGCAATTAGTCTCTTAGCTTTTTAAAACAATAATTTTTCAAAGGCTACCGTAAGACAGCTTATTAAAGTACGCTATTTGTTGGTTGGTCTCTACTTTCTTTCACAGTATAACTTCCTTGAAAAATATCAGTATATAAATACTACGACTAACATAGTAATAGCAGCATAGAGTAAAATGTATGTCAAGAGTGGATTTTGGGAGATGAAAGGGTTTTATTAATAATGTCCATTTGGAAGAAATATAATTAGGTAATTGCAGTAAAATTCATAAATAGTTTTTCTTGTAAATGCAGGGCAGAAGAAAGACGATATAATAAAAAATGATATCATATCAGGAGGAAGAGCGTATGGCAGAAAATGAAGAGTTAAAAAGACAACAGGTAAAGAAAGTACTGAGACGGCGCAAGTGGAGTTACCGTTTTGTGGCAACATTGTTAATATTGCTGGCTGTGCGGATATGTATTGCCGGTAACTGGGAGGAGATTCCTGTTTCGATTGCTACGGTAGTATTAATCATTGGAATTGCCATCTGGATGCTGGGTTCGCCGGGGGATTACAATGCAGGGGCGGATGTAGTTAATATGATTACCATGGAAGTGCCGAAGAAGATTGAAGAAATTTATGAGGCATACCGCAAGATTGCAACACCGCTTGGCTCATGTTATCTGGCAAAGATTGCGACGATGAAGCAGCTGGCATTGGTCTGGGGACCTGGCAGTACAGGAGAATATCTGTATTTCTGGTTAAATGACAGTGGAATTATAGGATATCTGGGATACTCAGATTTGGATAATCTGATTACGGAGCGGATAAATGAGCCGGATAATCCGGTACAGGAAGAATTTGGAAACAATGTAACAGAAAATATCTGTTATCATTCGGATTTTATGTTGTTGCAGTCACAGTTGAAAGACAGTCTGATGCATTATGCAAAAACGGGAGAAGCTTTGCCGGTTCAGAAGTCGCAGCCATCGCAGGTTTATACATTCACGGAAGATTTTAAATTAACCGGACAGCATTTTGAACTGTGTAATCCCAACGGAGATGTCGTTTACGAGGTGGAAGGAACAATGCCGCTGAAAACACTCTGTATATATGACACCAATCATCAGGAAGTGTTCCGGCTTACGAAGAAGCTGATGCATGCCCTGCCAACATATCAATTTTATTATTATGGCGAAAAATATGGTGTGCTGGAAAAGAAATTTACATTTGTACGGAATACTTTTCAGATGGAACTGACCGAGGGTACATTAAAACTTGTGGAACATGCGGGTTCGCCAGGTCGTAATTTCCTTGTGACATTAAATGGGCGCACCCTTGGAGCGATTATGGATGACCTGGAATTGAATATGCAAAATGTAACATTTGATAATTCGGTTCTCATTGTTTATGATGAAAAATATGTGCCATTACTTACAGCAATGGCTGTGATGGTGGCAAGGGAACTGGCAAGAGATGAAGAAGCAGATATGGGGGATTAAAGGTAAACTGATAAAACTTGCAGAGATTTCCGGGGTGTGGTATAGTACAGGGGAAGTGTACAGTCCTTTGGATGTAAAACTGACAAAGGATGATATTCTACGACTGGAAGAAATGAGGAAATGCAGATGAACAGGGATGCAGTTATAAAAAAATTAATAGCAGGTCGTAAGACAATATCCACGATGGAAAGCTGTACTTCCGGACTTATAGCTTCCATGATTACCGATACGGAAGGTGCGTCCGCCATCTTTCCGGGAGGATATGTCACTTATCTGAATGAAACTAAGATTTTTATCGGAGTAGAGGAAGCTGTTATCCGGCAGTATGGTGTTTATTCGAAAGAGTGTGCAAGAGCAATGGCACAGACGGTAAAAGAAAAACTGCGGACGGATATTGCAATAGGAATTACAGGAACAACAGGAAATATTGACCCGAATAATGCGGACAGTGTGCAGGGAGAGGTATATTTCTGTATACTGATAGATGATAAAATTTATGATTATAAATTAGAAAAAAATGTTGCAAAAATGACACGGCACGAAATCAAGCAGATGTATGCAGACCGTGTATTTGAAACATTATCAGAATTAATTTAAAAAAATCAGATTGTATATTTTGAATATAATATACAATCTGATTTTTTGGCTTTTTATGTACAATACCGGAATTTTTTATCGGTTATGATTCGTGCCAGTATCAGACCAAGTGGCAATGCCAGTGTAATCAGCATTGCGGAGGTCAGCCAGGAGGCCGCAGAGGACAGTTCCATAATTCCGAGATTATAGAATCCTTTGTATAAATATAGTCCAGGAACCATGATTACAATGGATGGAACGGTAATCGAGATTCTCGGATAGTCTGTGATACCTTTTAATGTGCAGGCAAGTATTCCGGCAAGAAACGCACCACAGAAGGCTGCAGCAGCCGGAGGCATGGAAACCAGGTCAATCAGTTCCAGACGCAGTGTATTTGCCACGGCACCGATAAGTCCTGCCAGAGCTGCAAGCTGAACCGGACTGTTGAACATAATCGAGAATCCGAATACCCCACAGAAGCTGGCAATCAGACGGAATAAAATCCACTGCCAGACTGCAAAATCCATAGGAAGAAATGGAACCGGATGCAGGTCGATGGATATGGCAAGCAGCCATGCGGTCATTGTTGCAACCGTGATAATGAGCAGTGCATACATCAGTCGCTCCATACCGGAACGCATATCCAGTTTTGCAAAGTCGATTCCACTTGTGATAAAAGGGAATCCCGGAATGATAAACAGCATGGAGCAGATATATCCTGCTTCATGTGCGGAATTTATTGAGAATACCAGGTCTAATATTTTTAATAATGCCGTGTAGCTCAGGCAGGCTGCAGATACAGCGGAAATGATACATAAAAACAAAGTAAAATGTTTTTTGCCAAGTTTGCATCTTGTGTAATTTCCGATTCCGGCACCAACAAAGGCACACAGCATTTCGATGAGACCTCCGCCGAGCAGAAAAGTAAATCCGCAGCATGCCAGTGCGGAGGCGAGCCCTAATATGACAGGGGAATATAATCCCCGTATTTTTTCGATTTCATCCAGATCGGAATGAATCTGTTCACAGTTTTTCGTAAGTTCGTTTTTGGAAAATGCGGATACAAATTTTTCCAGCCTTGTAAGCTGGGAAGTATTTACCCCCGTATTTGTAAGACATAAAGACCTGCTGAAACTGTCTGTTCCATCAAAACAGGTATAGTTAATGGACATAAGACCAATATCAACCGTGCAGGTAATTCCCATGAGTTCAGAAAGTGTATTCATGGAACTGCGCACACGCCATGCACCTGTGCCGCAGGCAAGCATCATAAATCCAACTCGTCCAATGACGGATGCTTTGGCAGGCAGACTTGTTCCGGTAATCGGTGTTGTGTCTGATTTGTCGGCAAATTCATGCCACAGAATATCCATATGATTCTTTTGAATCGTTGGCTGGTTATTCATGATATATGCTCCTTCCCTTTTGTATTTTTTAATAAAGTATATCAGTGATATGATAGAGATAATTATTTGATATGTCAATCGGAATATTTTCTAATATTATTTTAAAAATCACGGAAATAGTGTATAATATATACATCAGATGTGTAGGTAATTGCGAAACACTTAAATTT
>FR900120.1 GCA_000437755.1 Roseburia sp. CAG:303
GTGTCATATTCATCCAGAAGAATAATGACTTTTTGATTATAATAACGGGTAAGATAGTCACATAAATCCTGCAGGGAACTTTGGGCAGTTACATCATCCATATCTGGTGTGACAGACTGGAACTGTTTTTTTTCATATTCAGTTAAAACATCCCCCTTTAACAGTTCTCGATATTTAAGATAAAGTTTGGCGATAATTCGTTTGATTTTCTGTACAGCAGTTTCATAATCTGGCTGCTTTACTTCTGCAAAACTTAAAAAGATAACAGGATAAGTTCCCTGAAGCTTTCTGTATTTTTCATCTTTCCAGATGGAAAGACCTTCAAACAAATCGCCTCTGTCTTTATAGTGGTTGGAGAAGAAACAGCGCACCATATCCATGTTTAATGTTTTGCCAAAACGGCGGGGACGTGTGATTAAAGTAGAAATATCATCTGATTCCCACCATTGTTTGATAAAATAGGTTTTGTCTATATAGAAACATTTTTTTTCTCTTAAGTTTTCAAACCCCTCATTTCCAATACTGATTTGTCTTTTCATGCTGCACACCTCATTCCTT
>FR900121.1 GCA_000437755.1 Roseburia sp. CAG:303
CACGGAACGTATCCGCCGCTGCCATAATCACTTTTTTCCCTTTTGCCTTTAACTGGCCGGACAATTTTCCAACAGATGTCGTTTTTCCGACACCATTTACACCAATGACCAATACAACAGATTTCTGATTTTCAAATTCATACGCACTCTCGCCCAGGTCCATCTGGGATTTAATGCTTTCAATCAGATATTTTTTACATTCTGCCGGATCTTTTATCCTGTTCTCTTTTACTTTTTCTTTCAGGTTTTCAATAATCTTCTCAGTCGCATGAATTCCCAGATCCCCCATAATCAAGGTTTCTTCTATCTCTTCATAAAAATCATCATTAATGCTGGAAAATCCGCTGAAAATATTGTCAATTCCGGATACAATATTATCCCTTGTTTTGGTAAGTCCCTTTACCAATTTACTAAAAAATCCGCCTTTTTTTTCTTTTTCCTCGCCCATATGATCCTCCATTCTGACTTTGTTATAAGACTGCTTCTTCTTTTTTCTCTGATTGTTCCAATTCATCCTCAATCAGATTTACGGATACCAGTGTTGAAATTCCTTTTTCCTGCATGGTAATTCCATAAAGTCTGTCCGCTGCATTCATCGTTCCTCTTCTGTGCGTAATGACAATAAACTGAGTATGATCCGTCAGTTTATGCAGATACTTTGCGTAACGCACAACATTGGAATCATCCAGGGCCGCTTCAATTTCATCCAGCAGACAGAATGGGGATGGCTTCAGATTCTGAATTGCAAATAACAGGGCTATCGCTGTCAAAGCTTTTTCCCCACCAGAAAGTTGCATCATATTCTGCAGCTTTTTACCAGGCGGCTGGGATATAATCGTTATCTCTGCTTCCAGTACATCCTCTGTTTCACTTAGTTCTATGCTTCCCTTTCCTCCACCGAACAGAATCTTAAACACCTTGTCAAATTCCGCTCTGATATCAGCAAATTTCTCATTAAACTGTTTTCTCATACCGGTATCAAGCTCCAGAATAATCTGTTCCAGATTCTCTGCTGCAATTACAAGGTCATCATGCTGCGTTTTCAGGAATTCGTATCGTTCTGACACTTCCTTATATTCCTCGATTGCATTGACATTTACCGTACCGAGATTTTTCATGTTGTTCCTTACTTCTGCTGCCATTTTTTTTACCTGTGCAAGGCTGGTATATGTATCATTCCTTAATTCCCTGGCACTGCCGTACGTAATCTCATACTCCTCCCACATATAATTCATCTGTTTTTCTTTATTTTCTTCGAGTCTTTCACTCTGTGTATTCAGACGGTATAATTCCTTATCCAGCTCCGTTATTCTGCCCGTCAGCTCTTCCCGTCTAGTAAAGAATTCCTTATGTTCCCTGGACTGCTCATCCCTGTGCTTTTGCACTTCATCGATTTCTTCCTGCAGTTTTTCCAATGCTTCCCCACATTCCGAAATCGCCCGGCTCAGCCCGGTAATCTCAAGCTTTTTCTTCTCTCCTGCATTTTTTGCATCTTCATACTGTTTTAACAGTTCTTCTTTTTCTTCCTGCAGCTTTGCTTTCTCACTCATGATTCGTTCCAGATTTTCGTGAATAAATCCTGACTGCTGGGTAATACCGGATAATTTCAGTTTCAGCTCTTCATTCTTCCTCTGCTCCTGTATTTCCCTTTCCTCACTCTGCTTCAATTTCTGGCTCAAAGTCTGAATTTGTTCTTCCAGCTGAACATTTTTTGACTCCCAGTGCTTCAGTTCCTCTTCCAGGGTATCATGATTATTTTTGATTTCCGTAATCTGCTCGCTGATTTCACTGGTTTCCCTTGAAAATCCGTCATAACTTTCTTTCAACTCACACTTTTTCGCATCCGCCTGTTCCAGATTCATTTTCAGGGTGTTCTGAACCAGATACTGTTCATGCAGAATATCTTCTATTTTCTGAAGTTCGGTCCGTTTCACTCTCAGCTGTGCTTCATCCTCTTCCACACTATGGGCAAGACTTTGCACCTGCTCCTTCATCGTCCGCACTGCATTTTCCAGTTCCTCGATTTCCCTGCGCCTTCCCAGAAGATTACTGTTATTCCGGTATGCACCACCAGAAAGAGAACCTCCTGCATTTAACAGTTCACCTTCTAGTGTTACAATCCTAAGTGTATAATGATATTTCCGGGCAAGTGCCAGTGCATGGTCAATCGTATCTGCCACAACAATTCTTCCCAGAAGATATCTTCCGATATTTTCATATTTTTTATCAATTTTAATCAAATCACATGCCAGTCCGATGACTCCTGGTTCTGAAAATACCTCTGCATTGTGAAAACCGGTCTTATTTGCAATGCTGTTCAGTGGAAGAAACGTTGCCCGCCCGTATTTATTCTTCTTCAGGTATTCAATCGCCTTTTTCGCCGTTGTCTCCGTGTCCGTAACGATATTCTGGATATTACCGCCCAGTGCGGTTTCAATCGCTACTTCATATTTCTTTTCCGCGGTAATAATATCTGCAACAACACCGGTAATCCCTTTTTCGCGTTCCTTCAGTTCCATAATACGACGGATGCTGTTTCCATATCCCTCATATCGTTCGGTCAGATTTTTCAATGCTTCCAGATTTGAATTCTGTTTATGATACTCCGATAAATTCCGATCCTGCTCCTGCTTCTTTTTATTAATTCCGGCAGTCAGTTCCCGGATTTCTGTGGAAAGAGCTTCCTTTGTACTTTCGCTTTCCTGTACTTCCCTGTTGATTCCGGCAAAATCATTCTCCAGTTCTGCTATCATCTTTTCCTGGGCTTCATTATCGCTGCGGAATTTCAAAATCCGCTGATTGATTTCCGCTCTCCGGATATTTACCTGTTCGAGCATGGTATCATATCTCTGAATTTTTGTCTTTACATTGGTTTTTTCATTTAAAAGCCGGATAATCTCTGCCTTTCGTGTTTCGATCTGTTCTGTCAGATCATTCTTCTGCTTTGCGGCCTCCTGATACTTTTCATCCGCTTCTACCTGGATTCTGGCTGCATTCTTTTCCAGTTCCTGCAGTTCCGACTTCTTTTTTCCAAGCTGTTCAAGTTCCGACTCACGTCTTTGCAAATCATCTTCAATCACCTGAACCCGGTTCATATATTGTTCACCGGTTGCTGCAAAGGACTTTAACTGCTCTTCAAAAACCTTGACTTCACCCTGATATTTCTCACGGCTGATACCCGTCTGGTTTAACTGGCTTTTCTTTTCGTCAATCTTACGGTTCAGGCTTTCCAGATATGCTTCAAGTTTCTCATAAGTTTTCCGGATTTCTTCCAGGGCATCCCTGTTTTCTTTCAAATCGCCCTGTACAATCCCGGTATTCTTTTCAACCTCTTCCAACTGTTTGTTTATCTGGTTTACTTCCAGCAAAAATGTATTAATATCATATATTTTTAACTGTTCCTTTAACCGCAGATATTCTCTTGCCGTTTCTGACTGGCGTTCCAGCGGCTTTACCTGTTTCTCAAGTTCGGATAAAATATCCGTCACACGGACAAGATTCTGTTTCTCATTTTCCAGCTTTTTGATTGTTTCCACTTTCCGCCTTTTAAACTTTACAATACCGGCAGCCTCGTCAAAAAGTTCTCTTCGTTCTTCCGGCTTTCCACTCAGAATCTTATCAATCTGACCCTGCCCGATGATGGAATAACCTTCTTTTCCAATACCGGTATCATAGAACATCTCGTTGATATCTTTCAGCCTGCAGGCACTTCCATTAATACGGTATTCACTCTCCCCGGATCGGAACAGCCGGCGTGAAACGGTCACTTCTTCATAATCAATTGCCAGCTTATGATCCGAATTATCCAATGTAATGGCCACGTAGGCGAAACCAAGCGGCTTTCTGCTCTGTGTTCCGGCGAAAATGACATCCTCCATCTTGCCGCCTCGCAGCTGCTTGATTCTCTGTTCCCCGAGTACCCAGCGGACCGCATCTGCAACATTACTCTTTCCGCTTCCATTTGGCCCTACAATTCCGGTTATTCCATTATGAAATTCAAATTTGATCTTATTTGCAAATGACTTAAAGCCCTGCACTTCAATGCTCTTTAAATACATAAAATCCTCTTATTATTGCCTGGTTATCCCATTTTTTTCAGCTTCAGGAGTGCCTCATATGCCGCCTGCTGTTCTGCACGTTTCTTCGTTCTTCCTTCACCACTTCCAAACACCTGACCACGGAACACTACTTCAACGCAGAAATGTTTATCGTGATCCGGACCGTACTCCCTGGTAAGAACATATTCAACCCGCTCTTTATAATCTTTCTGAAGAAGCTCCTGCAGAATCGTTTTACTGTCATAGAACAGGTGTTTCTTTTCGATATCATTTAATACAAAAGCCTGGACAAACTTTTTTGCCGGTTCGTATCCGCCGTCCAGATAAATCGCTCCGATTACCGCCTCAAAGGCATCCGAGGTAACAGAATCTCTCTTTCTTCCCCCAGTGCGTTCCTCGCCGCGGCTCAGATACAGATAGCTTCCCAGATCAATGGTTCTTGCACATTCTGCAAGCGTCGGTTCACATACAAGGCTTGCCCTGAGTCTTGTCAGATCACCTTCCGGCTTATCCGCATATCTCTGGAACAATGTCTCGCTGCTTACGAGTTCAAGCACCGCATCTCCCAGAAATTCCAGTCTTTCATTGTTATTCATCTTTCCTTTTCTCAGATCATTGGCATAGGAACTGTGTGTCAATGCCAGCATCAGCAGCTTTTTATTCCGAAAAACATATCCTATTTTATTCTCTAATTCTCCTAATTTATCATTATCACTCATTATGCCTGCACTTCGTCTTCCTTTTTAATCTTCTCTTTAATCTTCTCATTTATCTTCTGTTCACGGAATGTCACACACTGAAGAATGGACTTGCATACATCTCCTGATTTGGAGCTGCCGTGTGTTTTTACCACCAGCCCGTTGAGACCAAGCAGAGGTGCTCCGCCATATTCATTGGACATGAAAGACTTCATGGTTTTCTTTAATGCCGGTTTAATCAGGATTCCACCGATTTTACTTCTCAGGTTTTCCATGAGTCCGCCTTTTATCTTACTTAATAAAGTAGCACCAAGTCCTTCGTATAATTTCAAAATAACATTTCCAACAAAAGCATCACAGACGATGACATCGGCATCTCCGTTCGGAATGTCCCTTGCTTCTATACTTCCAACAAAATTGATATCCGTACATGCCTTAAGAATCGGATAAGTTTCTTTTACAAGTGCATTCCCCTTTTCTTCTTCTGCTCCAACATTTACGATTGCAACCTTCGGATTCTTGATTCCTACTACATTTTCCATATAAATCGAACCCATCTTTGCAAACTGCACCAGATAAGAAGATTTTGCATCCATATTTGCACCTGCATCGATCAGGAGAGACTGACCTTTTGCCGTTGGAATTAGCGGTGCAAGAGGTGCTCTCTCAATCCCTTTGATTCGTCCCACAATCGTCTGCCCGCCTACTAATATAGCACCTGAACTTCCGGCAGAAACCACGGCATCCGCCTGACCTTCCTTTACCATCTTCATTGCCCTGACAAGGGAAGAATCCTTCTTCTTCATGACTGCCTTTACCGGCGGTTCTCCTGTCTCAATTACTTCTGTGGCATTGACTACCTCAATCCGGTCTTTCGCATATTCATACTTTGCAAGTTCCGCATTGACCGCATCTTCCTTTCCTACCAGTTTAATAAATATTTTCCCGCTTTTCTGTAAAGACTCTACCGCACCTTTTACGATTTCTTCCGGTGCATTGTCTCCGCCCATGGCATCCACAGCCACGATTACCTTTTCTGACATACTCTTTTGTCTCTCCTTCTCCTATTATTATAATAAACCCTAAATTTTCCAAAATCGACTTTTTCCATCTGCTTTGGAAAATTTAGCTATCACTTTATAATACTAAAAAAAATGGAATAGATCAATGAATTTATTCCATTTTTTTCTTCTAAACAAAAGAATCAAGAATTCCATAGAAAATGAAATTCTTGATTCTCCAAAACCTGTTATTAGTCCTGAGCAATAATCTCTTTTTTGTTATATGAACCGCAAGCCTTGCATACTCTGTGAGGCATCATTAATGCACCACACTTGCTGCACTTTACAAGATTAGGAGCTGACATTTTCCAGTTCGCTCTTCTCTTGTCTCTTCTGGCTCTTGATGTTTTATTCTTTGGACAAATAGACATGGATTACACCTCCTTAAAGCTATTAAAGACCTCTAAGGCTTTCGCCATACGCGGGTCTGTTCCTGTGGTATCACAACCACAATTACCATGGTTGAGATTCGTGCCACATCTATTACAAATTCCTTTGCAGTTTTCACTGCACAGAACTTTCATAGGTAAATTCACTAAAATCTCACCGTAAGCAAACTTCTCTGCATCGAATACAGTACCATTGATATAATCAATATCATCCAGTTCTTCTCTCCGCTGCTCTTCCGTTTCACTTAAGTCTACTTCCTTTGAAGTATTGATCTTTATTAGATTTTCTACATCTTCCAGGCACCTGTCACATGGAATCACCAATGTAAGCTCAATCTCTGCTGAAATCTCTACTTTCTTCTCATCCAAACCTTTGATATGGATAATCATCGGTTTCTTGTCCTTTACCGGATAATCACCCAGTCTCGTCACAAAATGTTCCATCTCCAAATCCACGGAAAGATCTAAAGTCTTATCCACATGGGATAAAAGTTCCGATAAGTCAATTAGCATAAAATACCTCTTTTCCAATCGCACCTTGACAATTATACACACATCATATGTAGTTGTCAACTATTTTTTGATATTTTTTCTGATGCAGACTGATTATACTAATTCTAATGTTTCTCTTGCAATTCTTAATTCTTCGTTTGTAGGGATAACTACAACCTTAACACTGGAATCCGGAGTAGAGATGTATCTGTCATCGCCTCTCTTCTTGTTTTCTTCCAGGTCAATCTTGATTCCCATGTAATCAAAATATTCCATTACAAGTTTTCTTACAATATCATCATTTTCACCAACACCTGCTGTAAATGCAATAACATCTACACCGTGCAATGCTGTGATATAGCTTCCGATGTATTTTGCTACTTTGTATGCAAATAATTCAAGAGCTAATGTACATCTTTCATCTCCTGCATCCATTCCATCATTCAGATCTCTGAAATCGCTTGATTTTCCGCTGACAGCAAGCATACCGGACTGTTTATTGAGAATGTTCAGCATTTCATCTACAGTCTTTCCTTCTTTGTTTGCAACAAACTGCACAATAGCAGGATCGATATCACCACTTCTCGTTCCCATAGGAAGTCCTTCCAACGGAGTAAGTCCCATGCTTGTATCGATACATTTACCATTTAATACAGCTGAGATAGAAGAACCATTTCCAAGATGACATACGATTACTTTTGAGTTTTCCGGATCCAGTCCTGTGAATTCAACTGCTCTTTTTGAAACGAATGCATGGCTCGTACCATGGAAACCATATCTTCTGATGCCATATTTTTCATACCAGTCATATGGTACTGCATACATATAAGCTTTCGGCGGCATTGTCTGATGGAAAGCAGTATCAAATACAGCTACCTGTGGCTTGCCTGGAAGTGCCTTTTCACATGCTTCAATACCGATTAAGTTTGCAGGATTGTGAAGCGGTCCTAATGGGAAACAGTCTTTAATTACTTTCTTTACATCCTCATTTACAACGATGGATTTGCTGTATACCTGTCCGCCGTGAAGTACTCTGTGTCCGACAGCACCGATTTCATCTGCATCTTCGATCACTCCATGTTCTGCATCCACAAGAGCTTCTAATACTAATTCTACAGCCACCTGATGATCCGGCATAGCTGTCTGTCTTACGAATTTATCCTTACCTTCCGGCTTATGTGTCAGAACAGAACCTTCCTGTCCGATTCTCTCACAGATACCTTTTGCTAAAACTTCTTCGTTTTCCATGTTGATTAACTGGTACTTTAAAGATGAGCTTCCACAGTTAAGAACTAAGATTTTCATAAAAATTTCTCCTTTAAAAATGTCAATACGCTTATTATTTATATATATGTGATTTTTCTGCTTTGCCGCTTTGGAAACCACAAAAACCTTCCAAACAGACTATATTAATCATTCATCTGGGCCTGAACTGCCGTGATGGCAATAACACCCACGATATCCTTTGCAGAGCATCCTCTGGATAAATCATTCACCGGCTTTGCAATACCCTGGCACATTGGTCCGTATGCTTCTGCCTTTGCAAGTCTCTGAACCAGTTTGTAACCAATATTTCCTGCATCGAGGTCAGGGAAAATAAGTACGTTTGCAGCACCTGCAACATTGCTTCCCGGAGCTTTGGATGCACCAACAGAAGGTACGATAGCGGCATCTGCCTGAAGTTCACCATCGATATTTAATTCCGGTGCCATTTCCTTTGCAAGCTTTGTAGCTTCTGCAACCTTATCGATATCTGCATGTTTTGCACTTCCCTTTGTAGAATGGGATAACATGGCAACCTTAGGTTCTACTCCTACGAGTGCCTTAAAGCTTTCCGCGGAAGATACGGCGATTGCTGCAAGTTCTTCCGGATTCGGATTCTGATTTAATCCACAGTCACCAAATACAAATGTTCCGTTTTCGCCTAATTCGCAATTTGGAACTTCCATTAAGAAGAATGCTGATACAAGCTTTGTACCCGGTTTTGTCTTAATAATCTGTAATGCCGGCTTTAATGTGTTTGCAGTAGAATGGCATGCTCCGGAAACAACTCCGTCTGCATCGCCTGCCTTAACCATAATGCAGGCATAGAACATATATTCTTTCATTAAGAGATCAGTTGCTGCTTCTTTTGTCATTCCCTTTGCTTTTCTTAATTCCACAAGAAGATCTATGTACTCTGCTGTCTTAGGATTTGTTGCAGGATCTACGATAGTTGCACCTGTGATATCAAGTCCTTCGCTGTTCTTCTCTACTTCTTCCTTAGAACCGATGATGATCAGATCAGCAATTCCGTCCTTTAAAACTTCTGCTGCGGCCTCAAATGTTCTGCGGTCCATAGATTCCGGAAGAACGATTCTCTTCTTGTTCTGTTTTGCCTGTTCCTTGATTTTGTCTATGAATGCCATAGTTAAAATCTCCTTTCTGTATTCTTAATTTTTTTCTTGCTCAATGATTACGCATATATAATTATTATAGAACAAAATCCCCTTGTATACAAGGGGATTT
>FR900122.1 GCA_000437755.1 Roseburia sp. CAG:303
ATGAGTTTCGCAATTACCTATTTAATTCCATTCGGTAATTCCAACTCAGTCTTTACTGCATTTTATACATAACATGGATATCTTCCGGTCCGAAGGTAAGTCCCACATTCAGCCCTGCTTCAAAATAATCGGTTGTATGAATCAGATAATCCCTGTCCTTTGTTTCTACCACGATTTCATAATGGACACCCTTGAAGATGATGGATTTTACCGTTCCCTTGATTTTGCTGTGTTCCACATCCACGATATCAATATCTTCCGGTCTTAATACCACTTCGACTTCTTCGTTGTCCTTGAAGCCTTTGTCCACACATTCAAAATCAAATCCATCGAAAGACACCAGAAGGTCTTTTTTCATTACTGCATCTTCGATGATGTTAGATTCTCCGATAAAACTTGCAACGAAACGGTTTTCCGGCTCATTGTAAATGTCTACCGGACTGCCGATCTGCTGGATAATTCCTTCATTCATGACTACGACCGTATCTGACATGGATAGTGCTTCTTCCTGATCGTGTGTGACGAAGATGAAGGTAATTCCGACTTCTTTCTGAATCTTTTTCAGCTCTGTCTGCATTTCTTTTCTGAGTTTTGCATCCAATGCTCCGAGTGGTTCATCCAGAAGCAGTACCTTCGGTTCATTGACCAATGCCCTCGCAATGGCTACACGCTGCTGCTGTCCGCCGGAAAGCAGGGTTACATTACGTTTCTCAAACCCTTCCAGTCCTACCAGCTTCAAAGTTTTCTTAACTTTCTCATCTATTTCTTTTTTATCTTTTTTCTTGATTTTTAATCCAAATGCTACATTATCATATACATTCAGGAACGGAAACAGGGCATACTTCTGGAATACCGTGTTTACCTCACGTTTGAATGCCGGCACTCTGGATATGTCCGTTCCGTGGAAAAGCACTTCTCCGCCGCTGGGCTCTTCAAATCCGGCAATGATACGGAGTGTCGTGGTCTTTCCGCATCCACTCGGACCTAAGAGTGTCAGAAATTCATTTTCATATATATTTAAGTCAATTCCTTTTAAAACCTGCTGTTCCCCAAAATTCTTGGTTAAATGTTTTAATTCAATTATTTTATTACTATTGCTATGCATAATTCCTCCATGTCTGCTCTGTCTGTCCCGTCGTCTAAAAACTCGGCGGAGAACTTACCCATATCAGCCTCGCACCATTTGGCGATGCAATGTAATGCTTGTATTTCGGCTGAAAATAAAAGGATTCTCCCGCCTTTGCCTTAAATACCTGGCTGGCGATATGTATCTCCACACTTCCCGATAATATATAACCGAACTCTTCCCCCTCATGGGGATTGTCCGGATAAGTCTGTCCGCCTTTCTCAAGTGTCAGAAGAATCGGTTCCATAATATTTTTCTGGGCATTGGGAATGATCCACTGAATGGTATTCTTTAATTCCGCGTCCGTTTTCTCAAAATAATCGTTTTTCCGGAATACAATCTGGGAATCCTCCGAATCACTGAAAAATTCCTTTAAATCCGTTCCCAGACACTGCAGAATGTCCATCAGTGTCGAAATAGACGGGGAGGTAAGATTCCTTTCAATCTGCGAAATAAATCCTTTGGACAATTCAGCCCTGTCCGCAAGTTCTTCCTGCGTAAGGTTCTTCATTATCCTTAATCCCTTAAGTTTTTTTCCTATATCCATAATAGTTTCCTCGCAATCTCTGCATTTCCACAGATGCACCATATAGTAAACCAAAAGTTTAGTAGCACTAAACCAAACGATATTATTATACACAAAATATTTTCTTCGTCAATCTTTTTTTGAAAAATCTGTGTTAAATTTTATAAAGCAATTTAGCATATTAACGAATTACTTTGTTGACACAAAACAGGCGGTATGCTAAGATTATACTATTGCCTGAAACAGGCAATGTTGTATCAGAAAAAGGAAAAGAGGTACTATAATATGAAGAAACAATTTTTATGCGGTATACTGGCACTGACAATGACGGCAGCATTATTTACCGGCTGCGGCAAGGATAACGATAAGTCCGGCAGCAAGACTTTTACGGTAGGATTCGATGCTGAGTATCCGCCTTACGGATATATGGATGACAATGGGGACTACACCGGATTTGACCTGGAACTGGCACAGGCTGTCTGCGACTTAAAGGGCTGGAAGCTGAAGAAGCAGCCGATTGTATGGGATAATAAGGATAACGAATTAAATTCCGGTTCGATTGACTGTATCTGGAATGGATTTACCATGAACGGCAGA
This sequence comes from Roseburia sp. CAG:303, assembly GCA_000437755.1. Classification (GTDB taxonomy): domain Bacteria; phylum Bacillota; class Clostridia; order Lachnospirales; family Lachnospiraceae; genus CAG-303. The sequence goes on from FR900122.1 coordinate 2,250, forward strand.
GAGGATTCTTATACCTGGTCCGATGCCTATGTGGATAACAGCCAGGTAATTGTTACAAAGAAATCTGCTGATATTACAAAGCTTACGGATTTAAAAGGAAAAGTCGTTGGTGTACAGGCTGCTTCTGCCGCACTTGATGTACTGGAAAGCTCCGAGGATGGTGGTCAGAAGGCACTGGCAGATACTTTTAAGACACTGCAGGAGTTTGCCGATTACAACACGGCTTTTGTGGAACTGGAAGCAGGCTCTGTCGATGCGATCGCCATGGATATCGGTGTTGCACAATACCAGATCAAATCCCGCGGCAATGACAAATACATCATTCTGGATGAACACTTAAATGCAGAAAAATATGCCATCGGCTTCAAGAAGGGCAATGACAGCCTGTGCAAGGAAGTAAATGAAGCACTTCACACTTTAAAGAAAAATGGTACATTTGATAAACTGGCAGAAAAATATGAATTAAGCGATATGGTCTGCCTGGAAAATTAAAGGAGTTTTATTATGACTTTTTCAATAATGCTCTCCCAGATGGCAATAGGCATGGGCCGTTCGATTGGGATATTTTTTCTGACACTGATTTTTTCCATGCCCCTCGGACTTCTGGTTTCTTTTGGCAGAATGTCCAAAATAAAACCAGTTAAATATTTTACAAAATTTTATATTTCCGTACTGCGTGGCACACCTCTGATGCTGCAGCTGATGGTCGTATATTTCTTCCCTTACTACCTGTTCGGCTGGTCCATCGGAAACTGGAGATATCCGGCAATCATTGTCGGCTTTGTGATTAATTATTCCGCCTATTTTGCAGAAATTTACCGTTCCGGTATTGAAGCCATGCCGAAAGGACAGTACGAGGCGGCGGAAATGCTCGGCTATAACAAGGTCCAGACCTTTGTAAAGATTATTCTTCCACAGGTTATCAAGATGATTCTTCCATCGGTAACAAATGAAATCATTACTCTGGTTAAGGATACTTCACTGGCTTTTTCTCTGTCTTATCTGGAAATGTTCAGTATTGCCAAGCAGATTGCAGCAAAACAGACCACGCTGATGCCGTTTGCAATCGCAGCCGTATTTTACTATGTATTTAATCTTCTCGTATCTTTCATTATGGAAAGAATCGAAAAGCGTATGAGTTATTACCGCTAGGAGGATGTTATGGTATATCTTGAAATGAATCATGTAAAAAAATCCTTTGATGACCTGGAAGTATTAAAAGATATCTCTTTTCAGGTGAATCAGGGCGAAGTAGTGTCCATCATCGGTCCTTCCGGCTCGGGCAAGTCCACACTGCTTCGCTGTGCGACCCTGTTAGAAACCATGGACTGTGGTGATTTATCCTTTATTGGGGAATCCGCAGCCACAATCGTAAACGGAAAGACTGTATATGCAAAAAATGCGAAACTGAATGAAATCAAGAGTGTCTTTGGTCTGGTGTTCCAGAACTTTAACCTGTTTCCGCATTTTTCCGTATTAAAAAATGTCATGGATGCACCGGTACACGTTCAGAAACGTCCCAAAGAAGAGGCAAAAAAAGAAGCCATGGAACTGCTGGATAAAATGGGACTTGCCGACAAAGCGGACTATTATCCATGTCAGCTTTCCGGCGGACAGCAGCAGCGTGTTGCCATCGCAAGAGCCCTTGCCTTAAATCCAAAGGTACTGTTCTTCGATGAACCGACCTCCGCACTGGATCCGGAGCTGACCGGTGAAGTCTTAAAGGTCATCAAATCCCTTGCCGAGACAAAAATGACCATGGTAATCGTTACCCACGAAATGGAATTTGCCAGAAATATCTCTGACCGCATTATTTTCATGGACAAAGGTGTCATCGCCGTACAAGGCACACCGGAAGAAGTCTTCCAGTCCGAACACACCAGAATGAGGGAATTCTTAGGGAAATTAAAACATTAGGAAATATAGATATTTTCGCGAAAAAAAGAGTCATCCAGGGATGACTCTTTTTCTTATATCTCAATATTCTATTCCAGGATCCATCCGATTCCCAGCAGATGTTTCTGGATAATTTCCATATCCAGTACACTTAATGTTCCATCGGAACTGTCCAGTCCTGCAGCTTTTCTTGCCTGTCCGGTAAGGCTGCGGATTCCGAGAAGGTCTTTCTGGATATCTTCCATGTCCAGTACATCGATACTGCCGTCCTGGTTGACATCGCCGTAGTTGATTCCCGTCTGCTTCTCGACACGCAGTTTCATGGTATGTCCGCCTGCCGTTATCTTGACATCGCCGTCCGATACGGCTCTGACCGTACCATCTTTACATACATATGCAATGGCTGGATTTGCAGAACTTACATCCGTACTGCCGAAATCCAGATAACTGCCGGATGCCACGGAAAGGAACGTGCCTTTCTGATCCACTGTTTTTACCTCTTTGTCCGTGGCATCTGCCATAAATGTTTTGATTTCCTGACTGCTTAACGCACTGGAAAATATTGCCACATCATCCATATATCCTCTGAAGTTTACATCTGCATTATACTGGCTTTTTCCAAGATAATTTTTCGTACCTTTAAAGCTGTCGGTAAGATTGGATGTCAATGCTGTCTGGCTGACGAATTCTCCATTGATATATAATGCCATCTTTTTATTGACTGCATCTATGGTTACTGCAAGATTTACCCAGTGTCCGGTAGTCAGAATACTGTCGGAATCTGCTTTTATTTCCTCGCTGTTTACGGCATAACTTGCACGCACGCATTCCGGTGTATAGCCGTGCGTGGTTAGGAACAGTGAATTACCTTCTCCGTCACCAAAGTCAAAGATTCTCTCCCAGGAACGGTTCTCGGAAGATTTTACCCATGCCATGAAGGTAAAGCTGTCCGTATCTGTCACAGATGACGGAAGCTTCATATAAGCATTATTTCCATTAAAATATGCCACACTGCCTCTTTCACTGTCAGTTGTCTTTGTTGTATTGTATGCGGTCAGATGATTCTTCTGCCCGGAAGCATCTTCCCCGATGGAAGCCCCATCAAAACTGTAATATGCCAGAAGCTGTTCTGTCATATCGGTATTCTGATAACCCTTTACCAGTGTTTTTACAGAATAACTGATGGTGCTGCTGCCTGCGGCAATCTTCGCCGTCACGGTAACAGCGGTATCTTTCTCCGGTGCCGAATAAACCAGCTCTGTTCCGTCATCATTTACTTTCAGATATTCCGAATCAGTGGAAAATGTTACTTTATTTTCCCCAAAAGATGGAATTTCGATATTTCCTGTCACACTTCCTGCAAACAATGTATCAATTCCCTGCTTAATCAATGTGGTATTTCCGGAGATTTTACTTCCCCAGACGGATGTATTATCATTTCCAATCAGGGAAAATGTCATTACTTCTTTATGGGAAGCAGATTCATCATACTGTTTGAAAAATACACCTTTGTATTCCACACCATCCACATTCATCGTTGCATAATAGCTGCCTTCTTTTTCACTCCAGCTTCCGCTCACATCACCGGCAATCGTGCCGTTTCCAAGAAGGATTACTTTTTTCGTTTCCAGCATTCCGGTGTATTCTGTTGTTGCTGCAAGTCCATGGTTAATAATTTCGTAACATCCTGCTATTTCATCCCGTGAATATCCTGTTTCGCTGATTTTACTTCCCTGATACTCATATGGTGCCGTCACAGTCCATCCGTCCTCATTCAGGAACTGCTGATGCACGCGCACTTCATGCCATTCCTGACCGACATTGAATCGGGTATGATAAATCAGGAAATGATTCCCGTCATCATCAATAAATGCAGAGTTATGCCCGCCGGACATATAGCCGTTTGCACTGTTTTCACCATTTCCACCCAGCGAACGGAATGCATAATTTCCAAATAATTTGATCCCGTGTACGGACTGATTTTCTGATGCAGAAGTATATATCGCATTATTGCCAGCCGCATCCGTATAAGGTCCTTTGATATCCTTTGAACGGTACATTCTCAGATGATATCCGGAAAAATTATCCGTAGCATTTAATCCACAATAAGAAAGATATAAATAATAATATCCACTTTCTTCATCATGCACGATATAAGAGCCTTCCCCGGACTGTCCGTAACCGCCTGCAAGCTTCAGCCCCATATATGCATCGGATTTGTTTGCTTTCGTTGTATAGGTATAGGAATAATCCCTCAGTCCTGTGGATTCGTCCAGTTTCAGCATATAAATGCCGCCAAACCAGGAACCATATGACATCCATAAATCACCGTTTTCATCATAGATGACACATGGATCAATGGCATTTGTTCCATACTGCAGATTCCAGTTACCGCCGGAAAGATACCGGCTAATATTCGTGCTGCCCGTTGCTTTCTGATAATCCGTATAAGTATAACTTCTGGAAGAACTGTTTGTAAAACCGGAATATACAACGGTTCCCTGATAGGTATACGGACCTGTTATTTTATCAGCGGTTGCAAGTGCAATGGAAGAACAGTAGTCACTTCCGTTCACACTCATGTACATACACCATTTTCCCATCTTCTTATTGTAAATAACATCCGGTGCCCAGAGATTTCCACTGATATCATAGCTTCCGCCGCCTCTTGCTGCCCAGCTTCCCGGTATTGCAAAAATCGTGCGGTAATTACTGTTGATGTTAGTAGTAAATGTGGACCAGTTCAGCAAATCCTTTGATCTTGCCCATGCCATATGTGAACCAAAGATATAATAATATCCGTCCTGTCCGTCCACAACACTCGGATCATGCACTGCCACTCTCGCAGTTGTTCTGCTTACTTTACTTCCCGTTGCAAAATCTGCCGCCTGTGCAGTTGTGTCTGTTGTAAAACCCACTGCCGTTAGCGTCATAACGGCAGTCATAAGAAAACTAACGGCTTCTTTCCACTTTCTTCTCAAAACTTCCTCTCTTTCCAGAGTTCCTCTTCTTTTTCATTGCATAAAAAGGAACCCCTCTTTTTCCATCTTTTTTTCTCTTTCCTGACTCCCATCCGTCATGATATTTTACATTTTTTTTCTTTGCCATATACTTATCAACCGGAATGTCTTCTTTTTCTTCGCCAAGATGAAGCTTCAGAAATGCTGCTGCCAGTTCCAGCGCAGTGCAGTTCTCTTCTGCCATTCGTGCCTCGATCATCTTTGTGGTATCTCTGAGGTTTTTCTCATTCATAACCGCTGAAACATCATTCAGAATCTTCTTTGCTTTTACCATCTCAATATCTGCTGCTGCCGGAATGGTTCTCTCATTCATCTTTGATTTACAGATTTTTTCAATATCACGAATCTTGTAGATTTCTTTTCCTACCACCAGTGTAAAGGAACGTCCGGAGCGTCCTGCCCTTCCTGTTCTTCCGATTCTGTGTACATAGTATTCAATATCCTGTGGTACGTCAAAGTTAATAACGGCTTCCACATCGTCCACATCGATTCCTCTCGCTGCTACATCTGTCGCAATCAATACCTGTGTAGTTCCGTTCTTGAATGAATCCATGACTCTGTCCCTGACATTCTGTGTCAGATCGCCATGAAGTCCTTCTGCAAAAAATCCACGTTTCTTCAAATCTTCTGCCAGTTCTTCCACCATTCTTTTTGTATTACAGAATACCAGCGTGCGCTTTGGTGCATAATATTCCAGCAAACGTGCCGTCGCTTCCTTCTTATCTTCTTTTCTGACCTGATAATAGCACTGCTTAATTGCCTGTACCGTCAATTCCTTCTTCACTGTTTTGATCAGAATCGGATGATCCTGAAACTGTCCAGTAATATCCAGAATTGCCTTTGGCATGGTTGCTGAAAACAGAACGGTCTGATGTTCCTGTTTGATCTGGGAAAGAATCTGCTCCATATCCTCACGGAATCCCATGTTTAACATCTCGTCTGCTTCATCTAATACTACCATCTGGAGATTGTCCAGTTTTATCGTATGTCTTCTCATATGATCCATGACACGTCCCGGAGTTCCTACAATAATCTGTACATTTCCTTTTAATGCCTTGATCTGTTTATATATCTCCTGTCCACCGTATACTGCCAGTACACGGATTCCTGACATATATTTTGCGAATTTTCTGATTTCTTCTGCCGCCTGCATGGCAAGCTCCCTGGTCGGGCAAAGCACAAGTGCCTGTGTTCCCTTTACTTCCAGATCAATCATCTGCAGAAGTGGAATACCAAATGCTGCTGTTTTTCCTGTTCCGGTCTGTGCCTGTCCGATTACATCCTTACCTTTGAGGATTTCAGGAATGGACTGCTCCTGAATCGGGGAAAACTGCTTAAATCCCATTTCTTTTACTGCTCTTACAATTCTCTTGTCAATGATATCTTCTTCTAAATTTAATAATTCCATATTTCTCCTTTATACTTAAAACTATCGCAACTTTTATAGTTTAGTTGGTTTAAGTATAAAAGTCAAGATTTTTTAAAGAAACACAGACAGCCATGCCGGTATGGCATGGCCCTGTTGTGTTTTGTTTTTATATTGCCAGTTCTCTCTGACAGACATTCATTCTGTCGTAAAACTGTTCATAGAAATCCAGATTTCCATCATATGGTGTGAGATAAAATACCTGCAGCACTGTCATGCTGACCTTCTTCATATGGCCTTCCTCGCCTGTCATACACTGGTTTTGCAGTTCTTTGATAAAATAATGCCAGTCACAGATATATTTCTCGTATCGTTTTAAATCTCCGGTATCGATCCATTTCCGGACTTTTACCTTCGTCCTGTTCTCCATCCGGCATTCCCCGGTCTGCAGAAAATACTGGAATCCACCATTTTCGTAGATCCTTCCCAGCGGAAACAGCCGGCATATGCCTGGACGGAACGGATGAATCGTACATCTTCCCTCTGCGTTCAGATAGCTGCATTTCTCCTCTGTACCATTCATCCGGATACTCGGAAGAATCACTCCCTGCACTGCCGTCAGTTCCACAGATTCCTGTAAAAGTTCTTCAAAAACTTTTCCAAGTCCGTTTTCCATCCTGCAGATATCGAAAGGATCCAGCTGTATCGTATTTCCCATGCCGCGGCAGCACGCCGAACATCCCCGGCAATCCTGACAATCCGCCTTAACCATATCATTCAGACCATATAACTTACCGTCCGATATCTCATCCATACTGTGAATCTGTCTTTCCATCTTATCCTAATCTCCTTGCTGACTGTATATCATCGATCAGCCGGCTGGCTCCAGTATCCACTTCTGGCACTGTCCGCCCCAGTAATTCCACTGGTTAATATTACCGCCTGATTCCGTACTCCATGCATATACATCCAGACCGGATGCACAGTTGCTTGCTCTTGTCAGCAGGGCATAAGTTCCATCGGACTGCAGTTCAATCTTGTACTGCTGGTTTGTGCTTCCCTTATATGTGTACTGGAGAATATTTGCGCCATCCGTAGCTTTCTTTCCTGCTACGTCCACACATTTGGTATAACCGGATGCACCGGTCAGAATATGGTAATATCCATTTCCATTCGATACAATCTTAAACTTCTGTGCATCAAATCCATTAAATGCCCACTGCTGTATATTTGCATTGTTACTGCTGCTTCCATCTGCTACATCCAGATATAATCCGGAAAATGCGTTTTTAATATAGAATGTTCCTTCTACGCTGGAAAGTGATGCGGTTGTCTTTGTTCCCCAGATGGTTTCATTATTTTTTCCAATCAGTGAGAATGTCATCACTTCTTTATGGCTTGCAGATTCATCCTTCTGTTTGTAAAATACACCCTTGTATACTACACCATTTATCTTCATCTGGCAATAATAAGTTCCTGCTGTGTAGCGCCATGTTCCGGTGCAATCCCCGCTGATCGTGCCGTCACTGTTTAAGGTAACGGACTGTGTCGTTAACATGCCTACATTTTTGGTGGATGCATCCGTACCATGATTTACAAATTCATATGTTCCTGTCATATCGGATGTACTGTAACCAGTCTTTGAAATACTGCTTCCCAGATATTCATAAACCGCTGTTACCGGCCAGTTGTCCTCATTTAAGAACTGCTGATGCACACGCACTTCATGGTATTCTGTTCCACCGTTAAATCTTGTGTGATATACCAGATATCTCTGTCCATCCGTGTCAATGATTGCGGAATTGTGTCCGCCGGACTTATAACCGTCCGTACTTAATGTGGAGAAATCATAATTTCCAAATACCTTGATTCCTCTGGTTGCCTGGCTTGTAGAAGATGAGAAGATAGCTGAATTTCCTGCTGCATCCACATAGTTTCCGTTAATGGTTTTGGAACGGTACATTCTGATATGATATCCGCCGTCTACACCCAGCCATCCGTAAGTTACATATAAATAATAATATCCGCTTTCTGAATCGTATAAAATGTATGGTGCTTCTCCTGATTTTCCATAGCCTCCGGCAATTCTTGTTCCAAAATATCCGTCCGTGTTGCCGCTGTTTGTCTTTGGATAGATTGGCTGACCGGTAGCAGGATCAAGCTGCAGAATATAGATTCCGCCTGACCAGGAGCCGTAAGTCATCCAGAGATTTCCGCTTGCATCAAATAATACGGTTGGATCGATTGCGTTCGGGAATAAGGAATTGTTGTAATTTCCTGCACTATTAAACCAGCCGCCTCTTGTTGAGCTTAATCTGCCCTCACTGATTAACTTCGGAATATTTGTATTTGCATAGTTTGTATTTACAGTTTTTGTTCCGAGTGACGAAGTCGTGGTCACATTGTTATCCCCTTTGGTAAATCCGGAATAAATCACGGTATCTACATAGGAGAACGGTCCCTGTGCTGACTTTGACACACCATATCCGATACAGGAACGGATGTATGTGGATGAAGTACAGTAGTACATCATGTATGCACCTTTACTTCCATCATTCCATACATAGGAAGGATTATAAATAATATCCGGTGCCCATACCCCATATCCGCCGGAGCAGTCCGAATCATTATATCCTGCCCAGAGGAAAGAGGATGCAAGTGCATCTTCTAAGGCTTCTCCTGTTGCTGAAGTTGTACTTCCACTGTTTTTCTCTGCTTCTACGAGATTCCATTTCTGGCATTCTCCGCCCCAGTAATTCCATTCATTGATATTTCCTCCGGCTTCCGATGACCAGTCATATACATCCAGTCCTGAACTGCATCCACTTGCTTTTGTAAGAATTGCATAAGTGCCATCCGGCTGCTGGACAATGCGGTATTTCTGCATCTCTCCGCCCCAGTATTCCCACTGGAGAATGTTTGTCCCGTCACTTGCTGAACCGCTGTCCACATCCAGGCAGCTCTTATAACCGGACGCACCGGTCAGTATGTAATAATATCCGTCCCCAAGCGATACGAATTTAAACTTCTGTGCATCGGATCCATTGTATGACCACTGGCGCACATTTGCTCCATTGCTGGAAGAGCCGTTTTCAATATCCAGGTATAATCCGCTGTATTTATTCTGAATATAGTAAACTCCTTCTACATTCTCACTTGCATACACGGTATTATTGGTATATCCCTGCGTTCCTTCCGCCGACCAGCTTCTAAGGTCTGTGGACGATGCCTGTGCCATGTGCGAACCATAAATATAATATTTTCCATTGGATGAATCATAAAATACGGATGGATCATGAACTGATATCCTTGTTGTGGCTGATGTGCCTGATGAACTTGCTGCCCCCATTGCTATACTTCCCGGCTGTAATCCGCAGAATGCGAACACTGTTGCCATTACTAAAGCTGCAGCTTTTCTGCCATGCTTTCTCTGTGATTGAACTCTCATTACTAAGCTTCCTTTCCAATACATTTTAGTCTCTGTTCCAATCCCCTTTCACAGTTACCTTTCACAATTATCTAGTTATTATACACTTTTGCATTGTGATATTTGTACATAGATAATTTCTTCTATCCTCCTTCTGTTATATTTTTGTACATTTATCACTCCCTTATGCCGCTATCATAGTATATTTTTTACAGTAATGCAATAGTCAATGTTTTTTTCGTGAATATGCACAATTTATTCATGAAATATTCATATTTTAAGAGTTCAATTCTGTACATTTTGCCCTAATATGCATTTCATTCCGGTATTGTTCTACCGGAAAATGAAATAATTTTTGTGATAATCAAGTATATTTTCCTCTTTCAGCCTTGAGAGTTCCGCTGACATGGCACTCCGGTCAACAGACAGGTAATCCGCAAGTTCCTGCCGGTTAAACGGAATGGTAAAGCTGACCTTACCGGTTTTCTGTGCCTGTGCCGACAGATAGGAGAGCAGTTTCTTTCTGGTCGTCCTCTGCGACATATGCTCGATCTTCTCTGTCAGAAGAATATTTTTCTGTGCCATTGCAGATACCAGATTTGTAATCATGCGGTTATGGCAGGCACAGGATGACGGACATACTGTTAATATTTTATGAACGTCAAGACGGTATACCGCAGTATCTTCCACCGCCCGGACTGCCACCTGGGACTCTGCCCCCGCACATGCATATGCCTCCCCGAAGATTTCCCCAGGCCCTGCCTCCGACATAATCGTCTGGTTTCCCCAGTAATCCGATTTGATGATATGCACCATGCCCTTTACCACAACATACAGCTGTGTCATTCTGTCCCCCTGATTCACAATAAAACTGCCCTTTTCATAGCATTGCTCCTTCGCATCCATGCAGCCAAACACCCCGTTTATCTCCTCCGGACTCATTCCCTGGAACAATCTTGATTTCTGTAAAACCTCCATCGCGTTCACCTCTTTAATTAATTCTGATTCCATTCTGTACCATCTCCTCTCTGTTGTCAAGACACAAATCCTTCCATTTCGTTGTAAAAACAACATACTTTTTTCTTCTTTTCTGCTAAAATGAACGGGAAAGTTGTGAATTTAAAAACAGGAAAGAGGTACTCTTATGATTCGTAAAATTATAAAAATAGATACTGAAAAATGTAACGGATGCGGACTTTGTGTCAATGCCTGTCATGAGCAGGCGATTGGACTTCGCCACGGCAAGGCTGTACTGCTGCGCGATGATTACTGTGACGGACTGGGAAACTGTCTTCCTGCCTGTCCGATGAATGCGATTTCTTTTGAAGAAAGAGAAGCTCTCGCTTATGATGAAGATGCCGTTTTACTGAATAAGAAAAACTGGCCGGTACAGATTAAACTCGCCCCGGTAACAGCACCTTATTTCCATCAGGCTGATTTACTGATTGCGGCAGACTGTACTGCATTCACACATCCAACCTTTTATCAGGATTTCCTGCGCGGACGTGTTACTTTAATCGGATGTCCGAAGCTGGATGCCATCGATTATTCTGAAAAACTCACGGAAATTTTTGCCGGAAATGAAATCAGAAGTATTACCGTTACCCGCATGATCGTGCCATGCTGCGGCGGACTGGAATATGCCATAAAAACTGCCATAAAAGCAAGCGGGAAAGACATTCCGCTTCGGGTTGTAACGATTGATACAAAGGGAAATATTGTTGCATAAAAAACTCCCGCGGAAAATTCCGTGGGAGTTTTTTTATGCGATAGATCCGGTATATAACTGATAATATCTTCCTTTTTCTGCCATGAGCTGTTCATGGTTTCCACGCTCGATGATTCTTCCCTGTTCGAGAACCATGATACAGTCACTGTTTCTTACGGTTGACAGACGATGTGCAATGACAAAGGTTGTTCTGCCTTCCATCAGTCCGTCCATACCTTTCTGAACCAGTGCTTCTGTTCTGGTATCAATACTGGAGGTTGCCTCATCAAGAATAAGTGCCGGTGGATCTGCCACTGCTGCTCTTGCGATGGCAATCAGCTGTCTCTGTCCCTGTGACAGATTTGCACCGTCGCCGGTCAGCATGGTATTATAACCCTGCGGCAGTCTGGTGATAAAGCTGTCTGCATTTGCAAGCTTTGCTGCTGCGATACATTCTTCGTCCGTTGCATCCAGCTTGCCATAACGGATGTTTTCCATAACAGTTCCGGTAAATAAGTGGGTATCCTGAAGAACGATACCAAGACTTCTTCTCAAATCTGCTTTCTTTATCTTGTTGATGTTGATACCGTCATAACAGATTTTACCGTCCTGAATATCATAAAAACGGTTAATCAGGTTGGTGATGGTTGTCTTTCCTGCACCGGTACTTCCGACGAAGGCGAGCTTCTGTCCAGGAGTTGCAAACATCTTGATATCATGCAATACAATCTTTTCATCCGTATAACCGAAGTCAACACCCTTAAATTCTACGTCGCCTTCCAGCTTCACAAGCTTTGGCTTGCCGGTTTCCTTATCGACAGTCTTCCATGCCCATTCTTCGGTACATTTTTCACATTCCACAAGATTTCCCTGTGCATCTTCCTGCACATTGACCAGTGTAACCGTTCCCTCGTCGGTCTCCGGCTGTTCATCGAGCAGATTGAAGATTCTTTCCGCACCTGCCATCGCCATAACCACACTGTTTAACTGCTGGCTGACCTGTGTAATCGGCATGTTGAAACTCTTGTTTAACTGCAGGAATGCAACCAGTGTTCCGACGGTAACCACCCCGGAACCGCTGCCTATGGCAAGGATTGCTCCGACTACGGCACAGAGTACATAGCTGACATTTCCAAGCTGTGCATTGACAGGCATCAGGATATTCGCATAGGCATTGGCATTATTTGCACTATCGCGGAGTTTTTCATTTAACTCACGGAACTCTTCCAGTGCCTTTTCTTCATGACAGAATACCTTTACTACCTTCTGTCCGCCCATCATTTCTTCGATATAACCATTTAATTTTCCGAGGTCTCTCTGCTGCTTTCCAAAGTACATTCCGGACTTTCCTGCCAGATGTCTGGTGCAGACCATCATGACCGCAACCATGACCAGTGTCAGGATAGTAAGCGGAATACTTAAAATAACCATGCTGATAAATACCATGACAATGGTAATCACACTGTTGATTAACTGTGGGATACTCTGACTGATTAACTGTCTCAGGGTATCAATATCATTGGTATACATGGACATGATATCACCATGTGCATGTGTATCGAAATATTTGATTGGCAGGGATTCCATGTGTTTGAACATCTTCTCCCTGATATTACGCAATGTACCCTGTGTAATATTTACCATAATTCTGTTATATACGTAGGATGTAACGATTCCGACCAGATATACACAGGCAATGCTGGCAAGACCTTTGAGCAGCGGTCCAAAATCGGGATTGTCCACACCAAGCAGCGGTGTAATATATTCGTCAATCAGTGTTTTGGAAAACATGGATGACTGCACACTTGCAAATGCTGCAACTATGATACAAATCACTACGATAATGAATGGAATACGATAGCTTTCCATCATAAAGCTGAATAATCTTTTGAATATTTTTCCAGGATTCTCTACTTTCGGGCCACGGCCGCCTGGTCCACCCGGAGCTTTTACTTTCTTTTCTTCTGCCATCTCTATTCTCCTTTCCTAATTTTCATCAAAATCGCCGCCGCCTTTTGTCTGGCCTTCGTATACGGAACGATATATTTCATTGGTTTCCAGCAGTTCTTCATGTGTGCCGAAGCCATTAACTTTTCCGTCATCTAATACAATGATATGGTCTGCATCCTGAATACTGGAAATACGCTGTGCAATAATAAACTTCGTGGTATCCGGTATTTCTTCCGCAAATGCCTTACGAATCTTTGCATCGGTTGCAGTATCCACCGCACTGGTAGAGTCATCGAGAATCAGAATCTTCGGTTTCTTTAACAATGCCCTGGCAATACAGAGACGCTGCTTCTGTCCGCCGGATACATTGCTTCCGCCCTGCTCGATGTATGTATTGTACTTAATCGGCATCTTCTCGATAAATTCATCGGCACATGCCATCTTACATGCCGCGATACATTCTTCTTCCGTGGCATTTTCATTTCCCCAGCGGAGATTGTCAAGAATCGTGCCGGAGAACAGTTCATTCTTCTGAAGTACAACGGATACCTGATTTCTAAGGCTCTCTATGTCATATTCACGGACGTCTCTTCCACCAACCAGAATTCTTCCTTCCGTTACGTCATACAGACGGCTGATTAAGTTTACAAAACTGGATTTCGCACTTCCCGTTCCGCCGATAATACCTATCGTCTCACCTGCCTGAACCGTTAAATTGATATCGGAAAGGACAGGTTTGCTGCTTTTCTTATTGTATGCAAAGTTTACATGTTCAAAGACAACACTTCCATCCTTTACTTCATATTCCGGATGTTCCGGATTTATCAGATCCGTCTGTTCGTCAATGACTTCTGCAATACGGCGGATGCTCGCCGCACTCATGGTAATCATGACGAAAATCATGGACAGCATCATAAGATTCATCATAATGGACATGACATACTGGAATAACTGTGTCAGTTCACCGGTTGTCAGGCTTCCTGCCGTAATCATATTTGCACCAAACCATGAAATCAGCAGAATACTTCCGTATACGGTAATCATCATGGCCGGATTATTGAATGCCAGAAGACTTTCTACCTTAACAAACATTTTGTAAATATTATCTGCCGCCGTTGTAAATTTCCGGTTCTCGTGATCTTCCCGGACGAATGCCTTAACCACACGGATGGCAGATATATTCTCCTGCACACTCGCATTTAAGTCATCATATCTGCGGAATACCTTCTCAAACATCGGAGTTGCATGACTGATGATGAATGCCAGTACAATTCCAAGAAAGATAATCGCCACTACAAAAATCATACTGATTTTCACACTGACTAACATCGACATAAACAATGCCGCAATCAGGGTAAATGGTGCTCGGATTCCCATACGGATAATCATCTGGTATGCATTCTGCACATTTGTCACATCCGTTGTCAGTCTTGTTACCAGACCTGCGGTACTGTATTTATCAATATTGGAAAATGAATACGTCTGAATATTCTCATACATGGCATCCCTGAGATTGCATGCCACACCGGTAGATGCCTGTGCCGCGAATTTGCCGGCCAGGATACCAAAGGAAAGGCTTAACAGTGCTGCCAGAATCATGAGTCCGCCATACAGATAGACTTTTCCCATATCTCCTACACTGATGCCTTTGTCAATAATTGCTGCTGTCAAAAGTGGAAGAATTACTTCCATTACTACTTCCGCTGCCGCAAAGACCATACTCAGGATACTCGCCAGTTTGTACTGCCTGACCTGAGCCAGTATTGTTTTTAGCATTTGTTTTCCTCCTGTATCTGAAAATTATTAAACAGGGATTTCCCTGATATATCATAAAACACCCCCATACTTTGCATGGGGATGTTGTTTACCGGTTCCGGGACTTTCCGTCCTGACCATTCTGTTATTAATTATTCTGCTGCGGTTTCAGCAGTTGTTTCTTCAGCTGTTGTCTCGGCAGTGTCTGCTGCGGTTGTGCTTTCTGCAGCTGCCGTCTCGCCTGCTGTTGTTTCTTCATCCGGAACAATTTTTGCACTGTCACAGATAAAGTTCTGTACCTGATAGGACAATACAGAATATTCTAATTCTTCGCCGTACTCTTCTAACTGTTTCTTAAAGTCATCCACGGATGTAAATCCTGAGATTGCCGCATATTTTGTGGCTTCATCTTCACTGTATTTGATGCCTTCTTTTTCCGCTACGGCACGCACAAACATCTTTTCTTTCACAATCTCTTTACATTTATCTTCCAGTTCTGAATTGAACTCATCTTCGGTCTTTTCAAGTGCCTGATAATAAGCATCCATGGTATATCCATAGGATGTGATGGCACTTTCAATCTGTGATTTGTTTCTGTCAACATAGCTCTTCAGTTCATCTGCCGGATAACTTTCTACGGTCTGTGCCGCAAGAATATCATCCCAAATCATGTTATTTACCTGGATATAATAAATTTCCTGTTTGATAAATTCCGTAAAGTCTGCTGCGGTTGTATAACCTGCAAAGGAATAATGCTCGGATACGAAGTCATCATTAAATTCCGGTAAAGATGTTACACTGATGGAATTAATCGTTACGGAATAATGAACCGGCTGTCCTGCCAGGTTGCTGTCCGTGTAATCACCCGGATACTGCAGATCCATCTCTACGGTATCACCAACATTCTTTCCTATCAGTCCATTCGTAAATCCATCCACGGCAAATCCTTCACTGGTAAGTGCGATGGTCTGCGTCTTTCCTTCTGCGGAATTCTCCACACTCTCACCGTTCATGGTTGCACGATATGTTACATTTACTTTATCGCCTTCTGCTGTAGTTCCTTCTTTCACATCATTGGTGGAAGAATACATCTTCAGGATGGAATTAATATATTCGTCAACATCCGCTGAATCTACCTGTGTAACGGATTCGCCAACGGTGTACCCCTTATATTCTCCTAACTTGATACTTCCTTCTGAACTCTTCGTGTCAGTCTTTCCCTTTCCGCATGCCGCCATGGAAAATGCGGTACAGACACAGAGTGCCAAAGCAATAAATCTCTTTTTCATTTTACTTAACCTCTTTCTTTTCTCAATAAAAACTAATATAAACTCTTTGAGATTCCCATTCATTTTATCTGATCTGATAATATCCTATAATTTTATACCACAAATTTAAAAAAAATAAAAGAAGAAAGTTCATTTTTCACATAACTTTCACAAAACAGTTCTGACAAAACCCAAAATTGCCTCTTGCCATCTTCCCGTGATATGTTATACTGGATTTAACATGATGATAATTTTACGAACGTTTTTGCTCCTGGCATCTTAAATTTATTATCCGGAGGAATTTTTATGGGAACAACAAAATACAGCAGACAACGGGAAGCCATCATTCATTTTCTGAAATCCCGCAAGGATCACCCGACCGCCGAGGTGATTTATCAGCATTTAAAAGAAGCGCAGCCGAATCTGAGTCTCGGAACCGTCTACCGCAACCTGACAAAATTAAGTACAAACGGTTCTATTCTGAAGATAAGCTGTAATGACACTTCCGATCATTTTGACGGGGACACCTCTCCCCACGCACATTTTATCTGCAGCCAGTGCCACTGCATTACGGATCTCTCCATGCAGTCCGTACATCTCGATGATATCTTAAAGAAGGAAAATAATTTCAACGGGGTTGTTACCGGCAGCCAGCTGCTGTTTTACGGCATCTCTGCTGTTTTACGGCATCTGCGGGCATTGTCTTGCCGCTGGTGAAGCCGGACAGAATAAATGATAAATTTTTTTATTTATCTCTTGACCTAATCTGAAATTTATGTTATATTAAAACAGTAATCATTATCATTATTGTTTATAATACTTATAAATAAAACATTTTAAAAGAAAAGGAGATTAATATTATGGCAAAGTATGTATGTAAAGTATGTGGTTATGTTCACGAAGGAGATGCTGCACCGGCTGAATGTCCAGTCTGTCATGCACCGGCTGATAAGTTTGAATTACAGGGCGAAGAAATGTCCTGGGCTGCAGAGCATCTTGTAGGTGTAGCTGCAGATGTCAGCGAAGATATTAAGGAAGACTTAAGAGCAAACTTCAACGGTGAATGTTCCGAAGTAGGTATGTATCTTGCGATGGCAAGAGTTGCTTACAGAGAAGGTTATCCGGAAGTAGGCATGTATTATGAAAAAGCTGCTTACGAAGAAGCTGAGCATGCTGCAAAATTTGCTGAATTATTAGGTGAAGTCGTAACAAACAGCACAAAGAAGAACCTTGAATTAAGAGTAGCTGCTGAAAATGGTGCTACTGCCGGAAAGACTGACCTTGCTGTAAGAGCAAAACAGGCAAATCTCGACGCAATCCATGACACCGTTCATGAGATGGCAAGGGACGAAGCAAGACATGGCAAAGCATTTGAAGGATTATTAAAGAGATATTTCGGTTAATTTAATCTCTTAAAAGCAGGCGGCATTGTACCAAATGTGGCCAGGAAAAATATAGAACTATAGCATTTTTAACAAATCTGAGGACAGGGAATTTTTTCCTGTCCTTTTTACTTGATCTTTTTTCCATTTATGTTATAATACTTAATTGTCGGCAGAAGCCGCAGAACATAAAAAAGCAACAAAATATGTACATAAATCTTTGGTATAATTGGAAACGACACATGCGTGCAGCTGATAACGAACAACACACATGTGTTTTTTGTACCCGTTTTTAAGGAGGAACTTATGCCAAAGAACAAATTACAAAGTATTATTTTTACCATTCTCATGGCTTTCGTTATGGTCTATGGAATGATTTGCTACAACATCAGCCTGGATATGGGCGGTATGAAGAACGAAATCTTTCTTCTCGCTTTTCATGAGATTATCATTATGCTTCCGGTTGCTTTTATCCTGGAATTTTTCGTGGTTGAAAAGTTATCGACAGCAATGGCTTTCCATATCGTAACACCGAACGATCGTCCATTTGTAATTACACTCGCCATCTCATGCATGATCGTCTTATGTATGTGTCCAACCATGAGCCTGGTCGCAACCGTTTTATTTAAACAGCCTGGAAAAGAGCTGGTCGCAGCATGGTTCCAGACCACTGTTTTAAACTTCCCAATGGCACTTTTATGGCAGATCTTCTTCGCCGGTCCGGTCGTAAGATTCATCTTCGGGAAATTATTCCCGGAAAAAGCGCCCGCAGGCGAAGCTGCTTAGATTATAAAACTTTAACTTAAGGCAATGACAGATGTCATTGCCTTATTTGTGTCATCATTTTATTTCTCCGGACATATAGTAGAATAATCCAAATGGCTTGTTTTTTACGGAGGTGTACATGCACAGACATATTTATCGGAAAAAAATCTTTTCTGCCCTGCTTATTCTCTTGTTCTGTTTCGGTTTTCCAACTGTGATTACTCTCGTTTTTGGCAGTAAATCAGGCTTCCGGCCGGAAACTTCTTTTGTCTCTTCGGGCCGTTCCATTGTTCTGACCACGGAAAATACGAAGGAAACCTATGATATGGAAGAATTTCTTCCCTGCCTGTTAATGGGGCAGGCTTCTATTGACGATAATGAAGCATTTCTTGAAGCATTTGCCATCGTATTGCGAACTTATGTCTGTCAACGGCTTTCCGGCCAGTCATCCATCGAATTTTCCAACCTTGGCCTTCCTTATCTTTCGTATTCCGATATGCAGTCAGACTGGGGCGGAGATTTTCAGGCCAATCTTAATAAATTAAGAAAAATCGTAAAAAATACTTCAATGCTTGTCCTGAGTTCTGACGGTACACTTCTCGATCCGCCGTATCACCCGGTCAGCAGCGGAACTACCAGACAGGGAAGTGAATCCTATATGCAGCCTGTCGAATGTCAGTTTGATTATGAATCTCCGGATTATCTCCAGACTTCGGTATTCAGCACAGATTCCTTTTTGAACACATTTACTGCTGCATCCCCTGACCTTGCCATTTCTTCCGACAATCCACTCTCTTCCATACAGATCCTTTCCCGCGATAATGCAGGTTATGTCACTTCACTCCAGATAAATGGAACTGACCTGGATGTTTCCGATTTTATGAATATTTTTCATCTTTCTTCTGCCTGTTTTGAACTGGACGAATACAACGGCGGCATTCGTATTATTACAAAAGGAGTCGGCTGTGGATATGGCATGAGCCTTTTCCAGGCTGAAAAAATGGCAGAAAAAGGTAAAAATTATACCGATATTCTTCAATATTTTTATACAGATGCCATGATTTCTGCAATACAGTAATTTTAACTGTTATTTTATCCAAAATCTCCTGTTAGATTCTGTTTTTGGGAAATCTGTATTTTTTAGAATATTATTTTTCCAAAAGGAAATACTTCTAATACATACTTATTTTCTATCATCTTAATCTTAACAGGAGGTAATCATGTATACAAATAAACGATTTTTCAAGGACAAAAGTATCATCGCTTTATCCATTGTAAGTGTAATGGCACTTTCCGGACTTGCTGCAAGCATCATGCTTTCTAATAATGATAATAATGATTCCGGTATTTCCCAGATTGCAGAGCTGGACGAAACCAGCACAAAACTTCAGAATGCCGCTGCAAATGTTATGAAAGAAACAACCACTTCTTCTGACAATGCAGCAGAAAGCACCGAAAGCAGCACTGAAAAGCCTTCCGGACTGACTTCTTCCGCAACAAAGAGCAACAGTACTTCTGCCACTGTTCCCACCACGGAACAGACTACTGTGGCAAAAGAAGAGGATGCTTCTGTCAATGCACCTGCCTCCGCATTTTCTTTTACAGCAAACAGCGTCCTTGTCTGGCCCGTGGAAACAAATGATATTATCATTGATTTCAGCATGGATTCCACCACTTATTTTGCAACCCTCGATATGTATAAAACAAGCGATGCCGTATGTATCCGCAGCAATATCGGTTCTCCGGTTTATGCCGCTGCCGATGGTATCGTAACTGCCAACAGCTATAATGAGGAAACCGGTCGTTTCATCTCTATGGATATCGGTGATAATTATGAACTGACTTACGGACAGCTGAAAGATATCCAGGTGGAAGAAGGAAGTATAGTGTCAGTCGGCGATTTGATCGGATATATCTCAGAACCTACCAAATATTACAGTGTGGAAGGTGCTAACCTGTATCTGAAAATGACTTGCAACGCAGAACCTGCCGATCCGCTTGATTATCTGAATTTTGATGAAAATTAACGCACCTTCCGCAAAACCACGCATATATTATAATACAACGATAAGTCAACAGGTCTTTTCCCACATTTTATCAGATGATCGATACCCGTTTCCCTCCAATAACGTACCTGATTACCTGTTGCTTCATCATAGGGAATACCTTCCCTGCTTATAGAAAAAGTGGCACAAAGCAGGCAGCCTTCACTGCCCGTTTTGTGCCATTATCTTATGTTTATTTAACAAGTCCTTCTTTTACTGCCTTCTCATAATTTGCCTGTGCTTCTCTTATGAATTCTTCATCATGCATCTTTTCCGGTGGAATATAAGCTTTTCCGGGCTCTCTCTTACGAAGATTGAACTTACTCATAGCTTCTCTCAGTTCATCCGCACTCTTCGTCAGCATATCGCTGGATGCCGCTGTTTCTTCGCTCGCTGCGGCATTTCCATCCACAGCTTCTGCGATCTCACGGATATCCTTCTCAATAACATCAAGCTGGCTGCTCTGTTCCTTACCTGCCTGGTTGATTTCCTCTGTTACTCGATAGATATCATCCATGCTGTCCACAATCTTGTCAAAGGTAAGCGATGTCTGCTTCGATATCTCATTTCCTCTTGCAGCTTTGGAAATCGTATCTTCAATCAGGGCGCGGCTCTGTACCGCTGCATCTGCACTCTGTGCCGCAAGTGCTCCTACTTCTCCTGCAACAACAGCAAATCCTTTTCCGGCTTCTCCTGCCCTGGCAGCTTCAATCGATGCATTCAGTGCAAGCAGGTTTGTCTGGTCCGCAATTTCCTCAATCGTCTGGATAACAGTGGATATCTTTCTGGATGCCTCTGTGATATCGGTCATGGATGACAGAAGTTCTTCCATCTTTTCCTTACTTTCTGCCACTTCATGCTTAATCTCTGCTGAGATCTCCTGTGAATGGGACAGACGTGAAGTATTCTCTCTTAATAAATTACCTGTATTTTCTACAGCCACCTTAAAATCTGAAATCGTATGCGCCTGTGCCGTACAACTCTCTGCCAATGCTCCGCTTGCCTCTGCAATATCGGTCGCACCTTCGGCAACTTCATTTGCAATCTGTGTGATCTCATTAAACATAAGGTCATTTGTCTGCACCATCTTATACAGACTCTTTGCAAGGCTGTCCTGTGAAGATCTGATATTAACAAAGGCTGTCATATCACCTTCGGCAACTCTCTGTACAACATGGACATTCTCCTGGATACTTGCCGCCATCTTCTTAAATGCATCTACCATCTCATTGGTTTCCACCAGATCGGACTGTTCCTCGTCAAACTCAAGCTGAGCCGAACCAAGTGCCAGTGCGGAAGCCCAGTTTACAACTACTGAAACCGGATGTGCTATCTTATCTGCAAGCTTCTCCGCCGATTTGCGTATAAATACCCATACAACTGCTGCCAGAATCAGATTCGTAAACATGGCCGTCACTACTCTGGTTTCTAACAGTTTAAAATAATGTGTTACATCGGATGACAATGCGGCTGATGCCATTCCATCCAGAACAGCCTTTAATTCGTTCATATAGTGGTAAATCAGATACAGATTAATCGCGTTGCATATAATCATCACTCCTACAATCAGCATGATTACCATATTGCTCCGTCTGATACTCGTCCGTATCGTCATCGGTTGTCCCTTCTCTGCTTTTTCTCTCATATTCATTCTCCAACATTTCCTTTCTTAATTATCATCATAAGCATATTATATACCTTATTAACGATTTTTGCAATTTTAAATTTATGATTAGCAAATTATGAAGGATTTTGTTGTAGAAAATATCTAAAGTGGGAAAAAGGGCAGCGTTTCAACCGCTGCCCTCTGCTGTTCAAATATTGATTGTATTTTCCCTTACTGAAGTAATGACAGTACACCCTGATTTGACTGATTTGCCTGTGCGAGCATAGACTGTCCAGCCTGTGCAAGAATATTGTTCTTGCTGTATTCAACCATTGTTTCTGCCATGTCAGTATCACGAATACGGGATTCTGCTGATGTAGTATTTTCAACTACATTATCAAGATTTGCAATGGTATGCTCTAATCTGTTCTGTACTGCACCAAGAGCAGAACGCTGTTCTGAAACCTTCTGTACTGCATCTGCTATTGCATCTACTGCATAAGTAGCACCAAGACCTGTTTCATCTGCTACATTTAATCCCTTGATTCCAAGATTTTTCGCACTCATGGTTTCAATTTCAACCGTGATCTTATTTGTCATATCGGCATCAGATCCAACATGCAGATTAAAGGATAATTTATCTGCTACTGTTGCATAACCTTTTGTAATAGTAAATGTTACACCATTTGTTGCATCATAAGCTCCACCTTTTGCTACTGTTGCCGCATGATCAACTGTTCCGATGTTATTTGCCGCTGTAAGCTCAGTCGTCATCAGTTCGACTGCTTTTGCTGCTGTTATAACAGAAGAATCATTATCATCTATTCCATCGGTGTTAGCATCCGTTAAAACTGTAGCTGATTTTCCACCAACTTCGACGGTTGCACCTGCAACAATTAACTTTTCCATCTCTGTCTTATCCAGCTTATTTGCATTCTGATCCAGATCTGCAGTATCTACTAATGTATATTCCACACCATTAACTTTTGCCTTAACCGATCCATCATATGTTGTACCAAGCATTTTCTTGGCTTCTGCATCAGTTGCACCTATTGTATACTCTTTTCCACCAATTGTCACAGACTTTCCTGCATCCAAATCTCCACCTTTTACAGTAAATGTGGCCGATGTTGAATTGTCTGTTAATGTACCTTTTAATCCTGCATCATGACCTTCCATGTATACATTCTTTGTTTTTGCATTATCGCCTTTGAGCAGATAACTTTCATTAAATTTGGTTGTTTCCGCTACTCTGTCGATTTCTGTTGTCAGCTGTGAAATTTCATCCTGAATTGCCTGACGATCAGTGGATGAATTCGTTCCATTTGATGCCTGGACTGCCAGTTCATTCATTCTCTGAAGCATGGAATGTACTTCTGTCAAAGCACCTTCTGCTGTCTGCACTGCTGATACACCATCTTCCGCATTAGAAGAAGCCTTATCCAGTCCACGAATCTGCTTTCTCATCTTTTCAGAAATGGAAAGACCTGCTGCGTCATCTGCGGCTCTGTTAATCTTATATCCGGATGACAACTTTTCTGTTGCCTTAGACTGTGCATTTGTTGTGATTCCTAACATTCTGTTTGCGTTCATCGCAGTTAAATTGTGCTGTACTACCATAATAATTTACCTCCTTGTGATAAATCTGTAACTCCGTTTACAGATCAATAAATATATATAAACTAATCTGTTTTTTCTGTTTTAACAGAGGGCCTCTTCCTGTATCTTCCATCCAAAACAAACCAGTTAATACCTATTGTGAAGCTTTTTCTTCCAGACGTTTTTTAATAGCTTTTCCTCTTGCTATTTTTACTTCTTTGGGTGCATCAATCATTACCCGCATATTCTTCTGACTGCCGCCCAGAAAAATAATTTTTATATCCTCATTGATCTGGATATAGTCTTCAATTCCAACAGTAAGTCTTAACATCCTTGTCTTTTCCTCCTTCCTGTTTACACGAATGCAACTCAATATATAATTGTGTTTCATTCAAAACACAGAAAGGACTAAAAAATGAATACTACACAACCAATCAGAGATTTACACGCACTTCAGACATTTAAAAATTACTACAGGGATACCGAATGTAATTTCCGCAATTACACATTAATTATTATGGGGTTGAATACTGCTCTGCGTATTAATGATATTCTTCATATAAAATGGGGAGATGTTTATGATTTTGATACGCTTAAACTATTAGACCATATAGAAATAAAAGAAAAAAAAACCGGAAAACCAAACCGTATTGTCATAAATCAGCAGTTAAACCGTATTTTATCAGAGTTTTTAATATTTTCACAAACCGGAAATTCACTTACCAAAAACAGTTACCTGTTTCGCAGCAGAAAAGGCACAAATTCTCCGCTCAGCCGCTGCCAGGCATTCCGTATTATAAAAAAGGCTGCCATTTTTGCCGGATTTCCGGAAAATGTAAGCTGTCATTCACTGCGAAAAACCTTTGGGTATCATGCCTGGAAGCAGGGTGTTCAGCCTGCCTTATTAATGAACATATATAATCACTCATCCTATCAGATAACCAAACGATATCTGGGAATTGAACAAGATGACAAAGATACTGTATTTTTAAATGTAAATTTATAAAAAAATATCTAAAGTATTTTTCCATTGTACCGATAATATAAATAGAACGAATGAAACACAATTATATATTGTGTTTCATTCGTTCTATTTATACACGAAATTATAAAATTTTGAAAACTCACAGAAAATATATTAATATTGTATATTTTCCCCATCGCTCCCAATCAGTACATTTTTTCCATCGAACGCAAATCCATAATGCCGGATTCGTTCTTCCGGAATGCCAAGAGAGAGCAGTTCCGCATCATAATTTCTCTCTTTTATCTGCTGTAAAGCTGCTCCAACTGTTTCTTCGAGAGATTTTTCTTTTCTGCTGCTCCGAACTTTAAATTCCATAATGATTCCCGGAAGTGCTTCTTTTTTCGGAAGCATCATGATATCGTACCTTCCGAATCCACTCTCCCGGTTTGATTTTATCATATAGTTTTCCGTCTGTTCTGCCATCAGGCCAAGGACAAATCCATGATAGAATTTCTCCGGCTGCTGATATCCATCTCCTCCCACGTCAAAGTAGCTGAATGTTGCATTTGTCATGCGGTTCATAAAGTAATTCATGGCTTCCAGATCATCCTGAACCAGTGCCTGCATGAAATGACTGTAAGACGCATCTTTATTCTGAAACCATCCGGCAAACATCTCAAAGAACATAACGCGGGTTTCCAAATTAGTGATTTTTAAATGGTACCATGGTTTCATTAACTCCCCGCGATATTCCACCTGTTCCGGTTTGAGATATCCGCTCGCCATCAGAAGACTCCAGATAGCAGATTCATTTTGCTCCAACTGATTAAACACAATCTGTTCATCAAAAGTAACCACGACTTCTTTTCCCTCCAGGAGGTCTTCCATCTGTTCTTTGACCTCAGAAGAAGCAGTTCGGATAATTCTGTCAACAAGATGATTAGAACTTGTCGCTGCCCAGTAAGCTTTCAGCTTCTGCTCTCCCAGAAAATTCGTAATAGACCACGGATTATAGATATCTTTATGATTTCCAAAGATAAATCCGTCATACCATTGTTTCACTGCCTGCTTTTGAGACGAAAGTCCAAAACTGTCCAATGCCTCAAAAACTTCCGGCTCCGTAAAACCAAAACACTGTTCATAGCAGTTGGATGTAGTGGTAATTACTTTCAGATTATTCAAATCCGAAAAAATCGATTCCTTAGACACCCTTGTAATACCTGTCATAATAGCACGTTCCAGATATGGATTTGTCTTAAATGTCGAGTTGAACAGACTACGGATAAAAGCGGTAAATTCATCCCAGTATCCGCCTACATATGCCTCCTGCATCGGGGTGTCATACTCATCCAGAAACAGAATGACTTTTCTGCCATAATAAGTTTCCAGATAACCTCCCAGTTCCTTTAAGGCTCTCTGTGCTGTCACGTCATCCATCGTTGGATTTACCATTTCAAACCGCTGCCTGTCTGTTTCTGTAAATCTGTCACTCTGCATAATATCTCTGTATTCCCTGAAAGCATCTGAAATGATAAATTTTATCATTTTTACGGCATCGATATAATTTGTCTGTTTCACATCTGCAAAACTCAGGGATATCACCGGGTATTCTCCCTGCAGCTTCCGGTATTTCTCTTCTTCCCAAATGGAAAGTCCCTCAAACAAATCTTGTCTCCCTGCGTATTTGTTGGAAAAGAAACATTTCAGCATATCCATATTTAATGTTTTACCAAACCGGCGCGGTCTGGTAATTAAAGTAACGATATCCCTTGCTTCCCACCATTCCTTTATAAACGCCGTCTTATCCACATAAAAATTATCATTTATCCTGATATCTTCAAATCCCTGGTTTCCAATACTGACTATCTTTTTCACTGCTCCACCTGCTTTCGCCAAATTCTTCTTCCATGCTCTTCATTTTGAATACTATATTAATTGTACCATATCTATGTCCGAAAAAAAAGAGGCAGCCCGCCTCAATGTTTCCATTAAAGCAGCTTCCTCTTTCCTGTATTTTATTATTCTTCTACATTATCCATATCTACTTTTACTTTTTCCAGATGCCAGATATCTCTTACATATTCTTCAATCGTTCTGTCTGAAGAGAATTTTCCTACATTTGCAATATTTAAAAGTGCTGATTTTGCCCATCCGGCTTCGTTCTTGTATGCTTCTTCCACTTTCTTCTGTGCTTCTGCATAAGATACGAAGTCTTTCAGGATGAAGTATACATCCGGTCTGCCGTATTTATTGGTAAGCAGGGAATCATAGATTTCACGGAATCTTTCTGAATCATCCGGTGCATAAGTACCGTTGATTAACTGCATGAGAACTTTTCTCACATCCATGTTGTTGTTAAAGATTTCCATCGGATCATAACCGCCATGCTGCTCGTAGTTAATAACTTCATCAGAAGAAAGCCCAAAGATAAATGCATTTTCCGCACCTACTTCTTCTACGATTTCCACATTGGCACCATCCATTGTTCCCAGTGTTAAAGCACCGTTCAACATGAACTTCATGTTACCTGTTCCGGATGCTTCCTTGCTGGCTGTTGAAATCTGCTCGCTGACATCAGCTGCTGCAAAAATCCACTCTGCGTTGGATACTCTGTAGTTCTCAATGAATACAACCTTGATCTTGCCATTGATGGACTTATCATTGTTGATTACATCTGCCACGCTGTTAATCAGTTTGATGGTAAGTTTTGCCCTGCGGTATCCTGCTGCCGCCTTTGCACCAAAGATAAATGTTCTTGGGTAGAAATCCATCTCCGGATGTTCCTTGATCTGATTGTACAGATACATAACATGAAGGATATTTAAGAGCTGTCTCTTATATTCATGTAATCTCTTAACCTGTACATCAAAGATGGAACGAGGATCTACATCGATACCGTTATGTTCTTTGATATACTTAGCCAGACGCAGTTTGTTCTGATATTTGATATTCATGAATTCTGCCTGGCATTTTGGATCGTCTGCATAGATTTCAAGCTTCTTAATCTGGCTTAAATCCGTGATCCATTCGGAACCAATCTTTCCTGATACCCATTCTGCAAGCAATGGATCGCCATGAAGAAGGAATCTTCTCTGTGTAATACCATTTGTCTTATTATTGAATTTCTCCGGCATCATTTCATAGAAATCTTTTAATTCCTGATTCTTCAGAATCTCTGTATGAAGTCTTGCAACACCATTTACAGAGAATCCTGCATAGATAGCAAGATTTGCCATCTTGACCTGACCATCATAAATGATCGCCATCTTCTTCTGTTTTTCCTGATTTCCAGGATATTTTGCCGAGATTTCAAGCTGGAATCTTCTGTTAATCTCTTCTATAATCTGATAACATCTTGGAAGGAGTTTTGAAAACAGTTCAATTGGCCATTTTTCCAAAGCTTCTGCCATGATTGTATGGTTTGTGTATGCACAGCATTTTGTTGTGACTGCCCATGCTTCATCCCAGGTAAGATCATACTCATCCATCAGCAGTCTCATCAATTCTGCCACACAGATGGTCGGATGTGTATCATTCAGCTGGAATACTACTTTTTCAGGAAGGTTACGTACATCATCATGATTATCAAGGTATTTCTTAATGGCTGTCTGTACACTTGCGGATACGAAGAAATACTGCTGTTTCAGTCTTAATTCCTTACCTGCATAATGGTCATCACAAGGATATAATACTTCTACTATGTTCTTTGCCAGGGATTCTTCCTCTGTTGCCTTGATATAATCACCTTTGTTAAAGGAATCCAGTACAAAGTGCTGAACCGGTTCTGCATCCCAGATTCTTAAAGTATTTACCACGTTATTGCCATATCCTACGATAGGAAGATCATATGGTACTGCTCTTACGGAACGATAACCGTCCTGAACAACCCTTTCTCTTCCGTCTTCGCCTTTTACCCATCTTGTGTAGCCGCCGAACTTAACTTCACACGCGTACTCTTCTCTTCTTACTTCAAACGGATTACCATTCTTTAACCATTCATCCGGTACTTCCACCTGATATCCGTCCACGATCTTCTGCTTGAACATACCGTATTTATAACGGATTCCACAGCCATATGCCGGATAACCGAGTGTTGCCAGAGAATCAAGGAAGCATGCTGCCAGTCTTCCCAGACCACCATTTCCAAGTGCTGCATCCGGCTCCTGATCTTCAATTACGTTCAGATCCAGTCCTAATTCTTCAATCGCTTCTTTGATTTCCTTGCAGGCGGATAAATTGATAATAATATTTCCGAGTGCACGTCCTGTTAAGAATTCCATAGAAAGATAATATACTGTCTTTGCATCTTTCTTCTCATATTCCTTATGAGTTGCAATCCACTGGTCGATGATAACGTCCTTCAGACCGTAAGCAACACCTGTGTAAATATCTAAATCCGATGCTTCTTCGATTGTCTTTCTTGAAACTACCTTTACATAATCCTTTACCTGTTTCTTAAATTCTTCCTTTGAGAATGTTCCCAATTCTGCCATACGATACCTCCTATAATGTCATAAGACAGTCCCCGGTAAAATCGTGTGCCGGGACCGTCCCATGACCTCCGCATACTTTCACTTACTGTTTCTCAACACCAAGTTCTACATTTTCTCCATTAATGTTCCATTCTTTACAGTACCCATTTATTTTACCAAAAATTACCTCATTTGCCAACACTTCTGATGTAATTTCTTCTTTATTTCTCTGTAAAATTTCAATAACCTTATCATTCTTATCGACATAGATATTGATTTTATCCATTACTTCAAATCCGGCTTCTTTTCTCATGGTCTGAATCTTACTGATAATTTCTCTCACAAATCCTTCTTCCAGAAGTTCCGGTGTCAGATTGGTATCCATTACGACCGTGATTCCATGGTCATTCTGTGATACATAGCCTTCCATCTGTGTCATTTCAATCAGCAGATCTTCTTTTGTAAGCTCTACTTCCACGTCGCCTGCGATAAATTTCAATGCACCCTCTGCTTCGAGTTCATCCATGGCTGCATTTCCATCGAGTCCTGCAAGATATGTCTTGATTGCTCCAAGCTGCTTGCCGTATTTTGGTCCTACCGTCTTTAACTGTGGCTTAAATACATACGTTGTAAAGTTTCTCACATCATCTGTGAACTCTACGTTCTTTACATTCAGCTCATCTGCAATGATATCTTTATAGAAATCAGGCAAATCAAATCCTGCTTTTACATACATCTGTCCGATTGGCTGACGATTCTTGATATTGGATTCGTTACGGCACGCACGTCCCATAACAACAATATCCAGAACTCTTTCCATATTGTCTTCCAGTTCTTTGTCGATCCATTCTTCCTTTACGGTCGGGAAGTCACACAGATGAATACTTTCCGGTGCATTCTTATCAATATTTCTGACAAGGTTCTGGTAAATATCTTCCGTCATAAATGGAATCATTGGTGCTGCAGCCTTGCTGATTTCCACCAGTGCGGTGTACAATGTCATGTAGGCATTGATCTTATCCTGTTCCATTCCTTTTGCCCAGAAACGTTCTCTGGAACGTCTTACATACCAGTTACTCATCTCATCCACAAAATCCTGTAATGCTCTTGCAGCTTCCGGAATTCTGTAATTTTCAAGATTATTGTCCACTTCACCAATTACACTGTACAGCTTGGAAAGCAGCCATTTATCCATAACCGGAAGTTTGTCATATTCCAGTGTGTAGTTTAACGGATTAAACTCATCAATATTTGCATAGAGTACATAGAATGCATAAGTATTCCATAATGTACCCATGAACTTTCTCTGTCCTTCCGTAACTGCCTTGTCGTGGAAGCGGTTTGGAAGCCATGGCGCACTGTTGATATAGAAATACCAGCGGATCGCATCTGCCCCATGTGTATTCAATGCTTCAAACGGATCTACTGCATTTCCCTTTGACTTACTCATCTTCTGTCCGTTTTCATCCTGTACATGCCCCAGAACGATAACATTCTCATATGGTGCTTTGTTGAATAACAGTGTGGATTCTGCCATCAGGGAATGGAACCATCCTCTGGTCTGATCCACAGCCTCGGAAATGAACTGTGCCGGGAACTGCTGTTCAAATAATTCTTTATTTTCAAACGGATAATGATGCTGTGCAAAAGGCATTGCCCCGGAATCGAACCAGCAGTCGATTACTTCCGGTACTCTGTGCATGGTCTTTCCACAGTCCGGACATATCAATGTCACTTCATCGATATATGGTCTGTGCAGTTCTACTTCTGCAGCCTTCGGATCTCCTGCACGTTCAGCCAGTTCTGCACGGCTTCCGATACATTCCTGATGTCCGCATTCACATTCCCAGATATTTAACGGTGTTCCCCAGTAACGGTTTCTGGAAATTGCCCAGTCCTGAATGTTCTCCAGCCAGTTTCCGAAACGTCCTTTTCCAATGGATTCCGGAATCCAGTTTACGGTATTGTTGTTGCGGATAAGGTCATCTTTTACTGCGGTTTCACGGATATACCATGATTCCCTTGCATAATAGATCAGTGGTGTATCACATCTCCAGCAGTGTGGATATTCATGTTCAAACTGCGGTGCTTCGAAGAGCTGGTTTCTGGCATCCAGGTTTTTGATTACTTCCGGGTCTGCCTTCTTCACAAATAATCCGGCGAATGGGGTTTCCTCTGTAAGTTCCCCCTTACCATTTACAAACTGTACAAACGGAAGGTCATAATTTCTTCCAACATTGGCATCATCTTCACCAAATGCCGGTGCGATGTGTACGATACCGGTACCGTCTGTCATAGTAACATAGTTATCACAGGTCACAAAGAAGCCTTTCTTGTTCTGCTTGTCTGCCACGTCCTTTGCACAGATAAATAATGGCTCGTATTCTTTGTATTCAAGTTCTTTTCCCTTGAAGGTCTTTAATACTTCATATGCTGGCTTTGCTTCCACACCATTTTCTTCATCTGCTTTTACTGCCAGTTTGCCGAGTACGGTATCTAAAAGTGAGGATGCCATATAATAAGTATAACCATCTGCAGCCTTTACTAACGCATAAGTTTCATCCGGATTTACGCAGAGTGCAACGTTTGACGGAAGGGTCCATGGAGTCGTTGTCCATGCAAGAAAATATGTGTCCTCGCCCGTTACCTTAAATCTTACGATGGCAGAGCGTTCTTTGACGGTCTTGTAACCCTGTGCCACTTCCTGTGCAGATAACGGTGTTCCACACCTCGGACAGTAAGGTACAATCTTAAATCCTTTGTAAAGCAGACCTTTCTTCCAGATTTCTTTCAAAGCCCACCATTCAGATTCGATAAAATTATTGTCATAAGTTACATACGGGTTGTCCATATCTGCCCAGAAACCTACGGTTCCTGAGAAATCTTCCCACATCCCCTTATATTTCCATACGGATTCCTTACATTCTTTGATAAATGGCTCTAATCCATAATTTTCAATCTGGTCTTTCCCATCCAGTCCGAGCTTCTTTTCGACTTCGATTTCAACCGGGAGTCCATGTGTGTCCCATCCGGCTTTTCTCGGTACCATGTAGCCCTTCATGGTACGGTATCTCGGTATCATATCCTTGATTACTCTGGTAAGCACATGACCGATATGCGGCTTTCCGTTTGCCGTCGGAGGGCCGTCATAGAAAGTATAGGTTTCTCCTTCCTTGCGGTTTTCCATACTTTTTCTGAAGATGTCATTATCTTTCCAGAATTTTTCTGTTTTCTTTTCTCTTTCCACAAAATTCATGTCTGCGGAAACTTTTTCGTATAACATTTTTACCTCCTTATACCGGAAAAATCTTATGATTTTCCATAAAAATATAAAAACCCCGTCCTGTAAAAGGACGAGGTTAATTCTCGTTACCACCTGTTACACTCATACTCTGAATTACTCAGGTTATATGATTTCCGTTAACGTCGGTTCTACGTCCTGCCCTACTGCTGCTGCGTTCAGGCGGAAACTCAGAAGTGATTTTCACCATAATAGTACTAATACCTGTTCCCACCCTGCCAGGCTCTCTGTCACGTTCCTATAACGGCTACTGTCTTCGTCACAGTCTTTATATATTGTATATATTTTATTATATCATGCTGTGAATTGCATTGTCAATCCTTAATATTCTCTATTTCTTTACCTCATCCGGTTCTGTCTTTAGTATGCCACTCCATCGGGTTCATTTTCCTCAGAGCTGCTTCCGACCTCAATCACAATATGATTCGGAAGACAGGTCACGGGCATCGCCGCAGAATGGATGAATCCCATCTTTACACATATCTGATCCCTGCAGTTTGCAGAGATCATACCTATTTCTCCGTTCTTTACTTCTATCGTATTTTCCTCACCGTCTGCTCCACAGATGGTAAACTGGTAAGGCTCTTCTACTGCACTCAGATCTATCGTTCTTATTATCGTGCCATTCTGGTATATTCTGGCATATCTTCCGTTTTCCGGAGCGAATTTCTTCCTGCCCATAATTACTGCCAGTGAAATAATAACACATATGATTAGTATAGCACATAATAAAAAAACTGTCTTGTTTTCTCTTAAACTACTTTGAAATTTTTTACACACATTTGAAAATTTCAATTATTTTTCCTCTTCTTTTTCTGCATTTTCAAACAGATGCAGTGTTCTTACATACCTGAATGTTTTGTATACAAAATACAGGACTGCCGCCCAGGAAAGCACAATGGTCAGGATATATGCCCCTCTTGCAAAATAAATGTATAAGGCTGCAAATGGCATGATGACATATTTGATAACGGATGCAAATCCATATAATTCGGTCGCAAAAGTAAGATCCTTACCTACTTCCAGATATTTAAAATTATCCACCTGCTTTTTGCATGCCAGTGTAAAAGAATACATAATGACCAGCATGACAAGGATCTCTGCAACACAGCAGAACAGGATCGGACCAAACAGACTGTACTGTGACAGGACAAACGGAAAAATCGTCTTTACTGTGCTTATCACAAATCCAAGAACGGCCGCTGCTTTCATATTCATCATATATTTCCGGTTCCCATGCATCAATGCAAGTCCCAGTAATATAAGCAGATAACCTGCCGGATTAAACAAAATATCAATCCGGAAATGGTCACCGATCAGTGCTTCCAGAAAATAAGTATTAAAACCTTTTTTTACACCTTCATTCACACCAAAGCGAAATCCATAGCTGATCTTTGTCGCAATATTAATATCAATCCCTGTCACCAGAATTCCCAGAATAAAAAAATAAATTCCTTTTATCTTACTTTTCATCTTTTTCCTCCTATGACTGCTTATATCCCAGAATATAATCCCTTACACGGAATACAAACCAGAAGAACAGCAGATTTACTGCCAGATCAAAAATATTGTAGAAAGTAAGCAATGCACCATTCATCATCGGAGCCATCCACATGACAACCATAACCGTGATATTAAGGACAACAGAAGCAAACCATGAGATGCCGATTGCCCTTCTGTCCCTGACATACTGATAGCCGGACAGCAGATCACAGACTCCGTAAACAAACATATAACCGATACAGATATCCAGTCCCATCTGGGCAATAATCAGCCAGAAACACATATAACAGAGCTGTGCCCCATTAAACATGAACGGAAGAAGTCTTGTTGCCACATATAAAATAATTGCACCGATGGATGTCATTGCCGCAACATTGAAAATCTTTGTCTTTTTCGCCAGCTTCAACAGTCCCATGGTAATCAGAATATAACCGATGAAATCCGAAAAAACATCGATTCTTATATTGTATGCCAGTTCCCCGATGGAGTACTCGTACACATTGTAGCTTAAACCAAAGAGATAATTCAGTGTATACAACTGGAATTCCGTATTAATTCCGGAAGATTCGGAATATGCCGGATAAATTCCATTCAGCCAGCTGCATACGATATGCTGGTCAAAAATAAGAAACATAAAGCCAACAAGAATAAGAATCAGATATTTCACATCCTGCGGCGTATTTTTCCAAAAACCTTTTTTTTCTGTTTCCTGTAACATTTATAAAACCCACCATATGCCCTGCATATGCCTTTCCTGATAAATTTCATCTTTTATCATATCACATCCTGCTTTTTTTCACAATGCCACGTCTATGAATTTTATATGAAAAAAAGATGCCATCTGGCACCTTCTTTCATTCCGGTCTGTGTTCCGGCATCTTATTTCTGGTTCTTCTTTGCTTCTCTGGCAGCCTTTTTTGCTTCCTTCTTTTCCTGCTTTCTCTGCTCTTTTCTTTTCTTCGGATCGGTTTCTACAATCGGTCCTCTGATTCTCTTTGCAGCAGTGATATAAAGTCCGCTGACGGTAGCCTTAACTTCCTGCTTCGGTGCAATTGTATCAAATACTTTCGCATCACAAATCAGAGACATAACCCTCGGGCCTACCTTTGCCTTTACAATCGGCAGTTTTGCTCTTCTCATATACTTTGGTATCTGCTCCGTTACCATCTTCGGAAGATTTGCATCCATCGCCTTCATCATCTTCATATCTATGATATAAAGATTCATCTGCTGCGCTGCTGCGTCCATGGCCTCCTGCTGTGATTCCTGTTTCTTCTGAAGATTTTTGCCCAGGAAATATAATACGACCAGTAAAATTGCCAGTACGATGACAATAATGCCTAATACAATGAAAAATGTTTTCATTTTAAAATAATCCTCCTGATTTCTTTCCTGAATTTATCCTTTGATAAATCCCATAATTCATCTATATTTTATCATCTGCCAAACTAATTGGCAATACAATTTTGACATTATTTTTCTTGAATTTCGCATATGTCAATGTTATACTAATACTTTAGGATATCAGACATTTTAAAGGAGGATTTCAACATGTTTCGATTAATTCTTGTCGGAATTATTGTTTCACTTTACTTTATTTTAAGTATTATTACACTTCCGCTTGCATGGCTCATCGGTCTGGTTATGAACAAGCGGGCAAAACAGTATTTTTCTTATTTTCTGGTTTCAAAGACATTTTTCCTTGTACGGCTTGCTGCCGGAACAAAGGTGGATATCCGCGGACTGGAAAATATTCCGAAAGGACAGCCTGTGCTTTTCGCTGGAAACCACCGCAGTTACTTTGATATTATCCTGAATTACAGCATTCTGCCTCCGCTTATGGGATTTGTTTCAAAAATCGAGATTAAGAAAGTTCCGCTCCTCGCCCAGTGGATGGTAAATATGAACTGCCTGTTCCTGGATCGTTCCAGTCCGAAAGAAGGATTGAAGATGATTCATGATGGGGTGGATAAATTAAACCAGGGAATTTCCATTTTCATTTTTCCCGAAGGCACAAGGGCAAAATCGGATGATGCGATCGCCGAATTCAAGGGCGGCAGCCTGAAGATGGCTGAGAAGGCAAATGTTCCGATCGTTCCGGTTGCCATCAACAATACCAGTGCCATTTTCGAGGATCAGTTCCCATATATTAAAAAATCACATGTGATCATTGAATACTGTGAACCGGTCTATCCTGACCGCCTCAGCCGGGAGGAAAAGAAATTCATGGCACAGCATATCCATGATACCATTGTTGCAAAAGTAAGTGCAAATAAGGCAGAACTGTAACTCAGTTCTGCCTTATCAGTTTCTCTTTTAATTCTTTCAGTGATTTTTCCAGAGAACCTGCACTGGCTCCCGGATTTCCTCGCAGAAGTCCTTTCTGGACAAAGTTAAGATTCTTAACTATCTTTTCTTTATTCAGCATAAATTCTTCTTTGCGGCGGAGCAGTTCGTTCATTCTGACTTCTTTTGCATTCATCGCCTTTAACTTCAGCTCATCAACCTTCTCGATGACATTTTCCAGATTTTCCTCTACATAATCAGAGGTTTCTTTCTTAAGCAATGCCATCTGCACCTGTATATTCTCCAGTTCGTTGCGGATCTTCTCCATCGTCTCGAGTGCATGTGCCACATCGAATGCTGCCTTGGCTGAAGTAATCACATCTGCCACAAAGATAATGCTTACAAGGATAAGTACTATGCCATGCACATCTATGGCAAACATATCTTCCACGATCTGTTCCACAGGAGGATGCAGGATCTGATTCATCAGTATCGTAAAAAATCCCCATGTAATAGAAGAACTCAGGCAGATATATCCGTTCAGGTTAAACGGCTGGTTGCTATAATCCCAGTATTTTACCTTAAACATCTTCTCCATCGCCCATCCGGTTATGTATTCCAGAACCGTTGCCCCAATCACTCCGGCAATCCATGTCAGCACATAATTTCCCGAAAACGGCATGGATACAACCAGCATCATAACCGCACCAGAGCCATAGATTGGAAGCATCGGTCCTCTTAAAAAACCGCGGTTTACCCATTTTCCCTGTTTTACCGATACATAGCAGGATTCCCATACCCATCCCAGAAACGCATATACAAAAAAGAATGCCAGCCATTCATATGCAGTATAATTTCCCATAAGTACCTCTATTTTTCCATATCATTAATCAGTTTCTTCATCGTCTTTATCTCTTTTTTGGAAAACTTTCCTCGCTTAAAAAGCTCCAGAATCACATCATATTCTTCATCCCGCATATTTTCGCGGATGTATTTCCTGTGCAGGGACATACGGTAATCTTTCTCCCCGATGGTCGGTTCGTAATAATAATTCTGACCGTCCTTGAATCTTCTGACATAGCCTTTCTTCTCTATCCTGGTCAGAAATGTCCGCACCGTGGATTCCGCATATTCCTGATCGGTTTTCTCTCTCAATAGCTTTACTATCTTCGGTACACTCTTCGCCTTCTTCGCTGACCATAAGCACTCAAGCACTTCCAGTTCCTTCGGTGACAGATCCTTGCCGTCCTTTTTTTCTGCCAATGCCAGTTCCTCGTCTTCCCTCTTTTTCATCTTGCTCTCGCTTTCTGCACCTGTGCGTGCTTTTAAACTCTCTTCATCAGCAGTGTCAATAAGCAAATCAGCACCAGAAGCACCGGTATGACAGTCATCCGTATCTGCATTCCCCTCGCTTTATCTGCCAGTGGAGTTTCCTTATTTTTCTTCCAGTAACTCTGGATATTATATACCATAACCCCGACACCGGCTCCGCATAATACTATCAGTATTCCCAATAAAATTTTCATTGAAGGAGTTCTCCTTTCTTTTCTCACATTTTTTCTCTCTGCTATTCTTTTATTATACTAAATACTATGCAGGTTCGTCAATCTAATTCAATTTCAAGTACATCATATGGCGGAATCTTCTGTGTAGATTTTTCCTTGTATTTCTTTAATTCCATCTTCGCCTTGTTTAACGGGATATTCGTACCGGCTCCGCCCATGCAGCCGCCCGGACAGCCCATTCCCTCGATCAGACAGCCGTTCATTTTTCCTGCCTTTGCAAGCATGAGAACTTTCTTACATTCCGCAAGTCCCTCGGCATGTTCTATCTTAATCGGCGTTTCCGTATAATATTCCTTCAGACATTCTTCTATGGCAGATGCAACTCCGCCGGCAATCGCATATCCTCTTCCCGCTGCCGTTGCATCATGGAATGCCGTATCTTCTTCCATGTCCGCCGGATTAATTTCCTTTGCATCAAACATTCCCCACAGTTCTTCGAAGGTAATAACAAAATCCACATCACTGCGGACATGTCTTCTGGAGGCCTCCAGTTTTTTCGCCGCACACGGTCCGATAAATACAACTTTGACATCCGGCTCCTTCTTCTTGATACTTCTTGCAGTCGCTACCATCGGTGTTAATTCATTCGACACACTGTCTATTAAATCCGGGAAATAGTTTTTCGCAAGCATTGCCCAGGAAGGACAACAGGAGGTTAAAAGAAACGGCAGTTCCCCGGTCATGACTTTCTCTGCATACTGTTTTGCCTCTGCCACAGCACCGATATCCGCACCGAGTGCTACTTCATGCACATTCTCAAATCCAAGTTTTAACAATGCCTGTTTTAATTTTTTCGGAGAAACATTCGGGCCAAACTGACCGACAAATGCCGGTGCAAGTGCCACCACAATTCTCTTTCCTTCCCGCAAAGCCCTGCTTAACTGAAATACCTGTGATTTATCGGATATTGCACCGAACGGACAGCTTACCATGCACATACCGCAGGAAACACATTTCTCACTGTTGATGCAGGCTCTGCCCTGTTCATCGGTTTCAAAGGCTTTGACCCCGCATGCCCTTTCACATGGACGCTCTAATTTACCAATCGCATCATATGGGCAGATTTCCTTACATTTTCCGCATTTCACACATTTTTCCTGATTGATGACGGATTTACCGTCCACAACATCTACTGCCCCTTTCGGACACACCTGTCTGCACGGATGTGCCACACATCCCTTACACAAATCGCTCACCTGGTATTTATTGGACTCACAAGCATTGCATGCGGACGGAATTACCTGCATAAGCGGCGGTTCATAATATTTCTCGTCAATATTACTGTTCTCCATGCCATGTGTGATATGCACCGCCCTGTTCTCCGGTCTCAGTGACATACCCATGGCAAGCCGGACACGTTCGCTCACGATGGCTCTCTCCCTGTATACACTTTCCCTGTGCTTTGGCACTTCACCTACCATTATATATGGGATTGCCTCAATCTCGCCATTAAATGTATCATTCGTTGATTCAAACGCCACCTTTGAAATGGCAGCAAAAATTTTTCTTCTGATTTCCTGTACCGGTGTTTCTATTCCTCTCACAGCAGCCTCCTTACATTTCATTCTTATTCTCTGTTCTTTTCGTTCGCTTCCTTCTTCATACAGAATTTGTTTTCATACATCATGGAATCCGTCCTGCTTCTTGTTTCCTTCCGTCCTGTGCATACATATTCGCATACGAACTACCTTAATCAGCGAAATATTCAGCTTCATTGTTTCGGAAATCTTCCATTTGAATACGATCCAGCTGACACATATGACGATACCTGCCACAAGTGTGATCAAAGAGATAAGATCTGTCAGGACATCCTGATAAACTTCAGCCTTATATCCCGCATATTGCAATGTAAATCAATCACTGACCATTATATCAGATAACCATTCATTTACAAGAGCCAGTTTTACAAGTCACAGTCCAAGAAGCCGTTCCACAAGAAATACCGTGATGCACGCAGATGCCGCCACGGTAAACAGACTCTTTCCACGAAATCCCAGAACGACAGCGATTCCCAGTCCTGCCACTGCACTGATTACAGACTCCGTTGCGGAAAAGATCGCCGGAATGGTAAGTGCCGTCAGGCAGGCATAGGGAACATAATATAGAAAGGAACATAAAAATCTGTTCTCAATTTTTTTACGAAATACTGTGAGAGGCACCACTCTTAATAAATATGTA
Source organism: Roseburia sp. CAG:303 (assembly GCA_000437755.1). Lineage (GTDB taxonomy): Bacteria > Bacillota > Clostridia > Lachnospirales > Lachnospiraceae > CAG-303. Next base: position 42,309 of record FR900122.1, read on the forward strand.
ACAAATGCCATAACAAAAATATATAAATAAACCATCCGTAACTCCTTTAACTATCCATATCGTCTTTTTGTGCCGGAACCGGAAATAATACCGCAGATACCGCAGATGCTGCCACGGTGCTGATAATTACTGCAATTCCCGTAGAGACAAAGTGAAATGCCGGCAGGAAATACAGCAGGCAGTTAATCACTATCGCCAGAAATACCGTTACCATAACCGGTACGGATTTTCGTGCCACCGGCACTACAATCGCAACAAACATACCATATAATGCCAATCCCAGTGCGCTGCACAGAGATGCCGGAAGCAAATCACCGGCTACCGCCCCGACAGCCGTTCCAAACGTCCAACCAAGTACCGGCAGGGATTGCAATCCTGCCATATACGGCATGGTAACCGCTTTGTTATGTGCCATTGCCGCAGCAAAGATCTCATCCGTATTCGCAAATGCCATGATTAATCTCTGTTTTATACTGACATTTTTGTCCAGCTTCTGTGAAAGGGACAGGCTCATCAGTGCATATCTTAAATTTACAATAAACTGGGTCAGTATCATTTCCAGTATCGTTCCCCCGGCAACAATAATCTGAAGCCCGGCAAACTGTCCCGCACTGGTGATATTAGACGCACTGGTCAGAACCGCCTGCAATACACTGATTCCCTGTTTTACTGCTATAATTCCAAAACTGAAACTTACCGAAAAATATCCTATCGCGATCGGTATTCCATCCTTAATTCCCTGTTTAAATTCACTGCTCATTGATCTGTTTTCCTCTGTACATGGAATAAGGCGTTAAATCAGCTGACTCAACGCCTTATTCTCTATTCTTTCTGATTATAATATTCGTGTTTATGCTTTGTTTTTCCCGTCTGTTTTCTGTTCTGCCGTGTCATTTCCACGATCCATCGCCCTGACTGTGTCCACAATAATCCGTACACACTGGTCAACACCGAGATATCCACTGTCAAGATTAATCTGGTAATTCGTATATTTCCCCCATTCCCGATCGGTATAATAGCGATAGTAGGTCTTTCTGTTCCTGTCTTTGCGTTCCAGTCTCTTTCTCACATCGACTTCCGTATCACCATAACGCTCCAGCACCCTGGATATCCTGTGCGGCATATCGGCATGGATAAATACATTCAGTGTCGGATATGCTTCCTGATCCAGAATATAATCTGCACATCTTCCCACGATGACACACGGCCCCTCTTCTGCACAGTCCAGAATAACTCTCTTCTGTGCCTTAAAAATCTCATCCTGCGGATTCTCAAAATACATCGCCGGAGCCATGGACACGGAAAACCACTTGCTCATCTTATCCGTGTACTCTCCCTGCTCATTAATCACAGCTTTCGTATATCCGCTTCTCTTCGCTACCTGATCCACCAGTTCACTGTCATAGAAAGGAATTCCCAGTTCTTCTGCCACCTTCTGTCCCACAGAATGTCCGCCGCTGCCAAATTCCCTGCTGATTGTAATAATCGGATACATAATCTGCACCTCCCTTTTGTAATTTTCTCACCATTCCTATATAGATAGAATAGTTCTTTTTGTGTAAAAAGTCAAGTTCTATTTCGCCCGTTTTTCTTTGTTTTTCCTATCTCATCAGCCAGTTTCCGGATCGTTTCGGACAAGGTTTCCCGCTTCTTTTCCGGAAGTTCATCGATCGCCTTCATCAGTCCCATTAACCGCATCGGAGTAAGCTTATACAGCTGATCCGTGTCTTTAATTCCTGCTGTTTCAATGACCTCAAACAATGCATCGACAAACTCTTTCTTCTCCTGTTTTTCCATTCCTGCAATCCACTGTTTCAGGGTTTCATTCCAGAATATACTGCTCTGCGACAGTCCTTTGCTGTATACAAAGTGAGACCCCATCACTTTCCACGACAATGCCCTGTGCTGCAACAGTCCCTTTTCCGTACTTTCAACCACCGTATAATCTTCTTCATGCTCAAGCAGCATTCCGATGACGGAGGACTGCGGAATCAGGGTATGCAGCTTTGGCAGAATATTCTGGTATTCCTCCTGCTTTACCATATCCTCATTAAATCCCGGACCATCAAAATTATAGACTGCCCGCAGACGGTTCTGGATATGCTTTCCGCCTTTAATCGCCGCATACACCGCCAGATTCCCACCTTTGGAATGTCCACCCAGACACACGGGCTTTCTCCCGGTTTCCAGCACCTTCTGCACATACTGTACGGCTCTTTCCTGCCCGGGTGTCCTGGCCAGATAACTCATGTTAAAATTCTCTTTCCACCCCGCCAGTGAGCTATCCGTTCCGCTGAAGGAAATATAAATGCTCCCATCCTCAGGTACAATTTTAACCGCCGAAAACTGATATTCCTTTTCCTCACTGATATCCTCGATATATCTGGATAACCTGCAATTTTTAAACCGCTCCGTTCCCATAACGGCTTTCAGCACCATACGGCAGTCTTTTAAAAGCTGCCCTCCGGATTCCTCTGTCCGGTTACTGTGTCCTGCAAAATACTCTTCTGCTGCTTTCTCTAATGTAACCGATGATCTGGAATGTATTCCCGGCACGATTCCGCGAAAATCCAGATATACAAGCTGTGTCAGAATCAGACTGTCCACCTCATTAAAGGGCGATGCCGTAAAATCCAAATCCCCCCGCCAGGACACATAATCTATAATATTCGACATAAAATGTTCCCTCCATTTAGAAAAAACCGGAGAACTTTTATCCTCCGATTTCCTCTTATCCCTGCTGTTTTGATTTTTCTCTGACTTCCTCCAGCATCATATCCTTTACCTTCATCAGACGAATCTGGGTACTTCTTTCATTTTCGTCCAGCTTCATGGTAATATAACGGATATTCTGTTCTGTCTGTGGAATTACGACATGTTCCAGTGCATTTACCCGCCTGCGTGTTTTTTCAATTTCCGCCGCCATAAGCTGGCAGGCTTTTTCTGTTTCAGACAGTTTTAACATCTCCGGAAGAATATCTGCCAATGATTTTACTGCATCGTCCAAATCATTGGAAGTGAACGCGAATCCATAAGAATAAATATCATTTGCATCTGCCGTTCTGGTTTTATATTGAAATACCGGAATGTCAACACTCATTACATTTTTCCTGCCACATTCCAGATATACTTCCTGCTTTGGTGCCATAAGAGCCGTATGCAGTGTCTGCTCCGACATTCCTGCTTTGGCAATTACAAAATTGCGGTTTGCATTTTTTATGCCTTCCTCGACCTTTAAACGAAGTGCCATGTTTTCACGCACCAGATCCAGATACTGTCTCATAAGTTCATCACGCTTATCTTTCAGAAGTTTATGACCACGCACTGCTGTCTTTAACTTCTTCTTTAACCTGGTCAGTTCCATTCTGGTCGGATTTACCTGTGTCGCTGCCATGTTCTCACCTCATTTCCCGATTTATACCTTGCCATAATAAAGGTCTAAATACTTGTCATCGATACGTTTCAGCTCGCTTCTCGGCAGAATGGAAAGTAATTTCCAACCGATGTTCAGTGTCTCCTCAATGTCCCTGTTTGCCTGATACCCCTGTGATACATACTCCTTCTCGAAAGCATCGGCAAATTTCGCATAGATCAGATCGATTTCCGACAATGCGGACTCACCGAGAATGGTCATAAGTTCTTTTGCATCTTTTCCTCTGGAATATGCTGCAAAAAGCTGGTTCATTGTATTCGCATGATCGGCTCTTGTCTTTCCTTCCCCGATTCCTTTATCTTTCAGACGGGAAAGCGATGGCAATACATCGATCGGAGGAGTGACACCTTTTCTGTATAATTCCCTGGACAGGATAATCTGTCCCTCGGTAATATATCCTGTTAAATCAGGAATTGGATGTGTCTTATCATCTTCCGGCATGGTCAGAATTGGAATCATGGTAATACTTCCGTCTTTTCCCTTCTGTCTTCCGGCTCTTTCATATAAAGTAGCAAGATCCGTATACATATAGCCCGGATAACCTCGTCTGCCCGGTACTTCTTTTCGTGCTGCAGAAACTTCACGCAATGCATCGGCATAGTTTGTGATATCGGTCAGAATAACCAGTACATGCATTCCTTTTTCAAATGCAAGATATTCTGCTGCCGTAAGTGCCATACGCGGGGTTGCGATACGTTCTACCGCCGGGTCATTGGCAAGGTTTACAAAAAGTACGGTACGGTCAATCGCTCCCGTCTCTTTGAAACTGTTGATAAAGAAGTTTGATTCTTCAAATGTAATACCGATTGCGGCAAATACTACTGCGAACTGCTCATCATTCCCGCGTACCTTTGCCTGTCTTGCGATCTGTGCCGCAAGATTCGCATGAGGAAGCCCGGAGGCAGAGAAGATCGGCAGTTTCTGACCTCTTACCAGTGTATTCAGTCCGTCAATAGCTGATACCCCGGTCTGGATAAATTCTTCCGGATAACTTCTCGCCGCCGGATTCATCGGAATACCATTGATATCCATTCTGGCTTCCGGAAGAATCTCCGGCCCGTTATCGATCGGGTGTCCCAGCCCGTCAAAGACTCTTCCCAGCATATCTTCCGAAACTCCAAGCTCCATACTTTTTCCAAGAAAACGCACTTTACTGTTAGAAAGATTGATACCGGTAGAGCTTTCAAACAACTGTACCAGTGCATCCGATCCGTTGATCTCCAGCACCTTGCATCTTCTTATCTCTCCAGAGGCAAGCTCGATTTCTCCCAGTTCATCATACGCAACATCTTCTACGCCATGAACAAGCATCAGAGGACCTGCTACCTCCTGAATGGTTCTATACTCTTTTGGCATGCGCTATTCCTCCTTTCCCAACACATTTGCGATTTCTGTATGAAGCTCTTTGCTAATTCTGTCATACTCTGCGTCAATATTTTCGTCCAATGTGTATTTAAAACGACCGATTTTTTCCCTGACTGCCATGGAAATCAGCTTCTGTATGGAAGCCCCTTCCTTTAATGCCTCAAGGGAATAGTCATAAAATCCGATTACAAGCTCCATCATAAGGAACTGTTTTCTTAATGAAGTGTAGGTGTCTACTTCGTGGAAAGAATTCTGATGCAGGAAATCTTCACGGATGGAACGTGCTGCTTCCATCTTCAGACGATCCTCTGCCGACAGGGCATCCATACCTACCATCTTTACGATCTCTTCCAGTTCCGCCTCGTCCTGCAGAAGTCCCATGAGTCTCTGTCTGTAACCCATCCACTGGTCGGACACGTTGTCATCAAACCATTTGCCCATACTGTCCGTATACAAAGAGTAACTGGTCAGCCAGTTGATTGCCGGGAAATGTCTCTTATATGCCAGTGCCGAATCGAGTCCCCAGAATACCTTTACGATACGCAGGGTAGCCTGTGATACCGGCTCTGAGATATCACCACCCGGAGGAGATACAGCACCGATTACGGACAGTGAACCCGTTCTTCCTTCTTTACCGAGAGAAACGACTTTTCCGGCGCGTTCATAGAACTGTGCCAGACGGCTTCCCAGATATGCCGGATATCCTTCTTCACCAGGCATTTCCTGCAGACGACCGGACATTTCTCTTAATGCTTCTGCCCATCTGGAAGTGGAATCTGCCATAAGTGCCACGGAATAACCCATATCCCTGAAATATTCTGCGATGGTAATACCTGTATAAATCGATGCCTCTCTGGCTGCAACCGGCATATCCGAAGTATTTGCAATCAATACGGTACGTTCCATCAGGGACTGTCCCGTCTTTGGATCTTTCAGTTCCGGAAATTCATTCAGAACGTCCGTCATCTCATTTCCACGTTCGCCGCAGCCGATGTATACCACGATATCTGCTTCCGCCCATTTTGCAAGCTGATGCTGGATAACCGTCTTTCCGCTTCCGAATGGCCCTGGAACTGCCGCAACACCGCCCTTTGCAATCGGGAAAAAGGTATCTACTACTCTCTGTCCTGTAATCAATGGCATATCGAGCGGAAGTTTTTCTTTGTAAGGACGTTCCTTTCGTACCGGCCATTTCTGCATCATGGTAAGTTCTTTCTCACCCTTGTCAGTTTCAACTACTGCCACTACCTGTTCCACCGTAAACTCGCCGGCTTTGATTTCTTTGATCGTACCAGATACTCCATATGGAATCATAATCTTCTGCTGTACCACGATGGTTTCCTGCACCGTACCGAATACATCACCCGGTTCTACTTTGTCGCCTGCCTGTAAGGCCGGAACAAAATTCCACTTTTTATCTCTCTTCAGGGACGGTACTTCCACCCCTCTCTTTAAATTGTTTCCGGCAATCTTCATAATATCATCCAATGGTCTCTGGATTCCGTCATAGATACTGGTAATCAGTCCCGGTCCTAATTCTACAGACAATGGCATATCCGTTGATTCCACCGGTTCTCCCGGCTTTAATCCTGAGGTTTCCTCGTATACCTGTACGGAAGCCTGATCTCCATGCATTTCTATAATTTCTCCAATCAGTCTCTGATTGCTGACACGGACTACGTCATACATATTTGCATCGCGCATTCCCTCAGCGATTACCAGAGGTCCTGCTACTTTTTTAATCTTTCCTTTACTCATCTCGACTCATCACACACCTTTCTCATTTCCGCCAAACAGAATATCTGAGCCGACTGCCTGCTCTACGGTTTTCTTTACATTTGCCACACCTGCTCCTGTATTTCCATATACTCCCGGAATCTGTATGATAGCCGGAAGTACCTGCTCTGCATATTTTTCAATTTCCTCAGAAATCCTGTCCGCTAGTTCCTCTGTCACATAAATCACGGAATAATCATTCGCCGCCAGGGTATGCAGCTGCTTTGCTGCATTTTCTGTATCTGTTACCGGAAATGTATCAAGACCTATGGTGGCAAATCCATATATACTGTCATAATCACCTAATACTGCTATCTTATACATACATTTCCCTTACCCTTTCCCGGATTGCACTATCCGGAAAACCATTCTGTTTTCCCGATAAAATAATCCGTACTGTTTTTATCTCATTTTCTCTTGCAAGAACATAAGCAATCAGAGGTCCGGCCGAAAATGAATTATACTTCTGAGGTTTTATCGTTTTGATGATCCTGTTATCGCAAAACCGCTCAAATGCGGACGCGGATTCCCTCAGTGCCGCCGCACCCTCGGAATAATCCGTTTCCTCCAGATAGCTGCAGATACTTTCCAGTCCGTTTAATGCCGCATGGCTTAATTTTTCCACACGAATGCTTTTGCATTCCACCATTGCCTGCCGCATGAAATCAAGGCTCTTGCCCGTCCGCTGGGAGCGCACTGCAATCTTGATATCCGCCACTGCCACCGTGGATTCTGCATAATCTTTTAAAATTGTATGTTCTGCTTTCTGTCCTTCTTCGTAAATCGCTTCAAGCGCCGCCCGGTCTACAATGATATCACATAACTGACCGTCCCTTGTCTGCACAAAAGTTTCATATGCAAGTGCTGCTGCTTCCTGCATATTTTTCGGCAATGCCTGGTAATCCTTCTCAGCGATACATTTCACCATCTGTTCCCCGCTGATTTCACAGTCATCATAAAAAATATCTGCCTCTGTTTTTCCCAGCACCACCTGTTTTACAGCCGCCTTCAGGTTATGGAACAGATGCGGATATGACAGAACATGGAATACGGACATATCCGGGGTAAGTCCTCTTATGACCTCCCAGATCTTCTCTTCTTCTCTGGAAAGCATAGCCTCCGCATTCATCTGTTCATCTGCATCGCCCCATCCTTTTTCGTTCAGGAACTGCAGACAGCTGTCATATGTTTTACAGGAAATCAACTGTTCAATCACAGCATCGGAAAAAAGCGACAGTTCCAGGGAACGTATCCGGGCAACTGCATATACATAATTATCTGCCATATTTCCACATTCCCCTTTCTAATTTTCCTGTATCAAAAACTCATGCACCTTATCTGCCAGATATTCTCTCTGCGTATGAAATATCGTCTGAAGGGAACAATTCTCTTCCACTCCTCCATAAACCAGAATAAATCCTCCATCGATCTGCATCGCTTCCTGCGATAATGCCAGAGTTCCGCCATTCTGTGCGGCAGCATCCTCTATTACTTTTCCGAAACCGGAAGGCATTCTCTCCAAATCTGTTTTGGAAAAATGGATTTCTCCATCCTTCGGCAGTGCAAATTTTCTCAGCATTTTTTCCAGCAGGGCGAAATATTCCTGTTCTCCCATCTGAAAAATATGCTGGTATGATTTATCCAGAATCTCCGATATAATCTGCTGTCTTGCTTTTAATATTTCCTGTCTCTTTTTTAACTGGGCAGATGATTTCGCTCTCTGTTCAATACTTTTTTTCGCAGCTTCTATCTTCTGGTCCGTCTCTTTTTCAGCCTTTGCACATTCCTTTTTCGCATCTTCCAAAATTGCATCGGCTTTTTTCTGAGCTTCCTGTCTGTTTTCATTCGCTGCTTTTTCTGCCTCTTCCAGAATCTCTCCAATAATTTTATCAACACCAGCCATGTAAGATTCTCCTTCCTGCCTTTATACCTGAATTGCTGTTACTGCAAGAATGGAAATAAGCAGGGCAAGAATTGCATATGTTTCTACCATTGCCGGGAAAAGCATTGATTTTGCAAACTGCTCTGGTTTCTTTGCTACGATTCCGATACTTGCTACCGCTGTCTTTCCCTGATGCATTCCGGAAATTAATCCGACAACACCGATAGGAAGGCATGCTGCGAGGATCATAAGCCCTGTCTGAACAGAAATCTGTGCTACCCCGCCGCCAAGCAATCCTACTTTGGATAATACAATGAATCCTACTAACAATCCGTAAATACCCTGTGTACCAGGAAGAAGCTGTAAAATAAGTACTTTTGCAAATTTACCCGGATCTTCTGTTACAACTCCTGCTGCTGCCTGTCCTGCAACACCTACTCCGATTGCTGACCCAGCACCTGCTAATAATACCGCTACTGCTGCACCTAATAATGCATAAACAATTCCTAATTCACTCATAACCTAAACGTCCTCCTTAATTCTTATATATTTAGTATTTTGCTTAAAAGGCTCAAACGGTCTTCCGCCGCCCTCATAAAACTTTCCGAAAAATTCTACATATTGCAGACGATTTGTATGCACATATGCACCTAAAAGATTGATTGCCAGATTCAGTGTATGTCCGATGATAAATACAACGATGAAGAATATAGCTCCCAGAATGCCGTCTCCCATCATGGATGCCATCGAATTGACTACCTGCGCAATAACTCCGGTTGCAAGTCCCAATGCCAGAAGTCTGGAGTAGGACAGTACATCTGACAGCCAGCTTGTGAGCCCATAGATATCATAAAGTCCGAGTGCAATACGGAGTGCCGGGTTCTTCTTTCTTCTTCCCGACATCAGAATAATTCCAACCAGTCCGATTATCGTAAGTACCTTTGCCAGTACATTGACAAATGCCGGAAATATGAAGGTCTGTCCTGCGATGGATGCAAACAGCTCACTTGGAATCAGCAGAAGCAGTAATCCAATCAGCAGTGCAAACCAGAATCCCACATCATACAGACAGTCCAGATATCTGCCATCTTTTATCATCATATATCCCTTAATTCCGAGTCCGGTAAACAGGTGAATGATTCCAAATAACAGAGAATACAGAAGCAGTCTCATCGGATCATTCAGCGGTTCAAACCACACCGCCTGTAATGTCATATCTTTATGGAAGAATGTATTTGCGACAACCTTTACCAGATCGCCGAAAAATCCACCAAACATCAATCCCCAGAACAGGGTTGACAATCCACAGAAAAAAAACATCCGCAGGGATTTCTTCAGTCCCTCTTCCATTCCTTTATATTTCCATAGAACAATTCCGCATGCCAGCGATATGATTAATCCATATGCCGCATCAGAAAGCATCAGTCCGAACAGAAATACATAAAAAAATGACATGATAAACGTCGGATCGATCTCTCCCTTTTTCGGAAGACCAAAGGATTCTACCACACCCTCTGTCGATGCTGAGAATACATTATTCTCAAGCTGTACCGGAGATTCCTCCCCTTCATCCAGATCACAGATTTCAACCACCGCATCGAATCTGTTCTCCAATATGTCCGCTACTTTTCCGGCTTCTTTCTCTGGTACATAACCGCTGATGAAAAATGTATTTTCTGACTGTGCCAGATTTCCAAGCACCCGGTACTTCTCTGCACGAATCCGGAAATAATCGGATATCAGCCTTAAATCATCCCGATTGACTGCCAGATCTGTCATCTTCGCTTCCGCTTCCCGGGTCTCTTCTTCCAGTTTTCTTATTTTCTCTTTCAGAACTTCGATACGCTTCGCCGGGTCTTTTCTCGACAGAAACGGTACTCTTGCAAAACCTTCTGTTCTCAGTGCATCTTCTACACATTCCCTGTCCTTTTTCAGACAGATAACCACCAGACAGGTCTGGTTTCTGGACGTAGAAATCACTGTTACATCAACATCCGCTTCCGATGCATTCGCAGCCAGTATTTCATAGATTTGTTCCTGTGTTACTTCTCTTTCAATCGTTCCGATCAGTACATCTGTATTCTTTGTCCCTGTTGTATTCATCGGAATATCCATCGATACCCATGGCGTGATATTATCAATCTTCGTGTTCATCTTTAGAATATTCGCATGATTTTCCGCCATGATTTTCTCCAGCTGGACAATCTCATTTGCAACCGACAGATACAGATTCTTGTCCTGCATCGCCTTGTTAAACGTCTGGGAACTGACAAATTCCCTGCCTGCCAGCGATGCTAACATACCTTTCTTTTCCGGTGCATATTTTTCCAGAATTTCCAGTGCCTGTTCTATAGTTGCTGCCGTCTTTTCAAACTGTGACTTTTGTGCAGAAGTATCCATTTTCTGAAAACCTTCCATCTCGTCCTGCCAGCTGCTCACTTCCACTACCCCCATAGCCTGAACAGCCTCAAGAATGCGCTTCCGGTTCTTCTTCATGGCACACAGATTTATCTTCTGCATTTTCAAAACTGCCATGCACTTCTCCCTCCTTTCAACATTCCTATTCTACCAGATTAATGAAAGCACCAGTTCTATCGCTTCTTTCTCTTTCCTTTCAGCCAGCTCCCTGAGTTTTGTAATCTCTGTTCCTGCCTCTTTTAAAGCAACCTGAAGTTCTCGTTCATTCCATGTATCCGCCGTCTTAGCGGTTTCGTCCATTCTCTGTCTGTCGGACACTGCTGCTTCATGCTTCATACTCACAGCTTTCTTTCCTGCATCTTCTACAATATCCCTTGCATCTTCCTCGGACTGCTTCAGAATATTATCTGCTTTAAACTCTGCTTCCCTGATTTTCTGCATAGTCTCCTGTAACACATTTTCACCTCCCTTGTGATGCACAAATCTGTTTTATTCCCTTTTTCTGTGCATTTGGTAAAAAATTACTATTTTTTACAAAAAAACATATTCTTATTATACATTTTCACTAATTTATTGTCAAGTTATCTGGGGAAATTGTTAGAAAATATCGGATAATATAAAAAGTAGTATGACTCAGTCATACTACTCTTATTATTTACTTATTAATTTTTCGTATTCATCGACAGGCAGCGGTTTTGAGAAATAGAATCCCTGAATATCCGTACATTGCAATTTATGGATAAACTCCACCTGTTCTTTTGTTTCAACACCTTCTGCCGTAATCGTAAGTCCGAGTGTTTGTGCCAGTCTTGTAATGTAATAGAGCAATGTCTCACCATTCTTATCACCAATGTAATCGATCAGACTCTTATCCAGCTTCAGGGTATCAAAATGCATGACATTCAGCGATGCCAGGGAAGAATATCCGTTTCCGAAATCATCGAGCAGTACATGGAATCCTGCTTCATGGAATTTCTCAATCAATGACGCAATCTCTGAATTATTAATCGTTGCACTTTCCGTTATTTCCAGTTCTATATATCTTGAATCAAGTGTATACTGTTCCAGAATTCCTTTATATTTGTCCACAATATCTCCGAAATAAAGGCTTGCCCTGGAAATATTAACGGAAACAGGGAACATTTTCTTTCCCTCTTTTTCCCAAACTTCCTGCTGCCGGCATACTTCGCGGAAAATATATTCGTCCAGGGTTGAAATCATTCCGTTTTTCTCGAACAGCGGAATAAATTTGCCCGGTGACCAGAGTGAGCCATCCTCTTTTCTCCATCGGATCAATGCTTCTGCACCTACCACGGTATAATTATCTACACTGAACTTCGGCTGGTACCATACCTCGAACATCTTCCGTTCCATCGCCTCCTCAAAGGAGTCTTCCATCTCTCTTTCTTCTTCCATCCGCTCGACATTAACTTCATTATAGAACGCATAATTACGATCTCTGCGTCCTTTTATCAGATGCTGTGCTTCCATCGCACGTCCATAACATTTCTCCAGTTTTCCGTCTTTCTCGAGGGAATAGATACCAAATGCAGGAATAATCCGTGGAATATTCAGTTCGTCTGATATTGCTTCAATCTCATGGGTCATCCCATCAATCCGGCTTATCAGCTCTTTCCTGTCCAGCGTCGCCAGATACAGGGCAAACCTGTCGGCATTTACATGTGCCGCAAATTCTTTATCATTTTTAAGGCTTTTCTTCAGGACATCCCAGATATTTCTCAGTGCCAGATCTCCCATTTCAATTCCGCAGGTGCTGTTGACAATTTTAAAATCATTGATATCCATGGCGATGATCTGTCCCTGCTTTTTGGATATATCATGCATTTTTTCCTTGAAATATTGATAATTCCAGCCATTTGTAAGTGGATCGACATAGGCGAGTTTTAACAGTCTGCGTTTCGTCCAGTGATAGCTGAATACATAGATTGCAACTCCGATAACGGCAACTGCAAATATTATTACGGTAAGTACATTTATCATTGCCTGAACAGGCTGAAATCTCTGTCCGAGTACCTCCGCCGGCACCAGTGACATGAAATACCACTGTACGGATTCGTTGATCTGGTGATTTAATGATGTATAATAAAAATACTCTTCCTTATCCAGATAAATCATTCCGGTGCAACTGATTCCCTGCCTGTTGCTTTCCTGAATCTGTTCAATCGCTTTCTTATTCCGGTTGTCCTTTGACTCCAATGCTACAAATAAATCTTTCTCTTCTCCAAATCCGTCATCCGACGAGTTGACCATGATATTTCCGGATGAATCAAGAATACAGCCATATCCCTGTCCATCAAAGCATTCTACATTCAGAATCTCTTTAAAATTCTCCGTCTGGTAAGTTGCAAACAGAACTCCCTGTACTTTGCTGTGATCTTCATTGTAAACCGGAACACTGAATACATTAATCATCTCATGCACGTCACCAATGCTGTCCTCCATTGCATCCGTAATCATGGTATTCCCCCTCATACTCTGCTGGTAAAATTCACGGTATGACAAATCCTGCTCATACCCGTCGGTTGTATGGGTTACTCCGTCACTGTCCACATAACCGATTCTTTTAAACTGATAAACGTCCACAATCCCGCTCATCTCATCCAGAAAAGTCTCTATATCATCCGTCCTGCTCTCCACTTCCCGCGCCAGAGCAATCAACAGCTTGTACTTCGCTGCTATTTCTTTATTTACGGCAATAATATTCTGTGTTGCCACATCCTCCAGTGTTTTTTGCATTTCTCCTGCTAAAGCTGCTTCAATCCGCTTTGACGCAAAAAATATGATTATACCCAGACATAAAAGAACTGCAATTACAACACCTATTCTCAGTTTTAGCATTTTCTTTTCTTTCATTCTAATATCCTCACAATCCAATCCGAAACAAATCCCACATTTATATTATTATACTACCGTTTCCAACATATAGCAATCAGTTTTCGAGCGTTTTTTTATAACAAAATATCATGCGGATTCAGTTTTTTAATCCCAATGAAAGAAAAAAACAAGCTTACCTTTCACAAAAGATAAGCTTGTTTACTGCCGGCGACCGGAATCGAACCGGTACGGGAGATTAGTCCCGCAGGATTTTAAGTCCTGTGCGTCTGCCAGTTCCGCCACGCCGGCTGTTTTGACTTATGCAGTTAAAAAAATTTTTAGCACACATCTTACGATGTGTAATGGGCAGAGGTGGATTCGAACCACCGAAGCAATTTGCAGCAGATTTACAGTCTGTCCCCTTTGGCCACTCGGGAATCTGCCCATTATGTCAGAGCAACACTGCACTGACAGTTATATATTTTAGCATACTTTTTATAAATATGCAAGACTTTTTTTGATAATTAATGTGTGTTTTCGCAAAATATTACTGGTTCACTTCCGGAACAGTCATATACGGCTGCCGATTTTTTCTTCATTACCACATGAAGTTCTCCATTTTCAAGATCCACAGGCAGTCTTCCGACATTGTACCATTCTTCCGCAGTTTCGACAATTCTTGCAGTTTCCGCCTCATAAGAGATTCCTGCCGGATACACTTTTATGCTGATTTCCCTGTCCTCGTTATTGTTATTTATGATAATAACCAGCTTATTTTCCTGGCAGGTTCTCGCATATGCAATGAGATTATATTCTGCATGAAGTGGAATCAGAGAACCTTTTGCCAGTGCAGGATTCCTTTTGTGCATCTGGATCATGTCACGGTGGAATTCCAGTAAATCCATGTCCTCATGTCCCCACGGATAAGTTCTCCGGTTATCCGGATCCGTCCATCCGCATACACCTGCCTCATCGCCGTAATAAATAGTCGGTGCCCCCGGCCATGTCATCTGCATAACCACAGCTTCTTTCATAACCGCACGACTGATTCCTTTATTTGCTTCTTCCGGTCCGCACGAAGAAGTACGTCCCACCCTTCCGTTTGTTCTTGTAAGAAATCTTGAATGGTCATGATTGGAAAGTTCATTCATTGCCACCATAAGCGACGGTGTATGGAATTTTGCCATATTATATCTCATCGTACCAAAGAAGCTGTTCGCATTTCCACGCATACTTTCATTCTTTTCATCGCTGTGCTTCTCCATGCCGGTAAGAAACCAGGTTACCGGTTCCATAAACGCATCATAGTTCATGACCGTATCCCACTGGTCTCCTTGCAGCCAGGAGGACGGATCACCGTAATGCTCTGCCAGAATAATTGCTTCCGGATTTGCCTCTTTCACAACTTTTCGGAATTTTCTCCAGAATTCGTGATTGTACTCCGGGGTTTTTCCGAGGTCGGCTGCCACATCGAGCCGCCATCCGTCCACATTATACGGTGGGGAAACCCATTTCTTCGCAACATTCAGAATATACTCCTCCAGTTCTTTCGAGCCCTCATAATTCAGTTTCGGAAGTGTATCATGTCCCCACCAGCCATCGTAGCTTCCGTTATCCGGCCACTTTCTGTCTTCATTTTCATAGAAATGAAAGAAGTTATGGTATGGACTGTCTTTTGAAATGTACGCACCATCTTTATATCCTTCCCGCCCCTGATAAATCTTTTCCTTGTCAAGCCATTTGTTAAAAGAACCACAGTGATTAAAAACACCATCTATAATTACCCGGATTCCCCGCCTGTGTGCTTCTTCCACAAGTTTGGCAAATAATGCATTGCTGGCATCGAGATTTTCTTTTCTGGTCACTCTGGAAATATACCGGGAGGCTTTTATATTGCTCTTCTCTCCCTCCGGCAGTACCTCGCCCTCATCTTCCGTAATCACACCATAATGTGGGTCTATATTATCGTAATCCTGTATATCGTATTTATGGTTGGATGGTGATACAAACAGCGGATTAAAGTAAATCGCCTGGATTCCCAGTTTTTCCAGATAATCCATCTTATCCAGCACACCCTGCAAATCACCACCATAAAACTCACGGACACCCATTGCTGCCGGATATTTATTCCATTCCTTTACCTGCACACTGTAATCATCAATATAAGAATATTCTCTGTCGAGAACATCATTCGTCTTATCTCCATTATAGAATCGATCGGTAAAAATCTGATAAATAACCGCTCCTTTTGCCCAGTCCGGTGTATGGAATCCCGGAACAATACAGAAATCATATTCTTTCTGTATTTCATTCGAGCAGCCCAATTTATTATAAAAGCAATGTTCAAAACGGTTGATAATCTCAAAATAATAGTAAAACTTTTCTTCATCCGGCACACAGCTGATCTGATAGTAGTCAAACAGTTCTGTACGTTTTTCAAGCTTCATCTCAGCTCTTTTTCCGTTACTGCACAGGTATACACTGTCTGCATTTGCTTTTGCAGTGCGAAAACGGATCTTTACTTCCTCTCCAATTCCCGGTTGCGGCGGAATTACATAATCTTCCGTTCCGTCACTGAATAAAGCTTCTTTTCTGAGCAGAGGTCTTACATTCTGAATATATAATAATTTTTTACTGATATCGCTTAGATTTTCTATTGATATCATTTTTACCATCCTTTCTGTCCTGATAATGTAAAACGGACAGCCTCGGCTGTCCGTTTTAGGAGAAGTTATTTCGTTTTTTATGGGGTGTAGCAAAAACTATATAATGTATTGGGGGGTTTTACGATATGTAATATACCATCCTTCTACAAATAAGTGTGCACAAACATCATTTTTTTTTTAATTATTTTTTGTGCATTTTGACTTTCACACCACAAATCACACAAATAGCAACTCAAATTCAGACTTTGTTTTAATCATTATAACCATTAATCCTCTGTTTTATCAAATAATGCCTCAAATTCTTCCTGGCTTATTTTCTCTTTCTCCATCAGAAGTTTTGCACATTTTTCTAAAACATCCCTATTCTGCATAATGATATCTTTTGCATTGCGGTAACATTCATCCACAATACGTTTTACTTCACTGTCTATCTTGGATGCGGTTTCTTCCGCATATCCTCTGCCATGTCCGATATCCCTGCCGATAAATACCTCTTCTTCATCATCGCCATATGCGATAAGTCCCAGTTCTTCCGACATACCAAACTTTGTAACCATCGCCTTGGCATAGGCAGTTGCCTGCTTGATATCCTGTGATGCTCCTGTCGTAATATCATCAAAGGTAAGTTCCTCCGCAATACGCCCGCCCAGGCTTACCATGATACTCTGTATCATCTTTCCTCTGGTATTGAACATCTCATCCTTCTCCGGAAGCGGCATGGTATAACCTGCTGCTCCGTTGCCTGTCGGTATGATGGATACGGTATGCACAGGTCCTACATCCGGAAGTACATGGAAGAGAATCGCATGACCGGATTCATGATATGCCGTAATCTCTTTCTCCTTATCCGAAATTACCCGGCTCTTCTTCTCTGTTCCTATACCGACTTTGATAAACGATTTCTCGATATCCGCCTGTGTAATATATTTTCTGTCGTGTTTTGCCGCCTGGATGGCTGCTTCATTCAGAAGGTTTTCCAGATCAGCTCCGGCAAACCCTGCCGTGGTTTGTGCCACACGTTCCAGATTCACATCATCGCCCAGTGGTTTATTCTTTGCATGTACTTCGAGAATCTCTTCTCTTCCCTTTACATCAGGTCTTCCGACGTACACCTTACGATCAAAACGTCCCGGTCTTAAAATCGCCGGATCCAGGATATCCACACGGTTGGTTGCTGCCATAACGATGATTCCTTCATTTACACCGAATCCATCCATCTCTACAAGAAGCTGGTTCAGCGTCTGTTCTCTCTCATCATGTCCGCCGCCCATTCCGGTACCTCTGCGTCTTGCCACCGCATCAATTTCATCAATAAAGACGATACATGGTGCATTTTTCTTTGCTTCTTCAAATAAATCCCTTACTCTGGATGCTCCGACACCAACGAACATTTCCACGAAATCAGAACCGGAGATGCTGAAAAACGGTACTCCTGCTTCCCCTGCAATCGCTTTCGCAAGAAGTGTTTTACCGGTTCCCGGAGGGCCTACCAGAATAACACCTTTCGGTATTCTTGCACCTACTTCAATATATTTTGCCGGGTATTTCAGGAAATCAACAATTTCTTCCAGCTCGTCTTTTTCCTCACACAGCCCTGCAACATTGTCAAACGTATATTTTCCGGCATCCGGACTCATCATCTTTGCACGGCTCTTTCCGAAATTCATCATTCTGGAATTTCCGCCGCCACCACCGCCGCCGGCATTCGGATTTAGCATAGTAATTACCACAAATGCCATAATTACCACTACGATAAGTGGCAGCACCGTGGTAAGAAATACACTGTCTCTCTGTACGTCACTCATGGAGTACTTCACATCCGCTGCCTCGATCAGTTTAATTGCTTCATTTACATCGGATACATACAGTTTCTTCACTGTAGCATCACTCTTATATTTTGCCTGGACATAACCGGTCGGCACTTCTTTGTTCTGTACAATGGTACACTGTGAAATCTTGCCGTCCTGCAGGTCTTCTTTAAAATTCGCCAGATTATAATCCCCACCGGTAATATTTGCAACACGAAACAGCATATATACTGCCACCACTACAATGACCAGTGCGATATAAAATCCCAATCCGTTTGTTTTTTTCTTATTTAAATCCAAAATCTCTATACCTCCTCAAATTCGATGACACCAATATACGGAAGATTTCTATATTTCTGATTATAATCAAGACCATAACCCACTACGAATTTGTCCGGCACCGTGAAACATTCATAATCAACAGGCACCTCTGTTACTCTTCCTTCCGGTTTATCCAGTAATGTACATAATTTTACACTGGCTGCTCCTCTCTGTCGGAACATGTCCAGCAGCACACTTAATGTTCTTCCCGTATCTACAATATCCTCTACGACAAGGACATCTTTTCCCTCGACAGGTTCATCCAGATCCTTTATAATCTTTACCTTGCAGGTACTCTGTGTGCCCGCATAACTGGAAACTGCCATAAAGTCCATACTGACCGGAACAGTAATCCGCTTTGCCAGTTCCGTCATAAAGAATACACCGCCTTTCAGCACACAGATCATATGTAATTCTTTCCCTGCATATTCACGGCTGATCTTTTCACCCATCTCTTTTATTTTTTCATTTACTTCTTCTTCACTGATTAATACTTTGATGTTTTCCTTCATATCTTTCCATTCCTTATCTGCATTGTTTTTTATATTCCAGCAACTGCAGGAATATATTCTATCTGAAGCATACTTCCGGTCTTTTCCGTAATTCTGACACGCTCGCTTATCCTGTAACCGACCACCCAGAATACTTCACTACCCTCTGCAACCAGCAGAATCCGGTCTCTTTCTTCCCGTGGTATCTTCAGGTCTATGAAATAATCTTTCAGCTTCTTTCTTCCGCCTTCCTGATTTACCACAATGTAATCACCCGGCCGTCTGGTCCGAATCTGAAAAGTACTTTTAAGTATATCATAATCCAGCCATTTCGTATACATCTTTTCTTGAATTTTCCTGTTTGCCGGCATATTTTTTATTTTTTTTATAAAAAATGCCCCTCTGTCGCACCTGATTTCCTTCCCATCCTCTCCTTCCATATTACAGTCTATGCAGATTTGTCCGTCTTTTTCCTGCTTTTTTCTTTTTGCAATACCTATTTTCCCATATTCCCGGTATACTTCCAGTCCATAGGGCAGATCTGCCTTTCTTCCACTCTCCCCACGGATAATATCCAGCACGATGTCAATATGAACGGACGTGATATCCTTTAATTTTCCCGCCATCTGTGCAACTGCCCTGCGGCAGATCCTTTTCCGAATCACGATGTCCTGCTCATTTAATTTTTCCCTGTCCAGCCAGCACTCCCCTTCCTTATATTCTGCTATATCCTGCCATGCCTGGTCCGTCTGTTTTTCCAGATATGTCTCTATCTCCCCCAGAGCTTCTGCCGTCTGCCTGATATGCCAGGCTGCTTTTTCATTTATATTCTGACTAATGTACGGAAGCAGCTCATTTCGGATTTTATTTCTGCTATAATGATTTTCCCTATTTGTTTCGTCTGTTCTATAATCTATTCCATTCTCACATAAATATTCCAGAATCTCCTCTCTGTCCAGACAAAGTATGGGACGTATGATATTTTCCCTGACCGGTGCAATCCCGGTAAGACCTTTTATCCCGCTCCCCCGGAACAGCTGAAACAGGAATGTTTCACTGCTGTCCCCACTGTTATGCGCAACAGCGATTTTACCTCCCCCATTCTGCCCGAGTATTTTTTCAAATGCTTCATATCTTATTTTTCTTCCCGCCTCCTCATCCGACATATGCCATACTTTTGCCAGTTCCTCTACTTTATAGTGAAACCCGAAAAATTCTATCTTCTTCTCCCCACAGAACTTTTCCACATATTTCATATCTTCATCGGCGGATTGTCCACGAAGCCCATGATGGATATGTACCACTGTAAGATGATATCCATACCGCTCCCTTAACTGTAAAAGAAGATTAAGCATGCACATGCTGTCCGCCCCTCCGGATACTCCTGCCACCACATTTTCCACTCCGTCCAGCATATGATATGCTTCTATATAATGCTCCACTTTCTTCTGTATCTTTTCCATGATTTCTCCTTATATCATATCAGGCGCATTTGTCCCAGATTCCCGTAACAAGGACTGTCATATCATCATCCTTGCACCGGTCCGTATGTGCTAATGCCTGATTCAGTATTTCCTTTGCCATTTCCTCCGGCTTTCCTTCCCGGATATCCATGATAATCTGTCCGATTGTCTTTTCCTTATCTTCATCCACCAGTGATTCCATAATACCGTCCGACATCATAATCACAAAATCCCCGTCATATAATTTTTTGGATGTGGTCTCTATATCCGCACATCCGGTACTACCGATCGGCAGTGATGTTGATTTGATCGCCTCCACCCATTTTCCCCGTTTGACAAAGGTTGAGGCTGCTCCCAGTTTCATAAAATCGCAGACCCCGGAATACATATCGATAATCCCCATATCGAGTGCTGCCGGGCTTGTTACATCGGAATCAATGGTAAACACACTGTTAATCAGCCGCACCGCCGCTTCCTCACTGAATCCTCCCTTCATCATCTCTTCCAGCAGTTCCATCACCATTTCACTCTCTCTATATGCCTTTTTTCCATGCCCCATGCCATCCGATACACTGACTAATGTCTGTCCGGAATCCAGTTCCATACAGGTAAAATTATCCCCGGACACTTCCAGTCCTTCGCTTGCACGTTTGGCAGCCCCATGTATCACAAAGAAATTTGGTTCTTCCATAAAGGTATATGTATGATATTCCCTTGCCACGGACGCATACGCGTTTTTCCGGAAGGTAACGGTTTTTCCCAGCACCCGGCTGATGATTTCCGCCGTTTCCTTCAGTGTTACGGTCTGCTTTCCCGCTTTCAGGATAATATTGACTTCATCTATTCCTCTCCTGTTATTGAGAATCACTACGTTTTTGACCTGTATGCCCCGCTGTTTCAGCTTCCGCCTGAGACACTTCTCTTTCTCCGGTGACAGCGACACGAATACATAGGAATCCTCCGTAACATCTTTTAAAATGCCCGACATTTCCTTTAGCTGCAATGCCACCGCACTCCTGCTTTCCTCCAGCTTTCTCTGCCAGATCTCATTGATTACCCCCAGTTCCCCGGAGAGCTGTCTTCCTCCTCCGTGCAGCCGGTCCAGCCGGTCAAATCCGTCAATACTTTTGGACATTTTCTCGAAGGACTCCGCCATCATGCGGATCTTTTCTTCGTAATTACCCGCTATTTTTTCTGTCTTATGCCTTTCCTGCTCCCGCTGCCGGATTCTCCTGTCACTCCGGATCCGCTCTTCCCCAAAAGATATTTCTATCATTTTTTCAAACAGTGCTGTAAGTGAAAACACCAGTATCACGCATAGAAGAATTACCATAGAACCGGGCGAATGTACTTTATCCATAAACGCATCCGCACCTTCCATGAGTGCAAAGGATACCGCCATCGCACACGCCGGCAGATATGCCCCGGTCCGTTTCTTCTCTTTGTCCATACATTTAACAGTAACAATAAATACGGTGGATAAGAACATTACGATGGCATACTTAAAAGTTCCAATAAATCCATAGGTGCAGTAAATTGCAATCAGAAACAGTGGAATGGACGGAACCGCCATAAGACTGCTGCCCTGGATTGCTCCATATGCCGCCATGCCCGCTGGATTCATTCCATACAGACTGATTGCCGACAGTGCTGCACCGATTGTTCCCGCGATTAATGATTTTACCAGTTTTGTTTGCATAAATAAATACCTCCAGAAAAATTATTCCAAAACTTTCCCGGCACATTTCTATGCCTTTCGGTTTTGTGATGTGAAGTATAATCATTTGTTTTCGCGGATTTTGTCAAAAAAATAAGTGATTTCAAAAAACTTTCTGACAAAATTCCCTGAAATCACTCTTTTATTAAGTTTAAAATCGAATCGACAGATCCCTTACTCATTCTGAGGTTTATAAATTACCTCATCCGGATATACGAAACCGATCTGTTTTGCAACTTCTTCCACATATTTCTTCGTCTGTACATAAACCTTACGTTCTTCCAGCTGTTCTGCCTCTTTCTTCTCATCATCCAGCTGTGCCTCAAGCTTTGTTTCCTGTCTGTGCAGTGTGCCAAGTTCTGCCCTTGAATCTTTTATCTGCATATACATAATGCCGGCAAAAAAAAGCACAATAAGGCTAATGGCGAACGTTACCAGTTTTCCTTTTTTTCTCTTTCTTGTCATTATGCTTTCCATGTTCTGTCTTAACTCCTCTTGCTCTTATATTTCCTGTTCCTCTGCGGAATGGTTTGATAATGATTTGATTAATCATCATTTTAATCCATTTCAGTGGTTTTTTCAATAGTAATGTTAAAAAAAAGTTCAATATCTTCGACAAATATTTAACAATTAATGAACTTATACTCTTATGGTAAAGCCATGCACCTATGAGAAGTGCAAGAAATATATATCCGCGGATTACCCCGTCATTACACTGGAATATCATGGAAAACACGACGATTCCTGCCGCTACCCAGAAAAAGAAATCCTCAAGTCCCACAAGAAGGTCTGATTTCTTCATGATCCTCCGGCTGATTCTGAGCATATCATAACATACGGCTATGATCATTCCGTACCATGCCGCCTCAAGAAACACACTGATCTCTTCTGATATAAAACTTCCCATTCTTATTTGAACAGCCTTCCGAGCAGCGGTTCTTTGCTCTTCTTATATTTCGCCAGATCAGAATATGTAAAGGACTGAATCATACCTTCAATATCGGTTTCTTTCTTATCCAGTGTCAATCTTTTTATATGAAGCTCTTTCCCATTGATTGTAAGCATTCCCATCTCTGTTTCAAGCAATATCACTTCAGTATCAAATGATATCACATCTTTTACACCGGTTAAGAAGCATTCTTTCCGGTTTATCATCTGCATTTTATGCGTTCCGATAAATTTGTTTTCTTCCATATTGATACGAATCCTTATCTGCTATGGTTAATATATCTTATTTCATCCTCTTAAAGTTTATTACAAATCTTTATACATTTCCTTTGCTTCTTCTTTTTTTACCGTTTCCTGTACGGAAGTAACCTCAACTTTTACTTCTCTTGTACCAAATCTTATCTCTATCACATCACCGGCCTTCACATCTGCTCCTGCTTTCGCCGGTTTTCCATTGATGGATACTCTCCCTGCATCACATGCCTCATTTGCCACAGTTCTGCGCTTGATTAATCTTGATACTTTCAGATATTTGTCCAGTCTCATTTGCTGTCCCTCCTGGTTATAATGATTGGAATTAATAATATACGCAAAAAGGAAACCATCTGAACGAATCCGGAGGTTTCCTTTTTATGAACATTCCTATTCAGGAATAACTTGCTTTATGTCAGAATAACATAAAAAATTAGTTCATAGCATCCTTTAATGCTTTACCTGGTTTGAACTTAGGTGCTACAGAAGCAGCGATCTTCATTGTTTCACCTGTCTGTGGGTTTCTTCCTTCTCTTGCAGCTCTCTTGGATGTTTCAAATGTACCAAATCCAACTAACTGAACTTTCTCACCCTTCTTTAATTCTTCTGTTACAACGTCGATAAAAGCCTTTAATGCCTTTTCTGAATCCTTCTTTGATAATTCTGTTTTTTCAGCAATAGCTGCTACTAATTCAGCCTTGTTCATGAATAAAATCCTCCTCTAATGTAATATTTACATTTTTTATATTTATGTCCGACTCAGTCAGACTGTTCCCGGGTTCTCTGCTTTCATCTGCACATACCCATAAACATATTTATATATGGTTTTGGCTGATTTGTCAAGGAATTTCGCATAGTTTCTTAAAAAAGTTATGTTTTATCCTTCCATCTGCCGTCCGAGGAATGCCGCCGCAACTCCGGCTATCTTATTTTCCGTGTCACTCAGCTCTTTTCCCTGTTCTTTTCCAAAAATTACAACACTTCCAACAACATCACTTTCAGATAAAATAGGATATATAATCTGCTGTGTTTCACCGGTTGTTTCATCATTTACAATGCTTACTGCTTTCTTCCTGTCCGCACTGTTGACTGCTGTCCGGTTTTCCATGATTTCTTCCAGCTCCGGACTGATACATTTTCCCAGAAAACCTTTTGTTCCACTTCCAGCTACGGCAATGACCTTTTCCCTGTCTGTAACCAGAACCCTGTGCCCCGCAATCTGTGACATGGCTTCCGCATAGGCTTTTGCAAAATTTCCGATTTCTCCAATCGGCGAATATTTTTTCAGTATAACCTGTCCCTGGTTGTCCGTAAAGATCTCAACCGGATCTCCCTCCCGGATCTTCAGAGTTTTTCTTATCTCTTTTGGAATCACAATCCGTCCCAAATCATCTACCCGTCGAATAATTCCTGTGGCCTTCATAGAATCCTCCTTATTTGTTTTCTACATACTTTCCATATTTATACTATATAGGTAGTATGTGGAAATCCAGAGGATTTATGCATGAATTTCACTTTTTTCTTTAAGATATTCCCTGACTTCCAGAAGGCTTTCAAAGACAGCTTCGGAAATTTCTCTCATCTCTTCATTCGCCGGCAGGGTATCTATTACCATAAGCGGCCTTAACCCGCCTGCGTGTGCCGCACGGATTCCATTATAGGAATCTTCTGCCACATAGGCTTTCGCCGGTTCTGTTCCCAGTTCTGAACACGCCTTTAAAAATATATCCGGTGCCGGTTTACTCCGCTTTACCATATCACCGCAGATTACCACATCAAAGAAATCGAAGATTCCGGCATCTTTTAACTGGCTGACTACGGTAGCCGTTCTGGTAGAAGAAGCCAGTGCTATCTTCTTTTCCTGCTCTTTCAGAAATTTAAGCAGTTCCCTGACTCCCGGTTTTACCGGCAGTCTGCCACCATCGTATTTCTCATGGTACATAAGCGATGCTTCTTTGGCATATTTATCATATGGAAAATCCTGTCCATAGATTTCCAGCATGATTTCCCTTGTTCTTGCCATCGTTGTTCCCGTACAGGCAAGGCATGCTTTCTCAATATCCTGAAAACCATATTTCTCTGCCAATTCGATCCAGCAGCCGATAACCGCCCGCTCCGAGTCAAATATTACTCCGTCCATGTCAAAAACCATTGCCTCATACTGTATACTACCTGGTTTCATCTGCTTAAATTCTCCTTATTCACTGTATTTTTTATCCAGATACTTCCCGAAAGTACTAAAACACTATTCCCTGCCTTCCGGTATGTTTTTAATAATAGTTCCATAAATCTTCCTAAGGAACATCAGCGATACGGCAAGAGAAATCACTTCCGCAATCGGGAATGACCACCATACCATATGTAATCCTCCAAATTTTGCTAACAGATATGCCGCCGGTATTAATACAACCAACTGTCGCATAATAGACACAAGCATGCTGAAAATTGCTTTTCCCAGTGCCTGGAATACCGTTCCACATACAATACAGAACCATGCGATCAGATAATGGATTCCGATGATTCGGAGTGCCGGCACACCGATTTTCAGCATATCCTCTGATGCATTGAACATACCGAGCAATGTCTGTGGGATGATTTCAAAACACAGAAATCCGATAAAAGTAAGACAGAATGCAACTATCATACTGAGTTTTATCGTCTTCATCATACGTTTTCTCTGTGCAGCCCCATAATTGTATGCAATAATCGGTGTAATACCGTTATTCAGTCCGAATACCGGCATAAAGAAGAAGCTCTGTAACTTGAAGTATACTCCAAATACTGCCGTAGCAGTGGATGAAAATCCGATCAGAATACGGTTCATGCAATAGGTCATGACAGAACCTATGGACTGCATAATAATGGATGGAATACCGATTGCATAGACCATTCCGATAATTCTGATATCAGGACGGAATCCTTTGAAATTAAGTTTAATCTCATGATTAAACTTATGATTGCATGTAGCTGCCACAATACCTGCCACACACTGCCCGATAACGGTAGCCACTGCTGCCCCCGTTACTCCCATCTTCGGTGCTCCGAGCAGCCCGAAAATCAGAATCGGATCCAGTATAATATTTGTAACTGCACCGCAGAGCTGTGATGTCATACTGAAAATAGTTCTTCCCGTGGAAGTAAGCAGCCTCTCGAAAAATACCTGGGTAAAAAGACCGAATGAAAATATCATAACGGTACTCAGATATTCAATTCCAAGTTCCATGATTTCACTGTCCGCCCCGCCGATCTGGCTGGCATAGAACGGTTTCACAACTGTAAATCCCAGAACCAGAAAAAGAAGATAACTCAGAAAATACAGAAATGCTGCATTTCTTGCAATGTGATTTGCTTTTTCATAATTTTTCTCTCCCAGAGACCGTGAAAGCAGTGCATTCATACCGACACCTGTTCCCGTTCCGACCGCAATCAGCAGTGTCTGGAGCGGAAATGCCAGCGACACCGCCGTAAGTGCATTCTCTGAAAGTTTTGCCACAAAGATGCTGTCCACAATATTATACAATGCCTGGACCAGCATCGAAATCATCATCGGCAGTGACATATTAAATAACAATTTTCCTATGGGCATTGTACCCATTTTATTCTCTGCAACAGGTGCAGACGTTTTTTCCTGACTCATTTCTTTTACCTCTTTTATATTTATATTACTCTTTTTTTCTCCAGTTCTGACTCAGTCCTCTGCAATGCCGCATCGACACTTTTTTCATTATACTATCAAATCCTTTCTTCATTTATCTACTATATAG
>FR900123.1:0-2265 GCA_000437755.1 Roseburia sp. CAG:303
AATTATGAGTTTCGCAATTAACTAATATAGTATACAGAGTAAAGGAGAGTAACATAGTGGATAAGTTGATTTTTACAAATGATAATTGTACCGGTTGTAATAAATGTGTCAGGGCATGTCCTGTGTTATTGGCAAATAATGCGTCCGTACAGGGGATCGTGACTGTAAATACGGACAAATGTATTGCGTGCGGAGCCTGCTTTGATGTTTGTTCCCATCATGCAAGGGACTTTGTGGATGATACGGACCAGTTCTTTGCCGACCTTGCTTCTGGGAAAAATATTTCAGTGCTGATTGCCCCGGCATTCCGGGCAAATTATCCGGAAGAATACAGCAGAATTTTAGGCTGTCTGAAGAAAAAAGGTGTAAAGCATATGGTAAGTGTTTCCTTTGGTGCTGATATTACGACCTGGGGATATTTAAAGTATATTACAGAGCATGATTTTACAGGCGGAATCTCCCAGCCATGTCCGGCAGTTGTAAATTATATTGAAAGATATATTCCGGAATTACTGCCGAAGCTTATACCGGTTCATAGTCCAATGATGTGTGCAGCAATCTATATGAAAAAGTATATGAAGATAACAGATGATATTGCATTTATCAGCCCATGTATTGCAAAAAAGATCGAGATGGAAGAAGCCGGTGTACCGGGAGTTACTTATAATGTAACATTTGAAAAACTCTGGAAAAAAGTGGAGAAGGAATACCGTGACTGTGAGCCATATGAGGATGAACTGGAATATGGTCTTGGCAGTATTTATCCGATGCCGGGAGGCTTAAGGGAAAATGTGGAGCATTTTCTCGGACGGGAAAAATATGTCCGTCAGATAGAAGGAGAGAGGGAAGTATATGAGTATTTGGAAGAATATAAAGAAAGAATTGATAAAAACAGGGAACTGCCATTTATGGTGGATGCGTTAAACTGTAGCAGAGGATGTCTGTATGGAACGGCAACGCAGGAAGAAAAGCATACGGATGATGTATTATTTGCCATGAATAAGATACATATGGAAAGTGTGTGTGAGGAAAAGAAAGGATTTGGCAGAAAGAAACCGGACAGTCCGTGGAATGTGGCTTTAAGTCCTGAGGAGCGGTTGAAAAATCTCATGAAAGCATTCAGACAGCTTGATCTCAATGATTTCATGAGAAAGTATACGAATAAAAAAATCAGTGTCTTAGAGGCATCCGAAGAAAAATATGACGAAATATTTACAAATATGAAAAAAGATACACAGAAAAAAAGACAAATGGATTGTGAATCTTGTGGATACAAGACATGCCGGGACATGGCAAAGGCCATCTATAATATTGTAAATATAGAAGAAAACTGTGTGCATTATTTAAAGGATACTGCCATGGAAGAAGCAGAGCAGTTAAACGGGTTAAGAAGAAAAGAGCAGCAGGAAGCCGAAATCCATATGCAGGAGCTGCAGACAGTTACCGAACAGTTTATTACCCTGAGTGCAAATATCAGAGAGCTGGATCTTGCAAATGAAACTTCTGCGGAAGAAGCAACGAATCTGGCACAGGGGATTGATGAAATATCCAAAATGTGTAATGAACTGACGGAATCTGTCAGTGTACTTGGTAATTTTATGCATGTTTATAAACAGAGCAATCAGGATATTTCAGAGATTGCGGAGCAGACAAATCTCTTGTCGCTTAATGCCAGTATTGAGGCTGCGAGAGCAGGGGATATGGGAAAAGGATTCGCGGTTGTTGCTTCCGAAATACGGAAACTGTCGGAAAGCACCAAAGTACTGATTGAAGGAAATACAGCACAGGCAGACGAGATACTGCCGAAGATTCAGGAAAGCATACAGTCAATGGAAAATGTGATTCAGTCCATTCACCACATGGCAGAGAAGGTAACAACAATTGCTGCCAATACGGAAGAGATCTCTTCGCAGGCAGCACAGATAAATGATATGGCAGATGAATTAAAACAGAAGGTAGAAAGGTTGTAAGGAATGGACCCATGGAAGACAGTGATTTTTATGGCAGAGAGAAAATCGCAAAAATTCTTTTTAAAATAGCACCGCCAGTTATGCTGGCACAGCTGATACAGGCATTATATAATATCGTGGACAGTCTGTTTGTAGGAAGGTATGCCGAAAGCGGACTGACCGCCCTGTCTATTATTTATCCCATTCAGCTGCTGATGATTGCACTGGGAGTTGGAACCGGTGTGGGAATTAATACCGGTATGTCTGCATTCTTCGGAATGAAGAAAAAGAAGCGGGCAGATGAGATGGCAGGGGT
>FR900123.1:2292-5282 GCA_000437755.1 Roseburia sp. CAG:303
CACCGCTTGCTATAATGCTGTGGATATTGTTTGCCGTAATCGCAGTGATTATTATGCCGGCATATGCCAGAATGTCAACCGGATCGGAACAGGTCATACATGAAGTAACTGTGTACGGAAGAATTGTCTGTATCTTCAGCTTCGGTCTGTTTCTGGAAAGTGTCTGGACCAAAATACTGCAGGCAAATGGGGATATGAGAACCCCCATGATTGCACAGATTATAGGGGCAATTACGAATATTATCCTCGATCCCATACTGATTTTCGGGCTGGCAGGCATCCGGCCGATGGGGATTGCAGGAGCAGCGGTGGCAACGGTGACGGGACAGATCGTGGCGGCACTGATCGTAATGCGGAAAGGAATCTACCGGTCGCCGGATATCCGGCTCTATCCCGGAAATATTAAGAAGATTTATTATCTTGGAATTCCGAATATTCTGATGCAGTCCGCCTATACCTTTTACATCCTGGGGCTGAATCTGATTCTGGCAGGTTTTTCCGATCAGGCAGTTACGGCGCTCGGACTGTATTACAAATGGCAGACCATCTTCTTTATTCCGCTTGGGGCATTGCAAACCTGCATCGTGCCGATCGTAAGCTACAATTACGCAGCGAAGGAAATCGGCCGGTGCAGGGAGACCATGTCCGTTTCCGTAAAAATGGGAATGGCACTCATGTTTATCGGCACACTCTGCTTTGAGCTGATTCCGTCCCAGATGTTATCCGTCTTTACCGGGGATCAGAGAGTAATCGATATCGGAACGGTGGCATTTCATTACATCGGAGTCAGCTTTATTCCCATGGTGACCTCGCTTACTTTTCCGGTGTTTTTTCAGGCAATCGGATCGGCAGGAAAAAGTTCCATTCTTACACTGGTAAGAACCATGGTTCTGTTCGTCCCGCTGGGTTATCTGTTTTCCAGAATCGGATTAAACTATTTCTGGCTCACCTTTCCAGTAACGGAATGTCTTACTACATGTCTGGGGGTATATTTTTACCGAAAATTTATAAAACGTACAGAATAGAAAAAAACTGTTATACCGCAGGTTACGGTGTAACAGTTTTTTTCTATTCAACATCAAGTAATTTTTTAACGACTGCCAGCATATCTTTGTTTTGGCGCAGTCTGTAGATGATAAGCCGTTCCTCGGTACTGAGATCACCGGAAGAACTGGCAGTATATCCGAATTTATCCAGAATATTGTGAATATGGTAAAGATCACACAGAACCAGTAAGGATGCAAGATCTGGCTGGGCACGTCCGTTTTCCCAGCCGTACACCGTTTTATCAGCAACATCGATGGAGTGTTCCTTTAAAGTCGTAACAACATCCGCAATGGTAAGATTGCATTTTTTGCGGGATTCTTTTAATACTTTTGCAATATTTGGGTCTTTCATGGATCAAATCCTCCTCATAAGTAAATATTAATTATTATATTGATTTGCGAAGTCCTTTCGGATAATGGTTTTTCAAAATACCTCCGCTGGCTTTTCCCCATCCGGCAGAAAAACCTTCGATGCAGACAAGGCACCATCCTTTCTGTGTATCGCAGTTGATTGTCTCCCCGTTAAAGAACATGGAGGTGGAAGGATCCGCAAGGGAAAGTGAAATGGAAGTTTTAACGTCCTGTATTCCCAGAAACAGAGCCAGTGCATGGGATGGTTCAAAACGGTTCTTTTTAAAAGTTCCGAGATGAAGTCCGGCACGAAGTACTTTCAGATGTTCCAAGGAAGGGGCATCTTTCGGAAGCCGGTATAACTGGTCCCCGAAGAGAATCAGATTTCCTTGTTGCAGAAAATCATTCATGCCAGGAGTTAAAACAGTGGAAGCAAATTCCTGCCAGAGCCGGAGCTGGTTTTTATCCTTCAGTCCTGCAGTTTTCCCGGAAGTATGGGCTGAGCTGCTTCCTTTTTTCTGAAGAATGGCAGCAAAATGTCCTTCCCCATGCAGATGATGCGGCCAGAGCCGGAAGGTAAATGCAAGCTGTGGTATGTGATTTGCCCAGTCCGGACGGCCATGGTCAAATTCCGGCACGTCTTTTCGGATTAATTCAAATTCCGGGTGCTGTTCGAGGAAAGAAGCGATAACCTGTTCGTTTTCCTCCGGGGAAAATGTGCAGGTGGAATAGACAATTTTGCCGCCTGGAACAAGCATTTCAGCGGCATTATCGAGAATTTCTGACTGTCTGGCAGCACAGTTTTTAACATTTGCAAGACTCCATTCTGATGCAGCTTCCGGATTCTTTCGGAACATTCCCTCGCCGGAGCATGGAGCATCGACCATGATTTTATCAAAATATTCCGGGAAACGTGCAGCCAGTGTAAAGCTGTCCTCATTTGTTACAATTGCATTGGAAATGCCAAGCCGTTCCATATTCTGGGAAAGAATTTTACAGCGGGCAGGGTGAATCTCGTTTGCGACCAGAAGTCCGGTCTGGTTCAGATAAGCGGCAAGCTGCGTGGACTTTCCGCCCGGTGCTGCACACAAATCAAGCACCCGGTCGCCCGGTTCCGGTGCAAGAAGAGCAGCCGCTGACATGGCACTGGGTTCCTGGATATAGTAGAGTCCGGCTTCATGCCACGGATGTTTTCCGGGATGTGCCGTATCCGGATAATAATATGCGTGATCTGCCCACGGAACAGGCGTCCTGTCCGGGATGGAAAGTTTGGACAGGAGTTCCGGATAAATGTCCGGCGAAATCCCTTTTTTTAACGGATTAAATCGGAGTGCCTGATATTTATTATTTTCATAGCAGGTTTTAAAATCTTCCCACTCACTGTTTAAAAGTAACTGCATTTTCCGGATAAAATCGGATGGCAGTGAAAAATTTTCCATAATCAAATCCTCTCATGGTATCTTTTATTCTTCTGTTAAAAAGTGTAACACACTCTAAAAAAGAAATCAATAAAATAAATTATAGTATTTACAGATAAAAAAGATTCCGATATAATCCTGATAGGCAGTTGCAATGCCCAAATGGGTAATTGCG
>FR900124.1:0-11930 GCA_000437755.1 Roseburia sp. CAG:303
GGAACAATCCGTAAGGCATCTTTTGACCTTAACATCATATACATAGAGTATGTGAAAAAATGAATCAGAATATACAAAAAAAGTGCTTGACATTTCGTAGGTCTGGTGTTATGATTTCTGACATGAAAAAGACAGACGAAGGAGTCATGTATCAGAGATGATATGTGGCTCCTTTTTTTCATACCATTGTGCACAAAATCGTCTTAGTTTGTCGGAATACAGTTTAAGGAGGATACATACATGAATGTTTTAAAAAATCGTTTTTTGAAAAGAGCAATAGCGTTCAGCATGACCGCAGTGATGACCGTATCTGTATCTGTAATGGCATTTGCCGAAGATGGGACAGGGACACAATGGACAAGACTGACAAGAAAAGAACAGCCGAAAGTCAGTTATGAATTTGCACAGGATGAGCTGGGAGTGGTAAACTTTGCTCCGGAATGGGGAAATAAAGAAGCGAACATAGAAAGTATGATTTCTTATGTGGAAGAAGCACATGAGAAAGGGGTTAAAATTCTTCTGTTCCCGGAAATGTGTGTAACGGGATATGCGTATTCCAATGATCCGGATTCGGAAGTATACCAGATGGCGGTACAGAATGCAGAACCGCTGGACGGTCCTACGGCACAGGAATTTGCAGAACTTTCCGATGAATATGATATGTGGATTATCTACGGTGCAACCCAGACCGTGGAAGGAGATACGGAACATGCTTATAACTCAGCATTTGCGTGTTCCCCGGATGGAGAAGTAACCGCATATCAGAAGATTACCCCGGTAGAGGGTGACTGGTGTACACCGGGTGAAACACCGGTACTTCTGGATACTGAATACGGACTGATAGGTTTAAGCATCTGCTATGATACCTATGCAACACCGGAATTAGAGCGGTATTATGCAGCACTGGGATGTAATATTCTTTTGAATCCTACGGCTACATCAAGGAGCTACGGAGATATTGACGGAGACGGAGAAGTAGAAGACGAAGGATGGGAATGGTATTATAAAGACAGACTTGAAAGCATTGCATCCAGAGATGGCATGACGATTTTAAGTGCGAATCTGGAAGGATATGACGGACCGGAAGATGATTACAACTTCCCAGGCGGCAGTGTGATTATGCAGGGTGCATTTAACGGACCAAAGTATTATGCGGGTGCAGAAGATGCGGACGGAACAATTAATACAGATGCGGATATTATTACAGGAGAAGAAGGACTTCTTACAAATAGCACAGAACTGACAGCATCTACCGGTTCTACCTGCAGAAATCAGGATTTTAATCCGGAGTTATACGCAGAATTGTATGCAGAACTTGCTGAAAAACAGGCAAATGGAGAAGAATTATCCTATTATTCCGATGTGACGGACGGACCAAAGGCAGCAGTAGTGAATATGCCGGGAATCTGGGGCGATAAGGAAGCCAATAAAGAGGCAATGATAGAATATATCAAAGAAGCCGGGGAACAGGGTGTAGATATTCTGGTATTTCCGGAGACCGTACTGACCGGATATGAGTGGAAGCAGCCGGAAGATGATCCGTTTTATGCAGAATACGGAGTAGCCATGCAGGTGGCACTGGCAGAAACCATTCCGGGTGACACTACAAACGAACTTTCCGAATATGCAAAACAGTATGGAATGTACATTATTTTTGGAATGACAGAAAAAGAAGAAACACCGATTTATGATGAGGGTGTGGAAAAGGTTTACAATGCGGCAGCAATTCTTTATCCGGACGGCAGCATTGATTCCTATCGTAAAATTCATCGTGCAGGATATGAAGTAATGTGGTCAGTATGTGGGGATAAACCATATATCATTGATACAGAATGGGGAAAAGCAGGTATTGATATCTGCAGGGACGGCCATTTTTATCCGGAACTGGGAAGATATTATGCGGCATCGGGATGCACACTGTTCATTCACCCGACAGCAACTACAGGAAATCCATGGTATCGTGAAACAAGAATCGGTTCTTACACTGACAGGGACGGCATGGCAGCTATTACCTGCAACCTTCTGGGTGGCGACGGCACATACATCGGACCACAGGTGACAAGAGCAGCAGATTCCATACCGGATATTACGGATGAAGAATACTGGAAACAGGAAAACTGGACGGGCGGCGTATTTAACAGCACCAGTCTGATTATTACAAAATATCATGATCCGGAAACAGGAAGAACAGGAGTAAATCCGGAAACAGGATATGCCATTGATTTAAATGGAACAGGTTCCGAATCACAGGGATTTGCGGAAAGAGGAACAAGTCCGATGGGACTGGAGATTGCAGACATGGATTTATCCGGCTGCGGATTCCGCATTGTGAATTTCAATGCAGCATTATTTTCAAAGATGTATGATAAACTTGCTCTTCTCTACAGGGAAGGATATGAATCACTGTACGGAGAAAATGCAGTGGCAGATTATGTGACAAAGAAACTGACAGAGACACCGCAGGAACCGGAAGTACCACAGGAGCCGGAAACACCACAGAATCCGGAAGTACCACAGAAGCCGGAAACACCACAGGAGTCAGAGACACCACAGGGAGCAGAACCGGTACAGCAGGTAACTCAGCCGGAGAAAGAAAGCCAGAGTGTCACAGCAGCCGTAGAGCCAAAATCAGAAAATGTCGTGCAGCAGGCACCGGCCACCGGAGATACAGCAGGGGTTGCAATGCTTGCAGTAATCATGGCAGCAGCAGGATTTGCAGCGGTTGTTACAAACAGCAGAGTAAGAAAAGAAAGATAATCATAAATACAGGTAAAGTAAGGCGGTCCCGGACCGTCTTATTTTATGCCCTGTTTTAATTGATAAAATATATGGAAGAGCCATAACCTGCTTGACAATTTAGGAAAAATGATTCAAAATGGTAGGGAGAGTATATGGAGGAGGAAAATAGCAATGAAAACAGCATTGACGATTGCAGGAAGTGATTCAAGCGGTGGAGCCGGTATTCAGGCGGATATTAAAACAATGATGGCAAACCGTGTGTATGCGATGAGTGCGGTTACGGCACTGACAGCACAGAATACAACGGGTGTATATGGGATTATGAATGTGACACCGGAATTTTTAAAGCAGCAGATAGATGCTGTTTTTACCGATATTTTTCCGGATGCCGTGAAGATAGGAATGGTATCGGAAGCATCCCTGATAGAAGTGATAGCAGAACGGTTGGGATATTATCAGGCAAGGCATATTGTGGTGGACCCTGTGATGGTTTCCACCAGCGGGACAAGGCTGATTCAGGATGAAGCGGTTGAAATCTTAAAGAAAGAACTGTTCCCGCTTGCAGAACTGATTACCCCGAATATTCCGGAAGCAGAGGTTCTGACAGGATTCGATATCCGGACGGCAGAAGATATGGAAAAGGCGGCAGAAAAAATCTGTGAAACATATCATTGTTCGGTATTGTTAAAGGGCGGTCATCAGGTACATACGGCAAATGATATTCTGTGCAGTGAAGCCGGCAAGGTATGGTTTAACGGAAAGAGGATTGATAATCCGAATACGCATGGAACGGGATGCACCCTGTCATCTGCAATTGCATCCAACCTGGCAAATAATATGCCACTTCGTGAAGCGGTAGGTGCGGCAAAGGAGTATATTTCGGCTGCACTTGCAGATATGCTGGATCTGGGCAGAGGAAGCGGACCGATGAACCATGGATTTGCACTGTGCAAAAAGAATCCGTAATTGTTCATTTGCCCATACAGATTAAGTGTTTCACAATAAATAGACAGTTATGAAGAAAAGGAAGAAAATAAGATGATAAAATTAGGAAGAAATGATGTATGCTGGTGTGGAAGCGGTATGAAGTATAAGAAGTGCCATTATAATTTTGACAGTAAGTTAGAGCAGGCAGAGCGGGAAGGACATGAAGTTCCGGGACATGATCTGATTAAGACACCGGAACAGATTGAAGGCATTAAGAAGAGTGCGGCGATTAATATTGCGGTGCTGGATTATGTGGGAGAGCATATCCGGGCAGGCATTACCACGGAAGAGATTGATAAATGGGTTTATGATGAGACCGTAAAGCGTGGCGGTATTCCTGCACCACTGAATTATGAAGGATTTCCAAAGAGTGTATGCACGTCACTGAATGACGAAGTGTGCCACGGTATTCCATCGAAGGATATTGTGCTGAAGGATGGAGATATTATTAATGTCGACTGCTCCACGATTCTGGACGGATATTTTTCAGATTCATCCCGTATGTATCTGATCGGGGACGTTTCCGAGGAGAAGAAGAAGCTGGTACAGGTTGCAAAAGAGTGCCTGGATGTAGGTCTGAAAGAAGTAAAACCGTGGGGATTCCTGGGGGATATGGGACAGGCAATCAATGATTATGCAGAAGAGCATGGCTATACGATCGTAAGGGAGATCGGTGGACATGGCATCGGACTTGAATTCCACGAAGAACCATGGGTAAGTTATGTATCAAAGCGCGGTACGGAGATGATGATGGTGCCTGGACTGGTATTTACGATTGAACCTATGGTAAATATGGGAAAAGCAGATATTTATGAAGATGATGAAAATGGATGGACAATATATACAGAGGACGGAAAGCCGTCAGCACAGTGGGAAATACAGGTATTAGTGACGGAAGACGGATATGAAATTCTCTCTTATTAAAGCATGGTTTGAATGTTAAGAAAGGGATATACGGATGAAAAATGAAGAATTGATATTATTGGTTGATGATGATCCGGGTAATTTAAAACATGCCCAGACGATTCTGGGAGAAGAGTTCCGCATATCTGCTACAACATCAGGGAAGATGGCAGTATCACTGCTTGACAGGATAATACCGGATTTAATACTGCTGGATGTGAATATGCCTGAAATGGATGGATTTCAGACACTTGCCGCTATCAGGGAAAAAGAAGGCGGGGCGAATATCCCGGTAGTATTTCTGACCGCAGACAGCGATGCCTCCACGGAAACCCGCTGTTTTGAGGCGGGTGCAATNCGCTGTTTTGAGGCGGGTGCAATGGATTTCGTTGCAAAGCCGTTTGTGCCGCAGGTCCTGGTCAGCCGCGTCCGGAGGATACTGGAGAACAGGAAGTATCAGGAGCATCTGGAGGATATGGTTTCGACGCAGGTTGATACCATTACACAGATGCAGGATGCGGTTATCATGGGAATTGCGAACCTGATCGAGAGCCGTGATGACAGTACGGGACTGCATGTTAAGAATACCCAGAAATATGTCCGGATTCTGACGAAAGAGCTGCGTGCAAGGAAAATGTATGCGGATATTCTGGACTATGATTATGAAGTAAATACCATCAAGGCTTCGGTTCTGCACGACATCGGGAAAATTAAAATTCCGGATGCCATTCTGCAGAAGCCGGCGCGCTTAACGGAAGAAGAATACGAGATCATGAAGAAGCATGCGATCTACGGTGATGAGATTGTGGAGAAAATCATCGGAAACGTAGAACATAAGAAGTATGTGGATATTGCAAGAAAGATCGCAAGATACCATCATGAACGCTGGGACGGGACCGGCTATCCGGATGGCCTGGCAGGAGAGGATATCCCGCTGTGTGCAAGGATTATGTCGATTGCAGATGTTTTCGATGCCATGTACCAGAAACGGTGTTACAAGCCGGCGATCCGGCCGGCAATAAAAGTATTTATGATCATGCAGGAAAATGCAGGGACACAGCTTGATCCGAATCTGGTCCGGGTGTTTCTGGACATAAGGGAACGGATTGAGGCAGAACTGGAAGAATAAGCGAATGAAGGCAGGGAAAACAGGATGGATGACAGAGTGGAAAATGGAAGCAGGAGAATCTTTCCATATTTAATTTATGCCGTGTATACTGTTTATATGGCGGTAATGGCGGTAGGACTCGGCTGGCCAAGCTGGGTTACGGCGGTGGCATTGTGTATATTGGCAGCAGGCATTGGTCTGCGGATATTACTGGGAAGGCAGAGCTATCTGGCGGCAATCTTCTGTGGTGTCGGAATCTGGGTAAATGTGATACTGTATTCCGTTTATACGGATTCGGTGCTGGATGTACTGGGTTCGGTAGCCGCAGTGGTTGTGCTGCTTTCTCTGTTTGATGTGATTGAGATACATTATATTTCAATGGCTGCAACAATTTTGTTTGTTATTCTTAATATATTTGTATTACATAAAGTCGAATTTTCGGGAGCATTGTCTGTTCTTGAATGTATCATGCAGTTTCTTGCCATATTCATACTGGAATTAATGGAAATTAAATTACTAAAAGACCGGATAAAAAAAAGCAGGGAGCTTGCAATTACCATGAAAGAACTGGAAGAAGCGAAACGTGCAAAAGATGATTTCATGGCAAATATTTCGCATGAAATCCGTACTCCGTTAAATTCAATTATCGGAATCGGGAATGAACTTCTGGATGCAAAGGTGGATGATGTGACAAAAGAGCAGCTGTATGACATTACGGTTGCCGGAAAAAATCTGATGTCACTGGTATCCGATATTCTGGACTTTTCCGAACTGGAAGCCGATACGGTCGAACTGAAATTCGAGTCTTATAATATTACATCTGTGATTAACGATGTGGTAAACATGGCTTCTGCGTGGAATAAAGAGAAGAATCTGGAGCTGATTGTGGATTGCGAGGCAAATCTTCCGAACAGTCTGCTTGGCGACAGTCACAAGATCTACCGTGTGATTCTCCATCTGATGAATAATGCGGTGAAATTCACGGAACGTGGCGGTGTTATACTGTTTATCGGTGGAAGAAAAGAACAGTACGGCATGAACCTGATGATCCGGGTGCAGGATACCGGAATCGGTATGCGGTCGGAAGATGTCGAAGCATTGAAAAATACCTATAACCAGGTGGACAGCCGGCGGGACAGAAAATATGGAGGAATTGGTCTGGGACTTGCCATATCCAGAAAACTCGTGGCAAAGATGGGCGGACATATGCACATTGAGAGTGTTCCGCAGGTCGGAACTACGATAACTGTAATTATTCCGCAGAAATCACTGACCGATGTACCGATCGTGTCGGTAAAAGATCCGGAGGAAAAGAAAGCAGCATTCTATGTAAATGTGGATCGCTACCAGTACGGACAGATCCGGGAAGGCTATCTGGAATGTATACAGAGAATGTCACAGCAGCTTCAGGTAAAAGCCGTAAAATGTTCTACCATGCAGGAATTAAAACATTCCATGGAAACGGAGCAGTTCGGATTCGTATTTACGGCGGATGAGGAATATCTGGAAAACAAGGAATATTTTGACCGGCTGTCGGAGCAGCTGAAGGTGGTACTTATGGTAAACCGTGATTTCGATTTGAAAATGGTGGGAAGAAAGATTCAGCTGATTTACCGTCCGCTTCATGTATTTTCGGTAGCAACCGTTCTGAATGGGGAACGGCTGCAGCAGGATATCTATGAGGAGAGATGGCATAAAGACAGATTCCACGTGGAAAATGCCCATATTTTAGTGGTCGATGACAGTGCGATGAATCTCAAAGTTGCGGCAAGTATGCTCAGACATTATGGTGTGGA
The DNA here is from genome assembly GCA_000437755.1 of Roseburia sp. CAG:303. Classification (GTDB taxonomy): domain Bacteria; phylum Bacillota; class Clostridia; order Lachnospirales; family Lachnospiraceae; genus CAG-303. The sequence goes on from FR900124.1 coordinate 7,534, forward strand.
GATTGAAACGGCTTTGAGCGGAAAAGAAGCCATCGAGAAGGTAAGCAGGAAGAATTATGACCTTATTTTCATGGATCATATGATGCCGGAGATGGATGGTGTGGAATGTATGCAGCGGCTGCATGAACTGCCTGTGGTAAGAGAGTGTCATACACCGATTGTAGCACTGACGGCAAATGCCATAGGCGGGGCAAGAGAGATGCTGATGGACGAAGGTTTTGATGATTTTGTGGCAAAACCGATTGAAAAATCTGCGATGGAGCGGGTGCTTCGTAAATTCCTGGATAAATTTGTCGTGGAAGTATCCGGAAATGAGGAAAAACCAGAAAATGTCTGGGTAAAAGGCATTGACCGGGAAAAAGGGCTGTCCTATTTTGATCATAATGAAGCGGATTACATGGACATTATTCACTGTTTTATTGAACAGTATGGGGAACAGAAAACAAAGCTGGAACGGTTCTATGAGGAAAAAGACTGGGAAAATTACAAAATAAGTGTTCATTCCCTGAAGGGGCAGAGCCTGACGATAGGTGCAGAGTCACTGTCGGAAAAGGCGAAACACCTGCAGGAGGCGGCACAGAAGAAGGATGAAGCATATATTGCGGCAAATCACGGACCGTTTATGGAAGAATATCAGGAAATTATGGACGGGCTGGAGGAGAGAACCGGTTTCTCAGGATCGTGGAAACAGGGCGGAAAGCCGGGACAGGAAAACCAGCCGGAATCCGCGGAAAACTGGAGTGAGCTTGCTGCCGCACTGGATCAGTTTGATCAGGGAAGTGCGAATGAATTAATTGATAAGATGGAAGAAACTGTGTCAGGAGAAGAAAAAGAGGCATTGAAGAAGATGAAAGATGCCATTGAATTATTTGACTTTCTGACTGCCACGGAAATATTACAGAGTCTGGGAGGAAAAGAAAATGATTAAAATTGGTGATTCTATAGCAAAAACTCTCATACGAAAGGATATCTCCGTACAGACACAGCTGTTCCGCTTTATGTCATTCTGCGGATGTCTGTCCATGGCATTTGGTGCTGTATATGCCATTCTGCAAGGAGATGGCATCCTGAGTGCTGCCGGCATGATAGGCGGGGCGGCATTCATGGGAGCACTATTATGCAGTGGGGAATATTTTAAAAACTATGATATGTGTTCGTTTATTCTTACGGCAGGATTTAATGCAGTATTTCTTCCGTGGACATTCCTGCGTTCCGGTGGGCTGGACGGTGGAATATCCCTGTGGTTTGTGCTGGGATTTGTGACACAGTTTATTCTGCTCCGGGGCTGGAAGCTATTCGCCGGCTGCGTTATAGCGGTGATATCGGATGCGGTCTGTATCTATATTGCATTTGAACATCCGGAATTAATTATGCGGAATGAATCACAGCAGATGGCTTATGTAGGTATTATTATCAGTACAGCCATAACAGCTGCACTTGTCTGTGTATTTCTGTATATTCAGATCAATCTGTATGAGTATCAGCGCAGGGAAAATGAGAAGCAGAAAACAGAGCTGATTGCGGCGATGAACACGCAGAGCCGTTTCCTTGCCAATATGAGCCATGAAATCCGTACTCCGATCAACACCATTATCGGATTAAATGAAATGACTTTAAGGGAAGAAAATCTTTCGGAAGAAATCATTGAGAATTCCAATAATATCCAGAGTGCCGGAAAAATGCTGCTTGCACTGATTAATGATATCCTGGATCTGTCAAAGATTGAAGCAGGCAGGATGGAAGTCGTGCCTGCACGATATGAAACGGCAGCTCTGTTTAGTGAGATGGTAAATACCACCTGGGTAAGGGCACATGAAAAGAATCTGGAATTTGCCGTAAATATTTCACCGGATCTGCCGTCCATGCTCTATGGCGATGAGATGAGAATCAAACAGATTCTTACGAATATCCTAAGCAATGCCATAAAATACACCGCCAGCGGTTCCGTGACACTTTTTGTAGAAGGCGAACAGAGCGGAATGGATGAAGTGATTTTAAAAATGTCCGTTACCGATACCGGTATGGGAATCCGCCAGGATGATATGAAATACCTGTTTGACAGTTTTAAGCGAGTTAATGAAGGAAATACAAAAGGAATCGAAGGAACAGGGTTAGGTTTGTCTATCTGCAGTCAGTTGGTTAAACTGATGGGAGGAAATATTGCCGTTGACAGTATTTACCAGAAAGGTTCGACCTTTACTGTTACGATTCCGCAGAAGATCGTAAATGCAGATCCTCTTGGAACACTTGATTATAACAGCAGTCAGGGACGAAACCGGCAGACATATAAAAAGACCTTTGAAGCACCGGCGGCAAAAGTGCTGGTTGTCGATGATAACGGCATGAATCTGCTTGTTGTAAAGAAGCTTCTTCGTGAAACAAAGGTTCAGCTTTCCCTTGCACATAGCGGAAGGGAGTGTCTGAAGATGACGGCGAAAACGGCATATGATGTTATCTTTATGGATCATGTCATGCCGGATATGGACGGTCAGCAGACACTTGAAAATATCAGAAATCAGGAAAACGGATTCTGCCGGCATACTCCGGTTGTCGCACTCACGGCAAATGCGATGTCGGGTGCGGAGGAAAAATACCGCAAGATGGGATTTTCAGATTATCTGGCAAAACCGATTAACGGAATGTTGCTGGAAGCTATGCTTCTGCGCTACCTGCCGGAGGAACGGGTTAATTACGTCGTTGACAGGGAAGAGTTAAAGAATATGGAAGGCTTCCGGGTTCTGGGCGAGAAGAAAAAACAGCGTATCATCATCAGTACGGATAATGTGTCGGATCTGCCAAAAGAAGTTGTGAGCCAGTTAGGAATTGCAGTGCTGCATTATTATGTAAATACGAAGAACGGACATTATGAAGATATGGTGGAAATCCATACGGACAGCCTGATGTCCTATATCCAGCGGGAGGAATATGTCAGATCCGAGCCGCCGTCCGTGGAAGAATATGAGGCATTTTTCGGAAATCTTCTGGAAGAAGCCGAACAGATTCTGCATATCAGCATTGCGGATGGTTCCGGAAAGGGCTATGCATACGCAAAGATGGCAGCCAAAGGATTTGCACATATCCAGGTCTTTGATTCCGGACATCTGTCCAGCGGTACAGGACTTATGGTTATGGCAGCGGCAAATATGGCATTAAAAGCGGCGGAGCCGGAAGAAATTATATCCTATCTGAAAGGAATGCAGAAAAAAGTACAGACGGGATTTATTCTGGACAAGTCAGATCAGTTATACCGCAGCGGCAGGCTGGGAAAAAATGTCTGGGAATTAACGAAGCTTCTGGAATGTCATCCGGTATTGTCCATGAAAAAGCATAAAATAAAGTTATCTGCAGTCTGTTTTGGCGATACCATGACGGCATATAAGAAATATATCCGGGATAAAATGAAACATTCCGGGCAAATTGATCCGGGCATTCTGTTTATTACTTCCGCAGGGTGTTCCAGGGAAACAAAGGATATGATTCTGAAAGAAGTCGGAAAATATCAGAAATTCGAGAAAATATATATGCAGGAAGCATCTGCGGCCATTACAAGTAATTGTGGAATTGGATGTTTTGGATTGATATATATATTGAAGTAAATAGTGAGTTTTTCAGAAAAAGCACCTCCCAGTTTCAGGTGCTTTTTTTGCGGGAGTAAAAAATATGTGACCGGAGTGAAAGTTCAGTCGTATTTATAGTGAGAGCAAAAATAAACGGGAAGGAGAAATAGAATGAAAGAACCAAAGTATACGGAAGCACAATTCTGCGAGAAATATGATTTGTACAGCGACATGGTTTATAAAATGTGCGTGGTACATACCGGGAACTGTGCGGATGCTGAGGATTTGATGCAGGAAATATTCCTGAAATATCTGTACCGCTCTCCTGTATTTGAATCACCGGATCATGAAAGACACTGGATCATCAGGGTGACTGTCAATGCCTGTAAAGATTTTTTTAAGGGGTTCTGGAAAAAGAATATCATTTGTATGGATGAAATAGAACGGGAAGGAATCACACATGAGGAGAGTGGAATATTACAGGAAATTATAAAACTGCCGGAGAAATATAAGATGGTGATTCATTTATTTTATTATGAAAACTATAGTGTATCAGAGATTTCGCAGATTTTGAAAATCAGTGAATCGGCAGTTAAAATGCGTTTAAAACGCGGCAGGGAAATGTTAAGGATGGAGTTGGAACAATGAGATATTGGAGCTGGCAGAAGAAAGGAGCGATTGTATGAAGCAGGAGGAATATCGAAAAACAATAGAAAAGGCATTTCCATTAAGAAAGGAGTTAAAACAGGACATGAGCAGGGAGTTATTCAGAACACAGAATAAGAAAAGGGGAAAGAAAAGGTATGTTATTTCGGCGGTTGCGGTGGGAGTGGCAGCAGC
>FR900124.1:11951-35958 GCA_000437755.1 Roseburia sp. CAG:303
CAGCGGCAATATTGTGTACGATGAATCTGCAGCAGCAGGCAGATAATGGGCAGCAGGCATCTTCCGGGAATCCGGTGATAGATGCGGTCAGGAATGTGGCACAGAAAACATTTTCGTTGACAGTGTATGCATCGGATGAGGTAGATGGAACATCGGAGCCGGTCAGCATAGAGCCGGGAAAAGAGTATGTATTGAGCAGTGACAACACCAAAGTATACAATAAATTTTATAATATATATCCACAACATTATATGCCGAATGAAGATGAACTTTCGGACTCCGGAATGAAAGTGGCAGGATATGGCTTTAATATCAGGGTGGAAGGAGAGGATATCTCGGAAATTACTTTTATCAACAAGAATGGTTTCTTCTTAAAGAAAATTGATTATTATTACAGAGAAGTCCTTCCGGAATACGAAGAAGAGATGAAGGAATTTTTTGCACAGTATCCGTATGGATATGGAATTGCTTTAAAGGAATCCGCATATAAGGATCTGGCACTGGAGAATACAGGGGCTGATGATACTATAATGTGGTATTTCGTGGACGCAGGGAACCGCTATACTGTGGCATATGACCAGCAGGGAACGGCGGATAATCTGTATGCACTGGGTTTTACCGCGCCGGCAGAGGAACCCTTTGTATTAGACGAAGATAATAATTGGGTAAGTACATGGCTTCCGTATATGGATGATTTTAATAATACGGTAATTACCGTCCAGGTGAAATATAACGATGGAAGTATCGAAGAAAAGGATATTAAACTGAAAACAGATGATTACTGGAATATGAAAATCATGGTTTGCGAATAATTATATCTAACAAGCATTTAACAGAATATTGGTGGTTACTTTACATGGGAAATGGTATGCTGTTTGAGACATAAGACATTATTATATTTATAAAAGGAGTTTCAGACTATGAAAAAATTTACCGGAAGGGTAACCGCCATAGCTGCGGTAACCGCATTAACCGCAGCTTGTTTTTCGACAACTGCATTTGCGTATGGGGAAATGGATGTAAGCAGTTCAACTTTCAAATCAGATACGGATAGCAGCACTTCATTCCAGACATGGAGAGATACCATCTGGCAGAATGAAAAATCAGATTCCGGAAAAGTGGCACTGACACCGGGAAGTACGGAGAAAGATTTAAACTTTGCGTGGTATTCACAGGTAAAAGGTACACCGGCAGTAAAGGTGTGGAAAGATGGACAGAAGAGCAGTGCAAAAGTATTTGAGGGAACTGCAGAAGATATCAGTGCAAAAAACTGGCAGGGAAATGTCTATACCGCAGGAAATAAAGTTTCCATAACAGATTATTTTGAAGAAAATACAACGTATTATTATCAGTATACGGACAATGATACAGGCGATGATGCAGTATGGTCCGAGGCATACAGCTATAAGACAGGAAATACGGATGATTTCTCGGTTATTCTGACCGGTGACCCACAGATCGGTGCTTCCGGAAGTTCGGATGATTATACACCGGATGATTCCAGTGCGGCCAGAGATACTTATAATTGGAATTTAACCATGCAGCAGGCATTAAAGACAGACAGTGATGCGGTATTTCTTCTGTCAGCCGGGGATCAGATTAACCAGTCCGGGGCAGCAAAGGATGATGATAAGAAAACAAGGGAAAGTGAATATGCCGGATATCTCTATCCGTCTGTTCTGCGAAGCCTTCCGGTAGCATCCACAATCGGAAACCATGATACAGCAGGTGCAGATTACAGCGTACATTTTAATAACCCGAATGCAGAGGATAATCTCGGAGCAACAGAAGCGGGAAGTGATTACTACTTTTCCTATGGGGATGTATTATTTATCAGTTTAAACAGTAATAACAGAAATCAGGAAGAACACCGGGCACTGATGACAAAAGCAGTAGAGAGTAATCCGGATGCAAAATGGAAGGTAGTTATTTTCCACAGTGATATCTATGGTTCCGGTCAGCCTCATGCGGACACCGATGCGGCTACAAATAGAATTATATTTGCACCGCTGATGGATGAATTTGACATTGATGTCTGTCTGACAGGACATGACCATACTTATTCCAGAAGTTATCAGATTCAGGATGGAAATGTTATTGATTATGATATTTCAGACGGCAGTGTGACAGATCCGGAAGGAACACTTTATATTACAACCGGTTCCGGCTCAGGTTCAAAGTATTATAATTTATTAAATTATACACCATATTATATCGCAGAGAGAACAAATGACTGTCTGCCGGCATTTTCAACCATCGACTTTACTGCAGATTCCTTTACGATTCAGACCTTTGATTATAATGGAAATACTTATGCGGACAGCTTTACCATTAAGAAAAGTGCAGGAGTCCTTTCGGTAGATGAAACCATTGCAAATGCAGAGAAGACCCTGGCAGGAATGGATACTTCCGTGTATACAGCCGACAGTGTAACTAGACTGAAAAATGCATTAGCAGCATTGAAAGAAGTAAAGGCAAAATATGCTACCGCAGAAGATACGGCTATCTCAGTTATTTCCCAGGCATATGGCACAGAGGAAGATCCGATTAAGGGATATGGTTTAGTAAAGAATGAAGAAAATAAAGATGATACCTATGACACTTATGGTAACACAAAGGAAAACGGCAAACACGCAAACCGTTTGAGAAAAGGATATTCCACACTTCTTGATAAAACCATCTACCTTCAGTTAGACGGGGATGATAAGACCGAAGTGCCGGTTGTACAGGCAGCAGAAATTCTTGCAGCAAAATCAGCCGTAAATACAGCCGTGGATTCTTTAGAAAAAGTGGAAGAGAAGAACGACAAAACGGAAGAAACAACTACCGGAGATGAAAGCAGAGAAGAAAGTACAAAAGAAAGTACAAAAGAAAGTACCGGAAATAAGGAAAATCAGAGTACAGAAGGAGTACAGGAAACAACAAGTGCAAACTCATCCGAAACAGCAGCAGACAAACAGCAGACAACAACAGCTGCAAAGAATGCGGAAATTGTAAAAACAGGTGATAACAGCAGCAGAACAGCCGCCGCCGCAGTGGCAGGNNNNCAGCCGCCGCCGCAGTGGCAGGCATGACCATTGCACTCGGTGCAGTATTATTAGTAACAGGAAAGAGAGAAGAAAATTGCGAAACAAAATAATTCATGGTATGGGGAAGTACCTTGTAGTATTAGGACTTACAATCGCAATTATCCTCTTTTATAAGAGCGTGGAGAGAACCCCGCTTCTGGCAGATGACAATACGGAATTTGCCAGGGCGGTAGTGACCGAAACATCAGGAGAAAACCTTCCGGCTGTCGATGGAGAGGGCGACAGCCAGGAGGTTACTCTGCTTATAAAGTCAGGCAGGCATAAGGGCGAATCCGTGGAAGGATATAGTCTGAATGGCTATCTTTATGGTGCAGACTGCAAAAAAGGTACAAAAGTAATTGTGAAATTAAGCGAATATGGGGATTCTGTATCAGCCAGCGTATACAATTATGACCGGGAAAATGAAATTGCGATATTATTGGCACTGTTTCTGGGACTGATGTGGTTTGTCGGAGGAAAACGCGGATTTAATGCAGTCATAGCACTTGTATTTACGGTTGTTGTAATTATGATGCTCTACATTCCGATGATGTATCTTGGATGGTCTCCATTTCTTGCTGCGGTTATTTCTGTGATACTGATTACCGTCGTAACTCATGTGCTGATTGCTGATTTTAAGGTAAAATCTATCAGCGCCATGCTTGGAACAATCGGCGGAGTCGTTGTGGCAGGACTGATTGCACTGGTATTTGGAAAAGCAGCGCATATCACAGGATATAATGTGGATGACATCGAAAACCTGGTCTATGTGGCACAAAATTCAAAATTAAGTATCAGCGGAATGTTGTTTTCGGGAATTATTATTTCTTCACTGGGAGCAGTCATGGACGTAGGAATGTCAATTTCTTCTTCTTTAAATGAAATTTATCAGAAAAATCCGGAGATTTCCGGCAGAGAACTGTTTCATACAGGAATCGTGATAGGCAGGGATATGATTAGTACCATGTCGAATACACTGATTCTTGCTTATGTAGGCGGCAGCATCAATCTTCTCATGATTGTGTATGCATATTCCTATCAGATGCATCAGATTCTCAATCTGTATTCTATAGGGATTGAGATTATGAATGGTGTTGCGGGCAGTATGGGAATCATTCTGACAGTTCCGTTTACCGCCGCAATCACTGTATTTCTGCTTAAAAAGACTCGATATTAATCTGTTCCACTTTTTCAATATAGAAAGGCAGGTCAATGGAATTTCCAAAAGCCTTGAATTTTTCCGGTGTATCACTGACATAGAACTGGTGCATTCTGCTGTCTGCAATCGTTTCCGATGGGGAGGAGAGATTGTGGGCAGTTAAGAGTTCACGCAGACTAAGTGCAGTTTCATATGCCGGATTTATCAGATTTACACGGTCCCCCATAATTTTCTTAATTGTACTTCTGAGAAGCGGGTAATGGGTACAGCCCAGTATCAGTGCATCAATATTCTTATCGTCAAATTCTGACAGATATCTTCTCGCCACTTCATCCGTCACCGTATCATGCAGCCAGCCTTCTTCCACAAGCGGAACAAAGAGAGGACATGGTTTGCTGATCACGACAGCCTCCGGGTCATATTCATGAATGACCTTGGTATAAATCTGGCTGTGCACCGTTCCTTCCGTTCCAATAACACCAATCCGCTTGGTTGTAGTATTGGAAACGGCAGTCTTTGCACCGGGTTTTACGACTCCGATAATTGGCAGGTCAAATTCCTTCTGTAATTCATCCAAAGCCAGCGCACTTGCAGTATTGCAGGCAATTACGATGGCCTTTACATTTTTCGTGAGAAGAAACCGTACAATCTGTTTGGAATATTTGATAATCGTTCCTTTTGATTTGCTGCCGTATGGAACTCTGGCAGTATCCCCAAAATAAACAATCGACTCATTCGGAAGCTGCCGCATAATCTCGCGGGCAACCGTAAGACCGCCCACTCCGGAGTCAAAAACACCGATCGGTGATAAATTCTTTTCTGTATTTATATTCATGCTAAATCCTTTCCTGAAAAAAAGGCATCCAATACTTCACCGGTCTTGGATGCTCTTTCTGTGAGTTATGCATAATTGTATTCGTTTTGGCACGTTTTGCACTTACAGATATTATAATATGCCATGAAAGAAAAATCAAGTCCTGAAAATTATAATTTCCCCGGTATAAATTTCCAGTAGCGGGCAATACTTCATACAGGCGCCAATCTAAGAGTCAGGAGAAAGAGGTTATGAAGGGAAAATTAGCAATTATTGCAGCAGCAGTTTTAATCGGGACAGCAGGTACATATATCTTGAATGAGAACACCGTGGAAAGAGATACGGTGGAGATACAGCAGGAAATAGCACAGAAGATTCTACGTTTCCATGTACTGGCAAACAGCGACTCAGAGGAAGATCAGGCATTGAAATTAAAGGTAAAAGAAGGTGTGACCGGCTATCTGGATCAATATCTGAACGAGGATGGCATGACACTTGATGAAACAAAAGAGATTGTGGAGGATAAGAAGGAAGATGTTATTGTACTTGCACAGGAGATTATCCGGGAAAACGGATATGATTACAGTGTAACGGCAGAACTGACCACCGATTATTTTCCGGTAAAATCCTATGGGGATGTAACACTGCCGGCGGGTGAATACGAGGCATTCCGGATAAAAATCGGGGAAGCAGAGGGGAAAAACTGGTGGTGCATTTTATATCCGCCGCTCTGCTTTGTGGATGCTTCCTATGGATATGTTCCGGATGCTTCCAAACAGAAGCTGGAGAAAATGCTTGACGCAGATGCCTACCAGACCATTACGGACGGGGGAGTTGCCAAAGGAAAAGTCGAGGTACGTTCCAAAATATGGGATACAATTAAAAAAATCTTCTAATAATGTTTGAAAATTATGGTAAAACATGGTATACTAAAAATAATACGCAATGAGAGTGTTATTTTTAGGAGGAGTGATGTGACTATGGCAACGAATGAATCAGCAGAAAATTACCTGGAAACTATTTTAATGTTAAGCAAACGGCTGCCTGTAGTCCGTTCAGTAGATATTGCGAATGAATTGGGATTTAAAAAATCAAGTGTTAGTATTGCGATGAAGAATCTGAGAGAGAAACAGCATATTACCGTAACGGATGCAGGCTATATATATTTGACGGAGACAGGAAAAGAGATTGCGGAGATGATATATGAAAGACATGAATATCTGTCGACATGGCTGGAAAGCATGGGTGTGCCAAAAGAGATAGCGACAGAAGATGCCTGCAAGATAGAGCATGTTATCAGTAAAGAAAGCTTTGAAGCGATCAAGACACATGTAAAATATGTTTAGGAAGATATGAGGCAAGGGGCAGTGTATGCCCCTTGTTTTTTGGAAAGAGAGAACAGAAGAGATGGAAATAGATATCATAGGATTATTAAATGCATTTTCTTATGCATTAGACTGCGTGGAAGCAGAGCTTGTCCATGTTACGACAAGGCATGGAAAAAGAGTTGCCTATATCAGTGTGTGTATGGCAGAAAATATGGGTATTACAGGCGATGAACTGATTGACCTTGCGGCATGCGCCCTGCTGCATGACAATGCCCTGCTGCAGTACATACAGGAAGAATTCCGGAAAGGTGCAGAGGAACAGACGGATAAAAGTATGACACCAAAACAGGTGGCGATGCACTGCGTTTATGGAGAAAAGAATCTGAAGAATTATCCATTCCACACGGACGTTACCAATGTCATACTCTACCATCATGAAAATGCGGACGGATCCGGACCGTTCCGGAAAACATGGGAAGAAACACCATTATTTGCCCGGATGATTCATTTGGCGGATAAGGTGGATACTTTTTGTAAAACGGACGCACTTACAGAAGAAATATGGGAAAAGACAAAGAATTATATTTTAAAATACAGGGGACGGAAGTTCGATGAGGAATGTGCGGAATGCTTCTTACAGTCCTTTGGGAAAGAGAGGTTTTTCCGTCTGGCCTCAGAGGAGCTGGAGGAATATCTCTGGAAGGATGTCCCACACAGAAAAGAATACTACAGTTACGAAGCACTACGGAAGCTGGCGGATTTATTTGCCGGAATCATTGATTACAAATCTGAATTTACCGGCAGACATTCTCTCGGTGTAGCAGCAAAAGCAGCAGAGATTACAGAATATATGGGGTATGACAGGGAAACGGTGGAGAAAATGTATTTCGCAGGAGCATTGCATGATATCGGAAAAATTATCGTCGGAAATGATATTCTGGAAAAACCGGCAAGGCTTACGGAAGAGGAATTTGCCCATATGAAGGATCATGCGGCATGTACTTATATGCTGTTGTCAGGAATCGAGGGAATGGAAGAGATTCGTGACTGGGCAGCATTTCATCATGAAAAGCTGGACGGCAGCGGTTATCCGTTTGGAAAGACGGCAGAAGAACTGAGCGAACCGGAGAGAATCATGGCATGTGCGGACATCTATCAGGCACTGGTAGAGGACAGACCATACAAAAAAGGAATGGATCATGAGAAAGCCTGCAGCATTATGAATGATATGGCGGAGAGAAACTGGATTGATCCGAATATTGTACATTGTATACAGAAAATGTATCAAAAATAAAAACAGGCAGCTCAGGCTGCCTGTCATTTAATTTACAGAATAAGAATAATCGGATAAAGAAAGACTGTCAATACTACTGCCATTATTAACATGGACGCCAATCGTCAGCGGAGCTTTCAGGGATGATGGGAAAGTAAGGGTTGCAGTCTGACCGGAAACGGATGTGGAAACAGTTCCACTGTTATCGGTTTCTACCTGATCAATCGCAATATTAAAATTCAGTGTAAGGGTAATGGTACCATTTATTCCGTTCCATTCTGCAGAACAGTACCCTTTTCCGCCTCCGGTCCATCTGTCCCAGACACCGAGATAATTCACGGTAAGACTTCCGGAACCACTGGCTGCGAATACACCTTCAAAAGCTTCGGATGCAATGATGATTTCCGGTTTTTTATATACATTTGCCATAATAAATTCCTCCTTTGTACCTTTGTGGGCTGTTATTGTTTTTCTGCAATATAATTGCATGCCTGTAATGCGGCGACTGCACCATCGGATGCAGCGGTTGTAAGCTGTCGTACCGGTTTTGTGCGGCAGTCACCTGCCGTAAAGATTCCGGCAACATTTGTGTTACATTCCTCACCTGAGATAAAATATCCCTTTTCATCGGTATGAATCATATCTTCAAACGGATGATTTGCAGGCTCCTGACCAATCGCAACAAAAAGTCCGCTGACTGCAAGTTCGGATTCTTCGCCGGTGATTTTATTCTTCACGGTAATGGAAGTAAGTCTGCCATCCCCGTTCAGACGAATGACATTGCTGTTGGTAACAAAAGTTACATTTTCCTTCTCTTCCAGAGCTTCCAACAGCTTCTTCTCACCGCGGAAAGTATCCCGGCGGTGAATCAGATAAACGTGGCTGCAATAGTTAGAGAGGAAGAGTGCGTCCTCAAGTGCGGTATTTCCGCCGCCGGAAACGGCGACATCTTTTCCGCGGAAAAACATTCCGTCACAGGTTGCACAGTAGGAAACACCTGCTCCGAGGAGTTCTTCTTCACGATCCAGTCCGAGCTTCCGGTTGCTTGCACCGGTAGCAAGGATGACGGTATGACAGTCATAGGAATTTTTATTTGTCTTTACAACTTTCTTATTATCCAGACATTCGATTCCGGTAACTTCCTCATAAACAACTTTTGCACCGAGGTCTTTTGCCTGCTCATAGAGATTTGTGGCAAAATCATAGCCAGACACATTTTTGATTCCCGGATAATTCTCAATCTCCGGAGTATTAATAATCTGCCCTCCGTAACCGGACTTTTCCAGTACCAGAACCGTTTTTCCGGAACGCACACCATAGATGGCGGCGGAAAGTCCTGCCGGTCCTGCACCTACAATAATAATATCGTACATAATATTCACCTTTAATTAATAGAGTCCAAAAAAGTCAGCGAGTTCATCCTTTGGCATAGCACCCAGGGTTTTCTTCACTTCTTTGCCGTTTTCCATCCGTATAAAAGTTGGAATGGACATTACGTTAAACTGTGCGGCAAGTTCCGGCTCCATATCAACATTCAGCTTTACAAATTTAATATCTGTAAATTCTTCGGATAACTCCTCGATTACAGGCCCCATCATCTGGCATGGCCCGCACCATGCTGCCCAGAAATCAATGATGACCGGTTTGTCGGATTTTATAACTTCAGTTTCAAAACTGTCTTTTGTTATATTTATTACTGCCATATTCATTCCTCCAATCTGTCAGTGCTGTTAATAGTGTCAGCAGAATAATGCTTCAATATTCAACTGATTTACTGATACAAATGATCCGTTCAAAGAAAGTGTATACTCAATCCTTGCACAGATGCCTTCTTCCGTAAGCTCATAAGAAGCAAGGGAAGTGTTTAAAGACATAGAAAGATTGCCGTAAGGAGTTGCATAATCCGTTTCCGTAAGTTTGCCGGGACAGAAAATCATTTTAGATTCTGCATCTCCGTGTTTCATCACTTCGATGGAATGGTCGGAAATCCGGATAATCGTTTTCGTGATGCCGCCTTCCTCGGAAAGTTCTTCATATTTTAAATAATATTTTCCGGCAATCGTATCAAAATCACCGAATGCAGCAGATTCAACAAGTTCCTCCGCCTCTTCGTTTCTCTGGATTCCGGTAATGTGAATCCGAACCTCTTTTTTCATAATATATAACCTGCATTTCTTAGATTCTGTCTTACTTCGTAACATCATATCATCTAATCGGAAAATTTTCAATAGATTATAAAAAAAGAGAAAATGTTCCTGATTTTGTACAACGTTATTGAAAAAAAATATCAATAAAGTTCTTGACATCTAATAAATGTTAGCATATACTAACTGCGTTGGGATGATAATAATTATCACTATAGAAAAGAGGATGATATGATGCCATTAACGATGATAAGTACAGGAGAACCGAATATAATCAAGAAAGTCGGAGGAAAAGAAGAGACCAGAAGATTTCTGGAGAATCTTGGCTTCGTAGTAGGCGGAACAGTGACAGTGGTTTCCCAGATTGGCGGAAATATGATTGTCAATGTGAAAGATTCCAGAGTAGCCATTGGAAAAGATATGGCAAATAAAATCATGGTATAGACAAAGAAAAGGAGAAAGAAAAGATGACATTAAAGGATGCTGCCGTAGGTCAGACGGTTAAGGTAAAGAAATTATCCGGAGCCGGACCTGTCAAAAGAAGAATTATGGATATGGGAATTACAAAAGGTGTTGATATCTATGTAAGAAAAGTTGCACCGCTTGGAGATCCTGTCGAAGTAACTGTCAGAGACTATGAACTGTCATTGAGAAAAGCGGATGCAGCAATGATAGAAGTCGAGTAATTTTTTTTAGCCATAGGTTAGAAATAACTAATTATGGGGAGATATAACAAATGAGAAATAGCCAAGACAAACTTGAAAAAAATAAAAATAAAGGAGATTTGAAATGTCAGTAAAAATTGCATTAGCAGGAAATCCCAACTGTGGTAAGACAACATTATTTAATGCCCTGACAGGTTCTAACCAGTTCGTGGGAAACTGGCCGGGTGTTACGGTTGAAAAAAAAGAAGGTAAGTTAAAGGGAAATAAAGATGTTACCATCACGGATTTACCGGGTATCTATTCTTTATCCCCGTATACACTGGAAGAAGTTGTAGCAAGAAATTATCTGATCAATGAAAAACCGGATGCCATCATTAATATCATTGATGGTACGAATATTGAAAGAAACTTATATCTGTCCACACAGATCATGGAGCTGGGTATTCCGGTTATTATGGCTGTCAACATGGTTGACCTGCTTGAGAGAAACGGAATTACCTTAAATGCATCCAAGCTTTCCGAAAAGCTCGGCTGTGAAGTGGTTGAGATATCAGCACTGAAGGGAACCGGAATCAGGGAAGCAGCAGATAAGGCTGTTAAGCTTGCAAAGGCAGGAAAGGTAAATCAGTCCGTACATAAGTTTGATGATGGCGTGGAAACAGTTATCGATGCTGTTAAGGCAAAGATGGGTTCCGATGTTGCAGAAGAGCAGAAACGTTTCTTCGCAATCAAATTACTTGAACGCGATGACAAGATCGGTCAGCTGATGAAGAATGTACCGGATGTATCCGCAGAGATTGATAAGTTAGAGAAAGATTTCGATGATGATACAGAAAGTATTATTACAAATGAAAGATATGTATATATCTCATCCATCATTGATGATTGTGTAAAGAAAAACAAAAAAGAAAAGCTCACAACATCAGATAAGATTGATAAGATTGTAACAAACAGAATCCTGGCACTTCCGATTTTTGCGGTTGTCATGTTCCTTGTTTATTACATTTCCATGGTAACGGTAGGTACAGCGGCAACAGACTGGGCAAATGACGGATTGTTCGGAGATGGTTTCCATCTCTTTGGAATCGGTACTTCCGCATATGAAGAAGTGGCAGAGGAATATGGTGATTCCGATGCAATCATTGCAGCATATGTAGAGAGCCTGGGCGATGATGGCGAAACTATTGCAGATGCCATTGACACAGAGGCAGATGATTATGACTCGGACAATGCAGTAAAGGCACTGGAAGAGTTAAAGTCAATGGTAACTCCTTCGGATTCTGTAGAGTATACAATAGAAGATGAAGAAACACTGGAAACAACGGATGAAGAAGCAAATTCAGAAGATATTACAGCAGCCATTGATCTGGCAATCAAGTATGATGGAGCTGCTCCGGATCCTGCAGATTATGGTGTATGGGTTCCTGGTATTCCGGTTATCATCGGAAACGGACTGGAAGCAATCCACTGTGCAGACTGGTTACAGGGACTGATTCTCGACGGTATCGTAGCCGGTGTCGGTGCAGTACTTGGTTTCGTACCACAGATGTTAGTATTATTCTTATTACTTGCTATTCTTGAAGCTTGCGGATACATGGCCCGTATCGCATTTATCATGGACCGTATCTTCAGAAAATTTGGTCTTTCCGGAAAGTCCTTTATTCCAATTCTTGTAGGTACAGGATGTGGTGTTCCTGGTATTATGGCATCCCGTACAATTGAGAATGAAAGAGACCGTCGTATGACAATTATGACAACAACATTTATCCCTTGTGGAGCTAAGACACCGTTTATCGCAATGATTGCAGGTGCTATCTTCGGAGGCTCAGCATGGGTTGCTACATCAGCTTACTTTATCGGTATGGCAGCAATCATCTGCTCCGGTATTATCTTAAAGAAAACAAAATTATTTGCAGGAGATCCGGCACCATTCGTTATGGAACTTCCGCCTTACCATATTCCAACCGTAGGAAATGTACTCAGAAGCATGTGGGAGCGTGGCTGGTCCTTTATCAAGAAAGCAGGAACAATCATCCTTCTTTCCACAATCGTTGTATGGTTTACAACATACTTTGGATTTATCGACGGCGGATTCCATATGTTATCCGAGGATGAAATTGACCATAGTATTCTTGCATATATCGGCAATGCGATTGCATGGATCTTTATCCCGCTTGGCTGGGGTAACTGGCAGGCAACGGTGGCTTCTATTACAGGACTTGTTGCAAAGGAAAACATCGTTGGTACAATGGGTATTCTCTACGGTGGCGGAGAACTTTCAACATATGCGGAACTGGCAAAACAGTTTACCGCACTTGCAGGCTTCTCATTCCTGACATTCAACCTTCTCTGTGCTCCTTGCTTTGCAGCAATCGGTGCGATTAAGAGAGAGATGAACAGCGCAAAATGGACCTGGACAGCAATCGGATATCAGTGTGGATTTGCTTATATTGTATCCTTATGCATCTACAATATCGGAAGCCTGTTTGCAGGCAAGGTAACAGGTATCGGCTGGCTGTGGGTAATCGTAGCCATTGCACTGGTAGCAGGATTTATCTATCTGTTATTCAGACCGTATAAGGAAAGCACGACCCTGAAGGTAGATATGAAAAACACAGCAACTGCAAAATAGCAGTATCACAGGATTCTGATGGAGGTGATAATTATGGCAACTCTTATAGTAGGAATCATATTATTGGGGATCGTAGCACTGATTATCCGTAGTCTGGTGCATGGTAAGAAAAGCGGTAAATCCTTATGCGGTGGCGATTGCAGCCACTGCAAAGGCTGCCACTGATAAATATATGGGAATGGATATAGATATTCCTGGCACAGAGAACAGTCTTTGGAGGAATTGAAAGATGCAGAATGAAAGTTACCAGAGAACAAAGATGCAAAAGGAACTCATTCTCCAGAAATTAAAGGAACAGGGATGCCGGATTACCAGGCAGCGCCTTATGCTTCTGGATATTATCCTGGAAGAAGATTGTTCCTGCTGCAAAGAGATTTATTATAAGGCATCGAAGAAGGATGCGGGGATCGGCTCGGCGACCGTATATCGTATGGTAAATATGCTTGAGGAAATCGGAGCGATCAGCAGGAAGAATATGTATAAGATTGACTGCAGCCCGCAGTGCCGGAAAGAAAATGCATGTACCATCGAATTTGATGATGACACAACACTGGAATTATCCGGGTGTAAGTGGAATCAGGTAATTCAGAAAGGGCTGATTGCCTGCGGATATATGCATGGAAAAGAAGTACGGAATATTATTTCAAATACCTGTACGGAAGAAAAAGTATAATACAGAACTGTCATTCTGGTATGAAAAGTATCAGAGTGGCAGTTTTTCTTTTTACAAAAATATAGTTGACATGAAAAAAAAATTGTGAAAAAATGTAGAAAGAATCAAATAGGTAATTGCGAAACGCTTAAATTTTTGTAAATGCATATGCAAATGAAACATTACCACGAAGGCACGCTCTCGCTACATTCGGCTGGTAGCGGTACTAAGATGCTAAAATACAGCATCTAAGTGCCGACCGCCTCATAGTACCTTCTTAGTAATTGTTTGATTTGCATATACAATAAAGATAAATTATGAGTTTCGCAATTAACTAAAAGAATCAAATAGGAAAAGGAGGAAACGAAGATGGAAAGAATGAGAACAATGGGAGTATTATTCTTACTGCTTACATTTATCATGGTAATATTCTCCGGGTGCAAAGCACAGACGGAGATTGATGATTATGCAACAAACCATGTGACGGGAGCGGCCAGAAGCAAAAGTACGCAGGATAGTACGGCGGATCAGGGGATTGCAAAGCAGGATATCAAAGTAGGTGTGCTGCATTTGTCCGACCCGGCAGAAGGAAGCGGATATTCGTATACGCATGACCTGGGAATACAGGGAATGCAGGAAAATCTCGGTCTGTCCGATGACCAGATTGTGCGGAAGTTAAATGTGGATGACACGGACAGCGAAGCAGTAAAGAAGGCATTGCAGGAATGTGTAGATGAGGGCTGCAATGTCATCTTTGCGACAAGCTGGGGATATATGGAGCCTGTTGCAGAAATGGCGGAGGAATATCCGGATGTATATTTTTCCAGTGGAACAGGGTATCTGAATAACGGAAAAAATTATAATAATTATTTCGGACGTATTTATCAGGCGAGATATTTAAGCGGTATTGTGGCAGGAATGAAGACGCAGACAAATAAGATCGGCTATGTGGCGGCACAGGATTCTTCCAATTCCGAGGTGACCGGCGGAATCGATGCGTTCGCACTGGGTGTATATTCCGTAAATTCTCAGGCACAGATTTATGTGAAGGTAACAAACAGCTGGTATGACGAAACCGCAGAAAAAGAGGCATCAGAGCTGCTTCTGGACATGGGCTGTGATGTGATGGCACAACATTGTGATACACCTTATCCGCAGACTCTGGCACAGGAAAGAGGTGTGTATGGCATAGGATATAATTCCGATATGAGTAAGGAAACACCGGATTCCTGCCTGTGCAGTGTAATCTGGAACTGGAGTGCGTATTATACTTCGGCGGTTCAGAGCCTGATGGACGGAACCTGGGATTGTTCGGACTACTATGGAGGAATGGCGGACGGACTGGTAGCGATTACGGATCTGGCGGATTTCTGTGCAGAGGGAACACAGCAGAAGGTGGATGAGGCTACGGCAAAGATTTTGTCCGGGGAATTCAATGTATTCGATGGAGTCATGGAAACAAATGACGGAAGAACTGTAGGTGAAGAGGGGAAAACACTCGATGATGCCACGATCCGGGGTGGAATCGACTGGTATTACAAAAATGTTACAGTTGTCGGATAAACTGGACAGGAATAGGAGATGATGAGATGAAAATGAATCTGAAGAAGAAAATTATTGCACTGGCAGTATTGCCTGCACTGATACTTGGAATTGCGTCAATTGTCATTGCACTGACCACGGTGAAGGATTCCCTGATAGATGAGATACAGGATTCCTTACAGGGAACGGCGGCTGCGGCACTGGCGGCATATGACCAGAATTCCGGTGAATATATGATGGCAGAGAATGGGGACGTCTGGAAAGGAAGCTATAATATTTCCAAATCAGAAAATCTGGTAGACAATATTAAATCCAAATCGGGAATGGATGTAACCTTCTTTTATGGAAAGACCAGAATCATGACTTCTGCCATGGACGATGACGGAAACCGTATTCTGGCTTCAGAGGCCGGAGATAAGATTATAAAGACGGTTTTAGAAGGTGGGGAAGAATATTTCAGCAAAGCGGTTTCGTTGGACGGAAACCTGAATTACGGATATTATATGCCGGTTTACCAGAAGGGAAGTACCAGTGAAATCATCGGAATGATATTTGTTGGTACGGATAAATCCAGGAAGGATGCTGCCATAAATAAAATCATCTGGATGATTATTATTTCCGTTATTCTGGTCATGGTACTTTGTGTGCTGGCATCCGTACTGGTTTCCATCTCCATCAGCAGATCCCTGCGGGAAGGAATCGGTATCGTGCAGACGGTTGCAAAAGGCGAGCTGGGAGTTGAAATCAGCAAAAAGCTGCTGGCAAGAAAAGACGAGGTGGGAGATTTGTCACAGTCGATTTACACCCTGCAGAAAGAGCTGAAACATATCTTAAAGCAGATTGCCGAGGGAACGGAGAAACTGACAGAGGCTTCCGAGGAACTGGGTATTACGGCACGTACAACGAACCGGACCATGCAGCAGGTGGAACAGGCGGTAGGACATATTACGGAGAGCAGCATAAAGCAGGCAGAAAATACAAAGAATGCATCCGACCATGTGATGAGAATGGGAGAGCAGATTAGTGAAACCGCAGAACAGACTGGTGTCCTGAATGAAAATGCGGATGTAATGCGTAAGTTTGGAGAGCAGGCGGCAGTAACCATTCAGAGTCTGAGAAAAATCAATGATGAAGTGGAGCAGTCCATAGCAGATATTACCAGACAGACAAACCAGACGAATGAATCCGCCCAGAAAATCCGTGAGGCGACAGCGATTATTACCTCTATTGCAGATGAAACGAATCTGCTGAGTCTGAATGCAAGCATTGAGGCAGCCAGGGCAGGGGATGCCGGAAAAGGATTTGCGGTGGTAGCATCCCAGATACAGAAACTGGCAGAACAGTCCAATACCTCAAGCGGTACGATAGAAGAGATTACAGGGGAACTGATTTCAGATTCCGGCATTGCCGTAGAAACCATGCTGCGGGTAAAAGAAATTGTTGATACACAGAGCCGAAATATGGAAGAAACCGAGCATATCGTAAATGAAGTAATGGGAGGAATCCGTACGTCACTTGGAAGTATCGATAGCATAGAAAAAGGTGCGGTACGGCTGGAAACTTCCAGAAATGAAATTGTACAGACGGTTGAGGATCTGAGCAGGATTGCGGCAGAAAATGCAGAGAATACGCAGAAAACCTGTGAACAGACTATGCAGGTGGCAGATACCTTCGAGCGGATTGAGGGGAATGCGGTTAAATTAAAAGAGATAGCGGATGAGCTGTCCCAGACCATCCGGCATTTCCATTTATAAATAAAGCCGGGGAAACAAAAAGATGGGCATTTCTGCCCATCTTTTTGTTTCCCTTTAGACTATCTGTGTTCAATATATTCTTTAATCTGTAAATGATCTTCCGGCATCCGGCATCCGACGATGTATTCTCCGTCATTATTCGAACTACGGATAATAACGCCTGTAAGGTTTCGTGCGGAAACAATGGAAAAATCAGGAATGGAGATAGCAATTTCCTTTCCTTTGGCATCGGCAAATACTTCATCCGTACAGGAGAATGCGAAACCATTTGCACTTATATTGACCATATGACCGTTGTAGGATTTCTTGTTGTCTTTAAACGTAACGGTACAGGTATTGCTGATGGACATACGGGTGTATTTTCTGCGGTTCATAACGGCAGGATTGGACTCTGTTACCAGTTTATAGCAGTCTGTACCACGCTGAGGCACTGCCGTAATCTTTGCATCTTTCCAGTTATAAAGTGTATTATTCACAATAATCCGCAGATTACAGTTTTCTGTTTTGGAAGAACCACTCATAACCGTTCCATTCTCAGGAATAAGTGTAACAAAGAGTTCATCATCTATGCGTTCTACAACTTCACCTTCAGAAACAAAACCGGAAGTGCCATTTTCTTCACTGGTATTGGTCACAACGGATATCTTCATGCCAGGCAGAATATCCTGGATTCCCATGAAACCTCCGGCACCAAGTTCTTCCATCAGCTGTCCGACTACACTTTCGATATTGTTTACATTCTTTGAGGATTCTGAGTATTTGCTTAACATGGTTTTGGTTGTGTCATCCGCCTGCTTCACGGAAGATGTCATGACGTCCATGGCATCACAGATTTCCTGCATATTATTGACCATCTTCTGGTTAGCCTGTTCCACATCTTTCATAGCAGTATCAATAACCTGGATGTTATTACCCAGCTGCTGAGAATCAGAGGCGATATTAGTAACACTTGTGCTGACCTGTGTAATCTTGCTTTTCGTGGACTGAATCAGGTCAAGTGTCTGTTTAATGGAAGAAGTCATTTTTCTGGAAGTATCTTCCAGATTTCCTAATGCTTCCATAATTCTTCCGGAAGAAGTCTGCGTACCTGTACTGAGGTTGCGGATCTCGTCTGCGACTACGGCAAATCCCCTGCCTGCATCTCCGGCTCTGGCGGCTTCAATGCTGGCATTCAAAGCAAGCAGATTAGTCTGGGAGGAAATACTCGTGATCGTTCCTGTTTCCTCTTTTACCAGTTCAAATTCATGGAGAAATTCAGTCAGAATCTTTTCAAGCTCGGAAGAAAGTTCTGCCATGGTATTTGTTGTTTTTACAACATCTTCAAGCTCAGAAGAACTGGCATCGGAATGTCTCACGGATTCGTTGATCAGACCGACCATTTCGTCAATCAGATCCGCGACATTCCTGACCTGTGTATTGATATCTTCTGTCATATCCATGGATGACATGGTGCGGTCATGTAATACCTCATTTTTTTTGCTCAATTCTGTCATGTTGTCGACAACGGCTGAAGCCCCCTGCATATTTTCGTCCGATAATTCGCGGACAACGGTAATGCCGTCAACAATTGTATTGCTGGCTGTTTTAACCTGACCGATGGTAGTTATGACACGGCTCAGATTATTCTTAATGGAGTCTAACATCGTACCGTCAGACCAGTTTAAATGATTGATAGATAAAACGTAGCAAATGTAGCATAATATAATACAGGAAAACTGCAGCTGGTAATTTTTGAAATCAGCTGCGGAATTAATACCGGCATTGTAGTGGTAAACGGCACCTGCGACAACGATAATTGTATTAAATATACCGCACCGCACAATAAATCCACGATTCTTGTATAATATAAGCATACTTGTTACGGGCAGGATGTAAATAAATGCAAGCTGTGAATCGGTTGTAAATACGATATAGGCATAAAAGATACCATAACCTATTGCAATAACATCCTTATAAATGGGGGTGGCATACCCCTGAAGTCTTAATATAATGCGTCCAATTATAATTGGAATCCAGCAGAACAGCAGAAATGCTACATATGCTGTTTTGGGGTAAAGCCCGTTGGCAGTATCACTTGCATAAGACATGGTCAGAATGACACATAATATGATCCACACTTTCTGAGTCTTACGGTTCGCGCTGATTTTAAAATCCTTTTCATTGTATTCCATTTTCGTTCGTCCTTTCATGATTTATATAGGAATAGCGGAGTAGAGAAGTAGAGAAGCTCTCTGTTCCGTTATTACGTCAGGTAAAAAATATATAAATCTGCCAGCTGCATCAATCATAAATTATCATAACATAAAAAGGAGAAATTTACCATTAAAATTTAGATAAATTTCTCCCCCGGTTTGATAAAATCAGCCTGCAAGGTGTAATGTATTAATTAACAGTAACCATGCCATGCCGTAATAGGTAATAACAGCGGCGAGGTCATTCATGGTGGTAATCAGGGGACCGGATGCAACGGCAGGATCCATGCCCAATTTCTTCAGGCTGATAGGAATTGTAGTTCCCATAAAGCTTGAAATACCCATCGCCACCATCAGGGCGAGACCGATGCATCCGGATACGGAAAATGCAAATAATGGTGTCTGGGATTTGAAAAATAAAATATATAGTCCGATAAAAACGAAGGTCAGGGTTCCGAGCAGAAATCCATTGGATAATCCAACACGTACTTCTTTAAAAATCAGTTTGCGTTTATCCTTCGGACGGATGGATTCATTGGTCAGGACACGGATGGTAACACCTAAGGACTGTGTACCGACGTTTCCGGACATACCAAGAATCAATGACTGGAAGGATACCACCATGGTCAGCTGGGCAATAACCGGTTCAAACATTCCAACTACGGTGGAAACACCCAGTGCAAGGAAGAGCAGAATAACCAGCCACGGCATACGCTTGCGGATGCTTTCACGCAGAGGCTCGTTTAAATCTTCTTCCTCACTCAGACCGGCGAGTTTTGCGTAATCTTCACTCATTTCCTCATCTACGACTTCGACGATGTCCTGTGAGGTAATGATTCCAAGCAGTGTTTTTTTTCGGTCAAGGACAGGAATGGAATCTTCGGAATAATCCTTCAGGTATTCAATGCAGTCTTCAATCTGTTCATCGGCATATACATAAGGATAGGAAGTAATAATCAGTGATTCCAGATCAACATAATCCCTTGCAATGATAAGATCCTGAAGTGCAATCGCACCGTAGAAAAGTCCATGTGCATCCACGACATAAAGTGTGGAGATATTATCATTTTTGGCAGCCTGTGATACAAGCTCCTTCATCGCCTGACGGATCGTAAGATTCTTATTGATTACGATAAAGTTCGTGGTCATGCGGCTTCCGATCTCATCATCTTCAAATGACTGGATCAGATCAATATCTTCTTTTGCTTCGCTGTTAATCAGGGCAATAATTTCTTCCCTGTGATCGTCCTCAAGTTCTTCCAGTGCATCTATGGCATCATCGGAGTCCATGCTCTCAATGATATCGGCAGCACGTTCCGCGTCAAGTTCTTCCAGATATGTACCAACGTCCTCTTCCAGGTAGGAAAAGATCTCGGAAGTTTTATCAAGACCAAGTAACTGGTATAATTTCTTACGTTCATCTACGGTCAGAATGTTCAGCACGTCGGCAATATCATTTTCGTGATAATCATTCAGCCGTTCTTTCTTTTCGGGAACAGACAGGTTACTTCGTATGAGATCAACAATTTCCTGGGTGTTATCTTTTAAAATATTGTCGTTTTTTGTTTCTTCCATGCTAATAACCATACCTTTCCTGAGAATACTTTAGTAGTATAACAGAAAACTTCTTTATTTGTCAATCATGGTAAATCAAGAAGCTTATTTATGGCAGGCTGGAGGGAAGGGTACTCTCTGTACCTGCGGATAAGCTCCAGTTCAAACTCGGTAGGATTAATGTTTAAGCCGGAATCTGCCGATGTAAAACCGAAGGCAGAAGATATGTCATCGATTTCATAAAGGTGGCACAACAGGACCAGAGTATGAAGATTTGGCTCTGTATGATCGTTTTCCCATCCGTAGATTGTTTTTGGCGATGCGGAGGAATTGTTTTCACTTAGATATAGGGAAACATCATTTACGGACAGATTACGCAGTTTTCTGTAATATTTTAGAACTGAGCCTATACTTTTCGGTGTCATCGGAGTATCCTTTCTGTAATATAATATTATTTATCATAAGCTACGAAAAGCAGGCTGTCAATTAGCGAAATATGGAAAAATAAAATATCTTGTTGAAATTCTTCAGATAGAAGAATATAATAAAAAATAATAAAATGAAGTTCTTCATTTTGAATACTCAGGAGGGAAACAGATGAAAGAAGACTCAAAGAAAATACAGGAAAATATTATGAGATATATTGCGCAGGAGAAGATCTCCCCGGAACAGATATATCAGGATACAGGAGTAAATATTGCAAATATTAAGGTTATGAGAAGCGATCAGTTTTTAAAGATTTGCGGTTATCTGCGGAAAGATCCGAGGGAGTTTTCCTATGAAGCATCCGAGGATATCGGCTGGGAGCAGAAGGTAAGGGAATGTGCCAGAAAGAATGCAGCCCTTCTCAAAGCCATCAAGGGAAAGGTGGCATTTACCATGGATGGGGAAGCTTATTTTTTCCGTTACAACGAAGAGCTGGAAGTATATGAAACATTTGTAAAGCTGAAAGATGCAGAACAGCTGCAGATGATTATTACAGGCATTACGGCACAGGTATTTTATCTTAATTCCGCAATCGAGGAGAGCGAGATGAAAAGAGAGGAAAATATTCAGGAACTTGACCGGATCTACGGACTGGATAAGATCCATTATGAAGATGCCAGTGAAGCCGGAGATGGAAGCGAATATCTGGAATATATTAAATTATTAGTGCAAAGACTGGACAAAACACTGGAAATATACGATAATCGTTCTGACGAGTTAAAAGAAGTTCTCAGAGCTTTGAAAAAACTCGCATGATATCGTAGGAAAGGAAGTGGCTGCACAGTGGAAAACTTAATCAGGACACGAATCTGTGAATTGCGGAAAATAATGAAAGAGAGCGGGATAGAGATCTATATTATTCCGACGGGAGACTATCATCAGTCTGAGTATATCAGTGACTATTTTAAAGAAAGAGAGTACATAACAGGATTTACAGGTTCTGCGGGAACAGCGGTGATAACAGAAGGGGAGGCATGCCTATGGACGGATGGAAGATATTTTGTCCAGGCAGAGAAGGAACTGGAAGGAACCGGAGTAGTATTGTTCCGCAGTGGAATGGAAGGTGTTCCGACTGTGCATGAATATATAGACAGTCATTTAAAATCGGGCGGCTGTCTGGGATTTGACGCAAGGATAGTGAGTGCCGGGGAAGGCATTTATTACAGTAAAAAAGCAGAGGAGAAGAATGCGAAGCTATGTGTGGATTCGGATCTGACAGACCGGATCTGGACCGATCGGCCAGCATTTCCGGAGAGCCGGGCATTTATCCTGACCACGGAATATGCAGGAAAAACACCGGCACAGAAACTTGAAGAAGTCCGTAGAATCATGGAAGAGAAGGGTGCAAAGGTTCATGTCCTGTCCGATCTGTGTGATATTGCATGGCTGACCAATTTAAGAGGGGCGGATATCGACCATGTACCGGTTCTGCTGGCACATATGCTGGTTACAGACAAAGAAGCAATGCTGTATGTCAACAGGAAAAGCATAAATCTTCAGATTGAAGAATATCTGAAAGACAATGGAATCCAGGTGAAAGAATATGATCGGTTCTATGATGAACTGGGGGATATTACAGAGGGTCATGTGCTGGCAGATATGCAAGCAATTAATTATAAAACAAAATGCAGCCTGAAGGCAGAGATTACTACCGGTTACAATCCGGAAACCTTGTTAAAGGCGGTAAAGAATCCGGTGGAAGCAGAGAATATCCGTAAGGCACATATCAAAGATGCCGTGGCAATGGTGAAATTCATGTACTGGCTGAAAAATACGGCAGGAAAAGAGAAAATTACGGAATATCAGGCGGCACGGTATATCGACGGACTCCGGGCAGGTCTGGAAAATTATATTGATATCAGTTTTGATACAATCTCTGCATATAAGGGAAATGCTGCCATGATGCATTATGAACCATCAGCAGAGGACGAGGTGGAGTTACTGCCGGAAGGAATGTTGCTGGTGGATTCCGGTGGACATTATAAAGAAGGCACGACGGATATCACAAGAACATTTGTTCTAGGTGAGATTTCAGAGGAAGAAAGAGAAATGTTCACTGCAGTAGTCATTGCAAATCTGGAACTGGCAAACGCAAAGTTTCTTTATGGCTGCTCCGGAAGAAATCTCGATATCCTTGCCAGACAGCCGTTGTGGAAGAAAGAGAAGGATTACCGGTGCGGAACCGGTCATGGTGTCGGTTATATGCTGAATGTGCATGAAGGGCCGAATGCATTCCGCTGGAGGGCATTGCCGGGACTGGCAGAGATTCCACTGGAAGAAGGCATGGTTACCACGGATGAACCCGGAATCTATGAAGAAGGCAGATACGGCATCCGTATAGAAAATGAACTGCTCTGCCGGAAAGCAGGAAAAAATGAGTATGGTCAGTTTATGGAATTTGAAAATCTGACGTATGTACCGGTTGATCTGGATGGAATCGATCCTGCACAGATGACGCAGGCACAGAAGGATATGCTCAATCAGTATCACAGGAATGTTTATGCGGTTGTGGCAGAATACCTGGAGGAAGAAGAAAAGGAATGGCTTAAGAAGTATACAAGAGCAATCTGACCGCAGATATCTGCAAAAAGATTGACACAGAAAATATCAGAGATTATACTAAAAGATCGTGAATTAATCTATAGAATGGGTAGTGTTCACAAAAGAAACACAAAAAAATTAGCACTCACCTCTTGTTATTACAGCGTAGCTTTTGTCTTAGTTCATAGAGTGCCGTAAAGTGC
>FR900125.1:0-4512 GCA_000437755.1 Roseburia sp. CAG:303
TGCATATACAATAAAGATAAATTATGTGTTTCGCAATTACCTACATTTGAATACATGCAAAAGGAGACAGTTATGAGTAAATTAAATATCAGAAGAGCAGAAGAAAAAGACATTCCGGTGATAGATAAACTTCTTTATCAGGTACATAAGGTACACAGTGATGCACGTCCGGATTTATTTAAGCAGGGTGCGAAGAAGTATAATGATGAGCAGCTGAAAGAAATTCTGGCAGATGACAAAACGCCGGTGTTTGTGGCAGAGAAAGACGGAGTGGTTGCCGGATATGCATTCTGTATTCATAAGCAGTTTATAAATGATAATAACATGACCGATGTAAAAACATTGTACATTGATGATTTGTGCGTGGATGAGGAAGTCAGAGGGGAACATATCGGCAGCAGATTATATGAATATGTACTTGATTATGCAAAGGCACATGGATATTATAATGTAACTCTGAATGTGTGGGCGGATAATAAGCAGGCAGTTGGATTTTATGAGAAGATAGGACTGAAAATACAGAAAATCGGAATGGAAAAAATCCTGTAGGGAAGTACATGAGATTTGCCATTATAAGAAGGATTATATTGACAAAGAGAATAAATGAGAAATCTGAGTATATAGAAAGCCGGGTATTTGTGACGAATCGCAAATACCCGGCTTTTTAATGTAAATTCAAGACAAAATAGACCATGTCTTAAACTGTATGTACTTCAGAAATAAATATTATTTTCTGTTTTTATTTCTTACCATGCTGCTTGCAAGAACAGCGATAGCGGCACATCCGAACATCATAAAGAGTATACGGACAGAATTGCCGTTAGTATCGCCAGTGCCTGGGATAGAAGAATCCTTTGCAGCGGTAGTTGTCTTTGCATCGGCTGACTTTGTAGTAGTTTCTGTTACAGATTCATTGGTTGCAATCGGTGTGCCGTTGATGGTAAGAACTGCATTTTCATCAAGGACAGATATGCTGGCATTATCCAGGGAACGTACATCTTTTTCCACGCCGTCCAGCTTTTCTTCCAGAAGGAGATAAGTAGAGCAGTGTGTAATGGTGTATTCTACATATCCGTTCTTTACTTCAAGAGCAGAATTTCCGACCATCAGGATCTTGCCCTGTTCTTCATCAAAGTAATACAGGTAAATCTTTTCGCCGTCTTTATAATTATTTCCGACATAAGACTTAATTGTTGCAGGACCAGGAAGTTTTCCGTGGTGTCCGAATGACAGATACATTGCGTTGTCACGGCCGGTCAGCTTCTGGATTTCGTCCTTCTTCTCGCTGTCAAATTTGATGCTCAGGTCAATGTTCATGTCTGTATTTGTCACTGTGCGGTTGGAGAATGTCCAGGAGTACTGTAACTGCTGGTTTTCGTCCGTCACACCTACGGTAAGGTTTTTACCTTCTTTCTGAAGTGTATCAAATACATCTTTGGTCAGGGTCTGTGCGGCATCTGATACGACTTCAATCGTCTTTAAAATGGACTCTTTCATTTTGCCTACGGCAGTAGATAATACCTTTCCTGCTTCAACGATCTTACTGCTGTTTACTTTGGCAGGCTCACTCTTGCCGGAAGCAGTAGTTTCTTCTGTTTTGCCGGTAGTAGTTTCTTCTGACTTGTCAGTAGTGGTTTCTTCCGGTTTTGTGGTAGGTTTTTCTTCTGTAATGCCATCCGGGAGTACAGCACCTGCATAAATCTTTGTTCTTACGTTAGATGCAGCACTATTGGCATCCGGTTCGTAAGTACCATTTTCTATGGAATAATCATAGTTGAAAAATGTATTGATGGAAGAAATATCGATGAAAGACCAGTTGCTTTCATAAACTTTCTTATCATTTAATACTGCCGTTAAATGGCATGAGCTTCCGGACTGATACAGATGTAAAGTCAAAGTATAAGTACCATTTTCCGGGAATAAATCATCAAGATTCACATAGTTGGTAAATGTGTTTATATTTGATGATAATGACAGTTCCTGGCCAGCAATATAAGCCTCTATTGCCAGGTTGCTTCCATCGGTGTTGTTACTTCTGCTATCGAGGGTAAACAAAGGTGTATACTCAGAGGAAGAAGTATTTACATCAAAGGTGCTGACTATAGTCAAATCGTTTCCTGTTCCCTTAACATTCAGGTTTGAAACCTGCTGTCCCGCTGTTTCCAAAATTAAATCTTTATCATTATATACAACCTTATTTTCATAGTTTGGAATTTCAGCTTCGTCCGGATGCTCACTTATCAGAGAATCGGCGATAAGGGAAATGCTGGTAGAGGAAGTCTCTGCCGGAACGGTTACCATACCTGCTTTGACAGTGTATTCTTTATCACCGCGGTTATAAACAAGATATTTCTTCATATCTTTTCCAAGAACGTAGTCGGAAGAAAGGTATGGTCTGCATATTTCATTATTTGCTACATCTGTGCCGGCATAGACAGAAATAGTTGCTTTAAAATCAGGGTATCCTGTGCCGAAGTAGCTGTTGTTATCATTCCGTGTACAGAGTGTAACATTGATTGTTGCAGCTATAAGTCCATCGATGTCATATTGATATCTTTGTATAGAGGCGTTGAGTTCAAGCCAGTCACCTTCGGTCAGTTCTTTCATGTCCGCATAGTTGAGATGAAAAACATATTCAATTTCATTATAAATATTTACACAGGAAATATCTGCTGTCAGTTTTTTCTCAATGAAACTGTTCCAGAGCTCTTTTGGAATATTTAAAGTATCAGTGGTAGCTGCAACGGAGATATGGTCACCTTCTTTGGCAGATTCAATGGCTGCCTCCAGGGCATCCTTTGTTATGCTGCTATAATCGTATCTCTCAGGGGTGCTGTATGTTCCATTTTCTGTGGTATACCCATAAGTGGTATCTTTTGCAGATGGAATATAATAATATTCTTCGGATGCATAAGTACCGTTTTTAATATAGTTGAGCAGTACAGCACCATATATATTTCTCTTTACCGGTTTTAAAGTACCGTTTTTAGAAGCATATATATTGAAGCCGGTCTCATGATAGAAGGTTCTGGTTGTCACATAATCCGGATTGCTGTAAGCTTCCTCCAGATTGCTGTATACACAGTCACTGCCAAGAATTGCGGCGATATCAGAAGGTGCTTTTTCCATCTTTACTGCATTTAAATTAAGTGTAAGTTCGGTTACATCTTCCGGAACTTTGCTGAAATCGCAGTTCACTACGCCGGTGTTAAGACTGCTTTCAACATCAACATAGTAAATGTCGAGGATCACATTACGGTCAAGTCCGCGGATATATTCCAGTAATTCCTTTTCTATTTTTAAGGAATCTGCACATGTCGTATAGCTTAAGTAAATAGAACCTGTACCGTTCAGATGACTGTCAAGGTCGCTTGCGATAAGTTCGCTGTTCAGCCAAGTGTAGACAGTCTCAGGATAGGAAACAGGACTATATTTTATTGATGTGGAGGTAGCCCTGGCAAGCCAGTCAAGATCAGCACTGAATTTTTCCGGAACAAAGCCGATGACCGTTTCCCTCGTCAGCTTATTGTCGCTAAGATTTAAAGAACGAAATGTTAAAGTCTGAAGATTTGCACCTTCGAGTGTTTCCAACTGGTTAGACTGGAGCATCAGGGTCTCAAGATTTGCAAATCCTGAAAAATCAGGAAGACTTTTTAATTTGTTGTTGCTGCAGCCGAAAAGACTGAGGTGTTCTTTAATAGCAGCTGATTTGGTCAATGCAGATAAATCTGTAATACAGTTGTTCTGTAAGTAAATGGTTGTCAGAGGAGCATTGGCATTAATTTCTGCCAGTGCAGAAATGTCTGAAATCTGGTTATTCTGCAGCCCGAGTGAGCTAAGTGCATCCGCATCTTTTGACAGTTTTGGAACTGCTGTCAGATTATTATCATCTAAGGAAAGTTCCCAAAGAGAACTCATGTTCTCCAGACCAGTTACTTCTTTTAATCCCAAATTAACTAAAGATAAGGAATAAATCTCTGTATATGAAGATAAATCAAGCTTATCTGAAGAATCCGGGAGAACTGAATTATTAATATGTAATCTGCGAATCTGATTATTCAGGTCGCCAAGACTTCCCTCGATTACAAAATCTGAGAGAGCCAGTTCGGTTAAATTCTTTAATCCTTTTGTCTGAATTACCGGAAAATTTCTGTTGGTAGTATGCAGATTATATAATTCAAGGCTTGTCAGAGAACCGCAGTCGGAAGTATCTATTGTAAAACCGGATAAATCAGCCCACATGGAAAAAGACTCCAGATTTTTGAAACTGCTGAGTGCCTTTAAATCAGAACCAAATGTTGCGTTGTTGTTTAATGTTATGGATAAGTGGGACAGATTTTTGAAAGCTGTCAGTCCGCTTAAGGAAAGTTCACCATTTACAGTTATGGAGAGCTCCTGCAGAGAATCAAACAGTGGCTTGCCGGTAGTATCTTTCGGATATAACATGTCTGCATCATCAGTCAATACACCTAATAATGTCTGCAGATGCATGGTATACAGGAAATTTGCGGC
>FR900125.1:4579-12831 GCA_000437755.1 Roseburia sp. CAG:303
GTGTTTAAATGTTCCATTCCGGACAGCTTTTCTGTTAATTGTGTCAGAACTGTAGATTTTTCGTCTGCTTCCCCGTCAAATAAGTAATAAATCCAGAGATTTTGCAGGTTTTTCAGATATTCAATACCGGTAAAATCCTTAACCTGGAAATTGGAATTCAGTTCAAGCGTGATAATACTTTCTGCCTCTGATTTCTGAATCATACCATCGCCATTGTTATCGCAGGTATTTAAAATGCGGGCATAAAGTGCGGTATCAGGTATATCGGTAGTTGTAAGAACAGAATCGGAAGATTCGTCGTCTGGGTTTGTAGTGTCTTCCGGACCGTCAGCGGGTATTGCCGATTCTTTTGGAACCGGGGTTGTACTTCCGGTATTAAAAAAAGACTGTGCGTCCGTGGCAGTCTGCTCGGAAGATATTGAAAGTTCTTCCGTATCAGCCGGGGAACCGGTGTTAGATGTGTTCGCTGTTACAGTAGTTTTGGTGAGGGGGGGTAGACCCCTGATCCTGCAGTGTATCAGCTGGATTTACGGCATAGGTAACATTACCGACTGACATAATTGTCATCACTGCGGCCAAACCAAGCGCTACTGGTTTCATATGCTTTTTCCTCATAAAACATACCTTTCTCATCAGTAGATGAGTCCTTTCTTTTTATTTTTGGCTCAATCACCATATCATTTCAATATATCCCTTTTTCAGTACCGATATTATAACTCATTTGGTTTTTAAATTCAATTAGAAAGAAATATAAAATTTTTGGAATTTAAAACAAAAATAGGACTAACATTAGTGTATCAGACAGTCAGATTGTAGCAGGAAACGGCATTGAAAACGAGAATACTGTTGAAAATGGTTTATGAAATCAGTTATGCCGGTCAGATTTACTGGTTTGTGGTTTGCCGGACTCGTGAATGAAAATAAATGGAGAAGCTGGGAAATAAAAAATGTTAAATATATACAAAAACAATTTCTTTTGATTAAAATATTAGGTTAAAATTGACAAAAATGACATGAGGTGATATAATTATAAAATAATATGAGGAAAGGATTTGATAACTATGCTAGTAATAAACGATTTTTCTGACAATACATCATATCGTAACTTTTTGATATGTAGTAAATCAAATTTTTATTTAAGCCAGTAAAACTATGCTCTTTATCAATTTAGTAGGATAAAGAGTATTTTTATATTAATTAATAGGAGAACGTGCATATGAAGAATGTTTTGATTGAAGGAACTGGTGTATATATACCTGAAAACAAGGTGTATAATGAGCAGATAGATGAACATTTTGAAAAACGGGGACTTAATGCACATGGTTTGATGGAACATTTAGGCAGACGAAAAAGATATTTTATTTCAGACGAAGAGAATACCATTACAATGTGTATGAATGCAATTGATAATTGTGTTGAGGAGCATAAACTATCGCTTGCCGGGTATGAAATACTGATTGTATGTACAGATACACCAGAATATCTATTTCCATCGAATGCAATGAGGATAACTGGTTTGTATGGCGAAAGGATGAAAAATATCAAAGTAGCTTTTGACTTAAACAGTAATTGCACAGGAATGATACAAGGGCTGGATGTTGTGTATAAGTATATGCAGGCATCTGACGTAAAAAAAGCATTGGTTGTTGGCTGCTTCTGTATTACACCAATAGCACTATGGTCTGATACTGTTGTTTATGCAACTTTTGGAGATGCAGCAGCATGTGTTGCATTGACATCAGAAGAAGCAACAGTTAAGAAAGGATTTCTTGATACCTTTGTGTCTGTTAATGCCAGTTACCATGATTATATTAAATATCCTAAGTGTGGTATGGCAAAAGTTCCATTACAGGCAGTTATGCCAAATGAAAAACGATTGGAATGGAATCCGTTTCCAATGGATTTTATTCCGGAACAATGGACAAATTCTATAAACGAACTTTTACATAGAAATTCATTAAAGGCAGATGATATAGATTATTATATCTTTTCGCAGCTAAGTGATGTTTATAATATGGAAACATTAAGATTATTAGGTTTGTCAGAAGATGATAATAAATATTTCTTTGTTGGAAAGGAATATGGATACACTGGAAATACCTGCCCTATTTTATGTTTAAACAGATTATGGGATCGATATTCTGTAAAAGGAACGAAAATTATTATCTGTACGGTTGGTGCAGGCTATTCTATTATTACTCAATTATATGAATTTTAGGAGGGGAATTATTATGGATAAGAAAAAAACAGCAGTTGAGGTTTATTTATCAACAGTATATAAGTGGGGACTTATTATTTTGGTAAGTGCCTGTATGTGTGCAACTATTACGTTTAATACGGAGAAGATATTTGGGTTATATCCGGAAGTGCCATGGATGGCGACGATAGGGTTAGGACTCATGGATTTAATTTTCTTTGCAATTGCAATATTGATTGTAAAAACATCTTTTGATGAAAAAGGATTTTTAAAAGAAGGGAAATTAAAGGTTGGAAAAATTTTCTCAGTAGTAGTTTTGATTATTCAATGGAACTATTTATTATATATGCTTCCAACGAGAACTTTTTGGGGATTTCTGTTCTTTTTTCTGATTTTGATGGCATTCTTTTTAGATACTAAGATGTTATTAGGAAGCGGATTAATATGTATGATTTCCCTGTTTATCGGTTGGGCTGTGAAAGGTACGGACCTCATGCCGGTAAAAGATGAATTGTTTTTGACAGATATTATTATATGTCTGGTTGCGTTGGTACTGTCATTAGCCGGATTACTCATATTTGTTTTCTTTGTGGCACATTTTTTGGTAAACGCCAAGAAGGATGAACTTGAAAAGAACAATGAACATGTTACAAGTGTACTTTCAGCAGTCCAGGAGTTATCGAAAAAATTACATACTGCAGGTGTGGCTTTATCAGAAATATCAGGAAATGAGAGTGCTTCGGCACAGGAACTGGCAGCAACAAGTGAAGAACTGGCAGCTGAAAGTAATTTGCTGGCGGCAAAAACGGATGAAAGCAGGGATAACCTTAATGAATTAAATAAATGGGAAAAGGTTGTTGCTGAAAATGTTGAAAGAGTTGAAGATACATCTAAAAATCTTTTGGATAAATCAAAGCTGAATAAAGAGATGCTGGATGAATTATCACAAATTAATAATGAAGTTTCAGTGTCAATGAATGCAACTACCGGAATAACAGAAAAGTTATCGGAAGCTGTTATGCAGATAGGTGAAACATTGGAACTTATCAGTGAAATTTCATCCTCTACAAATTTGCTCGCATTAAATGCTTCTATTGAAGCAGCAAGAGCTGGAGAAGCAGGAAGAGGATTTGCTGTAGTTGCAACAGAGGTAGGCAATCTTGCAAATAATACACAGGAATCATTAAAAAATGTACAGGCGGTTATTGAAAGAGTACAGAGAAATGTTTCTGACATTACGGCACAGGTTGAAGAAAACTCCCAAAAGCTTCAAAAACAAAACGAATACTTCATCAATGTTTATGAAGGAATGCAGGATATGACAGGGTTACTGAATGTATCCGTAGATGCAGTAAAAGCTATGGGAGAGGCTCATAGAGAACAGGCAGATGTTATCAGAAATACTGTATTAATTAATCAGAATATTGCAGATAGCATTAGAAATGAAAATGAGCAGTTTACTGCAATAAGTGCTATGGCTGAAAGTAATGCGGGAGATACTGCGGAAGTGGCTACTCATGCTGGTACAATAAATGATATGGTTAATGAGATGGAGAATCTTTTGAAGCAGGGAGACAGAGTGATTGTTACAACACCTGGTGTTGACAATAAAAAGGAAATATAGAGCCAGTAATCTGACAAAAAGGAGAATAAGAAATGAGAATTGGTGTAACATATGAAGCTGGAATCCGGTTATATGGTGGAGTTACTGGCAATGCAGACGAAGCAGTGAATAATTATATAACAGGAAATCTGGATTATAATCCAGACATTCACTGTATGCATCATGAACATGAGCATTCCTGTGGGGAACATAATTGTAGTGAGGATAAACATGGATGTACCGGCAATAGCGAGAATTGCCAGGCAAAGATAGAAATGTAATAACTAATAAATTTCATAGTAACTAAAAAAAGCTCACCTTTAAGCTATAATGTAAAGAAAACAATAGCTTGAAGGTGATTTTATATGGCAAAATATAAGAAGAAATTTTTTGCTTGACTTTTTTCAAAATGAGAAATATAATGATTTTCAGACGAGTAGCAGACTAGCGTAAATCCAGTTTTGCTGCTCGTTATTTTATTTTAAAATGATATAAAATGCCATTAAAAGTGTGCAGCTTATCAGCGTAAGTCCGGCTTATGAGATAAGTCTGCACTTTTTTTATGCAGAAAAAGGAGGATTTAGTTAAAATGCCAGAGAGTAACAAGATGAAGGAGATGCCAGTGAATAAACTCATGGTGCGGATGGGAATACCAATGATTTTATCAATGGCATTGCAGGCAGTTTATAATATCGTGGACAGTGCCTTTGTAGGAAATATGAAAGTGGGGAGCGAAGCAGCCCTGAATGCTCTTACGCTGGTGTTTCCGGTCCAGATGCTGATGGTAGCAGTTGGAATTGGAACAGGGGTAGGAACAAATGCATTGCTTGCAAGGACACTTGGAGAGGGGAAAAATAAAAAGGCTGCGGGAGTTGCAGGAAACAGCCTGTTTTTGGGAATTATTATTTATGCGGTTTGTCTGTTATTTGGAATTTTTGGAGTAAAAGCATATATTTCTTCACAGACGGCTGATACGGAAGTGATAGCAATGGGAACAGATTATCTGAGAATATGTTGTGTCATTTCTTTTGGAATTCTCTTTTTTTCATTGTTTGAAAAATTATTACAGGCAACCGGGCGTTCTCTTTATTCCACAATAGGTCAGATTACGGGAGCGGTGATTAATATTATTCTTGACCCGGTTATGATTTATGGTATCGGACCTGTTCCGGAAATGGGAGTAAAGGGTGCAGCATATGCCACTGTAATCGGACAGGTCATATCAGCGGCATTATTACTTATTTTTCATCTAAAATTAAACAAAGAGTTTAAACATGGAATAAAATATATGAAGCCTGATGTCAGGATTATCAGGGGGATTTATTCGATTGGACTTCCTGCAATTATCGCACAGGCACTGATGTCTGTGATGGTGTATGTGATGAATCTGATTTTAAAATTTAATGCATCAGCGCAGACTGCATACGGATTGTTCTATAAAGTCCAGCAGTTTGTATTATTCCTTGCATTTGGACTGAGAGATGCAATTACACCAATCATAGCATTTGCATATGGAATGGGAAATAAAAAGAGAATCAGCGATGGAATCAGATATGGTCTGATTTATACGATTATACTTATGGTTATAGGTGTAGCGATTACAGAAATTTTTCCGGGAGCATTTGCAAATTTATTCAATGCAGGGCAATCAAGGGAGTATTTCATTGGAGCAATGAGAATTATCTCCATCAGTTTTATTTTTGCAGGAATCAATGTAGCATATCAGGGAATTTATCAGGCTTTGGACGGGGGAATAGAGTCGCTTGTGATTTCGCTGCTCAGACAGCTGGTTCTTATTTTACCATTGGCTGGTATTTTTTCTGTTTTTGCCAGAAATGGCCAGGTGAGAGTTTCGTTGATTTGGTGGGCATTTCCAATTACTGAGGTAACTGCGTGCCTGGTTGGATATGTGCTTTTAAAGAAAATCCAAAAAAACAGGAGATAGAGAAAGAAAAGCGATGCTGTGACTGAAACAGTATCGCTTTTCTAAGCTATGGTTTTATAAATTTAAGCAATTTCGTTTTCTTTACTGGATGTAACAATCTCTTTCAGCTGTCCGGATACATCGCTTACCTGGTAAAATACCCGGTCCATATCCTGAAGCAGTGATTCCTGTGTATCAAGCCGCTTGCGGATATCCGAAACCATCTCAGAGGAATGTTCCATGAGTGTAGTCATGTGTTCTGATTTTTCAACTACACCATTTACGGAATTTTTGGTTTCCTGACTGCTTCCAAAGATATCCTCTGCTGTCTGAAGGGATGTTTTCTGGATGTTTCCCAGATTCTCAGCTTCTGTTCGGGCAACACGGATTTTTTCCAGACCAGTTTCTACGGACTGGCTGCCTTTGAGAATGGATGTGCTGGCATCGGCGACGCTCTGACGGATGCCTTCTACATGGTTTGTGATGCTGCCGACAGCATCGTGTGACTGTTCGGCAAGTTTGCGGACTTCTTCAGCAACTACGGCAAATCCTTTTCCGTTTTCACCGGCACGGGCAGCTTCAATAGAAGCATTCAGGGATAAAAGACTTGTCTGGTTTGCAATGGCAATAATAGTATTGGTCAATTCTTCAATATGCTGCACGCGGTTTTCCAGAATCTGGATAGTCTGTAAAGTTTCGTCTGTGGACTGGCTGATAACATCCATGCTGGACACGGCATCATCCATCACCTGTATGTAGGAGTGTGTGCTTTCGTAAGTTTGAGTTGCGACCTCCTTCATATTATTTGTCTTTGTAATAATCATATCAATGGAATCTGCCATTTTCTGGATTTCTTCCACGGTATCATGTACATATTCCTGATTGCTTCTGCAGTCATCCATTGTCTGTTTGGCAAAATCAGCGACAACTGCATTGCCGGTGCGGCTCTGTTCAAGAGCATCATGAAGCTGGTTTACAGAATCTACGAGATTTCCGGAAGCATCGTCACAATTATCAAGGACAGCCTGAAGCTTGTCCTTATCTTGAACACTTTCCAGCAGAGTACGGGTTGCTTTGCTGATGGAGATACAAACTGCGGACAATGCGATATATTCAATGGTAAATCCCATGACATAACCACGGAACCAGTTCATGGCGGTATCGCCTTCGCTGAGTGTTACATTGTGAGACCGGAAAAATACGGCAACAACCAGACAGAGATAGCCGAGAATCGCCATATTTTTTGTAAATTTCGCATCAAAATACATACAACTGATGGCAAGGGCAAGAATGTAAGTGATGTAAATACCGATATTAGAATTGCTTCCCATCAGTGCAATCACAAGAGAAAGTGAAATAATGCTGATGTATTTCAGTGCCTGTACAGAAATATTGAAATGTTTCAGTGCAGTTGGCATGAATAATTATACTATATCAGAAAATAATTATCAAGATATAAACGATGTATCTTACAGGGTAAAATATACATCTTAGAGTGTAGTGTTAAATCAGAAAAATAAAAGAGACCCATGTATATCACTGCCAGCCAATGCTATCATACATATCTGTACTAGGAATTCGCTAGATTAATTGACAAAAATCTAAAAAAATAATATAATTACATAGACTATATACATTCTTAAGCAAAAAATCTGAAGATAGGAGGTTGATAAAATGCTAAAAAATGCTATAGCATATATTTTAAGAAAAAGAAATAGAACAATTATAGTATTTATTATTTTAACAGTAGTTCTCTCTTGTTTATATTCATGTTTGAATATAACAAAATCAACAAATAACTTAGAAAAAAACTTATACAAGATTTCAAATACATCATTATCAATAACTAAAAATAATGGTGATACTTTTGAAACTAATCAGTTTAATGAATTAGATAATATAAAAGAAATAAAAGAAATTATCACTAAGTATGATGGACTTGCTAGAACTACAAACATCAAAGTTGTAGATGGAACACAATTAGTAGAACGGGATGATTTATCAGATGAATTTAAAAATATGCTTTCCGTAGAAGCTACTAATAATAGTGAAAAGGATAATTTATTCAATAGTGGTGTTTTCACTATTATAAAAGGCAGACATATTAATAATAATGATAGAGGAAAAATTCTTATTCATAATGAACTTGCAGAAAAAAACAACCTAAAACTTAATGATAAAATCAAACTTGAATTAATTGATTTTAATAATAGTGAAAAGAGATCAGAATATGAGTTTGAGATAATTGGAATCTTTTCCGGTAAAAAGCAAGAAAAATATACTGGGTTATCATCAGATTTTAGTGAGAATATGGTATTTATTGATTATGAATCAAGCCAAAAAGTATTAAACAAACCTGAAAATAACAAAATCGTTAATGAACTTGCAATATTTTCAGACAGTTCAGAAAATACAAAGATAGCATTAAATAAAATTAAAAAAATTAACATTGATTGGTCACAATTCAATGTTTCAAGTGATAACCATGTATTCGAAGAAACACTAGAGTCTATAGATGGAATAAAAAA
>FR900126.1 GCA_000437755.1 Roseburia sp. CAG:303
CAGAAGATACCGTAAATTCCCGAACCTGCGTACCGCCGCTGTAACTTCCATCGGTATACAGTCCATCCTCTGCTTCTCCGCTGCAGCTTCCGCCTGTCAGAACGGAATAGGTTTCACCCGTTTTCAACAACGGAGAAGAATAGATAAAGCATGCACTTGCCTTGGTTGGTGTAAATGCCACAACCAGATTTCCGTCCGCATCCATCACTGCAAATGTTGTGCCCGCACTGAGTGTGTTTCCAAAGTATGCCGTAACGGAATTCTGTTCCGAGGAGTTTCCTACACTCTCTACCATTCCGGCACTTCCGGATGCAAGCAGTACTCCGCCGTTGATATTAAAGGTTCCGTCATAATCCACGGCTGTGTTTCCATCACTGGTCGGTCCTTCCACAATAACCGTTCCGCCATTGATGGTCAGAGCACCGTTAGAATCAAGTCCGTCTCCGTCCGCATTGACGTAAATATAACCATCATTTATCGTCAGCGTTCCGGTCGAATCCGACATCATTCCCATTCTCTGGTTTCCGGAAGAAGTATTTGTCTGCGTCACTTCCCCACCTGCCGCATTGCATCCGTCATCGCTTGAAGTTACATGCATGTTTCCTCCATTTACTATAATTTCCGGACTTTCAATCCCTTCATAAGACTGAGTTATGGTAATCGTTCCATCTTCTATGGTCAGTGTGTCATCGCCATGTATTCCATCATCGCCGGTTTCAATGGTATATGTTCCACCATTGATGGTCACTGTTCCATTGCTGTGAATGGCATCATCTTCAGAATCTATCGTAAACGTGCCATCTGAAATCTGAACTGCCGTCTCTGCCTTGATCCCCTTTGTGCTAATGCTGTCTTCTGAATCACTGTTACTGCTGTTTGCAGAATCCATGTCCCAGCCTTTCTGGAAATCCATACCGCCGGAAGTCTTGACTTCACCTGCTCCGTCCGCTGTTGTAATATCAAATTCACCGCTGGTAATATTTACAGAGGAAGATGCCTGGATGCCATCCTGCTCTGCCTGAATCACAAATGTTCCTCCACTGATATCAATATATCCGAGTGTCGCATCATCGGAATTATCTGCCTTTAAGCCGTCTCCTTCCGACTGAATCGTAAAGTCCCCGCCTGCAATCATCAGACAATCCTTGCCTTTCATTGCGTTGTTCTTTGCGGTTACCTGAATCGTTCCGCCGGTAATTTTCAAAGTATCTTTGGAAGCAATTCCATTATTAAAATTTGCATTTACGGTAAGACTTCCGCCTCCGGATATTACCAGATCATCTTTACTGAACAGGCATGCGGAAGGCTCTTCTTTATCCGTATCTTCATAAGTATAATCCGCTGCATCCGTCAGTGTATTTTCAGAATCTTCTGCAAGAACAATCAGTGTTTTCTTTGCATCTTTGATATAAACCGGTGAATTTGTTTTGTTTGTAATATTTACATTGTTGAACACCAGCTCTACCGTTCCTTTTTCACTGCAATCCACTACAATCTGACCATCCTCCAGTGTTCCGGTCAGAATGTATGCTCCCGGCTGTGTAATGGTAACGGTACTTCCATCCACGGTTGTTCCGGATACTTCCGATTTAATACTGCTGCCATCAAGATAAATGGTATTGGCTGAAGTACTCTGCAGTGTTGTCACACCATCTTCCGACGACGATTTCTCTGACACAAGAACTCTTGTATAATCCTCCTCATCATATTCTTCTGCTTCAGCGACAGTGGTTGAAACAGCAGTACCTGTTCCTGTGTTTCCTGTACTCTCTGTGCTTTCCG
The DNA here is from genome assembly GCA_000437755.1 of Roseburia sp. CAG:303. Lineage (GTDB taxonomy): Bacteria > Bacillota > Clostridia > Lachnospirales > Lachnospiraceae > CAG-303. The sequence continues at coordinate 1,783 of FR900126.1, forward strand.
CTACTGTCTGTGTCGTTTCCTGTTCTTTATTATTACTTTCTGAACATCCGAACAATGTTGACACGGATAATGCCACCACCAGGGATGTCACAACAAATTTCTTTCTCATAACAATCACGCTTCCTTTCTGTTCTTTGTCTGTTTTCTCTTTACAGTTATTATTTTACATTTCTATGTGATTGTTATGTGAAAGCCGCCTTAAAATCATGTGTTATCCGATTGTGTTTTCCAGTATGCCGATTCCTTCTACTTCACAGCGTACCACATCACCCTTCTTCAGATAAACGGGCGGTTCCATTCCCATTCCTACCCCTGCCGGAGTTCCCATGGATATAATCGAACCTGCCTTTAATGTCATACCTGCCGATAATTCCGTAATCGCATGCTCTATACCAAAGATAAGCAGGTCTGTACTGCTGCTCTGGCGGAGTTCCCCATTCACATAGCAACGGATTTTCATAACCGGCGGTTCATCAAACTCATCTTTTGTCACAATACATGGTCCCATCGGTGCAAATCCGTCCATGGATTTTCCATAAAACCACTGCTTATAACGGAGCTGTACATCTCTCGCACTGGTGTCATTCATAATCGTGTAACCAAAAATATGGTCAAACACTTCTTCTTTGGCAATATTCTTACCCGTTTTTCCGATGATAAGAGCCATCTCTGCCTCATAATCCAGTTTTTCTGCCATGTTTTCATATGCCGGAATCACATCTCCCGTTCCGATGGCATAATTTACTCTCTTTGCAAAATAGATCGGATAGCCTTCCGTTCTGGTAAATGCTCCCTTATCGTATTTCACGGATTCTTCTTCATGATCCTTATAATTTACCCCAAGACAGATGACATCCTGGTTTGGTTCCGGAATCGGGGCACATAATTTCACATCGGAAATATTGACACCCTGTGCCTCTGCATGGCAGGCTTTCCTCAGGAACTCCAGATCCGCCTCCGGTGCGTGCATAATCAAATCGTTCATATCCCGGTATGCAAGCCCGAACTGTCCAATGGGATAGATTACATTTTTATCCAGTTCACTTCCCACTCCGACACATTCCTGCTGTTCTTTATCAATAAATGTATACAGTCTCATCTTTTTTCCTCTTTTTTCCTCTTTTTTCCTCTTCTTTCTGCTTATGCTTCCTTCTTCGGTTTTCTTCCGCAGGATTTCTTTTCCGTGCAATATCCGGTCAGTTCACATTTTGGAACAAAATAATTTTCCACAATATACTTCCATTCTTCGGAAATTCCCTCCAATGCCTGTGCGATATCGGAAAATAATTCCCGGTATTCCCAGTATGCCCGGGTACACATTCTCTGATGGCTCATATCAATGAGATTCCGCAGATTCCTTTTATCCACAATTTTGGTTGTCATGCCAAGCGGCAGAAGCAATGCTGCATCTTCTCTCGGAATCTTACATTCCTCCTCCAGAAAAGTACAAGTTTCGCAAATCTGTGCCATCATTTCCTGATATTTTGCCTCCGCCTCCGGGTTTGCTGCAATCTTTGGCGGTGTAATATAGGAAAAATCCTTATAATTAATATATCTGGTACTTGCCTGCAGCCTTGTCGGTGAACCTCCCAGATGCGTATACCATTCCCGGATCACCCTTGCGGAATATCCATCCAGCACCAGTTCTACGTTTACATATTCCAACACCCTGCCGTGTCCCGATATCAGACAGTCAAGACCGCGTTTATAATTTCTGGCATCATCTGTCACATCCGCTCCCCAGCATACACCTGCCCGCTTTCCCATCAGTGTCAGCGGATTTTTTGTCGTTTCTTCTAAAACTGTGACCTTACCCATTGTAGTCCTCCATTTCACTTTTTGTATCAAATTAACTTTTCCAGTATAGCATAATTTTCCCCATATTTCCACGCATATTTTCTTGACAAGCGGGAATCATTTTTATATAATATTGGAGATATATGGCAATGACGAAGAGAAGTAGCATAACTTATCGCTTCCAGTGAGCGGAGACAGTGGAAACCCGCAGAATGAATTTATGTGAATAACACTTTACCAGCCGCAATCCGAACGGGCAGGACTTTAGTAGGTGCGCCGCAGACTGTGCGACAAACAGCAGGTTTTTTAACCAACGAGCGACTGTATAACAGTAAATCAGGTGGTACCGCGGACAAGATCTGTTCGTCCTGAACTTTGTTTTGGACAATCAGATTTGTCCGCTTTTTTATTCAGAAAGAAAAAGGAGATTATTATGAGCAACGAAAACATTTATCGCAGCAGAACCTTAAATGAAATCACAGAAGGCGATGTTGGCTCTACACTGCGTGTCGCAGGATGGGTAGAAAACATCCGTGACCACGGCGGTGTATCTTTTATCGACCTTCGTGATATGTATGGCGTATTACAGGTAGTAATGCGTGATACTTCCCTGTTAGACGGAATTGCAAAAGAAGATTGTCTGTCTATCGAAGGACCGATTGAACACCGTGACGAAGAAACCTACAATCCAAAGATTCCTACCGGAACCATCGAACTGGAAGCAAAAACAGTTACTGTATTAGGAAAAGTTTACACCACTCTTCCTTTTGAAATCCAGACTTCCAAAGAAATCCGTGAAGATTTGAGATTAAAATACCGTTATCTTGACCTGAGAAACCAGAAGGTAAAAGACAACATGATTTTCCGTTCCAATGTCATCAGTTTTTTAAGACAGAAAATGACAGACATGGGATTTTTGGAAATCCAGACTCCGATTCTCTGTGCTTCTTCCCCGGAAGGTGCAAGAGATTACATCGTCCCATCCCGTAAGTTCAAGGGCAAATTCTATGCACTTCCACAGGCTCCGCAGCAGTACAAGCAGCTCCTGATGGTATCCGGATTTGATAAATATTTCCAGATTGCACCTTGTTTCAGAGATGAAGATGCCAGAGCTGACCGTTCTCCTGGTGAATTTTACCAGTTAGACTTTGAAATGAGTTTTGCCACACAGGAAGATGTTTTCCGTGTCGGCGAGGAAGTCCTGACTGCTACCTTTGAAAAATTCGCTCCGGAAGGTGCAGGCGTAACAGCTGCTCCATACCCTGTTATCAGCTACAAGCAGGCTATGCTGGAGTTCGGTTCAGATAAACCGGATTTAAGAAATCCTTTAAGAATCATCGATTTAACCGATTTCTTCCAGAGATGTACCTTCAAGCCTTTCCACGGAAAAACAGTCCGTGCCATCAAGGTTCATGCTGATATGTCCAAAGGATTCCATGAGAAGTTATTAAAATTTGCTACTTCCATCGGTATGGGCGGACTCGGCTATCTGGAAGTCCTCGAAGACAAATCCTACAAAGGACCGATCGATAAATTTATTCCGGAAGATATGAAGGGTGAAATCGCAGAACTTGCCGGACTTGAAGTCGGAGATACCATCTTCTTTATCGCCGATAAGGAAATGCGTGCCGCAAACTTTGCCGGACAGCTCAGAAACGAACTGGGTGCAAGACTCGACTTAATCGAAAAGAATGCATACCGTTTCTGCTTTGTCAATGATTTCCCAATGTACGAATATGACGAAGAAGAAAAGAAGATTATCTTCACCCACAATCCATTCTCCATGCCTCAGGGCGGTCTGGAAGCATTAAATACCAAAGAACCGACAGAAATTCTCGCTTACCAGTACGACATTGTATGCAACGGTGTGGAATTATCCTCTGGTGCTGTAAGAAATCATGATATGCAGATTATGATTAAAGCATTTGAAATTGCAGGTTACACAGAAGAAGACTTAAAGAACAAATTCGGTGCATTATACAATGCATTCCAGTTTGGTGCTCCTCCTCATGCCGGTATGGCTCCTGGTGTAGACCGTATGATTATGCTTCTCAGAAATGAAGAAAATATCCGTGAAGTCATTCCATTCCCAATGAACGGAAATGCACAGGATCTGATGTGCGGTGCTCCAAACGAAGTATCTGAACAGCAGTTAAGAGAAGTTCATATCAAAGTAAGACAGTAATCCCTTTTATATTGTAAAGAAAAGCTGCTGCCCGACAGGTATTATCCGTCAGGCAGCAGCTTTTCTATTTTTCTGCTTTAAGTTTTTCTATTTTTTCTTTTATACAGAAAACGGATTATTTTACTTCTTATCCAACAGACCACCGCCCGCAGATAAAAAAAATCGCACCACAGATGTACATAAATTCTGTATTTCTTATCCGTAACCGGAATATATACACCATCCCTTGTAATGCCCTCCAGTACACCAAGAATATGCCTGTCCGTAATTCCATATTCCCGCTTCCACCGGTTATCCCCGCAAATCACATAATCGTTTTTACGAACCTTTAAAATCCGGTGCAGAACATACTGACCGCTGTCTCTCTTATACAATGGCACATCATATTTTCTGCATCTTCCATTTACCCTGCGGATATGAATCAAATCCCGGTTTTCACGAAGTAACGGCATCATGCTGTCCCCGCGGTTGGTATATATAAGAATCCCGTTCCGCTCCAGCTCTTCCTCAAATGTACTGGTATTTGTCACAATATCATCCTGCCTTTCCGTAATTATTCCATGGTAATATCAAAAGAGTACAGAATATCTTCCTCTGCCGTTACCCTGCAATTTTCTCTTACCTGTGAGCCCCAGCTGTCATCCCCTCCGACGCCCATATGTTTTGCAAGAATTTTTACATAAGTATAATTTTCTGCCGGCAAATCTCCGGTATGCATGGCATTTTCCAGTTCGCTTTCTCTGTAATGCAATGCCGTAAACTGGAATGGTCTGCCCTGCACATCTGCCGAGAAGCGAATCTTTCCTTCTCCGTCACTTAATTCCAGCCATCTTGTCTCCGTTCTGTTTCCACAGCTCTGCGGTTTGAGATACGGAGAATAGTTTTCTGTCACTGTCGAAGCAAAGATTCCTATTTTTCCACCGTTATTACGGTCCACATAGTTTTCATCCGGTCCGATTCCATAGTATGCAAACTGTTCAAATTCCCTCTTTAATGGAAATTCCATACCAAACAATGGCAGTTCCGGAAGTCCTTTTGCACCATGGTAATGTAGGCTGATATTCACCTTTCCATCTGCAGTTACTGTGTATACAATCTCTGTCCGAATCCCTTTCCGTCCATTTCCTTTGTTTTCTTTTCCAGCTGATTTTGACGGCTTTTCTCTCTTATCTGCCACAATTAACACACTGTCTTCACTGATTGGAAGCTCATAAGTGTAACGGACTACTACTTTTGTATCGGTCTCCTCTACTTTAAAATCAATGCATCTCTGCCATCTTTCCACAAATTCCCAGATACCACTGTCATACATATACTGGCATCCCCTGTCATTATCCGTGGATGCCCGGTAAAATACGAGGTTCGGTTTGCGGTCAAGGATTTCTTTTCCTTTGTAACGAAGTGAAATCAATCCTCCATTTTTTCTGGATAAATCAATGTCAAAATATTTTCCGTGAATACCGATATTCTGATTTCCATGCACAATCTGTACATTCTTTTGTGCAAAACTGCCGGTTTCTTTTTTCTTTGTATCTTCCACAAATACCGCTTCACTTCTTCCTGTCATCAGTTCGTATCCGGCTTCTGCCCATAAAGTATCTTCTTTCAGGCAATATGCAGCCTGCACAATATATTCTCCCGGCTGTTCCATTTCTTTCTCAAAATCAAGTTCAAAATATGCTTCACTCTGAGCCTCTGTCAGTCCGTCCAGAACCCGCCTGGCAACACATTCTCCATTCCGGAGTAATTCCACATTCAAAATCAAATCCGCAGTACTTTCAAATAACCGTTTGTTGATTACTTTCACACCTTTTACATCTGGAAAAAGCTTTACCTGCTGATAGACAAATTTCACTTCCGCAGCTTTCGCAGATACTGTTCTATCTGCGAACACAATACCATCCCCGCAGAAATTTCCATCATCCGGAACTTCATCAAAATCTCCTCCGTAGCACAGTCTCTCACTGCCATCTTTTTCCGTCCGGTAAAGTGCCTGATCCATATAATCCCAGATAAAGGAACCCTGATACATCGGATACTTGTCCAGCAGATCGGTGTAATCCTTGATTCCGCCGCAGGAATTTCCCATTGCATGCATATATTCACAGTTAATAAACGGCTTCCCCGGCTGGTTCTGCAGATATTCCTCCACATCCCACGGTCTTCCATACATCCAGCTCTCTACATCACTGGTATCCGGATATCTTCTGTCTTGTGTAATGCCCTCATAATGAACCAGTCTGGAATTATCCAGTTTCCGCATAAATTCTGACATTTTGAAAATATTGCTTCCGCCAAAGCTTTCATTTCCACAGGACCATAAAAGAATCGCCGGATGATTCTTATCCCTCTGTACCATGGAATTTACCCTGTCCAGCACATTTTCCTGCCACTCCGGTTTATCCCCAGGTATGCAGGTTTCCACCGGATCTTTGTCAAACAGTGTCCAGGTACCATGCGTCTCCATATTGGTCTCCCCAATCATATAAATACCATACTCATCACAGAGTTCATACCATCTGCTCTGATCCGGATAATGACAGGTTCTCACCGCATTGATATTGTGCTGTTTCATAAACTTAATATCCCACAGCATATCTTCTTCCGTGACACATCTTCCTCTGTGACAATCAAATTCATGACGGTTTACTCCGTTAAATTCAATTCTCATACCATTCAAAAGCATGATTTTATCTTTCATTTCAAACCGTCTCATACCGATTTGCTGTACAATTTTCTCTATCTCTTCCTCTTTGCCAATCACGATGGTCATCGTGTACAGATATGGATTCTCTGCACTCCAAAGATGCACATCTTTTAATTCATATGATTTTGCAAAAAGTGCCTCCAAATCTCCGATCTCACACAGAATCTCCTTCCCGTCCATGTCCTGAAGCATCAGTTTTCCAACTGCCTTTTCTTCTTTTCCATGCCATGCAATTTTTGCATCCACTTTCAGGCTGCAGTCTCTGTAATCATCCGAAATATTGGTATGTACAAAAATATCACGGATATGAACCTTCGGTACGGCATATACAAAAACATCACGGAAAATTCCCGAAAATCGGAAGAAATCCTGATCTTCCAGCCATGATGCGGAACTTCTCTGATATACTTCCACGCCGATTCGGTTCTTTCCTTCATGAACAAACTCTGTAATGTCAAACTCTGAAGGTGTAAAACTATCCTCTCCATATCCCACAAATCTGTCATTTACATACAAATAAAAGGCTGTCTCCACACCTTGAAAAGAAATATACTGTTTCTCGCCGGACATAATATTTCTGTCAAACTCAATATCGCGGACATAACTTCCCACCGGATTGTAATCCATCGGAACTGCAGGTGCTTCTGCCTTCTGCTGTCCATCCCACGGATACATGACATTTACATACTGTGGAATGCCGTATCCCTGCAGCTGGATATGTCCCGGTACCTGAATATTGTCCAGTCCCTCAATATCAAAATCACTGCGATAAAAATCTTTTTCCCTTTCTGCCGGGCATTTGGCATAGGAAAACTTCCATGTTCCATTTAATGACTGCCTTGACTCCTGTCCATACAAAGTAAATCTGTGGTCAGAATGTGCCTCCTCTCTGTTTACCTGAAAAACCTCCGGATTGCATAACCATTCTGTCTTTGCTTCCTCAATACGCATATCTTCCTCCATTCCCAAAATGTTCGGTGGACATTTTTATATTGTAGTTTTTATCTTTTAACCCTGAATATCATTTTATCTGAATTAGATTTACATTGCAATGATATTTTTTGTTTAGAAGTTGATACTTTCTGTTTCCGGAACAGACAGCAAAGCCTGGTATAACACTTAATCATATGCACTAAATGCACTTTTCCCGCTTTAAATACTCCAGAAACGCATTGCATCCCAGCATCACATCCTGATAGGTTTCCTCAAAATGTCCGGAATACCACGGGTCAGCAATATCTCTTCCCATACCTGCAAACTGCAGCAGTTTATATATCTTACCTGCCGGGTCACCACCCGCAATACGGTTCATATTTCTTATATTTGCCGTATCCATTCCAATCAGGAAGTCATAGTTGTCATAATCCTTTTTTGTCATCTGAACCGCCCGGTGCGGAACTAACGGGATTCCTTTTTCCCTTAATTTACTGACCGTTCCATAATGTGGTCCATTTCCTATCTCCTCTGTGCTTGTGGCAGCAGAATATATCTCAAACTCAGATTCCAGCCCCGCCTGCTTCACCAGATAGGTGAAAACACTTTCGGCCATTGTGCTACGGCAAATGTTACCGTGGCAGATGAATAAAATCTTGATTTTTCTCATATTTCCAGTATTTTCGGGCTTTTCAAGCCTTTTTACCTTTCTTCATTTTTCACTTATTCTGGCATATTTTGGCATATCTTTGCATATTTTTGTCATCAATTTTGGTAAAAACTTTGGTAAATTTCAAGTCTGTACCAAAGGCAAATCTGCCATTGG
>FR900127.1 GCA_000437755.1 Roseburia sp. CAG:303
ACAAAAATGCTTGACCACAACAATTTCTATTGTTATATCGACAGTTAGTGAAAAATATTGCGGATATATTTTACTTACTTTTCAATATGGTGGTTTTCTTTTTATAATGTGGGGGATTGTACGTTTACTTATATTTGCATTTGAAAAACCGCTGATGATAAATGGAATATACCATCTTTTTGAAAATAATTATTTGATAAGTGTTCTTATTTTTATAATGATTATATTTCTGAGTTATATATATACTATCAAAATAAGTGCATCATATTTTCTTAGGTGTTACCATTATTTAAATTGTTTTACCAAACCTAGATTTCATGCAAATATATCTAAGTATTTTAACAAAAATCCATATATTTTGAATGAATGGTGTCGAGTTTCAAGAAATAAGGAATTACTTTTTTACTCTAATTTAAAAAGTGTGATAACTGTGTATCTTTTGGTAAATCTTTTTTCAAAAAGAATATCTGGAAGTTATATAGAAATTCAAAGTGTACTAAAAATTCTTGTAATGGTATTATGCTGTGCTATGAATACAATTTCCAGCACATCATATACCAGTGATAAAAATATCTCATATTATAACCTATTTCCAGTCAAAAACAGTAGGATATTCTTTTCTAAGGTATTGATAAGCTCTGTTTTGAATGAAATTGTCATCATTTGTGCATGGATTGTTTGCAGTATTGGTAAAAATGGGCTATTTTTTGATATATCTTTATTGCTGTATGGTACATTTACGAATATACTTTGCTCTTTTATGGGAGTGTACTTTGACTATAAAATGCCCAGAACTGAAATCACACCTAATACATTATTACATGGGAATATGAGCAAGATATTTGTTTTAGTCATGATTGTGGCTTTAACAATTTTAGAAATGTATTTTTGGAAAAAATTTTCCTTTGTTAAATTTTCTATTGGATTATCAATGATGAATATCTTGATTTTATTATTGATAGGTGTGGTTATGTATATGAAAAGAGGTCTTTCAGATGATAGAAATAAATAATTTAAGTAAGTCTTATGGTATAAATAAAATTTTTGAAAATGAGAGCATTACTTTAACTAATTCCTGTATATATGCTTTAGTAGGGGTAAATGGTATTGGAAAATCGACTTTTTTAAATTCGATTATCCAACCTAGCACATTGGATAAAGGAAGTGTAAAAATAGATGATATTCCTTCTACCGATTTTACAGCAAAATATCACTATGCTTTTGTTCCAGATACAAAGGATATGTTTTTAAATTTGACTGGAAAAGAATATTTACAATTTGTTAGTGAACTTTATAATCAAAAAGAAAAGTTTGATGAACTGCTTGCTATCTATATACCAAAATTGAAGTTGGAAAATTCATTAGAACAAACTATTTCCAGTTATTCTCTTGGAATGAAACAAAAAATATATCTTGCAGGAGCTTTCATGTCAAATGCTCAAAACATTATTTTGGACGAACCGTTTAATGCGATTGACCCAGAAAGTACTTCCATTATCAAAAAAATATTATTTGATTTAAAAGATACTGGAAAAATGATTTTATTTTCTGTTCATAATTTAGATTTAGTATCAAATTTCTGTGATAAAATTATTTTTATAGATAACAGACATAGCATTTTTGAGTGTAACAACCCACAAAACTTTGATGTATTAGAAAAAATATTTTTTGACAAATGTGTAATAAAAAAATAAATTTAATGACTTAGTGCTAGAATACTGGGAGAATTTTATGAAATGAATGAGAAAGAACTAACTTCTAGTTTTAAGGCTCTCTCTTGCGAAACTAGAAGAAAAATTATTTACCTTTTAAAAAGTAAATGCTTATGTGCCGGAGATATAGCCAAACATTTTGAACTCACTGGAGCTACTATTTCACATCACTTAAAAGTATTAGCAGAGGGAAATTTGATAACATCTAAAAAAGTGGGTTTAGAGATATACTATTCTCTCAACATTGAAAAATATAATGTATTGAGTAGGTGGTTTCAATTTCTGAATGATATAGAAAATTTCAAAGAGAAAGGGATAAAATGAACACTCCAAAATATCTAGAAATTGCAGAATTGCTTAGAATAGATATATTTGTAAAACATGCAAAAGAAAATCAACTAATTCCCGGTATCAGAAGATACGCTCAGATTTACAATGTCAATCCAAAGATTGGATTATTCTGATGTGGAATTTGAAAATATGATAACAGAAGAAGTTATAAAAAGGTAGGTGTTCTATTATGATTGGACTTAAAAAACGAGATATAAAAAGGCGTTAAAGTTTGAAATCAAATGAAGTAATCAACGGAATAAACAAAGAAAATATAGGGAGATGCACAGTTATTTGTGCTATCTCCCTTAGTCGTTTTATCATCATATCAAGGCTCATTCAATCGTGGTAAATCTGTGGTAAAATGAGTATTTCCTATACCTCAAAATGTTTAAAAGTGTAGTGTTTATGCGGATAATCTAAAATTAAATATAAAATTTGCAAGAAATTATTAACATATTTCCTTATAACTTGCTATTGCATTATTTATTGTTCTCATTATTATACTTTAAGAATTATTATAAATACATTAAGTATAACATTAATATTGAGGTTTTCTTTTTATTATATTTTTCAATTCACTTATCTTAGTATTATACAACCCTAAACGATGTACCATACTATGACAATTTGAGCATAACATTACCAAATCTTCAATTTTGGTTTCCGATGAATCATCCATATTAGCTATCGCTTCTTTATTATGGTGCGCTTCAATAAAATCTTTTCCTAATTTACCATATGTTTGCTCAAAATTCATTCCACATATTTCGCAAAATAAAAAGCCATTCTTTTCTTTAAATACTTTTTTAGCATCTCGTATTAATTTAGGATTACGTTCTTTTCTCAAATGTTCTTTTAATACACTTTTCCCCTCAGGATAATTTATATCATCTTGTGTTTCATCCATATTTTCATCCGGAATATAGTTATTTAATACCATATCCCCACCCCTATACCTTCAACACTATAAAATATATTTTTCTTATCATCATTTGTACTTTTTCCTTCATAATTTAAAGAATCTTTTGAGAAACGTTCTAATTCCTTTTGCAAAGTTCTGACAAATTCTTTTGGAATATCCTTATTTGTTGTTTGTCTTATATATTCAAATAATTCCTGACGATGCGCCTCTCCTCCAAAGTGTTTTAATCCCCTAATTAATTCATCCTTCCATGTAATTTTAATCATTCCACAATCCTCCATTTTGTTTATCATTGGCTAATTATTTATCTTAATATGTATTTCAATCCATAAATCAACCAAGTATAGATCAGTTTAAAGTTTCCATTTCTATCCCACATGGTATATACGCTAATGTTGTTGAGTCAAACACTAATTTCCCATCAATCTCTCAAAACAAATTATTTCACCCAATCAGCACATGCTTTCCCTCAAAAGCAAATCCATAGTGCCTGATTCTTTCTTTCGGAATCCCCAGTGCCAGCAGTTCCGCATCATAGTTTTTCTCTTCTATCTGACGCAATGCCATCTGCACCGTTTCTTCCAAATCTTTTTCTTTTGCCCGGCGAACTTTAAATTCCAGAATCACTGCCGGCAGATTTTCTTTTTTCGGTATCATCATTACATCATACCGTCCGAATCCACTTTCCCGGTTGGATTTCAGCACATAGTTCTCCGCCTGCTCCGCCATCAGTCCCAGTACAAATCCATGATAGAAACGTTCCGTTTCCTCCAGTCCGGTTTCCCCGCTTCCTACATCAAAATAACTGAAGGTTTCCTGTGTCACTCGGTTCATGTAATAATTCATGATTTCCAAGTCATTTTCCATCATTGCTTTGATAAATTTATGATATGCCTATTTCGTCATATCAAACCATGCCCGGAAAAGTCTTGCAAACATGATTTGTGTTTCTTTGTTTGTAATTTTGAGATGATACCACGGCTCCATTTCCTCTCCCCGGTATTCCACCTCGACTGCTTTCAGATATCCACTTGCCATCAGCAGACTCCATATCGCACTCTCGTTCACATCCAGCTGGTTAAACACGATCTGCTCATCGAAATTTTCCACAATTTCCCAGCCCTGCAGCAGTTCTTCCATCTTTGTTTTTACCTCGGAAGATGCCGTCTGAATTAATTTGCTGACCATTCCGTTGGAACTTGTTGCCACCCAGTAGGTCTGATACTCCTTTTTCTTTAAAAAGTTTGTAATCGACCATGGATTATAGATATCCTTTACTGAACCAATCACAAACCCATCATACCATTTTTTTACGTTTTCCTTTTCTCTGGATATTCCATAATTGTCCAATGCCATAAATACTTCTTCTTCCGTAAATCCAAAAGCTGATGCATACTCCTTTGAAGTCATGGTCACTACATTTAAATTATTTAAATCACTGAACATCGATTCTTTAGAAACCCTTGTAATTCCTGTCATTATGGCACGTTGCAGATATGGATTTGTCTTAAAGGTTGCATTAAATAAACTTCGCATAAATCCGGTAAATTCTTCCCAGTACCCGTGAATATATGCTTCCTGCATCGGGGTATCGTATTCATCCAGAAGAATAATTGCTTTTTTTCCATAGTACCGGAACAAACAGGCAGACAGACTGTTCAAAGCACGAAATATAGATTCATTTGTTATTTCTTTATCCGGTGCGGTTGTGTTAACATAAGTATTTAATTCTCTAAAAAATAGTTTTTCTGACTCTGCGATCCCATTTTCCTGAAAAAGGCTGTAATACTCCTGATATGCCCCGAAAACAGCAGAAATAATTCCATCCCTTGCATCTTTGTAATTATTTGCCTTTATCGATGCAAAGCTGACAAAGATCACAGGATACTGCCCCTGCAGTTCCCTGTATTTTTCTTCCTTCCAGATGGAAAGTCCCTCAAA
>FR900128.1:0-7180 GCA_000437755.1 Roseburia sp. CAG:303
TACAATAAAGATAAATTATGAGTTTCACAATTAACTATTACACGATATAGGAAAGGAAGCAGTATTAATGAGTGAAAGTATGGAACAAAAGAGAATAAGCCGCGGCCATTATACCGGGGAACGTCCGTTGTTTCACGAAAAGGGACTTAAAATAGAACAGACGATTTTTGGTGAGGGGGAATCTCCGTTGAAGGAGTGTAAGGATATTGAAATGACGGACAGCAGTTTTGAATGGAAGTATCCGCTCTGGTACAGTAAAAATGTGAAAGCACAGGATTGTACCTGGGCGGAGATGGCACGCGCGGGTGTGTGGTACAGCAATCATATTCTGGTTGAAAATGCCCTGATCGATGCACCGAAGAATTTCAGACGCTGCCAGGATCTGACCTTAAGAAATGTATCTCTTCCAAATGCACAGGAAACCTTATGGAATTGCAATGATGTGGTGTTGGAACAGGTAATGGCAAAAGGAGATTATTTTGCAATGAACTGCAGCAATATGAAGATTTATGATTTCCGGCTGGCAGGGAATTATTCCTTTGACGGGGCAAAAAATGTAGAGATTCATAATGCCAGAATGTTATCCAAAGATGCTTTCTGGAATACAGAGAATGTCACAGTGTATCATTCCTATATTTCCGGCGAATATCTTGGCTGGAATGCGAAAAATCTGACACTGATTGACTGCACGATCGAAAGCCTGCAGGGAATGTGCTATATTGAGAACCTTGTGATGAAAAACTGTACTTTAATAAACACAACACTTGCCTTTGAGTATTCCTCGGTGGATGCAGAAATTACCGGGGGAATTACCAGCGTCATGAATCCGAAGAGCGGAAGAATAACGGCGGATGTCATAGAAGAACTGATTATGGATGAAACAAAGATAAATCCGCAGGACACAGTGATTATCTGTCCGGAAATCAGGAAAACAGAAAAAAGTTTTAAGACAGGAGTAAAACATGGACTATAATTTTGACAAAAGGACGGACAGAAGAAATACCGGATGCATGAAATGGGATGTGAAAGAAAATGAACTTCCGATGTGGGTTGCCGATATGGATTTTGAAACGGCTCCGCAGATTACGCAGGCACTGATAAAACGGGCAGAACAGGGGATTTTTGGCTATACGATTATTCTGGATGAATGGTATGAAGCATATCAGAACTGGTGGAGAAGCCGTCATCAGTTTGAAATAGAAAAGGACTGGCTCATTTTCTGCACCGGAGTAGTTCCGGCGATTTCAAGCATTGTGCGGAAAATGACCTGCGTTGCGGAAAATATCGTGGTACTTACACCGGTATACAATATTTTCTTCAATTCGATTCTGAATAACGGAAGAAATGTGCTGGAAAGCAGATTATCCTATAAAGACGGAACATATGAAATTGATTTTGCGGATTTGGAAGAAAAACTCGCAAGGCCACAGACTTCCATGCTGATTTTCTGCAATCCGCATAATCCGGTCGGTAAAATTTGGGACAGGGAAACCCAGCAGAAAATAGGGGAGCTTTGTGACAAATATCATGTACTGGTATTATCCGATGAGATTCACTGTGACCTTACGGAGCCGGGAAAGGATTATATTCCATTTGCCTCGGTGTCAGATACCTGTAGAAAACTCAGCATAACCTGTGTTGCACCGACAAAGGCATTTAATCTGGCGGGAATACAGACAGCAGCAGTGATTGTTCCGGATGCGTATTTAAGACATAAAGTAAACCGTGGATTAAATACCGATGAAGTGGCAGAACCGAATGTATTTGCGGCGATTGCACCGGTCGTGGCATTTCAGCAGGGTGGTGACTGGCTGGACGAATTAAAAGAATATCTGTGGGAAAACAGAAAATATGCGGAAGAATATATTGCACGGGAAATACCGCAGGTCAGCGCAGTAAAAGGACAGGCAACCTATCTTCTGTGGATTGACTGTACCGGAATTGCAAAAAAAGACACAAAATTCAGCAGCTTTATCCGTGAAAACAGCGGACTCTATCTGTCAGACGGGGCAGAATACCGCAATGGGGAAGGGTTTCTGCGGATGAATCTGGCTTGCAGCAGAGAAGTGTTAAAGGATGGCTTACAGCGTTTCAGACAGAGTGTGCAGGCATATCTGGAATAGGAGGGCATAGATTATGGAAACTTCCGGGCATACAGCACTTCACTCAAATGTTTATCCGTTTACTTCAGGTTCTGCTGGAAGAAATCACAGGAATCCATCCAAATTCAGAAACGGAAGATGGATTTGAGGTTTGGCTGAATATTCCGGAAAATTTTAAGGCAAAAGTAAAATTTTGTGGTAAAATAATTACAGTAACAAAGCAAAACGGAGAAATATCTGTGAAGATAAAATGAAGGAGGAGCGAAATCAAATGTTATATTCAACAGGAAAGAGAGGATTTAGTATGAGCAGTTTATTAAAAAAGTTCCGTTTAACCGATGAGTTTCTTGGAGCTTATGAAAAGTTAGTCATTGAGCAGGTAATTCCGTATCAGGAAAAGGCTTTAAATGATGAGATTGAAGATGCAGAAAAAAGTCATGCCATTGAAAACTTCCGGATGGCGGCACAGATGTTGGAAAAGGGAAGCTGTGAGGGCGAATTTTACGGAATGGTATTTCAGGATTCCGATGTAGCAAAATGGCTTGAAGCCGCAGCATATTCCCTCGTACATAAACCGGATCAGGAACTGGAGCAGAGAATGGATGATCTCATTGCACTGATTGGACGGGCACAGCATAAGGACGGCTATCTGAATACCTATTTCACGGTAAAAGAAAAAGACAGAAGATGGACAGATCTCCAGGAGGCACATGAACTGTACTGTGCAGGTCATATGATGGAAGCTGCGGTTGCATATTATGAAGCAACCGGAAAAAACAGCCTGTTAGAGATTATGAAACGGATGGGAGATCATATATATCAGCATTTTATTACAGAAAAGGCAGAGGGATATCCGGGACATCCTGAGGTAGAGCTTGCATTAATGCGGATGTATCGTGCAACCGGAGATAAAAGATATCAGAAACTGGCGGCACATTTTATCAATGCAAGGGGTGTTGATTCCGATTATTTCAAAAAAGAATCAGACAACCGCGGCTGGACCGTCTGGAATATGAATCCGGACGATAAAGAATATGCCCAGAATCATCTGCCGGTGCGGGAGCAGAAAGAAGCGGTCGGACATGCCGTAAGAGCAGTTTATCTGTATACAGGAATGGCAGATCTGGCAGCAGAGACAGACGATCAGAGCCTTGCCGATGCCTGCAAAGTATTGTGGGAAAATATCACACAGAAGAGAATGTATATTACTGGGGGCATTGGTTCGACCTGCATCGGAGAAGCATTTACCAAAGATTATAATCTTCCGAATGATACCGTTTATGCAGAGACCTGTGCATCGATCGGTCTTATGTTCTTTGCCGCAAAAATGCGGGAACTGGATATGGACAGAAAATACAGCGATGTAATGGAGCAGGCTCTTTATAATACAGTGCTTGCGGGAATGCAGCTGGACGGAAAAAGATTCTTCTATGTAAATCCGCTGGAAGTAATTCCGGGTATTTCAGGAGAAGCAGTTACCCATAAGCATGACCTTCCACAGAGACCAAAATGGTTCGGCTGTGCATGCTGCCCGCCAAATGTTGCAAGAACATTAACTTCGATTGCGGATTATGCATGGGGTGAGCAGGAACGTACCATTTATTCCCATCTGTTTATCGGTGGAGAGCTTGATCGGACCGAAAGCTGTGGAGTAAAGATAGAAGTGGAAACAAAATATCCTTACGATGGAAAGGTTTCTTACCGGATGCATACGGAAGGCAGCAGATTTACATTTGCCGTAAGACTTCCGGAATGGTGCAGAAATGAAAGTATTCTGTTTAATGGAAAAGAAGTTTATACTACGCAGAAAGGTGTGTCACAGGACTTCCGGAATGCTGCGAAAGAAGAAAAAGGATATCTTTATCTGACCATGGATTTTAAGGAAAATGACATTCTTGTATGCGACATGGAAATGAATCCGAAGAGAATTTATGCAAACAGCAATGTAGCATCCGATTCCGGTATGACGGCAATCATGCGCGGACCTCTTGTTTACTGTGCAGAGGGTGTGGATAATGACGGAAATGTACTTGAATTATCCATCAGCGAGGACGGAGAGATACGGACCGGCTCTTATGAGAAAGAACTGTTATCCGGAATTGTTCCGATAAAGGCGCAGGGATACAGAAGAAAAACCACAGATGCACTGTATTCCGATGAAAAGCCGGTAAGAGAAGAAGTAACTATTACCATGATTCCATATTATGCATGGGGAAACCGCGGACTGACACAGATGCGTGTCTGGATGCCGGAGAGATAAAAGAGCCGGCATTATCCAGACGGCTGGCAGCCCTGGAAGAAGAACTTGGAACAAAGCTGTTTCAAAGAAACGGACATGGCAGAACACTTACGGAATGAAGGATTACTGTTAAAAAGAAGGGCATTGGAAATTGCGGATCTGGAAGACAGAATTCTGGATGAATTCAAAGAAAATGCAGGAGAGGTGGAAGGCATTGTAACCATCGGGGGGCAGTTTTTAGAACCGGTCAATACAGAAAATCTTGAATATAAGTTGTATGTTTCTTTATTGATGAGATAAATGCCTTTGAGGCATAAAAATAAATACAATATAGGTATTAGACATAATGCAAAAAGCATTTATAATAACAGACAGGAAATAGAAAACTGGCTGAAGACATTATAGGAGGTTGGAAGAATGGCAAAGATTGTACAGACGGCAGGAAGAAATGCTTTAGGAGAATTTGCTCCGGAATTTGCACATTTTAATGATGATGTTTTGTTTGGAGAAAACTGGAATAATCAGGATATTGATGTTAAGACCAGAAGTATTATTACAGTAGTAGCATTGATGGCGCAGGGTATCACGGATTCTTCCTTGAAATTCCATCTGCAGAATGCAAAAGACCATGGAGTAACACAAAAGGAAATCGCTGCAGTTATCACACATGTCGGATTTTATGCCGGATGGCCAAAAGCATGGGCAGTATTTAACCTTGCAAAAGAAGTATGGAGCACAGGCGAGGGAGATTTGCCATATGAAGATGAGGCAATGAGAGCACATGCAAAAGAAATGGTATTTCCAATTGGACAGCCAAATGATACCTTTGCAAAATATTTTATTGGCAAGAGTTATCTTGCACCGGTTTCCACAAATCAGGTGGGAATCTTTAATGTCACATTTGAACCGGGATGCAGAAATAACTGGCACATTCATCATGCAAAGAGCGGCGGCGGACAGATTCTTGTCTGTGTGGCAGGTCGTGGATATTATCAGGAAGAAGGAAAAGAAGCAGTCGAGATGAAACCAGGCGACTGCATTAATATTCCGGCGGAAGTAAAACACTGGCATGGAGCAGCTCCTGACAGCTGGTTTTCACATCTGGCAGTGGAAGTACCGGGAGATGAAACCTCAAACGAGTGGTGCGAAGCAGTAACAGAAGAAGAATATAAAAAACTGAAGTAATGGACAATATATAGTAATTTAAAGTAGAAAATCTATAGTATCAAAAAAGCGATATCTGATGAATGAGTTTGTCAGGTATCGCTTTTTTATGGAAAAAGTCGATTTAAAAGAAAATTTAATTATATCATATTTAAAAAATGATATAATTCATTGACAATGAGGAAACAGAAAGATATAATAAAATAAAAACGGATAATGAGGTTAAAAGTGCATAAGTTTGATTATTGTGAAGAATGGAAAAAACTGCTTACTCCCGAGATTGTATCTTGTTTAACACAGATACATGAGTTTAAAGGAGAGCAGACGTTATTTGTCCGGGCAAAAGCAGATATATTAACCGGATTGGCTGAAATTGCCAAAATTCAAAGTATGGAAGCATCTAACAAAATGGAAGGTATTTATACGTCAGAAGAGCATTTGCGGGCATTGGGAAAAGATACGGCAAGACCAAAAACACGCGATGAACGAGAGATTGTAGGTTATAGGGATGTACTGAATATGATACATGAGAACCATGAGTATCTTCCACCCAAGCCACCTATTATATTACAGCTGCATAGAGATTTGTATAAATTCGAAGGATTTGATGCAGGTGGTAAATATAAAACAGAGGGTGCCATAATTGAAATAGAGGAATACCTGGGAAATAAATATGTAAAGTTTCAACCGGTACAGGCATGGGAAATAGCGGAAATAATGGATGAATTATGTAAATCATTTGAGGAAGCGTCGGCAAATGAACAGGTGGATTCACTTATTCTGATTCCAATGTTTATACTGGATTTTCTGTGTATTCGTCCATTTAAGGATGGAAATGGACAAATGAGCCGGTTATTAATAGTGCTGCTTTTAGAACGTGCCGGATATATTGTTGGAAAGTATATCAGTATAGAACAGCTGATAGAGAATACAAAAGCAGAATACTATAAATCTCTACAGCAAAGTTCTGAAAACTGGAATGGAAATAAAAATGATTATGAACCTTTTGTAAGATATATGCTGGGAATTATTATTGCCGCATATAAAGATTTTTCCTCAAAGGTAAGCCTGCTTACAACAGCAGGAATGTCAAAACCGGACCAGGTAAAAGAAATAATCAGGACAACATCCGGACCGATTACAAAGAGTGAAATTTTAGAAAAATGTCCGAATATCAGCCAAATTACAGTTCAAAGGGCACTTGTTGATCTGACAAAGTCAGGAGTGATAAAAAAAATCGGTGGTGGAAGATACACAAAATATATATGGAATGAAGGATTGGAGAAAGTGAAATGATAACAGGAGAGTTAAAAAATAAAATTGACAGTTTATGGGATATATTTGCAGCGGGAGGACTGGTAAATCCACTGGAAGTAATAGAGCAGATTACTTATCTGATGTTTATTCATGATTTAGATGATTCGGATAATATGAGAGCGAAAGAGAGTGCAATGCTGGGGCTTTCGTATCAGAGTATCTTTTCAGAGAAAGTAAAAATCGGAGAAAGAACTATAGCAGGTTCGCAGCTGAAGTGGTCGGTATTTCATGATTTTCCGGCTGACAGGATGTATACCATCATGCAGGAATGGGTATTTCCATTTATAAAAACATTGCACAGTGATAAAAACAGTGCGTACTCGAAGTATATGGATGATGCAATCTTTAAACTTCCAAC
>FR900128.1:7258-11527 GCA_000437755.1 Roseburia sp. CAG:303
AACTCCAGACGGCAGATGTAAGGGGTGATGTTTACGAATATCTTCTTTCAAAAATTGCCCAGTCGGGATTAAACGGACAGTTTCGTACACCGAGGCATATCATCCGGATGATGGTGGAATTGATGAATCCATCGAGTGATGAAGTGATTTGTGACCCTGCCTGCGGTACTTCCGGATTCCTTGTTGCATCTGGAGAATATTTAAAAGAAAAGAGAAAAGAAGAAATCTTTTATGACAAACAGAAAAAAGATCATTATATGAATCATATGTTTCACGGGTATGATATGGATCGCACCATGTTGCGTATCGGTGCGATGAATATGATGACACACGGAATCGATAATCCTTTTATAGAGTACCGGGACAGCCTGTCGGATCAGAATACGGATAAGGAAAAATATTCTCTTGTACTGGCGAATCCCCCATTTAAAGGAAGTCTTGATGCAGAATCTGTTTCCGGAGATTTACTGAAAGTATGTAAGACAAAGAAAACAGAACTGTTGTTCCTTGCACTTTTTCTGCGGATTCTGAAAATCGGAGGACGTTGTGCCTGTATTGTACCGGATGGCGTATTATTCGGTTCATCGAAGGCACATAAGGATATCAGAAAAGAAATTGTTGAAAATCAGAGACTGGAAGCGGTAATATCCATGCCTTCCGGTGTCTTTAAGCCGTATGCAGGGGTATCAACAGCAATTCTGATTTTTACAAAGACAGAACATGGTGGAACAGATCATGTCTGGTTTTATGATATGACGGCGGATGGTTTCAGCCTGGATGATAAACGTTCCCCGGTCGCAGACAATGATATTCCGGATATTATCGAAAGATTCCGGAATCTGGACAAGGAAACAGACAGAAAACGTACGGATAAATCATTTATGGTTCCAAAACAGGATATCGTAGATAATGATTATGATTTGAGTATTAACAAATATAAGGAAATAGAGTATGTGCCGGTAGAATATCCATCTACACTGGAGATTATGACTAATATCCGGGAAATAGAGATGGAAATTGGAAAAGAAATGGATGAACTGGAAAAATTACTGGAGTTGTAGGAGAAGAAATATGAATGTAGGGAGACTCGCAACAGGCTATAGATTTTATTTATAATGAAATAAAGAAAGCTCCAGGTACAATACTTAATGATTTAAAACAAAGATTAAAAAAATAGTCAACCCCAGGAGCAAAGGATTCTAAGTATGAAAATACCTACTCCCATTCGGGAACCCAGCTTTCATCCATCACAAGTTGACTATGCATAATATAACACATTTATATTATATGTCAAGACTTTAGAAACTATTTAATGAAACAATAAAAATAATATGGAAAGGGAAACCTAAATCAAAATTGCCTCAAGAGCTTTGCACCATATTACAGGAAAATTCCCTGTATAAATTAGTAAAAGTACTGTAGAAGGGAGAAACGGAGAATGATAACAAATTTTGACTATTTAAAAACCGAATCAAAGTTTTCTGCATTTGCAGATGTTGCGATATCTGCGGAAAAAATTATCGTGATAGATCCGGAATCCAGTATCATTAACAGCCGCAGAGCCATGGAATTTGCCATAAAGTGGATGTATTCGGTGGACAGTGAGTTAGAGATGCCATATCAGGATAATCTGCACAGCCTGATGAATGCGGAAGATTACAGGCAGAT
Source organism: Roseburia sp. CAG:303 (assembly GCA_000437755.1). Lineage (GTDB taxonomy): Bacteria > Bacillota > Clostridia > Lachnospirales > Lachnospiraceae > CAG-303. Next base: position 8,927 of record FR900128.1, read on the forward strand.
TGTAGGTCAGGATTTATGGAAACGTATGGATTACATACGCAGATGTGGAAATAATGTAGCACATAGTAACAGGAAACTTGGCATGGATGAAGCCATGCTCTGCCTTGAGAATCTTTTCATTTATCTTGATTATATTGCATATTGTTATGGTGATAATTATGAAGAACATATGTTTGATAAAACGTTGATTACTTCAAGACTCCAGAAGGAAAAAATATCAGGTGATGAAGTCAGTTCAGTAAAAAAAGAATTAGCAAAAGAACAGGAAAAATCTGCACAGCAGGAAATGGATTTACAAAAACTGATGGCAGAAAATGCATCACTTAAGAAAGAACTTTCTGCCCGCAGACAGGAACAGCAGCAGACCTATGTTCCAAAACCACTGGATTTATCCGAATATAAGACCAGAAAACTTTATATCGATGCGATGCTTATGGATGCCGGTTGGACGGAAGGAAAAGACTGGATAAATGAAGTAGAATTGACAGGAATGCCGAATAAATCAGAAATTGGATATGCGGATTATGTATTATATGATGATATGCATCGTCCGTTGGCGGTCATCGAAGCAAAACGAACCTGCGTCGATGTTGTGAGTGGAAGACAACAGGCAAAGTTGTATGCAGATTTACTGGAACAAAAGTATAAAAGAAGACCGGTTATTTTTTTGACAAATGGATTTGAAACGCACATCATTGACGGGCAATATCCAGAGCGGAAATGTGCAGTGATTTATTCGAAAAGAGATTTGGAAAAATGGTTCAATTTACTATCCATGCGGACAAGCCTGAAAAATATTGTGGTGAAAAAAGAAATAGCAGGACGTTATTATCAGGAAGCGGCGATTAAAGCCGTTTGTAACAGTTTTGATGAGAAAAACAGAAGAAAAGCATTGTTAGTTATGGCTACCGGCTCCGGAAAAACAAGGACGGTAATTGCATTATGTGATGTATTGTTAAATGCCGGCTGGGTAAAAAATATTCTTTTTCTTGCAGACAGGAATTCACTTGTAACACAGGCAAAGAGAAACTTCGTCAATTTACTGCCGGATTTATCCTGTACCAATCTGGTAGAAGATAAAGATAATTACAATGCACATTGTGTTTTTTCTACTTATCAGACAATGATGAATTGTATTGATACCATAAATGACAGTCAGGGAAAACTTTTTACCTGCGGACATTTTGATTTAATTATCTGCGATGAAGCGCATAGGTCTATTTATAATAAATACAGAGATATTTTCCAGTATTTTGATGCACCACTTGTAGGACTTACTGCGACACCAAAGGATGAAATTGATAAAAATACTTATGAAATATTTGAACTGGAAAACGGTGTACCTACTTATGGTTATGACCTTGCACAGGCGGTAAAGGATGGATATCTGACAGACTATGTCTCGATAGAATCAAAATTCAAATTCATAGAACAGGGTATTTCTTATGATGAATTATCTGATGAAGATAGGAAAACATATGAAGAAACTTTTATCGATGAAAATGGAGAAGTGCCGGCAGCAATTTCATCTGCGGCATTAAATACATGGGTATTCAATGAAGATACCATAAGACAGGTTTTAAATATTCTCATGACAGAAGGAATTAAAATAGATTATGGTCAGAAGATTGGCAAGACAATTATTTTTGCTAAAAATCATGACCATGCAGAGAAAATTCTGGAAGTATTTCAGAAAGAATATCCTCACCTTCCTGATTATGCAAAAGTCATCGATAATTATCTAAGTTATGCCCAGAGTGCCATAGATGAATTTTCAGACTCAAAGAAAATGCCACAGATAGCGATTTCTGTAGATATGCTGGATACGGGAATAGATGTTCCAGAGGTAGTAAATCTTGTGTTCTTTAAGAAGGTTATGAGTAAAGCAAAATTCTGGCAGATGATAGGCAGAGGGACAAGACTTTGCCCAGGATTGCTTGATGGAGAAGATAAAAATAAATTTTATATTTTTGATTTTTGTGGAAATTTTGAATTTTTCAGAATGAATAAGGTCAAGGCTTCCGCAAATACACTCGCACTTTCTGGGGCAATATTTAATTTAAAGTTTGAAATATCCTATAAATTGCAGGATATTGAATATCAGGTGGACAGACTGATTGCATACAGAAAAGAATTAGTCAGACAGATGAGTGAAAAAGTAAAAGAATTACCGAGAGATAATTTTGCAGTCCGTCAGCATCTGAAATATGTCGAAGAATATTCTTCGGAATCAAATTATCAGGCACTTACTTATGAAGATACCTTGATTGTGCGTGAAGAACTTGCACCGCTTATATTACCAGAAGAAGATGATGCCAGTGCAGTCAGGTTTGATGCATTGATGTATGGTATAGAACTTGCGTATCTGATTGGGAAAAAATATACAAAAGCAAAGAGTGACCTTTACAAAAAAGTAGAAGGAATAGCAGGTGTAGCCAATATTCCGGAAATTCAGTCACAGGCAGATTTTATCCAGCGGATTTTACACACAGATTATATGGAAAATGCCGGTATGAATGAATTTGAAGAAATAAGGGAAAGACTTCGTGAGTTAATGAAATATATTCCGAGAAAGCATATACGGTATGATACAAATTTTGA
>FR900128.1:11616-14694 GCA_000437755.1 Roseburia sp. CAG:303
AAGCAAAGGCAGAGTATTATATCAGACAGCATCAGGATAATATTGCAATTGCAAAATTAAAAACAAACCAACCTCTTACGTCGGCAGATATGGCATCATTGGAAGAAATTCTTTGGGGAGAAGTTGGAACAAAGCAGGATTATGAGCTGGAATATGGAACAAAACCTCTTGGAGAATTTGTCCGCGAAATCGTAGGATTGGATATGAATGCTGCGAAAGAAGCATTTTCAGAATATCTTACAGGTACTAATCTTGACAGCAGGCAGATTTATTTTGTCAACCAGATCATTGAATATATCGTACATAATGGAGTATTGAAGGATTTTTCTGTTCTTCAGGAATCGCCATTTACCGATCAGGGAAGTGTAGTCGAAATATTTACTGATATGACCGTATGGGCAGGAATCCGAAAAGTAATTGAAAGTATTAATGCAAATGCGGCATAAACAGGTAATAGAATGATTTGGAAACATTGAGGATAAAATGAAGCAAAATACGCAGGTGAAAAAAATAAAACAGATATTGTTAAATTGTAATGTGTCTGAAGCAGAAAGATAGGCATAAAAAATACACAAAGTTATATAAAAAACAGACAAAATATCTAAAGAAAGGATGGATATGAAATGAAATATACAGGAATGCCGGCAGCAATGTGGCTGCTTTTTGCAAAATCATTTAGACAGCAGTTGGTGGAAAACTATCATATGAACGGAGAGGCTGCAAAAGAAGTGACTGCGAAAGCGAAATTAAAGTATAAGCAGATGATACAGGGATTGCCGGAGTTTGAGAAAAACGACCGGTTTAAGGCGAATGCAGTAAGCTGTGCCATGCTTGGTGCGTTTGTATTAAATATGCCGGAACGACCGGATGTGGAATCATTGACGAAGTATTATGCAAATGCAATGATGACTCCGGCCATGCAGTGGTATTGCAGAAAAAGTGGGAAGAATAAATATACAGAGAAATCAATGGATAATCTGAAAAGAACAGAAAAATTAAAAGCGGCAGACCGGAATCCATATTCATGGAATATGGAATTCTATCCTTATGAGGATGGAAGTGGCTATGAGGCAAGATTTACGAAATGCGGAATCTGTACAATTATGAAAGAACTGGGGTTATATGATTTGACACCTGCATTGTGTCATCTTGATTATACCATGGCAGAGGCTGGCGGCGGCACAGACTTTGTAAGACAATATACGCTTGCATCGGGAGGTCCATATTGCGATTGCGGATATAAGAAAAAATAGGAGCGGATATGGAGGCATCAGGATGACAAAGGAAGAATGGTACAGGCAGTTATTTGAAAGACTTGGCAGGTCGAAATTCCGGAGTGGTTTTCATTTAAAGCAGAAAGAGATAGAGTATATTCAGCAAAAAGGCATGGATGTTATCAGAGAGCATGCCAGGGAATTTATCGCAAAACGGGAAGCACCAGCGGTTATTCCAAATGATGGAAAGCAGACACCGATGAAGGGGCATCCGGTATTTATTGCCCAGCATGCGACGGCAACCTGCTGCCGGGAATGTATCTGTAAATGGCATAAGATGCAGCCGGGCAGGGAATTAAGCCAGGTGCAGCAGGAGTATCTGGTGGATGTCATTATGACATGGATTGCCAGGGAAATGAAGCATTTAGAAAAACAGGAAAGAATGGAAGGAAACGATGGTTAAAAATATAGTCAGGGGCAAAAAGATATTTAAGAAAGCAAAACCTGCAACAGAGGCGGATAAGCAGATTGTAACGGACCTTCTGGATACGCTGCGTGCCAACAGAGAAATCTGTGTCGGTATGGCGGCAAATATGATTGGCAGAAATAAAGCAATTATTGTTGTGGCGGCAGGGCCGTTTCAATTTGTGATGATTAATCCGGTTATAACAAAGAAAGAGGGAGAATATCAGACTGAGGAAGGCTGTCTATCGTTAGATGGTGTCCGGCCATGTACACGATATGAAGAAATAGAAGTTGATTATCTGGACAGTAATTTTCAGCCACAGCATGGGAAGTATAGCGGATTTACGGCACAGATCATATTGCATGAAATGGACCACTGCCGAGGAATCGTGATATAAAATTTTTGCAAGTAAAAATTTATTAAATAAAATGAAAGGACAATCGATATGGAAATAAAAAGCATATTAATAAAAGACACAACGAGAGAAGAACGGATACAGCAGCAGACAGGTATATAAAGTTTAAAGAATTTGTGCGGATGGTACGGAAAAGAGAAGAAAGCAGAGAGGAATTTTAAAATGAATATACAAATCTTTGGCACAAAGAAATGCAATGATACAAAAAGCGGAACATTTTTTAGGAATGCGGAATCAAGTATCAGTTTGCAAAGCAATAAATGTTAAGAATTTATACAGAATCGAAGGAGTGATTATATGGGTTGTGTAATTGATAGATATAAGCTCAATTTATATTGTGTATGTCTAAATTGTAGAAAGTACAGAGGATCAAGAAGTGATTTTTCAAAATATTGTGATGCATATCCCCAATTATTACCCCCTAAAATATGGAATGGTGAAAATGTAAAATGCAAATATTTTGTAGAAAATGATAAGAATCAGCGAATTATTAAAACTGATAAAAGTAGGAGGTAAGGCAATGAGACTGATGACAGATGAAGAAATTGAAATATTGGAAAAGTTGGAAAAGGCAGAAAAGTTGGAACTGGAGATGTCGGAAGAAGAAAGAAAAAAATTAGTTGACAGATTGAAAGAAATTAATGTAGAAGAGACAGGCGGTCATTTGTGGCTGACATAGGAATGGTATACTTTTTTAGATGATGAATATATAGCTAACTAAAATGGAAATAGGGACCGATAATCGGAAGTTCATGAAATGTTAAGAGGAAGCTAATGAGAATGATGGTAAAAAAAAAGATATCAATAGCATTAATTATTATTTTACTTACAATTGTTGTTATTTTTATTTGTGGTCGATATTATTTTGCACACAATAAAAGTTATAAAAATGAGGCAATTGAAAAAGAAGATTATATATATCTTAATGGAGTAAGATATTCTCAAACATCGAAACTGGAAAATTATAAAATATCAAATGTGGT
>FR900129.1 GCA_000437755.1 Roseburia sp. CAG:303
CGGAAGAGGAAACATTGTTTTTGTTGTGTCCTTTTAGCTCTTTTTCACGTTTTTCAATGATGGAAGGGGTCACGAATTCAACATCGAGTCCTTCGCCTGTCACTTCCTGGATGGAAGTCATAAGAGGCAGATAAAATTTTTTCTTAATGTATTCAATCATTGCATCATTTTCTTTAAATAATAAGGTAACAACATTGTTTTCCACAGAGTATACCTGGAGAGGTTTTATCCACGAATTAAAGGAAACGTCTGCGATGTCAAATTCATTTTTAAAGAAATTCAGTATTTCTGCCCATTTATCCACTACTAAGTTATACATATCTGTAACCTAAGCCTTTCTATATATCCATACTTATGCCATGATATAATATATTTTATACTAAGTCGAAGATTTTTTCAACTTTTTTCTAAAAATCAATAAAAAAATGTGGAAAAATGATCGGTGGAGAAAGAAGAGTATAAAATGTGCTTGACAGAAAGAAAAGAAATAAAATCAATATGTATAAAAAATTTGATCAAAAATGTGGAAAAGTGGATAAAAATGTGGAAAACCTGAGATTTCTACCATTTCAACTTTTCCACATTCAAAATTATACAGATTTCTACATTCGGAAAAATATTGTAAAATAAAGGAAAATGGGATAGAAAAACCACAAAATAAGATCATTTATCCACATTTGATCCACAAAATGTGGATAAATGATCGGTGGATTCGTGTATAATTATTCTGTGGAAAAGCTGCATATGGTAAAAATCAACAAAAAGCAAAAAAAATAAGAAAAAATGAAAATAATACTTGACGTGGAAATTCATATTGAATATAATGGGTACGATGTCTTAACATACTTTTTAAATAACGAAGGAGGTGTAGAGAATGAGACAGACAATGGGTGTTACTTATAATCCAAAGAAGAGAGCTAGAGCAAAGGTTCATGGTTTCAGAGCTAGAATGAGCACAGCTAACGGAAGAAAAGTATTAGCTGCCAGAAGAGCAAAAGGAAGAAAGCGTATTTCAGCATAGATTAGCATAGACCGCAATTTTGTGGTCTTTTCTTCTTTTTACTGTTTTATTATCAGGTTATCATTGAAATCGTATATAGAATCAAAACTGGGAGATTTTTGTGAGAAATATTAATTCGATAAAGAAAAACTGTGATTTTCAGACAGTTTACAGAACCGGTAAATCATATGCAAATAAATACCTTGTAATGTATGTAAAAAAGAATGATGATGGAAATTCAAGATTAGGTATTTCTGTCAGTAAGAAGGTAGGAAACAGTGTAGTAAGACATCGGATTACCCGGTTAATCAGAGAATGTTATAGATTGAATCAGCATATGTTCAGTAGTGGTCTGGACATTATTGTAGTATCCAGAGTTGCAGCAAAGGGACATAACTATTATGATATAGAGAGTGCTTTGCTGCATCTGGCAAAGCTGCAGGGAATAGTGAATCAGCCTCAGAATATAGAGGAAAGCTGATTATTATGTAAGAAAGAAAAAGCGGTGAATAATTTGAAAAAGATTCTTATATATATGATACGTTTTTATCAGAAATTCTTATCTCCATTGAAAAGAGGGCATTGCAGGTATATTCCGACCTGTTCCCAGTATGCGGTGGAAGCACTTGAGAAATATGGTGTTATTAAGGGAATGTATCTTGCTGTAAGAAGAATATTAAGGTGTCATCCTTTTTCAAAACGGAGCGGCTATGATCCCGTTCCATAGTTAAGGAGGATAATAGTGTCAGGTATATTTTTAACAAGTTGTACTAATTTTTTCCTCATCAGATGGATAGCCAATATTCTTGGATTTATCATGAACTTATTTTATATTGTCATTGATAAATTCGGAATTGGAAAAATAAGTATATGTATTATTGTATTTACAATTATTGTAAAACTTGTTATGCTGCCGATTAATATCAAGCAGCAGAAAACGATGAAGCTAAATAGCGTGATTATGCCAGAAATTCAGGCAATTCAGAAAAAATACGCAAATAAAAAAGATAATGATTCCATGATGAAACAGCAGGCAGAATTAAATGCTGTTTATCAGAAATATGGAACTTCGCCGACAGGTGGTTGTCTGCCTATGCTGATACAGTTTCCGATCCTGCTTGCATTGTATGCGGTTATGGCATGTCTGCCAAACTACATCAATGAGATCCAGGATATGTATAATAACGGTGTTGTATCTTATGTAATAGGTACGGATGAGAGTGGAAAATTAGATTATCATACCATCCATGAATTAAAAGATCTTGCTGGTCTGAATGATGTGCTGTTAGATGAAAGTGGAGATGAAAATCTAGATAAGCTTGTAACAGCATATTTTGGTCAGAAGGGCAATTATGAGGATGAGGAAATCAAGGATGCTGTTTATAACAGTTTTACTTCAGCATACAGCAATGTATTTGGAAAGCAGGATGCATGGGCGATCGTGGAAGCATCATTTGATGAAGCAATTGAAAATGCACAGGATTTAAAAGCTATTTCTGAAGCAGACTGGAAAAAAGTTGAGGATAAAGACCTGGCAGAATATGCTGATTATACAGATGAAGACTGGGATGCACTGATAAGCAGTTACGAAACCATTCTGGATAAGCTGGATGATAATCATAAAGATATTCAGGTTTCCTATTCATTTTTCACGATTGATTTGAGTAAGTCGCCTGCAAATGGAGTAAAGATTGCGATTATTATTCCGATTTTATCTGCACTTGCACAGCTTTTAAACATGAAGATATCCATGTCAAGCCAGCAGAATACAGGAAATGGTACTGCAGATTCCATGATGTCCTCCATGAAGGTAATGAGCTATTCCATGTGTGTCGTATCAGCAATCTTCTGTTATACATTCCCGGCAGGTCTTGGTTTGTACTGGGTAATCAGTTCGGCTGTGCAGGTAGTGATCCAGCTGATATTAAATAAGAAATTTGCAAATATGGATACCGATCAGATTATAAAGCAGAGCATCGAAAAAGCGAATAGGAAGAGAGCGAAGAAGGGACTTCCGCCAAATACGATTTCAACAGCTGCTGCAACAAACACAAGAAATTATAAGCCGCAGACAACGGAAACCAGTCAGAATACGACAGGTACAGGAAGTGCGGGCGGTGCAAAGAAAGGCTCAATTTCTGAAAAAGCAAATCTGAATAAAAAATATATGGATAAGAAATAGCATTTATGCGTGGTGTTTGAAAGGTGGGAGGCCTAAGTATAATGGAATATCAGGAATTTACAGGAAAAACATTAAGTGACGCGGTAACAAATGCATTGATTGCATTGGAAACAAGCAGAGATAATCTGGAATACGAAGTAATCGAAAAAGGAAGTAACGGATTTCTTGGAATTGGTGCAAGAGATGCAAAAATCAGAGCAAAACTGAAAGTTTTACCAAAGAAATCAATAGAAGAAGTTGCATCAGACTTTTTAAAGAGTGTATTTCAGGCAATGAACTTAGAGGTAAAGGTAATTATTAATGTGCATGAGGATATGATGGATGTCGAATTATCAGGTGACGAGATGGGAATACTGATAGGAAAACGAGGACAGACACTGGATTCTTTGCAATATTTACTCAGCCTTGTGGTAAATAAAGAAAGTGAAAGCTATGTTAAAGTAAAGGTAGATACAGAGAATTATAGACAGAGAAGAAGAGAAACTCTGGAAGGTCTTGCAAAAAATATCGCCTTTAAAGTAAAAAGAACAAAGAGATCGGTTTCGTTAGAACCAATGAATCCGTTTGAAAGAAGAGTTATTCATTCAGCACTTCAGAATGACAGGTATGTAACTACAAAAAGCGAAGGAGAAGAGCCTTACAGGCATGTAGTTGTTTCGTTAAAGAAGTAATATTAGTGGATAATCCGTATTACCTGGGGAGAGGCCAAAATGCCTCTTCCCTTTTTCAGCTTTAGGAGGACAGGATGTTTTTATCAGATACAATCGCAGCAATATCGACCGGTATGACAAATTCAGGCATTGGGATTATAAGGATATCAGGAGGTGAAGCTTTTGATGTGGCCGACAGGATTTTCCAGCCATGTAAAGGTACGAAAAAAGTTTCTGAGATGAAGAGTCACACGGTACATTATGGAAAAATCGTTTCTAAAGGAACAGTAATTGACGAAGTTTTATTAACAGTCATGAAAGCACCAAATACATATACAAAAGAAAATATTGTAGAAATCAACTGCCACGGAGGAGTAGTGGTAGTAAATAAAATTATGGAAATTGTACTGGAAAACGGAGCAAGACCGGCAGAACCAGGAGAATATACCAAAAGAGCTTTTTTAAATGGAAGAATTGACCTGTCACAGGCGGAGGCAGTTATCGATGTAATTAATGCAAAGAATGAATATGCATTATCCAATTCCGTAAACCAGCTTCAGGGGCGGATATCGGAAAAAATCGTCAGCCTGCGAACAGAAATTATGCATAATATTGCATATATAGAGGCCGCATTGGATGATCCGGAACATATCAGTTTGGATGAATATTCGGAGGAACTGAAAAAAACAGTGGATAAAATAAAAGGTGAACTGAAAGAATTAATTGATAATTCAGACAACCGGAGAGTTGTCTATGAAGGAATTAAGACGGTTATTCTCGGAAAGCCAAATGCCGGAAAATCATCATTCCTGAATTCCCTGATCGGGGAGGAAAGAGCGATTGTTACAGATATTGAAGGTACAACCAGGGATATTCTGGAAGAACATGTCATAATACATGGAATCAGCCTGAATATTATCGACACGGCAGGAATCAGGGAAACTGAGGATAAAGTAGAACAGATAGGTGTGGAACGGGCAAAGAAATGTGCGGATACAGCGGATTTAATTATTTATATCGTAGATTCATCCAGGGAATTGGATGAAAGTGATAAAGAAATTTTAGAATTAATTAAAGAAAAGAAAGTAATTATATTATATAATAAATGTGATTTAGTTCCTGCAATACAGCCGCAGGAGCTGAAGAAAATAACAAATGCTCCTGTAATAAAGATTTCGGCAAAACAGGGAGATGGAATGGATCTATTTGAAAAGACATTAAAAGACATGTTCTTTGCCGGAAATCTGAATATAAATGATGAAGTATTTATTACAAATGCAAGACAGAAGAATGATATTCGGAAGGCATATGAAAGTATCGAGATGGTAGAAGAGGGAATCCGAGGCGGAATGTCGGAAGATTTCTTTACCATTGATTTAATGAATGCATATGAAGCACTGGGAAGAGTCATTGGTGAGGCTGTGGAAGATGATTTGGTAGATACTATATTCCAAAAGTTTTGTATGGGTAAATAACCGGATAAGAGAGAGAGGAAAGAAATGCAGAGTTACGTTGAAGAAAATTATGATGTGCTTGTCGTTGGTGCAGGGCATGCAGGCTGTGAAGCTGCACTTGCGGCTGCAAGACTTGGTTTAAATACAATTATGTTTACCGTGAGTGTTGACAGTATTGCACTGATGCCCTGTAATCCGAATGTAGGAGGAAGTTCCAAAGGACATCTGGTAAGGGAGATTGATGCATTAGGCGGAGAAATGGGAAAAAATATTGATAAGACATTTATCCAGTCAAAGATGTTAAATTCATCCAAAGGACCGGCAGTACATTCGCTCAGGGCGCAGGCTGATAAGAGGGAATATTCCCAGGAAATGAGAAATACACTTGAAAATACGGAGAATCTTACCATACGTCAGGCAGAAGTGGCAGAGCTTATTGTAGAGGACGGAAAGATAAAAGGTGCAAAGACTTATTCCGGTGCAGTTTATCATACACAAGCAGTTGTATTATGTACCGGAACTTATTTAAAAGCGAGATGTATCTATGGAGATGTGAGCAATCCTACCGGACCAAACGGGCTGCAGGCAGCAAATCATCTGACGGATTCCTTAAAAGCCCTGGGAATCGAAATGTTCCGTTTTAAAACAGGAACTCCGGCGAGGGTGGATAAGAGAAGCATTGATTTTTCTAAGATGGAAGAGCAGTTTGGAGATGAAAGGGTAGTACCATTTTCGTTTTCAACCGATCCGGAGAGTGTGCAGAAAGAACAGGTTTCCTGCTGGCTGACGTATACTAATCCGGAAACACATAAAATTATCAAGGATAATATCGATCGTTCCCCATTGTTTTCCGGAATGATTGAAGGAACAGGACCGCGTTACTGTCCTTCGATTGAAGATAAAGTCATGAAATTTGCGGATAAGGAGAGGCATCAGGTATTTATTGAACCGGAGGGATTGTATACCAATGAAATGTATCTGGGCGGAATGTCAAGTTCCCTGCCGGAAGATGTCCAGTATAAAATGTATCGTACCGTACCGGGACTGGAAAATGTAAAAATCGTAAGAAATGCATATGCGATTGAATATGACTGTATCAATCCGAGACAGTTGCTTCCGACACTGGAATTTAAAGAAATAAAGGGATTATTCAGTGGCGGTCAGTTTAATGGAAGCTCAGGATATGAAGAGGCAGCAGCACAGGGTTTAATCGCCGGTATGAATGCAGCACTCGAAGTACTTGGTAAAGAACAGGTAATTATTGACCGGTCAGAGGGATATATCGGAGTTCTGATCGACGATCTGGTTACCAAAGAAAATCATGAGCCATACAGGATGATGACTTCAAGGGCCGAGTATCGTCTGCTGTTAAGACAGGATAATGCAGATTTGAGACTTACTCCGATTGGATATCGGGCAGGACTTGTTTCAAAGGAAAGATATGAATATGTGGAAACAAAGCGGAAATTAATCCAGGAAGAAATCGAAAGACTTGAACATGTATTAATTGGAGCAAATAAAAATACACAGGAATTTTTAATGAAGCATAATAGTTCAGAATTAAAGACTGGTTCTAATCTGGCGGAATTAATAAGAAGACCGGAACTGGACTATGCTGCAGTGGAAGAACTGGATGAAGAACGCAGGGAATTGCCGGCAGATGTTATTGAACAGGTAAATATCAATATAAAATATGAGGGCTATATTACAAGACAGTTAAAACAGGTGGAACAGTTTAAAAAACTGGAAGGAAAGAAACTCAGAGCTGATTTTGACTATTCCGAAGTACAGGGAATGAGAAAAGAAGCCGTACAGAAACTGAATTTATATAAACCGCTTTCTATCGGACAGGCTTCCAGAATTTCCGGTGTGTCTCCAGCGGATATCTCTGTTTTACTGGTTTATCTGGAGCAGTTCAGGGCAAGGAGAAATGGAGGAAACAGTGAAGAATAAGACAGATATATTTATCCGGAAATTAAAGCAGATAGATGTAACACTCGATCAGAAACAAATGGAACGGTTTGAATTATATTATGAAATGCTGATTGAAAAAAATAAAGTTATGAATCTGACTGCAATTACAGAACCGGAGGAAGTCATAGACAAGCACTTTGTGGATAGTCTTGCAATCAATAAAATCGTTGATTTAAAAAATGTGAAAAGTGTGATAGACATAGGAACTGGGGCAGGATTTCCAGGAATTCCGTTGAAAATTGCATTCCCGTGGCTTGAGATTACATTGCTGGATTCTTTGAATAAGAGAATTAAATTCCTGGATGAAGTAGTGGATGCATTAAGACTGGAACAGATAAAATGTATTCATGGACGAAGCGAGGATATTGCCAGACAGGAAGAGC
>FR900130.1 GCA_000437755.1 Roseburia sp. CAG:303
ACAAAGTAGATGCAATCTTTACAAGTACATTTAGCGGAACTGATATTTATGGCAGGAGAATTTCGATAAGCTATCAGGACAGCGAAGAAAAGAACGTAGAAGATAGTGCTTCTTTCGTTATCGACAGGAAAGCACCGGTAATTACCGTTACTTATACGGACACCGGTAAATCAAAGGATCATTTTTACAATGCGGACAGGACGGCAGTGATTACCGTTGATGACTTAAGTTATGCTTATGAAGATCAGAGACGTACAGCGAAAGATGTATTAACACCACAGGAAAGAATCAGCCTGAAAATTACGGCAAGAGACAGTCTGTTAAATGCATTAACCGGTGAAAAGGCGCAGAGTGAAAGCAACTGGAGTTTTGCAAATGGCAAGTATACCAGGACAATTACATTTGCAAATGAAGCAATCTATGATTTTGCAATATCAGGATCCGATATCTTTGCTCATACAACATTGGATGAAGCAGTAGGTTATAATACGACTGCAGATAATCATTCTTTCGTAGTAGATAAGACAGGACCTCAGGTGTCACTGGCATACAGCGATAGCAATAGGACATATTACAAGGGCAGCAGACAGGCGGTACTGACAATGACAGATTTAAGTATGATCTATAATGACAGAATATTGTCAGGTACATCCTTATATCTGAATGATGCACAGACAGATGGCACGAAATCTGATTCTGTGAAGACAACCATTCGTTTGAGAAATGATGATGCAGCATCGGATTTGAATAATGCCGGAAATGCTTATTATACGGATTCTGCATGGAGCCTGAGTGGAAATGTGTATACAAGAACCATTCTTTACACAGGGGAAGCTCATTATACCTTTGCGATTGCAGGAACGGATCGTTGCGGAAACACAGCAGACATTGCGTATAATGGTAATATGGATGCAGGAGAATTCTGGATTGATCTTACGAATCCGACGGCTCAGATCAGTTATGATAATAACAGTCAGACAAGAGAAATCGGCGGAAGAGGATATTTCAGGGGCTTAAGAACAGCAACGATTGTTATCACAGAAGGTATCAGTACTTTTGACAGCAGCAAAGTAAATATTAGCATTACAGCAAAAGATGCATCTGGAAATCCGGTAGAAGCACATACAACCATGAGCGGCTGGACAACCAGACAGCAGAGAGATACGGGAAGTGCAACCACACATACCCTGACAATCACTTATCCGGGCGATGCAAATTATGACTTTGGCATCAGCTACACGGACAAAGCAGGCAATGTGATGAATACCGTAGATACCGGTTCAAGTATGTCACCATATCACTTTACCGTAGATACAACCAGTCCATCCGGTTCCGTTACTGTAAGTGGTCTTGGTACATGGAATACGCTGGTTTCTTACAGAACCTTTGGATTATGGTCAAGAACAGCAGTTGATATCGGTGCAGGATACCAGGATGCAACAAGTTCTGTTTATTCGGTGGAATATTATAAGACCGCCAGGACAACAGCAATGACCGTATCAGAATTAAATGCACTGGGCAGTTCAGAATGGACAGCATACAGTCCGTTTACCATTCGTCCGGATGATCAGTTTACGATTTATTTAAGAATCGAAGACCGTTCCGGAAATGTAACTTATGTAAGCTCAGATGGAGTAATTCTCGATATTACCGCACCGGATGTAGAAAGTATTGAACCGGAAATTACGGTAGCACCGGTTCAGCAGCCGGTAAATGGTATTTATAATACCGATGTAACAGTAGATATTAAAGTAAGTGATCCGATCACAAATGGTACTTATTCCGGTCTGAAGAATGTGCATTATCAGGTATTGAACATGGGTAATGTAACACAGGAAGGAGATCTGTATAACTTCAGTTATACAGGAGGAAGCCCGCTTCAGTCACAGTTAGTACAGCAGTGGACAGATCAGATTATTGTAGACAGAAACTTAAACAACAGCAATGACGTACAGATAGTAATCAGTGCACAGGATAATTCAGGAAATTATGCATCTGCATCAAATTCTGTTAAAATTGACGTAACACAGCCGCAGATAAACATTACTTATGATAATAATAATGGTGACACTTCATTTGGCGAGGCAACTTATTTCAAAGAAGACAGAACGGCAACGATTGAAATTACGGAAAGGAACTTCAATCCGGATGATGTGCAGATTACACTGACAAATGCAGACGGTGCAGTTCCTTCTATTACAGGATGGAGTAGCAGCACCGGTTCAGCAGCAAATGGTGATGAAAACGTATATACCACAACACTGACCTATTCCGCAGATGGCGATTATAACTTTGATATTACATATGCAGATATGGCAGGAAACCAGAATACAGCCACAGATTATGGCAGCTCACTGGCACCACAGGTATTTACCGTGGATAAGACATTACCGGTAATCAATGTAAGTTATGATAATAATGCAGCAACAAACGGTAATTATTACAGTGCGGCAAGAACAGCAACCATCAGCATTACAGAGCATAATTTTGAAACAGGCAGATTTACCATCACAACCACAGCAACAGATAATGGTGTATCAAAGACTGCACCGGGCATCAGCGGATGGACATCAAATGGCGATATCCATACGGCAACCGTATCATTTACCGATGATGCATATTATACCATCGGAATGTCATATACCGATATGGCAGGAAATCAGGCAGCAGCATTTACAGAGCAGAACTTCTATGTAGATAAAACCATGCCATATGTAACATTACAGGGAATCAGAAATAACTCTGCAAATAATGGTGAAACCATTGGATTTATATTAACCTGTACGGATACAAACTTCGATGTATTTGCACCTGTATTAACAGTGGCACGTCTGGTAGATGGACAGAATAAGGTAGAAACTTACAGCTTTGACCGGACAGTAAGTGTTGCAAATGGTATCCAGTATGTCATAGATAACCTTCCGACCGATGGTATCTATTCACTGGTATGCACCGTATATGATAAGGCAGGAAATGCATTCAACAAGATCATTTATCTGGATGATAATGGTCAGGAAGTTTCAGAAATGAATGTTACAGATGCGTCCGTAAGTCTGTTAGACTTCTCCGTAAACCGTGACGGTTCCGCATATAAATTAGATGATGCAACCGTGGCAATGCTTGGTTCTTACTATATCAGAGAAATAGGTGACAATATCGTTATCTATGAAACCAATGTAGATGATTTAACCGAGTATGTGGTAGAACTGAATGGAAAAGTGCTGGAAGAAAGTAAGGATTACACGGTAGAAAAGTCCGGTGGAAATGGAGAATGGTATGTAAAGAAATATATCATTAACAAAGATTTATTTGAAGAAGAGGGCGAATACAAGATTGTAATCCATACAAAAGACTCAGCAGAAAATGAAGCATACAGTGATATTAAGGGTGCAGAATTGTCCTTCGTAGTCGATAAGACAGCGCCGGAAATCACAGTTTCCGGTGTGGAAAACAATGGAAGATATCAGGTAGAAAGCCAGACGGTAACAGTTATTCCTACAGATGATGGTGGTAAACTGGAAACACTTGATATTTCTGTACTTGACAACAATGGAAATCCGGTGGAAGGATATCCGGTTGCCTATAAGGGCAGCACACTGACAGATGAGCTGGATAAAAACAATGGAAATATTACCTTTGCGATTCCGGAAGGAACAGGAATGAGTGTTGTTATTCATTGTTCCGATGTGGCAGGAAATGAGATGAAAGAACTGAAATACACGAATATCGTTGTATCTACCAGTGGATTGACCATCTTCCTTGCTAATAAACCATTATTCTATGGAACAGTAGGCGGTGTAGTAGCCGTAGTCGGTGGAGGAAGTGCAGTAATTATATTAAGAAGAAGAAAATTATCTGCAGGAACAAAGACTCAGGACGACAAATAAGGTAATTAAAACAAATTAAGATTATTTGAGAAATAGATATCCTAAACTTTGGACGGTAGAGGATGTCTATTTCTTTTTGTTATGATTATCTATGTAAGATAGTCCCGTATCTCCTGTTCTGCCATTTTCCGATCCTGTGACAGCCTGGGTGCAGATAAAAATCATATTTGTCACAAATTGTCGAACCTGGCAATGTATGATAAATTATAAAAATAAAGTTTATAAAAATTAAGGAAAGGAAAAGCAGAAGGACATCGTAGGATGTTATTTTGATATATTTACAATGATTAGAAAATAGGAGGATTTTATATGTATTGTACAAAATGTGGCGGAGAGATACCAGAGGGAGCAATGTTTTGCACTTACTGCGGTCAGCCTGTACAGGGACAGAAAATGCAGCCGGCTATGAGATCTGTAAATAACGGTTATGTTGCCAAAAAGCCAAAGATCAGGATACCGGCAGTACCGATTGTACTGGGAATCATAGGAATTATAGCCATTATAGCGATTGTAAGTGTTGCAGGCATTAGCCAGTTGGGAACATCCAGAAGATCAGCTTCCCGGACAGAAAGTAATAAACTTAGTGCCAATATGAAAAAAACAGAAATATCAAAGGCTAAAGTAAATATAGACGCATTGTATCAGGCATATGTCGTAGTATTAAGCAGCCCGGAATTTAACAGTGATAAAGACATATGGGGGAGTGTAAATTATGGTGTAATAGATGGCGAGATTGATATATATGAAGCAGCTGATTTTGAAGGACCGGAGAGTTTTCTGGATCAGGTAGCGGAATATGTGGGAAGTGACACAATACAGATGCCGTCTATTTATGAAGATGCCACAGTACATATACAGATAGATAGAGATATAAGCAAGAAAAATCGTGTGTCCGTATCTGTTTATACAGATGATGAAGAGTGCAATTTTTCAATAGCTTTATAAAAATAGTATTTATGGAAGAAAAAGGAGGAAATGAATATGTTTTGTCCAAATTGTGGAACAGAAAATGAAAATGATGCAAAGGTCTGCCAGTCCTGTGGACAGGAACTGCAGACAGAGAATCAACAGCAAGTATATGGAAATCAGCAGCAGGCATATGGAAATCAACAGCAGGCATACGGAAGCCAGCAGCAGATGTATGGAAATCAACCGCCGGTGTATGGAAACCAGCCACCAATATATGGAAATCAGCCGCCGGTGTATTATAACCAGCCGCCGATGAATAATCAGGTGCCGGAAGAGTACCGCCCAATCGGTATGTGGGGGTATTTTGGATATGAATTGTTATTCATGATACCTATCGTCGGTCTGATTATGGTATTGATATTTTCATTTGGTGGGACAGCGAATAAGAATTTAAAGAATTTTGCAAGATCACAGTTTTGTATATGGATTGTTATTGCCGTATTAGCGGTTATCGCATTTTCTTTTGGCTTATTTGCACCGGCATTACTGGGAAATGGCGGACCGGGATTTACAAGTACCCATTATTATCCATATTATTAAAGTCAGGGCAGTGTTATGTAACACTGCCATTTTTTTTGACTATGTGACGGACTGGATGCAGATAAAAATCATATTTGTCACAAATTGAAAAAGTAAAAAAAGTGTGATAATTTAGTGAACAAAGAATAATTTTTTTGAGAAAAGGAGAAAAATGAAGAAATACATAGCGGCATTTTTCGTATGTGTGGCGGCACTGGTGATTGCAGGCTTATTACTGCAGAATCAGACAGATATTGATCGCAGCAGCGGGGAGCAGGACACGAAAAAGGCTGAGAAAATAACAACGGAAGATAAGGAAGAAAGCAGGGAGAGTGAAACAGGGATAAGTCAGGTTTCGGAAGATAAATCGGAAGAAACAGAAGCAGAAGTGACGGAAGAACCGGGAGAACTGCAGAAAACAACGGAACCGGTAACGGAAGAACGGACGGAGAAAGTCTCTGAACGAAAGACACAGCCGGCGAACCGGACACCGGTCAGTGTGGCAGAGGTACAGGCACAGCGGAATACCGCAGACAGTATCAATGTCAGCTGGACGAATGAAATGGATGGCTGTGTCAGCCGGTATGTGGTTCAGAAAAGAAAGGCAATGCGGAATGAAAATGCTGTGGAATGGACGGAGGTTGCCCGGGTAGATGCCGGCTTGGCAGAACAGACAGATGGTCAGTACATGATTACGGATGTTCTTGACTCGGATCAGCCGGTCAGATATGAATACCGCGTACAGGTGGAAGTGAAGGATGAGAAACAGTATGAACCGCAGGACGGTGGAAGTGTGCTGGCATCCAATATCATGATTTGCATTGATCCGGGACATTATGCCGGAAAGAATGAAGTGACGGGAAGTGAATCCTACGGATATGCGGAAGGCGATTTTACATTGAAAGTTGCTACGGCTTTGAAGTCGGATCTCAAAGAAATATATGGGATTGATTCTTATATGACAAGGACAACCGGAACGATTACACTGGGTGGTTATACGAACCTCAGTCTGGATCGGGCGCATATTTCATTAAGGGGCGAATATGCCGCAGAGCGGGACAGTACGCTTTTCCTTTCGATTCATACGAATGCAAATGAGGAAAATGCAAATGGCTATGATACCTGCCTGCAGCCGGTTTCCATCAATAAGTCACTGGTATTTGTAAATATGGTGGCGAAGAAGTCGGATACCATACTGAGTGTCAGCAATGCGATTGGTACAGGACTTACCAGAGTGAATTATGACATGGGGTTAAGCACCGTTGGAGAATTCCGGACTGCGACAGCGGATACGGTTCTGGAATGGACAAAGGCATACAATGACAGCCTGAATACGGGTGGAACTGTGGTATGCCGCACAGACGGGAAGGAAGATTATTATGGGGTATTAAGAGGTGCATCATCGGTAGGAATTCCGGGACTGATAGTAGAACACGGAATGCATACCATACCGGAGGTGCGTAAGGCTGCACTGGGCGATCTGGCAGAGCAGTGGGCGGATGCGGATGCATATGGCATTGCATATGGATTTGGATTTGCCGGAGAAAAATAAATGAGAGGAGAAGAAAGGTTATGTTCTGTAGAAATTGTGGAAAAGAACTGGAAGACGGAAGTATGTTCTGTGGAAATTGCGGTGCAAAACTGACACAGGGGATCTATCCGTACAATGAAGAATCGGTTGAAATGCCGGATCAGAATATGGAAAATACAGAAAATACACTGCGGAAAAGTCCGGTCGGAAAGATTGTGGCAGGCGTGGTAATTGCAGTGCTGGCAGTCTGCATCGGTGTGGGAGCATTCCTGGGCATACGCGTAAATACGTATCAGTCAAAGTATAAGAAACTGACGAAGAATATTACGGAGTATGCGATTGATGCCTGCACAGATGAGATGAATGATCTCGCAAAAGACTGGAAGAAAACAGGTTTCTTAAGCTTTAAAGACAAGCAGGATTTGCTGGACAGCCTGCAGGAAGTATGTGATTCCGCAGAGGAGTCCGCACAATGGCTGGAGGATGCACAGAAGCAGATAAAAAATGCCATTGATGCAAAGGAAGATTATAACCTGCTGGAAGACTATAAAGATTATGAATCTATTTTAGATGAGTGCAAGGCAGCATTGGAAGCAAAGAATATCGAAAAGGGAAAGGAACTGCTGGCAGATGTGGACAGTGAATTTGAATCCCTGAAAAAAGAAACGAAAGATTATGTGGATGAGAAGCTGGACGAATACAATGGAGCGGATCTTACCCTTGCGGATGCGGATGACAAGTCCGTAATTACGGATGGAATAAAGAAAATCAAAGAGCTGCAGCAGAAGGAAAATTACAAGGATATGAAATCTCTTTTTGATAATTTAGACGAGGTGGCATATCAGTATCTGAAACCGAAAAAGTCATTAAATGTGCAGATTCAGCAGGTGGATGCGTCCCAGTATCCGAATATCAGACTGTATCTGCAGGTGGAAGATCAGAAGTCGGGAGAAGTACCTGCATCCCTTGATAATACACTGTTTTTCATCCGGAAACAGGATGCCAGTGCAAATTATATCAAACAGGAAGTAAAGAAAGTATCGCAGTTAAATGAAACGGAAGCACTGAATATCGAGATGGTTGCCGATGTAAGCGGAAGTATGAAGGGACAGCCTTTGATGGAAGCAAAGAATATCATGTCGAATTTCGTATCCAGTGTACAGTTTGCAGCCGGTGACAAGGTGGAACTGATTTCCTTCAGTACGGGTGTTGCAATCGAAGAAACCTTCAGCACTGCTTCCACGACACTGATCAGTAAGATAAACGGATTGCAGACCGGAAATATGACCAGTCTGTATGATGCATTATATGCTTCTGTCAACAGAGTGGCTGCACAGTCAGGAGCAAAATGTGTCATTGCATTTACTGACGGACTGGACAACTACAGCTCCTGCAGCAGTTCGGATGTAATCAGTACGGCACAGAGATACCATGTACCGATCTTCATTATCGGCATTGGAACATCGAATTACTCCGAAGCCAGCAATATCGCAAAGCAGACCGGAGGAGCATATTATAACATTAATACCGTGACATCCATGTCAGATATTTATAAAGAGATTTACAAACAGGAGAAGGAACTGTATCTCGTGGAATTTGAGGATACTACGGGAAGCATTATGGATACCGCCAATATTCTGGTTGGATATCATTCTGCATTATATGGAGGAGAAAACACTTACAGCTACACACCGAATGTATTAATGAGTGTTTCGGGAAGTGGTCTGTACAATGATGGACCGGAAGCAGTTGTGGAGGGATACATGAGAGGATTTGACGATGCCATGACATATTCGGATTTCTCTTATATATCAAATTATCTGAAAGTGGACAGTCCGATTTATAATGAACAGATTGAATATGTAAAGAGGAATATCACGGAATTACTTGATACATATGAAATTGTTTCAACCGTCTATAATGGCAGCGATGAATGTGCCATCACCACGAGGGAAACCTACTATGTACAGAAAGCGGGTGAGCCGCTTGAGTTAATGACGCAGCAGTGTACCTACCGTGTGATAAGGGAAAATGGAAGCTGGAAGATGACGGAATTCATAGGAGATATTGATATTATCTCCAGAGTGAACCAGTAAATAATTAGTTAATTGCGAAACTCATAATT
>FR900131.1:0-4371 GCA_000437755.1 Roseburia sp. CAG:303
ACAGGTAACATAAAAATCGCCCTCCAGTCGATAAAATAAAATATATTCAATCGGCTTCGCCGCAAATTTTGAGCGATTTGTCAAGTGTTTTTGGCAAAAAAAGTGGGGGATTTTAATAAAAAGGAATCAGAAAGCCTTGATTTTACTGGGCTGAAGATTCCGAGAGATCATTTTAATACAGAGGAGGAATTTTATGGAACAGAAATATTGTATTACTATTGCAAGACAGTTCGGAAGCCTCGGCCGTCAGATCGGAAAACAACTTGCCAAAGAACTGGATATCGCCTACTACGACAGGGAACTGCTTGAACACGCTGCAGAATCCATGGGACTTCCGGTTTCTTCACTCGCCGATCTTGACGATAAGATGTCCGGTACATTCCAGAAAATGCTGTACCCCTTGGGAATCAGTTCCTCTGCCACCCAGAGCAAGCTGTTTGAAGTACAGAAAACCATGATTTTAGATGCAGCCAACAAAAGTTCCTGTGTCATTGTCGGCAGGTGTGCAGATTATATTTTGAAAGATTTTCCCAATGTACTGAATGTATTTGTTTATGCAGATTATGAACAACGTCTTTCAAACTGTATCAGCGACCTTCATTTATATCCCGAAGAAGCAAAGCACCTGATGAACAATGTCGATAAAGCACGCAGGCTTTACCATAAATTCTATACCGGCTGTGACTTTGATGGCATTGCCGGAAAACATATTTTAATCGACAGCGGTGCATTTGGCCTGGATGGATCGGTTGCCCTTCTGAAAAAAGCAGCCAGTCAGAAATTCGTATTGTCGAACCCATAAAAATATGATATACTCCTTTTTGCTGTCACTCCCATACTGACGCAGATGGGAGGTGTAGCCATATGTCAACACTGTTTTCGTTTGTCATATCAGTTGCCGCTAGTGTGGTTGCTTATTACATATATAAGTGGTTGGATAACGACAAGAATGACAGCAACAAATAAATAAGCACAGAATCAAAAAAGAGCATCCAATATCTCGGCAGGTTTGGATGCTCTTTCTGTGTAGTCACACAACACTGTTTTCTTATCCGGCACATTCTGCGCCTGACAATATTATAATATGCAGTACATAAAAAATCAATACCTGATTTTTAATTTTTCCATATGCAGCCAACCATACTATTCTTCAACATATGTTATTTGCTGGGGTAGCATCTTTTGCATTTTGTAAAATATCATTTTCCCCAAATTCTCTAGTGATCCTAAAAGCAGAAAATATCAATTTATACGAAAAAAGCACTTCCCCAAAGCTCATGCGTCTTCAAAAAAGTACTTTCAAGTGCGCGATCAGGGGTTCGAACCCTGGACACCCTGATTAAGAGTCAGGTGCTCTACCAGCTGAGCTAATCGCGCTTATTTATTTTTCTTTTGTCGTATCTCTCAACGACAAGGAGTATTATATATCATGTATTGAAAAAAGTCAATACTTTTTTTCAAATTTTTTTAATTTTTTTTATTTTCCCGATTTTCCCCCTAAAATAAAGGCATTTCCCCCATCGCTGACGATGAGGGAAATCTTTTTTAACGACGATATTCTCTTGTAAAATATAAATATTCCTGATATACCCCCTGTTTATTATAACTTCCAGTGGAATATCTCACTTCTTTATCACTCTCATTCAGTGATTTTTCAAATACATCTGCAAATCCCACAGTAGTTTCTTTCTTATCTGACTGTTCATTTCTCTGCCGGTTATTTGAATAAGTTAATTTATTTACCTGAGAAACCGTTGGTACTGAGTAAACCTGATTATATCCATATACTGCTTTAATCTCCTCCTTGAGTACGCACACATTGTTATTCACAATGTAATGGTTGCATTGTTTAACAGTAACAACTTTACATATATTATATCGTCATTTATCTGAATATTTTTATATTAAATCTTATTTTTTAGAATTTATTCCACTCATCCTATCCAAAGCTTACACCAGAAGATAAATTTGTCAGATATCTGAAAAATTTCTCCTGTTCCTCCGGAGTCTCCAAATATTGAATCGTATAATTCTGCTGGCGGCATGGAATAATCTCAACATTACAAGCCCTGTTTTTGTATACAGTCAGCTGTACCATAACTGAATACTTATCTTCTCCATTGAACCAGAAATCGCCCAGACTATACAAAATCGGAACATCCCCTATAAATTCCATTCCCTGGACTACATGAGGATGTCCGCCTATGATTGCACTGACTCCACATTCTACCAATTCTTCCGCAATATTATGCTGATACTGCCGGAAGTATTCACTGTCTTCCGTTCCCCAGTGAAGATATGCAATAAGGAAATCACATTGTGAAGAAGCTTCTCTGACAACCTCTTTTAACCGGGTATCATCATACATCCAGAACACCCCCGGTTGTGTATCCGTTGCCTGCGGTGTAATTATATTCTTCTCTGCCCTCGAAGCTGCCACAAATCCGATTTTTATTCCATTTATTTCATAATATTCCACTTTTTCTGCCTGCTCACTATCCATTCCGCCCCCTACATGACGGATTCCATTTTCATCCAGTAACGCAAGCGTATCCACAAATGCATCATATCCATAATCATATATATGATTATTGGCCAGTGAAACAATATCGACACCCATTTGCTTCAAAATTTCCATTCTGGACGGATTTGCGCGAAATGTATAATATTTATTAAGCTTACTTCCCCTGCCGCTAATCGTATATTCATGATTCAGCATAAAAATATCCGCCTCATGCATCCTGCTCAGCAGATAGGGTGACATACATGCCTCAAGATTCTGTCCCACTTCATCATAATGATCCAGTACAAATCCATCCTCCTCCAGACATATATCTCCTGCAAAAAGAACGGTTGCCGATGAACCGCTTTCTGTATCAGGTTCTGGCTCCGATTTCGGTTCTGTACTCTCTTCCGTTTCTGATTCTTTCTCTGTTTTCGATTTTGTTTCTTCGTTTTCTTCTGTTTCCGGCTCTTTTTCTCCCATATTTTCCTTTGCTGCTGCTTCCACAGCTTCTGATGTTTCCTCGGCTGTTGTTATTTCTCCGGAAGTAGTTTCTTCAGCTGTAGTTTTCACTTCTGTCTCTGCTGCCTGTCCGGCATTTACCTTCGCTGTCTGGATATCCGTACTGTTCTTTGCACATCCGCCCAGTACAATTTGTATTCCCAGCAGTGCTGCGCATATGGGTACCATTTTCTTACTTATCTTCTTCATCCCTTACTAATTTTCTCTTTCTATATGTCATTTTTTGATATTGTAGCCAAAAGTATTTTACCACAAAATAATTATTTTTTCTTGATCTTTTTACCTTTATATGTTAAATTAAATGCAACTGGCAAAGGCGCTTCTATGAAAATAGGTGTGCCTTTTTTGTATAATAAAAGATATACATATCTGCTCCGCACAAATTTTCAACAGAAAGAATAGCACTATAGAAAACCGCCGAAGTCTCTATGTCAGACTCTGGCGGTTTACTCCTTTTTTTACTATTACAACAACACCTGTTATAATTACAATTACACTCTCCATTTTCAGGATATCGTTTTCTGTACAGACTGCTGCCAGAAAAAATGCAATTATAACCACTATATTTATGCCAAGCTGCCACACAAACTGCACCCTGCCAGTTTTCATCTTTTTTATGCTGTTCATCTTCTGCCAGAGCATATCTCCAGCTTTCACAAGTCCCATCTGGACAAAATATACACCTGCAACATTTAAAAATAATAAAAACAGTGCGACAACCTTTTGTTGTATTCCAGCATCTGCCGGCAGGATTTCCCCAAGAAAATATCCTGCAAGAAAGCCTGCCAGTATGCATGATACCACTGCTGCTACCCAAAAAATTATTTTTCCTGACTTTTTATTCATTACTTTCTGTTATAATTAATCAGACATCCCTTAAGAATAATATCTCTTTCATCATCTGTAAGTTCACCCATTTTTAAGGTAAATGGATTTAATTTTCCATCCTTCACTACATATGCCGGAATCTCTTTCTTTTTCGTCTTGATTGCATCTGCAATTCCCGGTATGAATAAATAATCACCATTTGCAAACGGAAGTTCTTCCTCTTCATAAATAAATGGAAGCATACCCCAGTTAATCAGATTGGAACGATATCTCTTCGTTGCATATTCTTTTGCAATATTAGCCCATCCGCCTAACACTTTCTGGCAGGAAGCCGCCTGTTCTCTTGCAGAACCATCACCCGGTTTTACTGCATAAATCGTAGAACCAATTCCGACTTCTTCTTTCTTGATATCTTTAAATTCTGCAAGAATTGCATTCATAACTTCTTTGTATTCCGGAAGCACTTCTACCGGACATTCGCCGTTCTCTCTTGCTTTTTCGGCTGCCTGTACTTCTTT
>FR900131.1:4395-15594 GCA_000437755.1 Roseburia sp. CAG:303
TTTTGCTCTTCCGACATAAGCAGGATCTTTTCTTGATAAGGCAAATTCTGCAAGTCCGAGAGGATTAGAACGATAAGATGATGTTTCACCAGATGGAATTAATTCATCTGTCGTTGTAACCGGATCGTGAATTTCAGATACTACTTTAAGTACAATATTATCTGTTAATGCAACCATTGCCGGCCAATCTTTAATATTCGGTCCAAACTTAATTTCTACAGACGGATCTGCCACTCCCTTTGAATCAAATACACGTTTTGCATAAATACTGCTGTCAAAATGATATTTTGGTGAAGTATATTCAACATCCACATCTGTTGCCGCTGTAAGATATCCCTTGTTTGCTGCTGTTGCCGCGATAGACCGTGCATCCATAAGTGCCACGGAAGATATCTGTCCATTCTGCAGTTTAGAACCTTCTCTGTTCGGGAAGTTTCTGGTAGAATGTCTGATACTGAGTGCATTATTAGCCGGTGTATCACCAGCACCAAAGCAAGGGCCGCAGAATGCTGTCTTTACAATCGCTCCTGTTTCAAGGAGATCTGCAAGTTTTCCATTTCTTGCCAGCTCTACATAAATCGGTGTACTTGCAGGGTAAACACTTAATGTAAACTCATCTGCACCGATATTTCTTCCCTTCATAATATCTGCTGCCGCACAGATATTTTCAAATCCGCCTCCGGCACATCCTGCAATAATTCCCTGATCGACATATAATTTTCCATCTCTGATTTTATCTGTAAGTTTATAATCTACTTTACCATCCAGACTGACTAATGCCTTCTTCTCTACATCATGAAGAATATCTTCAAGATTTGCATTTAATTCCTCAATCGTATATGTATTGCTCGGATGGAACGGCATTGCGATCATCGGCTTAATTTTGCTCAAATCAACATAAACCATGCCATCATAATAAGCTACCTCACCCGGATTAAGTTCCTTATAATCTTCACTTCTTCCGTGAATATCATAAAATTCCTTAATTTTGTCATCCGTTCTCCAAATAGAAGACAGGCAGGTGGTTTCTGTAGTCATTACATCCACACCGATTCTGAAATCTGCACTTAATGATGACACACCCGGTCCGACAAATTCCATTACTTTATTCTTAACGTATCCATTTGCAAATACTGCTCCGATAATTGCCAGTGCAACGTCCTGCGGTCCTACCCCCTTCATCGGCTCTCCTGTCATATAAATACCGACAACACCTGGCATATTTATATCATATGTCTGTTCCAAAAGCTGTTTTACAAGCTCAGGTCCGCCTTCGCCCATTGCCATAGTACCTAATGCACCATAACGTGTATGGGAATCAGAGCCAAGTATCATCTTACCGCCTCCGGCAAGCATTTCCCTTGCGTACTGATGAATTACAGCCTGATGAGGAGGTACATATACTCCGCCATATTTCTTTGCACAGGTCAGTCCGAACATATGATCATCTTCATTAATTGTTCCGCCTACTGCGCACAGACTGTTATGACAGTTTGTAAGTACATATGGTATCGGAAACTTTTCGAGTCCTGACGCTCTCGCTGTCTGGATAATTCCTACGAATGTAATATCATGAGAAGTCAGCTTATCAAATTTAATCATAAGCTTGTCCATGTTACCGGACGTATTATGTGCCTTTAAAATCTGATATGCCATTGTGTTCTCTGCAGCTTCCTCTTTAGAAACAGCCCTTCCGGTTTTTGCAGTTAAGGCTGCCTGCTCCTCGCCATTACATTCCACAACTTCTGTTCCGTTGATAAGAAATGCACCGGCATTGCTCAATTTAACCATGTTGAAACCTCCATAAATAAAATCTTTTACAAAGAATAGTATACAAAGAAAAGATTAAAATGTCTATTTTTTTCTTAGTTTTTTTGTCGTAATTCCTAGAATGCTATGATTACCGATTCATATGGGCGTAAAGGAATATTTAATCTGTATGGCCTGCCGTCACATTCTCCCTTTTCTGCCTTAAATCTTCTGAGTGCAAGTGTCGCATTTTTCTCTGCCGCACTCTCCATACTGTCTTCTTCCGTTGTAAGTGTATAGCTTGACAGCATCTCACGATAAAATCCGCTCTGAGGTACTCCGACACAATAATCCGGTCTTTCCATCGGTGTAAAGTTGCATACAAACAGGAATGCACCTTTCCATGTTCCCGGCATTTTTCTGATAAAGCTGAATATGCTTCTGTCTGCATCATTCGCATTTACCCATTCAAATCCGTCATAACTGCTGTCATTCAGGTACAATGCCGGATTTCTTTTGTATATATGAAGAAGTTTCTTAACATATTCCTGCATTTCTTTATGTAATGGTTCATTTAACAGATACCAGTCAAGTTCTCTTTCTTCACTCCATTCACGAAGCTGGGCAAACTCCTGTCCCATAAATAACAGTTTCTTTCCCGGATGTCCCATCATAAAAGTATACGCAGTTCTCAAATTTGCAAACTTGTCCACCGTATATCCCGGCATCTTATTAATCATGGAGCATTTCAGATGCACCACTTCATCATGGGAAATTACCAGAATATAATGTTCTGCTGTCATATAAGAAATACTGAATGTCATCTTATAATGATCGCCTTTACGGAATAAAGGATCCAGCTTACAGTATTCCAGGAAATCATTCATCCAGCCCATATTCCATTTGAATGCAAATCCCAGTCCGTCATCTTCCACAGCACCCGTAACCTTCGGCCATGCCGTAGATTCTTCTGCAATAAGGTATGCTCTCTTGCTTCTTTTTGACATAATACTGTTCAGATGTTTCAAAAATTCAATTGCCTCAAGATTCTTATTATCGCCGTATTTATTTGGCACCCAGTTTCCGGCACTACGTCCGTAATCCAGATACAGCATGGATGCTACGGCATCCACTCTTAACGCATCCACATGATAAACTTCCGTCCAGAATAATGCATTTGCAATCAGGAAATTCGATACTTCTTTTTTCTCATAATCAAATACCTTTGTTCCCCAGTCTGCATGTTCCCCTTTTCTCGGATCTTTATATTCATACAGGCAGGTTCCGTCAAATTCAGCCAACCCGTAATCATCCTTCGGAAAATGTGCCGGTACCCAGTCGAGAATAACACCTATATTATGCTTATGCATCTGATCCACAAAATACATAAACTCCTCTGGTCCGCCATATCTTGACGTTGGGGCATAATACCCCGTTACCTGATATCCCCACGATCCATCATACGGATGTTCTGCCACACCAATCAATTCAACATGGGTATATCCCATTTCCTTTAAATACGGAATCAATTCATCCGCTATGGTTTTGTAATCAAGAAATCCGTCCTCTCCTCGGGAATAATCCTTTCTCCATGAACCCAGATGCATTTCATAAATTGCCATCGGCTTATTATAACGATTCTCCTTTTCCTGCTTCTCCAGCCATTTTGCGTCATGCCAGGTATATCCGTCAATATCGGCAACCTTCGATGCATTGCCTGGACGCACCTCTGCATGAAATGCATACGGATCTGCCTTATATAACAAATCGCCGCTTTCGGTTTCAATGACGTACTTGTATCTGTCCCATTTCTTTGCACCTGGAACAAATATTTCCCAGATGCCGGATTCTCCTAACACTTCCATGCCATGTGAATCTTTATTCCAATCATTAAAATCTCCAATTACACTGACGGCATTCGCATTCGGTGCCCATACCGCAAAATATACTCCTTTTTTTCCTCCCAGTTCCATTAAATGCGAACCTAATTTCCGGTAGATTTCATAGTGGCAGCCTTTACCAAATACATATCTGTCTGCCTCTGTAATAATATTTAAATCTCCCATACGTTCCTCCTATAAATTTTATTTAATATTCACATATTGCTTTTTATAATTTTATCATATTTCGCTTCCAAATTCTACTAACAAATGCAAATAAAATGTCTATTTATGCTACAATTTATTTTATTTTCCAAAAAAAACAGACAGTCTTTACTGCCTGTTTTCCAGATATTTTAATTTGATGTTGCAAAATGGGAGTTTCTGTATTTATCAGGAATGAAATACCACTTCGTTCAATGTACTTCCCGGTCCATAAGTAAGTCCTGCGTATACCTTCTGTGAACCCTGTATTACATTTCCTGAATGATCACTTTCCGCAACTTTCTCAAATGCTGATCTCAATTTTTCAAGCATTTCGATACATACATCCAGATATTCAGCATTTTCCCTGCCTTCTGCAATAATCAGTCTTCCCCTTATAAAGGAATACAGCCTTTGCAGTTCATAAGATATTTTAAACCGCATATCCAGCGACGAAGACAAATCATCCACAAACTGCTTTGCCTTTCCTATATTAAACAAAAATGCTTCCTTATCATTTTCTCCCAGTGCTTTCTTTGCATCCTCAATATACGTTATGATAATCTCATCCGTAATTGCAACCAGTCCGGTTCTGCTTGTCTGGGATATCCGTAATGAAAATTCCCTGATTTTTTCTTCCGTCATAATATGTTATGCTCCGTTTCTATCCTGTCTGCACATCTCTACTGCCACAATTCCTTATTACTGCAATAACTGCAGCACTTTGTCCGCCAGCTGGTTTGCCTGTGCCAGCATGGAGGTTGCAGCCTGTGAAACAACATTCTGTGTGGTATAATTTGTCATTTCTTCTGCCATATCAACATCCTCGATTCGTGACAATGCACTTGTCATATTTTCATTGGTGCTTTCCAGATAATTCTGTGTATGCTCCATACGGTTCTGATATGCACCGATTCTTGCCCTTACTTCAGAAATATACTGAATTGCCTCGTCGCAGGACGTAATTCCGCTTGCCGCTCCGTCAGAAGTATATGCATAGATCTCATCCAGTCCCATCATTTCACAATTTACTCTCGGAATATCAATGTTCACCTGCTGTCCTTCATTTGCCCCGATCTGAACGGTCATTGCTCCGATATCTGTAATGTGTGCAATGATTCTTCTTCCTGCACCAACACTGTCATCCACGTCTACACGCAGTTTAAATCCGTCATTTGCGGTAATTACAACTTTATTTCCATCACATGCCGCAGTTGCATTTCCTGAGAACAGACTGCTTGAACTGGATACCAGTTCAACCTCAATATCTTTTCCATAATCTGATATTTTCGCACTGTCAAGTCCAAGACTGTTTCTCAATGCAGCATTATCACATTCAATCTCGATTCCATATTTGCTTCCATAACGGTTACAGGTATATTCAAATGAACCGCCATTATTGGTAACAGTTACCGCAGTCTTATCTGCCGCCGTTCTGATTTTCTCATAAATCTGATCCACAGAATCACCTGCACTGATTTCAACGATTACACCATTTACTTTCACGGTTCCGTCCACACCGCCGCTTACTGTTCCTGATGTATACTGTCCCTGTTCTGCAGCACTTGTTACATGAATTTCATATTCTCCTGCCGCAACATCAGTAGAAATATAGGACACATCTACCCCTGAAATATTCGTGTAAGACTTTCTTCCCAGGTCACCATTTAACAGCTTCTTTGTATTAAAGTCCGTTGACTCTGAAACTCTGTCTATTTCCGTTCTTAACTGTGATATCTCTGACATAATACTTGCCCTGTCATCATCCGTATAAGTATCATTTGCTCCCTGGACACAGAGTTCCCTCATTCTCTGTACCATGGACTGTGCCTCTGCCAGCACACTCTCTGCCGTTTCAATAACTGATATGCCATCTGCGGTACTTTGTGTCGCTTTTTCCAGATTTTTAAGCTGTGATTTCATTTTGGCTGACAAAGCTGAGCCGACCGGGTTATCTCTTACTGAATTTATTTTATATCCGGAAGACAATTTTTCGATTGACTGTGATGTTCTTTTACTGGCCGTTGAAAGACTGTTACATGCCGTAAGTGCTATAATGTTTGTATTTATTCTCATTACTGTCTGTTCCTCCTGACTGTTCTTTTATTTTTATCGGCTGTTTTTCAGACATTCCTTAACAGATTTCAGAAAACTTTTGGAAATCTTATATAAATAAGCTGTTTCCACTTTTGAATTTTGCACATCCCTGCTGTTCTGAATTTTATATGCTGCTGTTTTATTGTCCTGCTTTCCATAATTTTCTGATTTTTTACGCAATACGTTCAATTCATACATTCCTGACGGATCGATATTTTGTGCTTCTCTTATAAAAATCTGCCGGTTTGCAATAATCCCATCTGCAGTCTGTACATTTTCACAATATATGACAGCCTCCGTTTTTACATTGCTTACCATATTTACAGAATGAATCACACAGTCTATCTTTCCAAACGACTGGCTGTTCATGGAAATATTTACATTTCCTTCTCCTTCATTTTTTACAAATGAGACTCTTACGGTAACTGCCTCTCCGTCCAGATCCATCGGAATATGATAGGTCTGGTTCTTTGCACTTCTTACCATAAATCTCAGATTACCCGAGATATCCGCTGCTGCCTTCATCTTTTCATAGGAAATGTCGATCCCATTCCCCTGCTTCTCCGGTAATACACTGTTTTTTAATTCCTTAACCGCTTCTAAGGCACTTTCTTCATCATCAAAATGTTCCAGCAAATTTTCCGCTGCATCTCTTCTTTCCTCTGTTTCCATCAGATATTTCCGGAATTCTGATCCAGGTACGGACAGCTGCATGGCTGACACGATATTTTCAATCGTAGCTTTCTGTCCACCTTCTACCAGTGTGAGAATAGTTTCGTCCGTAATACCTTCTTTTAAAGTTATTTCCTCCATCCTGCTTTCCATCACCTGCTGGATATATTCTGCATTTAACTGGCTGTTGGAACGCAGGGATTCATTATCACTTACCACATCTACGAGATTTCCAAGATTAATTCCACCATAGCTTCCGTTTTTATATACTTTTTCCACATTTTCCGCATTTAATCCACTCCGGATTTTCTGTGCCAGTTTTTTTACAAAGTCCCCAATTTCTTCATTTGTTTCGTTTTTTGCATTTGTTTCAGCCGTATTCAGACCAAATGTCTCATCAATCTTAACATCCATGCCTGTTTTCTTTCTGCTCTTTACTGCTGACAGCAGATTATCAAGGGTCAGTTCTGCCCCCGCTGAAACAACAGCTCCCAATGCACTTGAATCCTGCGTTTCGATCATATTTAAGGTACGATACAGATCGATATAACGTTCCCTGTTTTCATCTGATATCTTTCCGGATTCCGAAAGTTTCCACAAATATTTTGCAAAATTTTCCTCTTCTCCCTGACCAATCATGGAATTAAGTTCTGATAGATTCTTGTTAAGCTGCCGGATATCCGTATTCAATATATTGACCTGATTTTCTGCCAGAACCGCTGCTGCCTTTGGTGTCAGATTATCCCTGACATAATCGAGTTCCTCCATTAGTCCTTCCATCTTAAGTATGGATTCCTGATTAATCTCCATTTCATTATATGCCAGAATACGTCCTGCCCGGAGGGTTGAACTGTTGACCTCAATTCCCTGATCTCGGAGAATATTGTCAAGACTGTCAAAAGCTTTTGCAATACTGTCCCCAAGATCCGTTCTTATCTGGGTACCAACCGCTTCGTATGTCATTTCTGCTTTTCCATATTCTGCATACATAAGTGTTGTTTCATTCTGCACAGAAGATATTGTAAAGTCTACCTTTTCACTATAAACTTTTCCCATAACTGCAGACGGCACCTGACTCATGCTCTTCATTATATCCATGACCCCTGCTACCATTTCTGTCTGATCGGATGTTGGATTATCATCATCGAAAAATGCACTGTAATAGTTCTGATTATCCTGAACCGAACTCCGGACCATAACTGATATTTCCGTATATGTAATATTAATGCCGACCTTCTGCATATTCAGAAATGATCCTGATGTCATAACCAGTCTTGCTTCAATAATAATATTCTTTGCCTTAACAAAAGCCTTATTCTGATAATCTCTCTGCGTCTGATTTTCGCTATTTTCACTGCTGTTCTTTTGTTCCTGATATTTTTTCAGATTCGCAGAGTTTAAAACCGCTTTATCCCTGACAATATCATAAATTGCTTCATCCGAGGCATTTTGTATGGCTGTATTTACCTCATCCGCTTCTTTTACATCAATCCATCCTTCCGTAACGAATGCGTCCGTCCCATCCATTCCAAGCATAAGGGCAAATGCAATATTCGTTGTCAGAATATCCGGATTACTCATGTCAACCCGATTTAATTCATTCAGTTTGACAATATTTTCACTGGTTACCGGAATACTGTTTTCCATCAGCCATTTTGCATTATCAAGATTTTCCTGATTTACTTCAAGTCCTGATTTCTGCAACATATCTTCTATCTGTGGTTTTAACTGCTCCCAGTCCTCTGAAGATACTTTTGCTGCTGTATTATTTTCTCCTGTACTGTGAGCCGCCTTATAAACATTGGCAATCGTCGGATTTAAATCATTTTTTAACAGATATGCCTTGGAAGAATCCGTTAGTTCCCCGCTGTCCTCTGCCATTTCAACAGAATTTGCCATTGCCTTGGAATGGAGTACTGTTTCTATTTTATCACTGCCAATATTAGACGTAATATCATAATCCTTACAATATGCCGCAAGCTGTATTTGTATTCTTTCATAAACGGTAACCAGTGTTTCCGGGGTTTCCTTATCCGCAGCCAGCCCCAGTTCGCTCATTGCAGAATAATCTTCCGGAGTGATAAGCTCCTTCAGCTTATCTATATTTTCATTTATATATGCCATCGCATCTTCTCTGTCATGAATGGCATCTGCAGTTTTTTCCTGTCCCCGGTTCCCATTTCCATTTTTATCATAATTTGCATAATTTCCGGAAAAAGCATTGGATATTGCACTTTTTTCAATTGCGACAGCAAAGAATCCTTTGCTCTTTGCCGGCTGTATGCTTCCATTATTTACTGCCTGATCCTGTCCTGTCTGTTCTATATTTCCTATGTTATACGCATTTATCTGCATTTTCTGTCCTGCCTTATTCTGTTCACTCTTGTCCGGTATTATTTACCATCTGGTCCGTAGTTTCTATCAATTATTTCGGCAGAACTATCTAAATAATTTACAAAAATTTATCTTCTTTCATTTTACGCATTAAAAATTTATATCTCATCTGTCCGGCATTTAATTCATAAATGCAGCAATCTATCAGCTCCGGATCTACAACATAGGAAAAATTCTCATATGCACGATCCAGTGATTTCTGGACTTCCTTTAATTCCTGCATAAGTTCTTCTTTTTTTCTTTTTGCCGTTTCACTTTCCTTCTTTAATTTTCTCTTATCCGACAATAATTTCATGACACAACCTCCATTACATCTTATATTTTATAGATATTTTAATTATTTACCATTTATTCCATGATATACAGAATTCAAATCGGAATTATTTTATTTTTTATTATTTAATTGTTGACTTATTGTAATTTTTATGTTATATTAATTACACCTTATTAAAACATTTTATTAATCCTTTTGCATATGCTATGTGGAGGTAATCTTGAACAATGGCATAATTGCAATTCTTGATTCAGATGCAGAATATGCTCTGAAACTATCCGAATATTTTAATCTGAAAAGTGGATTGAATTATTCTGTATCCGTCTTTACGGACTATGATTCCCTGAAAAAATTTTTATGCGAAAATAAAATTGACATATTACTTATTTCTGAACATTTTTGTCAATATATATCGGAACTCACAGAGATGACTGCCGTTTTTGTTCTTACCGAGAATCGGACATCTGATACTTTTGAAACACATCCCTGTCTGTGCAAATACCAATCAACCGACCATATTTTAAGAGATGTTATGTCTTATTATGCATCTTCTGCTGACGAACATTTTACACACTCAGATACTGCTGCATATATAACCGGCATTTATTCACCTGTAAAGCGCTGCGGAAAAACATCTTTTGCACTGGCATACGGCTGTATTCTCTCACTTACTCACAGCTGTCTTTATATTAATTTCGAAGAGTATTCGGGATTCTCTTTCTTTATACCAGATTTACCAACCGGTGATCTTTCGGATCTGTTCTATTTTTACAGGCAAAATCCGGCTAATATAGCTGAAAAACTGGCAGCACTGTCGCATACCTATCATAACCTGACATAT
This sequence comes from Roseburia sp. CAG:303, assembly GCA_000437755.1. Lineage (GTDB taxonomy): Bacteria > Bacillota > Clostridia > Lachnospirales > Lachnospiraceae > CAG-303. The sequence continues at coordinate 14,507 of FR900131.1, forward strand.
ATACCACCAATGCATTTCAGCTATGATATAAAAAACATGGAAGCCTCTGATTTAATTTCTTTTATCCGGGCGATTTCAAAAGCCGGCATGTTTAAATACCTTTTACTGGATCTGTCCGATTCATTAAAAGACGTACCAGCACTACTTGCTGCCTGTGACAAAATCTATATGCCGGTTACCACAGAATCAATATCACGTCAGAAAACGAATGAGTTTTTCAAAAGCACATCATCACTCTATCATTCCGATATCAAAGACAAAACAGAAATATTGACACTGCCATATGCAGACCACAGTTTATTTTCAACTGATTATTCAGGAAATCTATCCGGAAATTTTATGGAAAATCTTCTTTTCCATGATTTTGGAATTTATATCCAGAATCTGATTTCACACACGGATAAATAACTTTCTCATGGAGGTATATTGATATGACTGAACCAGATATAAACAGCATACGCAACAATCTGATTAATAAATTTGATTTAACAAGGAATCTTTCAGATGAGGAAATTTATTCCTTTATCGATAATGAAATAATTGAAACCGGCAGACAACAGTTCATATCACTGACCGACAAAGAACGGCTCCGCTACATATTATTTAATTCCATCCGTGGATATGATGTCCTGCAGGAACTGCTGGATGACCAGAACATTACGGAAATCATGATTAATGGCCCTGATGATATTTTTATTGAAAGAAACGGATTACTGGAAAAATCGGAAATTCACTTTTCTTCCCCGGAAAAACTTCAGGATATTATTCAGCAGATAGTATCTGAAGCGAACCGCCGTGTAAACGAAGCATCTCCGATTGCCGATGCCCGTCTTTATGACGGCTCAAGAGTAAATATCGTATTAAATCCTGTTGCATTAAACGGTCCTGCCNNTTGCATTAAACGGTCCTGCCGTAACCATACGAAAATTTCCGGACACTCCGCTTTCTATGAATGATTTAATCCAGTTTGGAACATTAACCCATGAAACAGCTGACTTTCTTCATCTTTTAGTCCTGTCAGGATACAACATCTTTGTATGCGGTGGAACCGGTTCCGGCAAAACGACTTTTCTTAATGTCCTGTCAGA
>FR900131.1:15679-23864 GCA_000437755.1 Roseburia sp. CAG:303
ATACCGAATATTGTGAAGCTGGAAGCCAGGCAGGCAAATACAGATGGAAAAAATGAAATTACAATCCGTGACCTGATTCGTTCCTCTCTGCGTATGCGTCCCAACCGCATTATTGTCGGGGAAATCCGTGGAGCAGAAGCACTCGATATGCTTACAGCATTTAATACTGGTCATGACGGCTCTATGTCCACAGGGCATGGGAACAGTCCCCGGGATATGCTGCGAAGAATTGAAACTATGGTTCTGATGGGTGTTGATATGCCTGTATCTTCTATTAAAGGACAGATTGCATCTGCGATTGATATCATTGTATTTCTCGGAAGGATGCGCGATCACTCCAGAAGAGTTCTGGAAATTACAGAAATTGCAGATTTTACTGATAATGAAATTATCCTGAATCCTCTTTATATTTTTAAAGAATCTGGTTCAACACAAAAAGTCACCGGTTCTTTGCAAAAAACCGGTAATTCACTTAAAGATATAACTAAAATCCAGATGTCAGGACATACAGCACTGTTGAAGGAGTTTCTATGAACCCAATTATATATAACGAGTATAAATTATCAAATTTAGAATATATCATCTATGGTTTTCTGTTTCTCACTATTTCCGCAGTGTTATCCATTTTATTTTATGACAGTTTTATTCCTGTTATCTTTTCTGTTCCCTGTATGCCCTTCTATTTTCGGTTTATCAGCCGTTACCTTTGCATCCGGCGCAGACAGCTCCTTGTACTGCAGTTCCGTGATATGCTTTATTCCATTTCGACCTCTTTGAATTCCGGCTACTCGATCGAAAATGCCCTCAGGGAATCGTATCAGGAAATGCTTCTTTTATATGGTAGCAATGCCTGTATTTCCCGGGAATTAAAACTTATGAGTGGAAAACTTGCCGTTCAGATTCCTGTTGAACTGATATTTCTTGATTTTGCTTCCAGATCCGGTTGTGAAGATATTCTTATGTTTTCCCAGGTTTTAAGTATTACCAAAAGAAATGGTGGTGATCTGATTGCCATTATCCGGACCTCTTCTGAAACAATTGGTTTAAAAATTGATGTTCAACGTGAAATATCTGTTTCTATTGCCCAGAAAAAATTTGAACAAAATATTATGGTTATAATGCCGATCGCGATCATGAGTTATATCCGACTGTCCTCCAAAGGATTTTTTACCCCAGTCTACCACAATGCCGCCGGAATTTTTCTTATGACCATATGTCTGACTCTCTATCTCTTTTCAATTATTCTTGGCTTTAAACTGACATCCGTAAAAACAAACTGATATAACCTGCGAAAGGAGGACTTTTATGTATTTTCTAGTATTATATCTTTTACTTTTTATCTTTCTGTTTCTTTTTTACCTGTTTACCAGAAATTATAAAAAAGAATTTACTTCCGGACTCGATGCAAAACAGCATCCTTTCAGATTCCTGTATGGAACTTCCCTTTTTTGTATTGATTTTATCGGGCATTTGCATAAGAAATTTTTTCCCAATCACATAAAAAAGAATACAAAATTAAGAACAAACCTCGATAAATTATATTTAGGAAAAAACATTGAACAGGAAGAACTTCTGTTTCACTCCAAACGAACAGCCTCTGCATTTGCTTTTTTTACCCTTTTTATCTTACTGGGACTTTTCTACACCATATATTCCGTAAATATTCGTGACAAACCGGTTTCATCGCTGGCACGCACAAATGACGATTCCGACTATTCCCTGGAAGTAACTATTGAGGATAAAGAAACACAGATTGTAGATATTTCTGTCCCTTCCAGACAATATGATTTTCAGGAAACATTTGAACTCTTTGATAATTACCGAGATGAACTTATTTCCGAATTGCTTGCTGGAAATAAAAGCATTGAGGAAATAAAATCTCCGCTTAATTTTATTTCAAAAATCGGAGAAGAAGGACTTACGATTAACTGGGAAATTGAAAACGAACTTCTGATTGATTATTCGGGTGAAATTCATCCTGAATATATCGATTCAGAAGGGGCAGCCACCTATGTCATTGCAAATCTCAGCCTGGGCGATTATAATGCCAGTCTGACAATCCCGCTGATATTAGTCCCCTGATGAAAGCAGGCAGGGCCTGTTAAAAAAAGAAATCGAAGATTATATACAGCAGAACAGCAGTCCATATGATTCACAGATATCACTTCCAGATACTCTGAGCTGTGGAAACATTACCTTTCATAATACTTCTTCTGACAATTCCTTTTTATTTATTATTTTTGCCTGTATCTCCGCACTTGCCATCTACATTGCTTCATTCTCTGATACGGAAGCAATGATGAAAAAAAGGAGTCAGGAACTGCTGAATGATTATCCGGAAATTGTCTCAAAACTGCTTTTACTTCATGAATCCGGTCTTACCATTCAAAATGCATTTTCTGTAATATTAAAAGATTACAAGTCAAAAAACACTGCCGTTTCCATGCATTATGCATATCTTGAAATCGAACGTACCATCAATAAAATTCAAAGCGGTTTTTCCGAATCCGGTGCATATGCCGAATTCGGGCAGCGATGTCATCTTCATGTATATATTAAACTGGGAACTTTACTTGAACAGAATATAAAAAAAGGTTCTTCCGATCTTCACGATGCTTTAAACCAGGAAGTCAGGGAAAGTTTTTCCATGCACCAGAATCATATTTTACAATCGGGTCAGAAAGCCGGCACGAAACTGCTGCTTCCAATGATACTTATTTTAGTCGTCGTAATGCTGATTATTATAATTCCAGCATTTTTATCCATGAATACTACTATCTGATTTTAGGAGGTACTACTATGAAAATTACAATTTATGAAAAACTCAACTCTGTAAAACTTTATCTTTTTATCCGTATTTCCCAACTTTTACAAAAGGTAAAACGGGAAGCTTCCGGACTTGGTGTGGTCGAGGTAATTATGATTCTCCTCGTTACCGTAGGACTTGTTCTCATTTTCAAATCTCAGATTACCACGATCATCAATTCCCTTTTTAAATCTATAAAAACGGATATAAAAAGCATTTAACCCATATGAATATAAAAAATATTTTGAACCACCCAAAAGGCAGCATTACCGTTTTTCTAACCCTGCTATTTACCATGCTTCTTTCTGTTGTTTTTATTACTTTACAATCCGCACATTATCAATGTTCAAAATCATTCTGTGACGGCATTACCTGTACAGCAGAAGAATCCGCACTGGGACACTTTTACCTTCCTCTGTTCGAGGATTACTCACTGTTTTCCGTCCCCATGCCTGATCCTGTTTTTACCGATCTGTTAAGCGACTATGTACAGCAAAACATATCTTCCCCAGTCAAAAGTTTTTATTATCAGCTGTTTTCCTGTTCTTCTTACTCGGTTACGCCTTTAAACATATACCATTTATCTGATCTGGACGGAAAAATATTTTTATCCCAGATAATAAATGCCATGAAGTACCAGGCCACAGGTGACTCTTTGGATTTCTTATTAAGCATTGGAAATCTGGAAGATATTTCAAAAGATTATGCCGATATTTCTGCTGTCAGCCCTGATAGCACAGAAGTGCCTGACAAATATGATTTATCCTCTTTTTCATCCGATCCTGTTTCGGACAGCGAACTTGACGAGGACAGTGCAACCTCTATGAAAGATTCTCTCTTTTCCAAAATAAAAGAATTCATGGTCAATTCATCCCTGCTTCTTTATGTAGAGAATCCCGATGAAATATCCTCAAACGAAATAAATTCAAAACAACTGCCATCCAAAACTGTTTCCTATAACCACCATCACTCCCTTTCTTCACTCTCTTACACAACATCAGAAAAAGCTTTGTTTCTTTTATATCTTAACGATTATTTTTCCTGTTATACAGATAAAAAAGAAAAAGAACAGGGAATAAATTACGAAATGGAATATATATTAAACGGTTTATCTTCTGACGATGCCAATCTGCTGAAAACAATACAGAGCATCCAGCATATACGCACCGGTCTGAACCTCGCTTATCTATACAGTGATTTTTCCAAAAGATGTCAGGCAAAAACTTTGGCCGCTGCTGCCACCAGTATGATCCCCGTCCCTTTTCTTGTAGAATTTACGCAGTTTGCTATTCTCAGCTGCTGGGCATATGCCGAAGCAGTTTTAGATGTCCGTACATTACTGGCAGGTGAAACCATTCCTGTTTTTAAGACAAAATCTACCTGGACACTGGAACTGGAACATCTGCTTACTTTTGATAAACATCTGAAAGCCTTACCATCTTCCAGCGGACTCTGTTACAGGCAATATCTTTTACTGCTGTTGTATCAGAATCTGGGAACGGATATTACTTACCGCACCATGGATATTATCCAGAATAATATCAACAATTTATATTCCGCTGATTTTCGGATAAAAAACTGCATTACCGGTATGAATTATGAATTACAGTACACCATACCTGTCCTGTTTTCATTTACGGAATCAACATTCAAAACCGGTGTTTCTTTTCCATATAGTTCAAACCAGTCAGCGGGTTATTAATTTTTTGCACTTATAAACAGATGCAGGCATTACAGGAGGTATCGAAAATTGTTTCTAATACTTGCAAAACTTCAAAACCTCAACTTAATTAAAAATTTTTATCTCCCGGCAGTCATGCCAAACAGGCCAATTCATTGCAATGAGGAAACAATTTCCGATGCTTCCTGTACCACTGCCTCATTAACAATTGAAGCAACCCTTGTTTTTCCTTTTTTTATTCTTGTTTTTCTTGCTATTATATACTGGCTCAATATATTCAGTATACAGACAGGGCTTCAGATTCAGTTAGAAGAATCTGCAAGAAAATATAATACAACTGCTTACATTTCTGAAGATTCCCTGGAAACGGCTTCTATCTCACCTGTTCTCATGATACAGGCGGATTTCTTTTCTGAAAAACTAAAAAACTATTGTAACAATTCCTGTATTAAAAACGGTTATGCCGGTATTTCTTTTCATAACAGCACTTATTATGAATCAAAAAAAGCGATGGATATCATTATTACTTATGAAATAGTTCTCCCTTTTATTCCCAGCGATATGATTCATATTCCATTTACCCAGCATTGTTACTTTAAACTTTTTAATGGAAATACCATTACAGATTCCGCTGATAAATCGAGAACAAAAGTATACCTTACCAGAACCGCACTTGTATATCATAAAAACAAATACTGTTCCTATCTTGTAAAATATACAGATATTATTAAATTGTCGGCTTTGGATGATTACCAGAAAGAAACCGGAAAAAAGCTCTCCCTGTGCAGTCTTTGCAAAAAACTCTATGCCGTCTCCGGCAACCCTGATATCTATATCTGTGCCACCGGAAATTCCTATCATTACAACAGGGACTGTCACTACCTTACCTGTGACATATACGAATATTCTTTTGATGAAGTAAAAGATATTTATCCTCCCTGTTCGAGATGCTCCTCTGATACCTGACCACATAAAGCGAAAGGATTTACCATGTATTTAATAACTGCTTTTATCTTCTCTATTTTATTAATTATCTGCAGCATTACAGATATCAAAACCCGAAAAATCAATTTAATTCTTTGTCTATTTTTTCTTTTGACCGGAATATTCATATATCTGTTTGTGATTCAATCATCTTTCTATATTTTGTGCTGCAATTTAATGACAGGTATCTTTCTTCTTATTATTGCAAAACTTACCCATGGGGCAATTGGTTATGGAGATGGAATTATTTTCCTTATCATGTCCTTTTACCTTCCGGATGCTTGCAGCCTTGCAATCCTTTTTTTGTCACTTGCATCTGCATCCCTTTTTTCCATTATTTTATTATTAAAAAAATTTTCCAGAAAATATGCCATTCCATTTGTACCATTTATATTATGTGGTTACAGTATTTATACAGCAATTCAGTTTTTTACCGGAGGATTTCAATTATGAAAACATTTCTGAAAGATCAGTGTGAATTTTTGTCCACCGCTTCATTTACAATTGAAGCCGCTGTCATATTTCCTCTTATTCTTTTTATCCTGTTCAGTCTGCTTCATTTAACCTTTACTCTGCATGATGCCGCCGTTGCAAAAGCAGTTTCCTACCGCAGTCTGATTAGCCAGTCCACACAAAAGCAGCCCCTGTATCATTCTGCCGGAAACAGTTCAGACTATTTCTTCATTTTAAATACATCCTCTTTTTCATCTTTTTATTCCGAAAAAGGTGATTCCTATGCCACTTCTCCCCTGTATCGTGTTCCGGTATACTTTTCCAAAAACCACCCCTGCAGTTCTCTCTGGCAATACAAAGCATTAAACAGAAAGTGAGGTTTTTATGAATATCGAATATAAAAAAATTTTCAACAAAAATTATGCTATACTTTCCGATTGTAATATAGCAGATTATAAAGAATGTTACCGAAGTAAAATGTTAAAATCAAATCATCTTGATAATTTTCTTCCTTATGACACCCGTATCATAAACGGTTCTTTTGAATTTACCTATGATATCTCATCAAAACAATGTATTGATAGTTTTTATGAGAATTCTGAGTTTGATTATCAGACGAGTCGACACATAATCATGTCCCTGAAATCTGCTTTTGACACACTTAATAACTATCTTCTTGAACCTGACTATATTATTTTAAATCCGGCATTAATCTATATGAACCTTGCCACAAAAGCAATCTACTTCTGCTACTGTCCAGGTGAAAAGAAGGATTTTTACCTGTCCTTAAAAGATTTCCTATCTTACCTGTTGTCAAAAATTGATCACACTGACAATAATTCCATTGTATTAGCTTACTCTCTGCAACAACAGACTTTATCTGAAAATTATACCTTTGATGATATTATCAATATATTAAACAAACCTGTTTTTCACCATACTTCTGAAACAGAACATACACCACCTGCTTTTGCTTCGGATAATAAATCTATATCGCTATCTGATCAGACCACTGCTTCCCAGCCGCCACATCCTTCCTCCACCCCGGATAATGAACCGGGCACACTACAGCTTTCATCCATCAATCCGAATCTCAGCGGCAATCCCTCTGGTTTCACGTTAAACAAAACTCTTCTTTTCTGCTTCGGGGTTTATTTCATCCTGACCTGCGGCATTGGCTTCTATGGACTGATTTTGGATAATTTATCACTGGAAACCGTCTGCATTATAGTTCTTATTCTTGGAGTTGCATTTTTCTATCTTTATAATTTTCTGAACAGAACATTGGATAAACCTGCTTTGTTCAAAGAATCCCTATCCGACAATTTGCCTGGTACAATCGAGCTTCCAACACCGGATTCCACATATCCGGACATACCGGTTTCTCCTACTTTTCCCATATTTTCTGATGACACTGCAAATACTTCCATGTGCGATACTGTGCTTCTCGGCAGCAAATGCCCGGATTCTGTACCAAAATTAATATATACCGGAACTGATTTTGAATCTATTAATGAGCTTACCCATTTTCCCTATATTATCGGAAAATTTAAGGACAATGTAAATATGGTAATCTCGCATCCCATGATTAGTCGTATTCACGCAAAAGTGCATTTTCAGGACGGGCATTATTATCTTGAAGATATGAACTCTTCCAATGGCACTTATCTGAATATGACCCTGATCCAGCCTCATACCTTAACAGAAATCCATCCGGGCGATCAAATCACTTTTGCACATTTAACCTATATATTTCAGTAATTTTTTACTTGTTTTTTCCTGCATAATAAACTACACTATAAATATAATGATACCAGCGGTCCAAACTGCCGGTTCTATTCTATAAATATCAGGAGAAAACATGAATTTTGAAGACATCAATGCTTTATTGAGCAAACGGGGCTTTCACTTTACAAAGTCAAATATTATGAATACTTATGCATTTTTGAAGCCCTTAACCAAAGACGAATTGGAAATTTGTCTTATTATAAATAATATAAATGGTTTTTGTTTTGACACAGCCAGTTTATCACAGCTTGCAGATACGATTGAACGTAAATTTCTATTTAATGGGTTTCGTAAAGTAAATCTGTTTTTTATTATTTTTTCCGATAATATTACACGCGATAAAAATTACGTCTCCCAAAACCATCCATTCTGGCTAATTGATACAACTGTAAAAAAACTTATGATCTTTGAAAATCAACCCGATGATTATTTTAATCTCAGACAGGATTTAGAATCATTTTTATCTTCTTCCC
>FR900131.1:23890-32415 GCA_000437755.1 Roseburia sp. CAG:303
ACACGAAAAGGGGGTGCAGATACACTTCCTGTTATTACTATTCTGCTGATTGCTGTAAATGTAATCGTTTTTCTTTTTACTTCATTTCATGGAGGCGAAGATAATACCCACTATCTTTTGCAGCATGGAGCAGCATACTGGAAATATATTTATGAAGATCATGAATACTACCGTTTGTTAACCTGTATGTTTTTACATTTTGACGGAGAGCACCTGCTTAATAATATGATTACACTTGCCGTTATCGGAGCAACGATAGAAAATGTGCTTGGACATTTCCGTTTTTTATCAATCTACCTGTTAAGCGGCCTTGGTGCAAGTTTCATTTCTTCGTTGTATAACATGAATAATAATCCAGCAAATACGATTACCGTTTCTGCTGGTGCTTCCGGTGCTATCTTTGGAATACTCGGCGCCCTTATTATCATTACACTGTTAAGTAATAAACTGAAAGCAACAATCAAACCACAAAATATTTTTGTGATTGCCGTACTCTCTGTTCTCAACGGATATATGAATAGCTCCATTGACAATATGGCACATATCGGAGGACTGCTGTTTGGAATTATTTTAACATTTACTTCTTGCTTATATAGAAAAAATATACTAAAATAAGGAAAATAAGAAAACAAGAAAGGCTTATGATATGAATATAAACATTTATTATGGCGGACGCGGAATTATTGAGGATCCAACGTTATATGTTTTAAAGCTTATTGAAAATGTCCTGGATGAATTGCATGTCAAATTCACCCGTTACAATTTATATGAATTAAAAAACACAATCACGACTCTTCCCCAGACTTTAAAAGAAGCCGATGGTGTGATTTTTGCCGCCAGTATTGAATGGATGGGAATCGGCGGTTATCTTCAGCAGTTTTTAGATTCCTGCTGGCTTTATGGAGATAAATCAAAAATCAGTACTTTATATATGTTCCCCGTGGTAATTTCTACAACATATGGAGAAAAAGATGCAAACCTGATGCTGACCAATGCATGGGAACTTCTCGGCGGTAAGATCTGTGATGGTATCTGTGCCTATGTAGAAGACTCTATTGATTTTGAAGGTGATTCTGCTTATGGAACTTTAATTGAAAAGAAAACAGAAAATTTATACCGCACCATTTCAAAAAAACTGATTTCATTTCCTTCCAGTAGTTCTTCTATCCGTCAGAATTATATTAATAATGGTCTGGAACTCACTCCGCAGGAAGGCGAACAGCTTTCCAAATATGTTTCTGATGATATTTATGTAAAGAAGCAAAAAGAAGATATTGAAGAACTGGCAAGTTTTTTCAAAGATATTATGAAAAAGCAGAGTTCTTCCGAAGATCCATTAATCAGTGCTTTTAAAGCTGCATACAATGCCCAACCCGGATTTACCTGTACCTATGCTTTTACAATAGATGAAAAAAGCGAACCTTTGGTCGTTGATGTAAACGGCATGAAATTATCTGTATCTTATGACAAAACAGTGGATGCAGATATCAGCTTACGATTGTCTTCAGAGGCAATGCGGAACATTACCAGCGGCCGGTCTACTTTCCAAAAGGCATTTATGACAGGTGAGATGACTTCCAAAGGTAATTTTAATACTTTGCGTATGCTGGATCAGTTATTTAACTTTACCTGATACAAAATATTATTATGAAAAGAGGTAATTACAAATGAAAGATGAAAATTGCATTTTTTGCAAAATCGGAAGTGGAGACATTCCTTCCTACAAATTATATGAAGATGAGGATTTTAAAGTATTTTTAGATTTATCCCCTACTTCTTACGGGCATGCTTTAATTATTCCAAAGGAACATTACAAAAATTTATTTGAACTTGATGACACAATTGCTTCTAAAGCACTTGTTCTTGCAAAAAAAGTTGGTGCTGCGATGATGAATACTTTGCACTGCGATGGTCTGAATGTGCTTCAGAATAATGGAGAAGCTGCCGGTCAGACAATGTTCCATTTCCACATTCATCTGATTCCACGTTATAAAGAAGATGATACCAAAATTATTTTTGCAGAAAATTCTTTAACGGAAGATGATGCAAAAAAAATTATTGATTTGATTACAAAAGATTTATAAACAAACCATTTTTCACATATAATTATTTTAAGTATTTTAGTCACTAATAATTTTATCAAGATTTTAGTGACTAAATTTACGTTGAAGAAAGGATTTCATTTATGAAAAAGATTTTATTAACCGGCGGCGGCACTGCCGGTCATGTCACTCCTAACATCGCACTCTTACCATCATTAAAAAAAGCCGGATATGAAATAAAATATATGGGGTCTTATGACGGAATCGAAAAGAAGCTGATTGAAGAATTAGGAATCGATTATATCGGTATATCCTCCGGCAAGCTCAGGAGATATATGTCTGCCAAAAACTTTACCGACCCTTTTCGTGTCATAAAAGGATTTTTTGAAGCAAAGAAATTTATAAAAAATTACAAGCCTGATGTTGTATTTTCCAAAGGTGGATTTGTCAGTGTCCCAGTTGTCCTGGCTGCCGACAGATATAAAGTACCTGTAATTATTCATGAGTCCGATATGACTCCAGGACTTGCCAATAAGATTGCACTTCCACATGCCTATAAAATATGTCATAATTTTCCGGAAACCGCTCAATATCTTCCTTCCGGAAAAGCAGTCCTTACAGGTTCTCCTATCCGTTCTGAACTATTAACCGGTAATAAAGAGGCTGCTTATTCCATGTGCGGATTTACAAAAGGCAAACCGGTTATCATGGTGATCGGAGGAAGTCTTGGTGCTGCAGCTGTAAATAAAATTGTCCGTGAATCTCTGGATACACTTTTAGAGCATTATCAAATTGTACATTTATGTGGAAAAGGAAAATTAGACGAATCATTGAATGGCAAAAAGGGATATATCCAGTTTGAATATATTAAAGAGGAATTAAAAGATTTATTTGCCATGTCCGATTTGATTATATCGCGTGCTGGAGCAAATGCTATCTGTGAAATTCTTGCATTAAAGAAGCCAAATATTTTAATTCCTCTTCCGGCAAAAGCCAGCCGTGGAGATCAGTTATTAAATGCCAATTCATTCAAAAAGCAGGGATTCAGTGAGGTTCTTGATGAAGAGAATTTATCCTCTCAACACTTTATTGATACGGTTAATAAAGTGTACAAAAGCCGTGATTCTTACATACACACAATGGAGTCCTCCCCGTCCAAAGATTCTATCAAAACAATTATGGATTTAATTAATACTGCTGCTAATTTATAGTTTTATTTAAGAATAAAATACCGACTTCCTATATTGACTCTGTCATAGAGTTAATATAGGAAGTCGGTATTTTTATTTTTCTTATATCTGTTTTATTCTATTCTTCTTCCATCATATCCATTGCCTGGTTTAATGCTTTCTGTTCTTCTGCCCCTAACGGAATATAAGATTTTCCATCGATAATTTCTTTTATATATGTATAACATCCTTCCCTGCTATGCATAGAATTAATCACAAACCCGGTATTGTTTCCATCCAGCATCGCCAGTGCAAAACTTAATTTTCCACCCATTTCATTAAATGCATCATATTTTACAACACCTGATTTTTGTACGGTATCTTTCATATTATCGAACAAAGTCTTAATATCATTTACATTCTTTTCTGTATCTTCCAACATTTTATCCATATCGTCGAAACGTTTCATAATTAACTCTTCCATGGATTCCATATCTTTTCCACGCATAAATTTCTCATATTTTTCAGTCAGCTTTTTTATTTTTCCATTCTGTAAAATAATGAGTATCAATAATATTATGCAGACCAATAATAATACTAATACAAATATCATTGGATCGATATTCTGCATCCCCAGTGCATTTAAAATTTTACTATTCATTTTTTATTACCTCTGTTTCACTATCATTATTAACTATTTTTTGTTTTTTTCATTAAATCAATAATTCTTTCCAGATCTTCCGTAGAATAATATTCAATTTCTATTTTTCCTTTATCCTGACTTTTTCTCTTAATAGAAACATTAGTTCCTATAATTTCTTTAAATTCGTTTTCTATTTTTTCATATACGAAATTATCACTATATTCTTCTTTCTGTTTCTTTTCCTTTGGATTATTAAGTGCTTTTACGATTTGCTCTGTTTCTCTCACACTTAATTTCTCATCAAATATACGGTTAGCGAGCTCTTCCTGCATTTTTTTATCATTCAATGCCAACAATGCCCTTCCGTGTCCGCTGCTGATCATTTCATCTACAATCATATCCTGCACCTTTTCGGATAATTTTAAAAGCCTCATGGAATTGGTAATTGCAACCCTGCTCTTACTTACTTTTTCAGCAATTTCATCCTGTTTCAGTTTATAATCATTGATTAACTTTTTATATGCCTGTGCTTCTTCTATCGGATTCAGATCTTCTCTCTGCAGATTTTCAATCAATGCAATTTCCATCATCTCTTCATCCGTATAATCCCTGATGATGACAGGAACTTCTTTTAATCCTGCTTTTTTAGCAGCTCTCCATCGTCTTTCACCTGCAATAATTTCATAATATCCATCTCTCTTCTGAACAACTAACGGCTGTATGAGTCCAAATTGTTTTATACTGTCAGCCAGTTCTTCTAATGCATCTTCATTGAAGTTCTTTCTCGGCTGTCCCTTATTAGGTTCAATTTCTGTAATCCGTAATACCGTATCCGTTTTTTTTTCGACAACCTTTTCAACTACTGCCTTTTCTTTTTCCGTATTATTGTGAACCGGTATTAAAGAATCCAGTCCTTTGCCCAATCCTGTCTTTTTTGCCATAGTTTATTCTCCTTACTTTTTCCGCTTGATAACTTCCTGTGCAAGCATTCTGTAGCTTTCCGCCCCTGTAGATCTGGAATCATACAGATTAATTGGCATCCCATGACTTGGTGCTTCTGCCAGACGGATATTTCTCGGAATTATTGTTTTATATATTTTCTGTTGCAAATTACCCTTTACATTTTCCACAACCTGTAAGGAAAGATTGGTTCTTGCATCATACATAGTAAATACAATTCCTTCTATTTCAAGATCCGGATTTAATCTGTTTTTTACCAAATCAATCGTATACATCAACTGTGATAATCCTTCCAGTGCATAATATTCGCACTGTATTGGTACTAAAACAGTATTTGCGGCCGACATTGCATTGACCGTTAATATATTGAGTGATGGAGGACAGTCGATGATAATAAAATCATAGTCTTTAACCACTTTCCCCAGTTCTCTCTTTAATATATATTCTCTGTCCTCAATATCCAGTAAATCGATTTCAGCTCCTGCTAAATCTACATTTGAAGGAATAACATCCAATCCTTTGATTTCTGTATGAACAATCGTCTGTTCTATTGTGCTTTGCCCGATCATTAATGTATATGTACTATATTCAATTTCATTCTTATCTACACCTACACCGCTTGTTCCATTACCCTGAGGGTCTGTATCTACCAACAGAACTTTTTTCTTTGCTTCTGCAAGACATGATGACAAATTAATTGATGTTGTAGTCTTACCTACACCACCCTTCTGATTTGCCACCGCTATAATTCTTCCCATGCTGTTTTCCTTCTTTCCTGTTTAATCCAAAAATGTTTCACGTGAAACATTTTCTGTTTCATCACTTTTTCATTACCTCTTTTTGTAAAAATGTATTGTTTTATTGTATATTTCATTGTAGCACATGTGGTGTAAAAAGTATATATTCCTTTTAAACTATTTCAGTTTTCTTTTTATAATTTTGCTTTATTATTATACCTGGTATAACTTATTCTTTATTGCATACACTGCTGCCTGTGTTCTGTCGTATACATCCAGTTTTTTAAACATATTTGAGATATGGTTTTTCACGGTACGTTCCGTAATATTTAACTCATCTGCTATTTCCTTATTTAATTTTCCCTGTGCGATCAACATAAGAATTTCCTGTTCCCGGTTTGTCAGTAAAATTTCCGGCTGAGCATTAATATTTACTTTCGTTTTATCTGGATATAAAACATTTTTTATTCCCTCAAAAAGTTCTTCTGTGTTTTTTATGATTTTATACCCACTTTCGTTATCAGGATAATTAAATTCATTTATCAGTAAAATATTATTTGCATTCCATTTTTTCTTCAGTTTTGTATACAGTACTTCCAGTTCTTTTTGTTTGCAGCAGTCGAATATAAGAATCGTATCTGTTTTATTCTCTATTTGTTCTAATTGGATTATATCCGAGTATACTGAGAATGATATTTCCTTTTTGATATTAAATTCATTCAAAATAAAATACTCTTTTATTTCTTTCACGAGCAAGTCTGCAAACATTGTCTTTTGTGAATACACAATAATAGTATACATTAATTCACCCAATCCTTCATTTGTTCAATTACTGTTTCCAGTTCCAGCTTACTTCTATTTGCATCTATCAGCACAAACGCATTGCAGTTTTCGCATTTATAAATTATATTTTTTAACTGTTTTATATCGATTTTAACAAATTCACCTTTCTCATCTTCTTTTGAAATATTGATACAGTCGATTTCCTTTTTGATATTTTGTTCACTGTTTGCTTCTTCTTTTATTTCGACTGATTTCTTTTTTACACTTTCCAACTCGTCCATACACTTATGGATTGTATTAACTTCATCTGTATATTGATTCCATATGATTTCTTTTTTTTCAATCTGTTTATTAATATGGTTCAAATGTTTTTCAAATTCATCTATCTGTTCTTTTGCAAATTCATTTTTTGCAGACTTAGGAGAAAATATTTCATATGCTACATCTATTTTTGCCTTATACTTTTCTATCTGCTTAAATACTTCTTTCTTTTCTATTTCAAGACTTTTTATATCATCCTGTAATTCAGATAATTTTTTCTTTAATTCATCCAGCTTATTTTTCAAATATTTATTTACACTTTCCGTATTCATAATATCCTCCTTACCAAACAATTACTTTTTAATGTTTCACACAACATCCCACAAAATGTTTCACGTGAAACATTTGTGTTTCATAAAGACATGAACAGGTTTTACTCTGCCATTATAACTATCACTGTATTACAATTTTTATTATAACACACTAAAAATCCTTTTTCTATCCTTGAAGTTTTAATTGTATATATTTCTGTTTTGCATTATAATATAAACATAAGATAAAATACAATTTTCCATCATGTTATATTCGTAAATAATACATATCTTTATGATTAAGGAGGCTTTCCGTTATGAAAAAATTTAAACTGTTGTCTTTAGGCGGTCTTACGATTGCCGGTATTCATTTTTTTAACAAGTATATAAGTGAAAAAGCCCTTGTACAGAATAATTCCTTTACTGATTTTGAATACAAATGGAGCTATGGGGTCATTCGCTACAGTAAACAAGGAAGTGGAACACCTGTTCTCCTAATTCACGATCTTACTGCTGGAAGCAGTTCCTACGAATGGAAATTCATCGCTTCATCTCTAGAGAAAAATCATACTGTATATACACTTGATTTACTTGGATGTGGAAATTCTGATAAGCCGGTTTTTACCTATACAAACTTTTTATTTGTTCAATTATTGAAAGATTTCGTTGATGACGTTATCAATGATTCCTGTGATATCGTTACCTCTGGAACCTCCTGTGAAATTGCTCTTATGTATGCACTCACACCAAATTGTTCAGTAAAAAAGATAATCACGGTTAATCCTTATTTTGCCTCAAGAGAAGAACTTCTTATTTCCAAAAAAAATAAATATTGCAATTATTTTTACCAGCTCCCTATGTTGGGAACTTTTGCCGCCAATCTAAAAAATTCCCGTGAAGCATTTGAACAGCTTTTCTATAATAATTACTACCATGATGCCTATGCAATATCTTCCGACTGTATCGATACCTACTATTCCGCATATCATACCAACGGTACATCGAGGGGATTGTTTTCAAGTATTCTGAATCATTACACCCATACAGATACAAGCGGTGCATTGAATCGTCTCACGATACCGCTTTCCGTCATTGCGGGTGCGTATGAGCCAGACATTGATACTGCTATAAATACTTACAAAACTGCTGATACTTTTACGGGTGCTGACTTTATCCCTGATACCAGACATCTGCCACATTTGGAAAAGCCGGATGAATTTGTAAAAGTACTCATGCCGCTTTTATCCTGATTGATACCAGAAAACCGGACAGAATGTTAATTAACAACACTCTGTCCGGTTCTATTTTATAGTGGCTCTTTTCCTGGAGTTCCTGCTTTTCTTGGGTATTTTTTACCCGTATTTTTTTCTTTCTTTATGCAGACAAAGATACGTTCCATATCCGTATCCGGAAGAATCAGTTCCTGTACACCAGCTAATCTTCCGCCTAATTTGCCGATGGCATTTCCTGCCTGTTCTATTTCTTCCTGTGAATTTGCTGCCTTATAGGAAATAAATTCCCCGCCTTTTTTTACAAAAGGGATACACAGCTCCGATAATGTAGACAGATTCGCCACTGCCCTTGAAACGCATAAATCGTATTTTTCCCTGTGCTCTTCC
>FR900132.1:0-6025 GCA_000437755.1 Roseburia sp. CAG:303
GGAAAATGTTTCTTTATCAACACTGATATGATTATCAGACGCAGTTCGTACCCTTCTGATCTGCAGGAGTATAATATCGTATCTAAACTTCCAGGACTTGTGTGCAGAGGAGGAAGCTGCATTATTGATTCATATGGGCATTATTTGACAAAACCTGTCTGGGATAAAGAAACTATCATTTACGCAGAACTTGATATGAATTTGCCTGCCGCCTGCAAAATGGAGCATGATGCAATCGGACATTATGCCCGTCCGGATGTACTTGAATTAAAAGTCAATGAAAAATAACAATAAAAAAACACTAAAGAAATTGGCAATCCTTGTAATAGGTTCTATAATTGCGGCTTATGGAATTACACTTGCACTGTATGCTGGATTTGGCGGAGCTACGCTTGCGGTGCTGTGGCAGGGGATTGCAAGAACATTTCACATAAGCATTGGCACAGCATCTTTTGTTGTAGCATTGGGAATGATTTTGTTTGCGCTCATTTACGATAAAAGTCAGATTCATATAGGAACTGTGTTGTACCAGATTGTATACAGTACCTGTGTAGATTTGTTTGCTAACTGCCATATTTACAGTACCTATAAGTGGATCAATTTTTTAATTATGTTGTTAGGAGTGGTTTTGTTTGCTGTCGGAACGGGACTATATGCGTCGGCATCCCTTGGTAGAGGCTCCTATGAGGCAGTCACTTTTGCTTTAGCAGAAAAAAATCACTGGCAGATTAAATTTGTCCGAATGGCATTGGATATTTTGGTTGTTGTTACAGGTGTTTTGTTTGGCGGAAAGTTTGGTGTATGCACGCTTATTACAGTTATCATTTCAGGCCCAATTATCCAATTTGTTAATGCGAAAGCAAAACAAGTTTTAAAGATATGATAGTAAAGAAACTTACAACTTCTAGTTTGTTGATATAAAAGAAAAAGGCATGAGTAAGGTCTGTTTTGTTCTGATAAACAGCGGATTTGAAAATCCACAGGTAATAAAGACACCGGTAGTATGAAATGGAAAACAGTCAATAATTGGCTATCACCCCGAAGTATGGAAAGGGTGGAAATAATGTAAATTCGAGGAGGTGAATCATGGAAGATTATAAGAAGATTTTAAAAAGTGAAGAGTATACTTTCCTGCATACGAATGAACATCTCGGCAGGCATATTATTCTTCTTGGCCTTGCGGGAAGCTATTCCTATGGGACAAATGTTGCAGGAAGTGATATTGATATCAGGGGGATTACTCTCAATCAGAAGTCGGATTTAATTGGACTTACGCAGTTTGAACAGTATGTGGACGATAAGACGGATACGGTTATTTATGCGTTTCACAAAATGGTAATGCTGCTTCTGAACTGTAATCCAAATACGATAGAGCTGCTGGGTTTAAATCCGGAGCATTACCTGTATCTGAATGATATTGGAAAACTGCTGCTTGATAACAGGAAATTATTTTTATCCAGAAAAGCCATCCAGTCTTTTGGTGGATATGCGGATGCACAGCTTCGCAGACTGCAGAATGCACTGGCAAGGGAAACTTTTCCTCAGAGTGAAAAAGAACAGCATATTTTTAATTCCGTTAAACATGCAATGCACAGTTTTAATCAAAGCTATAAAAGTTTTGAAAATGGTAGTATGGAGATTTTTATTGATAAGGCTGTAAATCCGGAAATGGAAACAGAAATATTTGTAAATGCAAATATGACACATTATCCGCTTCGGGATTATGCAAATATGTGGAATACCATGTCAAATGTAGTGAAAGACTATGAAAAAATTGGCAAACGCAATAAGAAGAAAGATGATATTCATCTGAATAAACATGCAATGCATCTTATTCGGTTATTCATGATGGCACTGGATATTCTGGAAAAAGGTGAGATAAATACATATCGGACAAAGGAACATGGGCTTTTGATGGATATCCGTTCCGGTAAATATCAGAAAGAAGACGGAACTTTCCATGAGAGTTTTTATGAATTGCTTTCTGATTATGAAATGCGGCTGCATTATGCGGCAGAGAATACCGATTTGCCGAAAGAACCGGACAGGAAGAAGGTTCAGGAGCTGGTAATGAGCATTAATGAAAGGGTGGTGCGCGATGAAATATAAGGATTATGAAGGCACTGCGAAACCCCTGGAAAATACATTCCGGAATCTTTTAAGCAGATAAAAAGTTTGGCTTTACATATGTTTCTTCAGGTTCCGGAATTCGCTCGGACTGCATCCTTTAAATTTCTTAAAAAGCCTGTTAAAAGTAGCAATGCTGGAAAAACCGGACAGCATTGCTATTTCTGTAATTGACAGGTTATCGTTTGAAAGAAGGCTTTCTGTGGCTTTTATTCTTCTTAAATTCACATAATCACAGAAGCTGTGACCGGTATATTCCGTAAACAGTCTGGAAAAATGGTATTGGCTGAAGCCTGCCATGGAGGCCAGATGTTCCAGTTTTAAGTCTTCTGCATAGTTTAAATCAATAAAATCTAAAACCGCATTCAGTTTCTGAATGTATTCTTTTTTCTTATAGATGCGCGTATTAGGAAATAATTCGTGATTATTGGCCCGGTGGTATCCTAATTCCGCAAAAATTTTTAAAAGGATGGAATAGATAGTCATTTCAGAATATTCCTTATCTTCAAAATACATCTGCTTTATTTCAAGAAACATATCCAGAATAGTTTCATATATTTTGGGATAATTTTCACGCGTAATATAAACAGGCTGTTCCATAAGTGCCTGAATCGAAACAAAGTTCCGGATATTATTCAAAAAAGAAATATCAATCAGATAAATATATCGAAGTCCGATATCAGGGGCATGGAGAGAGTGAATTTCACCCGGAGGAATCAAGAGTATTTCCCTTGGAAGAAGATGGAAATTTTTGGAACTGACAGATACATCATAACTGTTTTCCATGGGAATAAGAATTTCCATAGCTGTGTGCCAGTGTGAATCGTAGCTCAGATTCAGCCGGTTTTCCCAGATAAGAACCGTGGAATTTTCACGGAAAGCAACCATCTCATGAATGGCATTATTTTTTGCATTTTGTTGATTTTCCATATGTTTTACAATCCTTTCTTCCTTAAAATTTACACAGAAATCTAAGATTATATTAGCATTATTTTCAGCAAAAAGCAAGAAAAAAACAGCAAAATATGATAAGACAAAAAAGAAGGAAAGGACTATGATAAGATTAAAAGATACATTATAAGTTTTGCAATTAATGAATAAACCGTGGAAAGGAAGATGAATGCAGATGAAGGAAAAGCTAAAAGATATTATTTCAAAAATGACACTGGAAGAAAAGGTTTCACAGATGGTACATGAGGCAAAGGCTGTCGAGAGGCTTGGCATAGCAGAGTATAACTGGTGGAATGAATCCCTTCATGGGGTTGCAAGGGCAGGGATAGCTACTGTATTTCCGCAGGCGATAGCACTGGCAGCTACCTTTGATGAGGAACTTGTGTATGAGGTAGCGGATGCCATATCGACAGAGGCAAGGGCGAAATATAATATGCAGCAAAAATATGGGGACAGAGGTATTTACAAGGGACTTACCTTTTATGCACCAAATGTAAACATCTTCCGGGACCCTCGTTGGGGAAGGGGACATGAAACTTATGGAGAGGATCCGTATCTGACAGGAAGACTGGGAGCAGCCTATATCAGAGGAATGCAGGGGGATAATGAGAAATATCTGAAAACGGCAGCATGTGCAAAGCACTTTGCGGTGCATAGCGGTCCGGAGTCCATGCGGCATATGTTTGATGCACAGGTAAGTGAGCAGGATTTAAGAGAAACGTATCTGCCTGCATTTAAGGTCTGTGTTCAGGAAGCAAAGGTGGAAGCAGTCATGGGAGCTTATAATCGCCTGGATGGACAGCCATGCTGTGGAAATAAAAGGCTGTTAATAGAGATTCTCCGGGATGAATGGGGTTTTGACGGCATGGTAGTTTCGGATTTCCTTGCACTGCTGGATTTTCACGGAGGCCATGAGGTCACGGATAATCCGGTTGATTCTGCGGCTATGGCACTGATGAACGGATGTGATTTTAATCTGGGTGTTGTTTTCCCAAATCTCGTAGAAGCCTTCAAAGAAAATAAGGTCAGTATGGAACGAATCGATGAGGCACTGGAGCGCATTTTCATGACAAGAATGAAACTGGGTATCTTAGGGGATGCGGACGATAATCCATATAATCAGATACCATATTCGGTTGTGGATTCAGATGAAATGAAAAAACTCAATGAGAGAGCTGCGGAGAAATCCGTTGTATTATTAAAAAATAAAGACAATATCCTGCCGCTTGATAAAAACAAGATAAAAACTATTGCCGTTCTTGGACCAAATGCGAATAACAGAAGGTCGCTTGATGGTAATTATGAGGGAACATCATCAAGGTATATCACTGTCCTGGAAGGGATACAGGATTATGTCGGGGACGATGTGAGAGTTCTTTATTCTGAGGGATGCCATTTGTTCCGGGACCAGATAAACCAAATGGCAGTTAAATGCGACAGGGTTGCGGAGATAAAGGAAATATGCAGTGAAAGTGATGTAGTTATTGCGGTAATGGGACTCGACGCAACTCTTGAGGGAGAAGACGGAGATACAGGAAGTGATTATGGAATGGGAGACAAACCATATCTTCATCTGCCGGGAATCCAGACAGAGGTTTTAAAAATTGCAAAGGAAAGCGGGAAGCCTGTAATACTTGTAAATATGACCGGCAGTGCAATGACCTTAAACTGGGAGGAAGAAAATCTGGATGGAATCATTCAGGGATGGTATCCCGGTGCAAGAGGAGGAAAAGCCATTGCAAGATTGCTGTTTGGGGAAGCGGATTTTGAAGGAAAACTTCCGGTTACATTTTACAGGACAATGGAAGAATTACCGGAATTTACGGATTATTCCATGAAAAACAGAACCTACCGTTATATGAAAAACGAGGCACTTTATCCGTTTGGATATGGCCTGTCATATACAAAATTTGAATATGAGAACACAGTGCTTATAGAAGATGCGGATCATGTCGATATAAAAACTATAATAAAAAATACCGGAAAAATGGATGGAACCGAAACGGTTCAGGTATATGTGGGAGCGAGAGAAGAATGGGTACCGAATCCACAGCTGAAGAAAATAAAAAAAGTATTTCTGAAAAAGGGAGAATCAAAAGAAATAGAAGTGATACTTACAAAGGAAGATTTTTATGTCTTTGATGAATCCGGAAACCCAGTGATATCACAGGAATATGATATTTATATAGGAGGTTCACAGCCAGACTCCAGAAGTGAAAAACTTTTGGAAAGAAAACCGGTACATATGGAGGTGAAAGAATGCTTTATGCAGGAATAGATTTAGGAACATCATCCGTAAAGCTTCTGCTGATGGATAAGGAAGGAACGATTATCAATACAGTGACAGAAGAATATCCGATTTATTTTCCGAAAACAGGATGGGCAGAGCAGAATCCGGAGGATTGGTATCGCAGTGTGATGAATGGAATGAAACGTCTTCTGGAAGGGGTGGATAGAAGAGAACTGGCGGGAATCAGTTTTGGCGGTCAGATGCATGGACTTGTTGTCCTTGATGAAAATAACAATGTAATAAGACCATGCATTCTGTGGAATGATGGAAGAACGCAGGAAGAATGTGATTATCTGAACCAGCAGATTGGAAAAAAGATTATATCTTCTTATACGGCAAATATCGCATTTGCGGGATTTACTGCTCCTAAAATATTATGGATGAAGAAAAATGAACCGGAAAATTTTAAAAGAATAAAAAAGATAATGCTGCCAAAGGATTATCTTGCCTATATGCTGACAGGTGTGTTCAGCACAGATGTTTCCGATGCATCCGGAACCTTGCTATTTGATGTAAAAAACAGGTGCTGGTCGCAGGAAATGTGTACGATTTGTGGAATTACAGAGGAGATGCTTCCGAGGGTATATGAAAGCTATGAGTGTATTGGTACGGTTTTGCATCAGGCAGCGGATGAACTTGGAATCAATGCAGAGGTAA
>FR900132.1:6088-9691 GCA_000437755.1 Roseburia sp. CAG:303
TGGCTACGGGAACCGTAGGAGAGGGAAAATGTAATCTTTCACTGGGGACAAGCGGGACTGTCTTTATATCGTCAGATACATTTCGTGCAGATGAAAATAACGGTCTTCATTCGTTTTGTGATGCCAACGGAAAGTATCATCTTATGGGGTGTATGCTGAGTGCGGCATCCTGCAATAAATGGGGGATGGAAGATATTCTTTACACAAAAGACTACGAAAAAGAACAATCCATCATAGAAAATCTGGGAGAAAATCAGGTGTATTTTCTGCCATACCTTATGGGAGAGCGTTCTCCGCATAATAATCCGGATGCAAGAGGAACGTTTATCGGAATGTCCATGGATACCGGGAGATGTCATATGACACAGGCCGTTCTGGAAGGAGTTGCATTTGCGTTCCGTGATATGCTGGAAATATCAAAAAAGTCAGGGATAAAAGTCGAAAGCACAAAGGTATGCGGTGGAGGTGCAAAAAGCAGACTTTGGCTTAGAATACTGGCAAATGTGCTGAATCTCAGATTGGAGATACCGGAACGCGAGGAAGGGCCGTCTCTTGGAGCAGCTATGCTGGCAGCAGTTGCCTGCGGGGAATATAAAACCGTGGAGGAAGCGGCAGAGAAGATAGTGAAAATAAAAGAGTTTGTTGAACCGGAAAAGAAGCTTGTCGAAAATTATGACAGATGCTATGAAACTTTCAGGCAGATATATCCTGCCTGTAAAGGAATTTATGATTTGATTAAAAATGAAACAAGGAGGAAGGAAAGATGAATAAGATAAATAATATTCCAGAGGTAAAGATAGGCATTGTAGCGGTAAGCAGGGATTGTTTCCCGGAAAGCCTTTCGGTAAACAGAAGAAAAGCAGTTGTGGCAGAGTATGCAAAAAAATATGGAATGGACAGTATTTATGAATGTCCGGTTTGCATCGTGGAAAGTGAAATTCATATGGTTCAGGCACTGGAGGATATAAAGAAAGCAGGATGCAATGCACTTTGTGTCTATCTTGGTAATTTTGGACCAGAAATCTCAGAAACACTTCTGGCGAAACATTTTGAAGGACCAAAGATGTTTGTGGCAGCGGCAGAAGAAAGTCAGCAGGATTTAATCCAGGGCAGGGGTGATGCATACTGTGGTATGCTGAATGCAAGTTATAATCTGAGACTTAGAAATATCAAGGCATATATTCCGGAATATCCGGTTGGTGACGCCGGTACGGTTGCTGATATGATTCATGAATTTATTCCGGCTGCAAGGGCAGTCCTTGGATTATCCGAATTGAAAATTATTACATTTGGACCACGGCCTTCCAACTTTCTGGCATGCAATGCTCCGATAAAGCAGTTATATAATCTGGGAGTGGAAATTGAAGAAAACTCTGAACTTGACCTGTTTGAAAGTTTTCATAAGCATGCTGGAGATAAAAGAATCCCACAGGTCGTTTCGGATATGGAGCAGGAATTGAAAGAAGGAAATAAAAAGCCTGAAATACTGGAAAAACTGGCTCAGTATGAACTGACACTGCTTGACTGGATAGANNNACTGACACTGCTTGACTGGATAGAAAGTCACAGGGGATGCAAAAAATATATTGCAATCGCAGGAAAATGCTGGCCGGCATTCCAGACACAATTTGGTTTTGTACCATGTTATGTAAACAGCCGGCTGACAGGAAGGGGCATTCCGGTATCCTGTGAAGTGGATATCTACGGAGCATTGAGTGAATACATAGGCACCTGTGTAAGTAAGGACGCAGTCACACTTCTGGACATTAACAATTCTGTTCCGCAGGATATGTATCAGGAGTCCATAAAAGGCAGATTTGATTATAAAAATACGGATGTATTTATGGGATTCCACTGCGGAAATACAAATTCTTCCAAATTGACAAAGTGTGAGATGAAAAATCAGATGATTATGGCGAGAAGTCTGCCGGAAGAAGTGACAAACGGAACACTGGAAGGAGATATTATACCGGGAGACATTACTTTTTACAGACTCCAGTCAACCTCAGATAATATTTTGAGAGCATACGTCGCAGAGGGAGAAGTACTTCCAGTGCCGACAAAATCCTTTGGAAGCATTGGTGTGTTTGCAATAAAAGAAATGGGAAGATTTTACAGATATGTTCTGATAGAAAAAAATTATCCGCATCACGGTGCAGTGGCATTTGGGCATTACGGAAAAACACTGTTTGATGTATTTAAAATGATTGGTGTTGCATATGATGAGATAAATTACAACCAGCCGCTGGAGCAAAGATATGTCGGAGAAAATCCGTTTGGGTAGAATTACAAATAATGAATCGTTTTCAGGCACTTGCACGATGTGAGTGCCTTTTATATTGGGGAAAACAGAATATATTGTATTTTGAGGGTGAATGGTTTATAATAAAGTGAATAAGATTTGCAAAAGAATGTAAGAAAGTATTTTAAGGAGTACCTGAATCCGTGAAGTTGATTCCTTCACAGACTCCTTAAATCCTATATTTCAAGCTTTTGCGATATTTTGTTGTTCAATATCATTATTCACCCACCAGGTGAAGAAAATATATGGTAAAATAGACGTAACAAAACCTATAGATTGGAGTCTTTTATCATGAATAACAACCATCGAATCACACTTAACACCAATAAGAATATTATTGTTGAGTTTACAAATGAACGCATTATCCCAGCCAGCGGTCTGGCTGTTGTGGGTGCCCTCCTTGGGAAAAGCGATTTCATCAAAAAACTCAACCGAATGGTCTTGTTCCGGTAGATATCGATGTGACACCTATGGATAATTCGAAATCCAAAAAGAAAGGTGTTTCACGTACCTACAAAGGTTTTGA
Source organism: Roseburia sp. CAG:303 (assembly GCA_000437755.1). GTDB lineage: Bacteria > Bacillota > Clostridia > Lachnospirales > Lachnospiraceae > CAG-303. Next base: position 8,917 of record FR900132.1, read on the forward strand.
CGGCTATGCGCCTATGATGGCATATATCGGTAGCGAGGGGTATGCCATCAATTTCGAACTCCGTGAAGGAAAACAGCACTGCCAAAAGGGGACAGTTGAATTCCTGCAGGAAACAATAACTCTTTGCCACAAACTGACAGATAAGCCACTGTTGATCCGCCTTGATTCTGGAAATGACTCCATCGACAATGCATCAATCTGTATCATGCCCATGGGGAATGTGGGCAGTTTCATAGTGAGGTAAAAACTGACATGGATCTGGAGCGGCTTCCATCCGGAAAGTTCGCGACCAATGCACTGATACTCGAATTGGGGATGATCGCATATAACATTCTGCGTATGATCGGTCAGGGAACAATTGGAGGACGGGCACCCCGTCAGAAGAGGGATGTTAAACGCCGTCGTTTACGCACAGTTATCAGCAACCTGATCATGATGGCAGGCCATATAACCATGCATGCACGCCAGTTGATAATCGGCCTTGGAAAAAGCAACGTCTGGCGGCATATATTTTCTGATATCTGTCAGAAATATGCTGTCACAAACGCATAAGTAACAAAGCAATTTTATAACAGGCTTATTTCGTGTACCCTTTTTTGCCCAATGAGAGTTTGGAGTCACGACATTTGTACTGAAAATAGACATTGAAGTATGTTTTTATCATGAAACCAACTTGCCCTTGGCAGGTTGGTTCGCCTAAAGGATGAACTTCACGGATTCAGGTTATAGTAAAGGAGATTTACAATGGAGTTTTGGATTTTTATGTTGATTATGG
>FR900133.1:0-3508 GCA_000437755.1 Roseburia sp. CAG:303
TTTAAGTGTTTCGCAATTACCTATTCTTATCTCTTTGTATAACATTTTAAACATAAATTACATGCATAGGTTGATTCCGTATTTACCCATTCCTGACCATCTGCACTGACATATCCTTCTCCATCTGTAATATTGACAGTTTTTGTATAGTAATCGCTGCTGTATTCTACTGCCACCGGTTTCTTTTCATTCGGTGTCTTTATCTTTACTACTACTGCAAATTTCTGTCCGGCTTCAATTTTTACCATTTCATCAAAATCCACCGTATAATAGCCTTCATTTACAAAGCTTCCGGATGCAACCTTTTTCAACCCCTGCTTCAATGAAGATGAATCCGTAAAATTTTCACAAACATAGATTTCATACTGCGTATCCACTCCGGTCGCATAAAAACCTGCCGCGCTTAAAAATTCTGCCTGCTCAGCGGTGTATACATTGGAAAACCAGGCATCTTCTTTTTCATAGCCAAGTTTTCCCACCCATCCGCATAAATCAGACTGATATATCTGGGCATAGTTATCGGTATCATCCACTCTTGTATACACAATATTATGCATACCGATATTAGAATCATAATATGATACATAGAAAATTCCATTATCGCCAAATTTTGTTCCCCAACTGTTCTGGCAGATAAATGCTCCATCACTTTCAATATCTGCGCGGAATTTTTCTTTCGGATAATTATCATCCCATCCGATAATTACAACATCATGATTTGGCTTCTCAGTACCTACATAACAGTAGGAATTCGTCTTTTCGTTATAGTATTTGGAATAATCAAATGTATTTTGCATAATTGTATACAGCGAAGTCTGTACTCCTCCATATTTATACACCATTTCCTTTATCTTCTGCAGGTCTTTGGATTCTAACATCTGTATTTCCTGCACATGCTTTACTGCCTGCAAATCCGGATTTGTCTCACCATCTCCATATGGATCATCGGCTTCCAGCACCGGTCCCTGCCATGCCAGCAGATATGCTGTTGACATCGTAGAAGATCCGCCTTCGTACTGTTCCAGATTAAAGGAATTATTCAAAGACATATGATCCGCCGAAAAATAATAATTTTCTTCTGGCATCAGAGATGTCTCCAGTGCAGTAAGTGCCGCTGTTGCCCAGCATGTCCCAAGATTTCCCTGCTTTCGTACTACGGTATTCTTCTGCTTATCTACATAACTATAACGATAGGGCAGAATACTGCTTTCCGGATTATTATTAATAATCGTTGCAACATTGGTATTAATATCCCAATTACAGGTATATCCCAGTCCTTTTACGGCTGCATCAATCGGAACATATAATGTATCATCATTAAACACCAGTGCGGTTTCCAGCACATATTTCGTGTTGTTTACCGTCATCTCCGAACTTCCGACATTGAGTTCCATTTCCACTGTTGCTTTCTCGATCGTGAGCCTGCTGCCATTATACAGATTGACTGCACAGTTAAACAAATCGCGGTATTGCTTATATGGTATCATCAGAATCATGGATGTATCCATATAAATCCCCTGTTTCTTTGCATTTACCTCAATGCCATCTATATACAGTGTAAAATCACTGTTATTTACACTATAGGAGATGGTGCTTTTCCATTCATCCGCCAGATTTTCCATCTCATATCCCTGGGCAATATATTCTGTCTTTGTTATGCCCCGGAACGCAAAATACCCAAGGGTAAAAATAACAATCATTATTAAAAAATAGTAAACCCTGTTTTTCATTATTTTCCTCCGGCTTTAGCAAAGCCTGTCAATGTCTAAATATATGTTGCCTATTTCTGTTTTTGCGTCTTTTTAGGCGGTTTTTTCCCTAAAAACTGATAATAATATGTTTTTATCATTCCATTATATATTTTCCGGTTCTTATCTGCCTTACGTCCCATGTATTTCTCTGCTTCTTCATAAGAAGTTATGATGTATGCAGACCAGTCGTCCAGTGCTGCAAATCTTTCTCCGATTGTTTTATACAGCTGTGGCAGTGCAGATTTTTCTTCCAATCGTTCTCCATACGGTGGATTCGTAATTAGAAATCCATATTTTTTGTTATGACTCAGATCCTTCACATCTCTCTGCTGAAAATGAATCCGTCCATCAACCCCTGCAAGTGCCGCATTCTGCCTTGCTATTTTTACCATATCCGGGTCAAGATCATATCCCTGGATATCCGTTTCACAGCTTAAATCGACCAGATCATTCGCCTCATCCAAAGCATCATACCATACTTTTTTCTTAATGATATTATCCCACTTTTCCGACAGGAATTCCCGGTTCATACCAGGTGCCATGTTAGCTGCCATCATCGCTGCTTCGATCGGAAATGTACCGCTTCCGCAAAACGGATCTACCAGAATCCGGTCTTTTTTCCATGGTGTAAGCATAATCAATGCTGCTGCCAGAGTTTCTGATATCGGTGCTTTTGAAGACAACTTGCGATATCCTCTTTTATGAAGTGATTCACCCGTTGTATCGATTCCTATAATAGCTTCATCCTTAAACAGAAATATTCTCACCGGGTATTCTGCTCCGTCCTCTTTAAACCAGGAAATTTTATACTTTTCCTTCAGACATTCCACCATTGCTTTTTTTGCGATTCTCTGTATATCGGAAGGACTGAATAATTTACTCTTTATAGAAGATGCCTTTGTTACCCAGAATTTTCCGTTTTCCGGTATATATTCCTGCCAGTCAAGTACCTTTATTCCTTCAAAAAGCTCATCATAAGTAGTTGCCCTGAAACGGCCTGCCTGAATCATGATACGTTCTGCTGTTCTCAAAAAAATATTTGCCCGGCAGATCGCCTCATCATCTCCTTCAAAAGTTACTCTTCCATCCTCTACGGATGTAACTTCATAACCTAAATCTAAAATTTCCCTTTTCAGCACTGCCTCTAATCCAAAGTGGCAAGGTGCCATTAACTTATAAGTTTTCATATGTTCTCCAATATATTTTGTTTTCTCATTAGATTGTAAGTTTTCCTTATGCTTTTGTCAATTCTAATTTAAGCAAAACCTTACTTTTTTTACTTTATTTTCCGTATCTATTCTATTATTTCCCTTATCTTTTTTATTTCTCTGTATCCGCCGATTACATTCTTTACCAGATAGCCATCTTCTGCCAGAATCCGTGCCATCCTTATGCTTTCTCCACCTCTGTCACAATACAGGATAACCCTCCGCTGACGGATATGCCCCATTCTTCCGTTCGTAATATCCTCCGTACTAACATGTATTGCATCGATTACATGTTCTCTCTGGTACTTTGAGAACTCTCTCAGGTCAATTATTTTATATCTGTCATCAAAGACAAACTCCTTTAACTGTGCCGCTGAAATATTTTCTATATACACTTTTTTCTCCATTTACCCTTTATATTATCTGACCGGATATCTTATCTTCCGGTGTTATATTATTATAATATGCGGACGTTTCCAGAGTTCTCCAGTATTCTTGGATTTTTTCAAAAGTATTTTCCGACTGGATCCGGATATAATTTTTCTGCTG
>FR900133.1:3516-9461 GCA_000437755.1 Roseburia sp. CAG:303
TATAATTTTTCTGCTGTAAAGAAAACCGGCACCCTCTGAGAACACAAAGGATGCCGGCTGAGATAAAGTAATACCTCGCGGGGGAGCCACGAGGTATTGAGGGGAGTATAAATAATTAATAAGGGGTTATAACATAAAAAGAAACATTTGAAGGGTTATTTCTTTTTACATAAGTATTCTAATACATAATGTCGAAAATTGCAAGTGTTTTTTTTAATATTTTTTAATTTTTTTAGCATACTACTATTTGTAACCACTAATATCGTTATTTGCAGCATCATCTGCAGCATAGGAGGATAATTATGTCTAAAAATTCTACTAACTCTACCCAGAACACTTACAAAAACAGCTCTAAAAACTCTGCCCGGAACATTTCACAGAATTCTGCTTCCGACTGCACAAATTCTTCAAAGAACCGTGCTGATAACTCATACAACTCTTCTAAAAATTCTGCAGATAATGATGCTTCTGACTGCAGATAATATTTTATCCCAAAAAGCAGGCGGCAAATGCCGCCCGCCTACATAGTCATGAAGCACAGCTTAGTCCGCACACCATCAGATGTTTCTTCTGTCTGTTACCGGTTCTCTATGTATTTCCAAATCCATGCGGCAATCGCTGCCACTACAAGCAAAGGAAGTGCTATCCGGAATAAAACCCATGCTACCTTTGCAACCATCGAAATTAACACAATAATCAGTATAAGTGCTACCAGTATGCTGATAACCGCTTTCATTACCGTATTAAAATGCTCTAAATCAAAATCATCTTTTCTCATTTTTTACACCTCACTTTCTCCTCTTATTCAGGCCCTCTGCTTCCCTGCAATATGTCTTGCCACATAGACACCGCTTGCAGAAGCATGAGACAGGGAATGTGTTACTCCGCTGCAGTCCCCGATGACGAACAATCCTTCCCGGCTGGTTTCCAAATCATGATTGATTTCCACTTCCATATTATAGAATTTGACCTCAACACCATACAGCAGTGTATCATCATTCGCCGTTCCGGGAGCTATTTTATCCAATGCATAAATCATTTCTATAATTCCATCCAGAATTCGTTTCGGAATAACCAGACTCAAATCGCCCGGTGTTGCCGCCAGTGTCGGGGTAATAAATCCTTCTTCGATTCTCTGAACCGTACTTCTTCTTCCACGGACCAAATCTCCAAAACGCTGTACCATAACTCCTCCGCCCAGCATATTGGACAATCTGGCTATACTTTCACCATATTCGTTACTGTCTTTAAACGGCTCAGAAAAATGTTTCGATACAAGCAGTGCAAAATTCGTATTTTCCGTAAGCAGTTTCGGATCTGCATAACTATGTCCATTTACTGTAATGATTCCATTTGTATTCTCGTTCACCACTTCTCCACGCGGATTCATGCAGAATGTCCTCACCAGATCTTCAAATTTTTCCGTCCTGTATACAATTTTGCTTTCATATAATTCATCGGTCAGACGGGAAAATATTTCTGCCGGAAGTTCTACCCGGACACCAATATCGACCCGATTTGATTTTGTTTCTATGTTCAAATCGCTGCAGACACTTTCCATCCATTTGCTTCCGCTTCGTCCCACGGAAATAATACATTGTCTGCCGAGATATTTTTCCTTTTCGGTAATAATCTCGTAGCCTTCATCCAGTGCCTGTACATGTACAGCCTTACAGTTAAATACAAATTCTACTTTATCTTTTAATTCTTCAAACAGATTATGAAGTACTACATAATTCACATCCGTTCCAAGATGACGTACCTGCGCATCCAGAAGGTGAAGCTTATTTTCCAGACATAATTTCTTTAATTCCGTATCTGCGGTAGAATATAGCTTTGTTCCTTCGCCGCCATATGCCATATTAATTTCATCGACATATCGCATAAGGTCAATGGCTTCTTCTTTGCCGATGTATTCATACAATGTTCCGCCAAACTGATTTGTAATATTATATTTTCCATCCGAAAATGCACCAGCTCCGCCAAAGCCATTCATAATTGCACAGGTTTTGCAATTAATACAGCTCTTTACCTTCTTTCCATCGATCGGACATTTTCTCTTTTCCAGAGGATTTCCTTCCTCAAGCACTACGATTTTCAGTCCTTTATTTAATTTTATCAGTTCATATGCCGAATAAATTCCTCCCGGTCCTGCACCGATAATTACAACATCATACATTGTTTCAATTCCTCTTTTCCTGTCTGTTATTCTTCTTTTGTTTCAGCTTCCAGATAAAACGTACATTTATCTGCCTTTGAACCATCCGTTAATTTCAATACTTTTCCGGATACATAGGTAATATACATTCCAGGAGCGGATATGCTCTCAAACGAAACACCTTCTCCAGCAAGTCCCTTTACTGTTTTAAATGTCTGTGCATCTGTCATTGTTCCGTTAAAATTCTGTGACAGCTTCAACAGTTTATTTACTGCCGTAATATATAATCCTGGCTTATTGTAAGATTCTATAGATACATATGATTTTTTTGACGAATCTGCCTTTCCCGGTCTTATAATCCATCTCTGATCGCTTTCCTGACTACTTAAATTCATTCCAAGTGGCAGATTCACATATGGATAATTACTATCCAGGGACGAATTCACAAACATTGCATGGGAAAGCATCTGTCCATCTTTATTTTTTATCATGGTATATTTTGCATTAAGTCCGGCTGCATTTTCCTGTAATGCATCCACAATACCATTTTCCCTGATATTAAGTTCCTGTACAGATACTGCACGCCGGTATCCGCTCCCACCATCCAGAGAACCATTATGATATATAAAATATGTTTTTCCCTTAAAGTCAATAACTGCCATATGGTTTGTATTAGATGTTGCTGTCGGCTGCATAATCACACCACCAAATTTCCACTCTCCATAAAGCAAATCGTCTGTTGTCGCATATGCCATCTGTTCTCTCCATCCATACGCATAAAACAGATAATAATCACCATAATAATTGCCCTGTTCATCCTGTCTGCGATAAATCCATGGAGCTTCCGTATATTCTTCCGGTACCTCCTTTTCCAGTATATCTGTACCAAATGTAATTTTTCCATCGCCATCAAGATCTTTCACAGAAATCATATCATCATTTAATTCACATATATAATTTTTTCCATTTCCCCAACAAAGATATCTATGTTCCTCGCCCTGTTCATCCGCTTCAATCCAAACCGTCGGATCAATATCATTCCATGTCGAGCTCTCATTCGGTGTATCTGTTCCCCGTACAAGAGGATGACCGATATCTGTAAATCCACTTACCGGATTATCTGACACAGCAACTCCTATGGATTGTTTTCCCTCTGATGTGCTGTCCCAGGAGCAGAAGTAAAAATAATACATATCTTTTCCTTCTGAAAAATTATAATGCTTTATGGTCTGACCCGCCCATGCAGAATTCTTGTCAGCCCAGCTGATATCTTTGCAGGATAAAATTGTTCCCTCATATTTCCAGTTTTCCATATCATTTGATGAATAGCACATCCATTCCGGAATTACATAGGAATCCCCTGTAGATGTATCATGTCCTGTATACAGATAAACCGTGTCACCATCCACCAATGCTGCCGGATCTCCTCCGTATATCCGGTTTCCAGCAGCATCAAATCCTGTCACCGGGTTTCCTTTGCTGCTTGCCTCAACTGAAATTTCTTCTTTTTCCTCTGTCTTATGCTTCCCGGTCAGATTATTTTCACATGATGTTAATACAGTAACCATTCCAGCTGTCATAAGACACATATACACTTTCTTTTGCATAATTGCTCAACCTAAACCTTCCTCATATGCCTTACTACTTTTACATTTTACCAATTATTCCGCATAATTGCAAGTTAATCACTGTATTTCAATAATATTGGTTATGTTTAATGAACCGTTATTGTACAAAAAAAGGACTGGCAACTTCCAGTCCTTTTAGCGTGCGTGAGAAGATTCGAACTCCCGACACCTTGGTCCGTAGCCAAGTGCTCTATCCAGCTGAGCTACACACACATTGTTCTTAACAACGATGTTATTCTACTCTTATTTTTAATTTTTGTCAAGTACTTTTTTAACTTTTTTATTTTTTTCTTGCTTTCTTATTCTTTATCGCATATAATCTTCTTTATTGTTTCTTTATTTAATTAAATCAAAGGAAAAGAAAGGACTACTATTTCTATGGATAACAAACAATTTTACAAAAGTGTATTTTTTTTGGTTCTTCCTATGGCATTGCAAAATCTGATTAACGTGGGAATTTCTTCCACAGATGTTATCATGCTTGGGCGAATCGGCGAAAAAACACTTTCCGGTGCATCTCTGGGCAGCCAGGTATTTTTTATTTTGAGCTTATTTCTCTTTGGCATTACTTCCGGCGGTGCAGTGCTTATCGCTCAGTATTGGGGAAAAGGTGATCTTCCTACCATTCAGAAAATATTTGGAATTGAAATGAAATATGCTTTGCTTGTCAGCTTTGCTTTTATGACCGCTACCTTTGCATTTGCAAATCCGATTATGCATATTTTCACAAATGATCCTGAGGTTGCCGCCGAAGGGGTCTCTTACCTGCATATCGTATGCTTCTCCTATGTATTATCTGCCATTACAATGGTATATCTGAATACAATGCGAAGCATGGAGCACGTTGTTATTGCAACCCTTGTTTACTTGTGTTCCCTGATTACAAATATTGCTGCAAATTATATTTTTATATTTACACCTCTAAATATGGGAATCCGAGGTGCTGCCTGGGGAACTCTGATTGCACGTACTGTGGAATTACTTATTGTAATACTTTATGACAAAAAATATAACCCCACCTGCCAATTCCACTTTTCTTATTTCCGGCTGCATGATAAGCTAATATCCAAAGACTTTTCGCGATATTCGCTTCCTGTAATTGCCAATGAAGTTGCCTGGGGACTTGGTACTTCCTGTATTTCAGCAATTATAGGGCATCTGGGAAGTGCAGCCACGGCAGCCAATTCCGTAACGCAGGTTACAAGACAGCTGGCTATGGTCGTAACCTTTGGTATTGCAAATGCTACCGCCATTATGATCGGAAAAACCATTGGTGAAGACAATCAGGAACGAGCCAGACAATATGGCCAGAAATTCCTTAAACTTGCTATTATAACCGGTTGCATCGGTTCAGTGATTGTCCTGATTATCCGGCCTTTGTCCATACATTTTATGGTTCTTACGCCGCTTGCCAGTGAATATCTCTCAAAAATGATGCTTGTCATGAGCTATTTCGTTATCGGCCAGGCAATTAATACAGTTCTCGTTGTTGGAGTTTTCCGTGCCGGCGGCGATACCCGTTTCGGACTGTTTTTAGATACTTCGTTTATGTGGGGAATTTCCATTTTGCTTGGCTTCATTGCTGCGTTTGCCTTAAAACTGCCAGTAATCATCGTATATATAATTCTGTTAAGTGATGAAATTTTAAAAATTCCTGTTTGTATTTACCGCTACCAATCTCTGAAATGGCTCAAAAACATTACGAAATAGTTTAAAAATGGACAATTCCTGACATTGGGAAATGTCCATTTTTAAATTCCAAACATTTCTTTAAAAATCCTGGTTCCACTTTCTGTTTTAAATATTCTTTTACAAACTTTCCTGCAATTTTCTTCTGACTCTGCATCTTCGTACATATTTACAATAAAATCAGCTTCAACAAGAATCTGATAATCCATTCCTTCTATTTGATCATAGGAATGGTGATGTCCTACTAAATAAGAAACTCTCTCTATCACTTCCTGAGGATATCCTAATTCTGTCAATAATTTTTCTGCTTCTGCTTTTCCTTCTTTTTCCTGATTTTTTCCATTACAATTTCCATATTTCAGTTCTGAAATCTTAATGCCAATATCATGGACAAGTGCAGCTATTTCTAATATATTCTGTGTATCATCTGAAAGATGCTCCAACTGTCCTATCAACCTGGCATAACTGTG